>JBJHBL010000037.1:0-55551 GCA_050485465.1 Limnoraphis sp. | reverse complement strand
GCTTTGAACTCAGATGAGCGAACCTGTTGCAGCGTTATCCGTGCATCTCCCAGTAACAGTTTAGCTTGCAGGCGATCGCTTTTTAAACAATAAGTGGTCGAAAATTTGGTTAAGAGTTCTACAATTTCCGGCGGATAACAATCAAGAACATGATGAGCGATCGCCATTTTCGGTACCGTTTCATCGAGTTCTAAGGCCATTAATTCAATTTGACAATCGGGGTTAACTTCCCAAATGGCTGTTAATGCTGCTGCTGTATTATAACCTAAACCATAGCAAATATCAAGTAAAAATAAGGGAGAATGTTGAGCGCGTTGACGAAGATTTAACGGTTCAACGAATTTTCGTTCAGCCTCTTGTTTCGCCCCAAATTGACTATGAAAAGCCTGATTAAACACGCTTGAAAAAAACGTGTAAGAACCATCTGCGGTGGGTTGAAGGGTTAAATATTCTGGTTTCTCCATCAATAAACAGTGATCAGGGATTAAAGTCCGGGTCTAAAAACAAAAGTCCTCGCGTATAGGACTATATCGCAATGTGACTTAATTTGTAAAACAGAAAATCATCCCTCAGAATGGGCAGGGCTGTTTCGCTCATCGGAACCTAGCCGAAAGTATAGGTTATTTCCCAAACTTTGGGTCAGTCTATTACTAATCTGAGGTATAGACGGAAAACTAAACGAGGGGTCAGTATCTTTCTTCGGCTTTTTCCTGTACAGTTATTTGGGAAATAACAAGCCAATATTATCGAATAAACTTGTTGATAATTTTCAAGATTGAAAAACCTCTTATAACACTGATAGCAGGTAATAGGGAAGATAAAGTCAGTTTATTAATCAAGGCTTTTTTCGAGCCTCTACCCTGAAGTAAATATGACAAGCTTAACTCATTTAAATTGATGAAAAAAATCTTGATTTTAGCGTCAAATCCTAGAAAAGATCTTAACCTAGAGCGAGAAATTAGGGACTTAAAGAAAGTCATATACCGTCAGGCTAAAGAAAGTAGATTTCAAGTAGAAATTGAGTTGGCAGTACGTCCAGAAGATTTACAAGAACTCTTTTTAGAACATGAACCGCTTATTGTTCATTATTCGGGACATGGAACCGGAAAAGAAGGTCTGGTACTAGAAAATGATACCGGACGAGAACAGTTAATCAGTACCCAGACTTTATGTGATATTTTAGCCTTATTCAAGGAGCAAGTTCAATGTGTTCTTTTAAATGCTTGTTATTCAGAGGTACAAGCTGAAGCCATTATTGAACATATTAACTATGTGATTGGGATGAGTCAAGCCATTCGGGATGATGCGGCGATCGCATTTGCAACAGGTTTTTATCAAGCTTTAGCAAAAGGTAAATCGATTGACGAATCTTTTCAACAGGGTTGTGTTGCGATTCAAATTAAAATTCCAGAAAAACATCCCGTTCAGTGCGTTCATTCAGAAGAACCTGATCAGCTTGAAGGAAGCAATATTGTTCCCGTAGTTCCTCTCGCTGAATATTTAAAACCTGTTCTCAAAAAGAAAGCAGAAATTGTTTATGTTCCCAAAGAAAAATTCGTCATGAATTCAACCATGAGTTCATCGGATTTATTAGAAGCAGTTCAAGGAGAAATTTATCGAAAAAGATATCGAGAACAGGCGAGAGAGATTTGGGATGATTTTGGACAAGCTCCATCTAGAGTTCAACCCTTGACCCAACAAGAATATCGTTATAGACAAGCTTTACTGTACCGAGTTAAAGAGTCTTGGATTAAAGGATTTTTAGAAAATTCTCTCCATACTAATGCACTAATTGAATTTGAGGTCAAAAACCGTCCCGATGCTGTTCAAGGTGCTTTTGATGATGTGCCTGTAGAACTTGATGAATCCTTTGAAGAACTACAGGATACTGCAATTTATTCAGAAATGGGAACGGGAAAAACGCTGCTGATTTTAGGGGAACCCGGAACCGGAAAAACAATTACTTTGCTTAAAATAGCCCAGCGTTTAGTCGCTCGTAGTGAACAAGATTTAAGCCAACCAATTCCTGTTGTGTTCACACTTTCATCTTGGATCAATAAGCAAAAAACGATAGCAGAGTGGTTAGTAGAAGAACTGAATAATCGATATAAAGTTCCTCCCTCTTTGGGTAAAATATTGATCGAACGGGAAGAATTAATTCTGCTACTAGATGGTTTAGATGAAGTTTCAGAAAAACATCGTGATGCTTGTGTTCGGGCTTTGAATCAATTTATAGAAACTCATGGCGTGACTGATATTGTTGTCTGTAGTCGGGTCCGAGAATATGAAGCCCTTTCAGAACGTTTAAAGCTCAGTAGTGCAATTTGTATTCAACCGTTAACACCAGAACAAGTTTATGAATATTTAGATGAGGCGGGAAATCAACTCATTCATTTAAAAACCCTACTTCAACAGGATAAGGAATTAGAGGAATTTGCCAGTAATCCCTTAATTTTAAGTGTGATGAGTTTAGCCTATAAAGGTTTTACAGAGGAAGAATTATGCGGCTTACTTAGCTCACCCGAACACCGTTATAAACGTTTATTTGAAACTTATATTAAACGAATGTTTAAGCGGGGTAAAAAAGTCAAAGATTATCCAGAATCACAAACGAGAAAATGGTTAAAATGGTTAGCAGAGGGGATGTTAAAAACATCGCAAACTATATTTTTTATTGAGCAATTGCAGCCAAACTGGTTAAAAAACAAAATTCAAATCAATTTATTTTACCGAATAAGTGTTTTACTGATGACCGCTTTCATGTCGGGAATAATTGCCATACCCATTTCTCTAATTCTTGGTATTTTAGATCAACTATCTGGGATGGAAAATGGCATAATTATCGTTCTGATTCTTGGTGTTTTACGGGGGTTAATTGTAGGATTGATCTTTGGTATTATTCTGGCTTTAAGTCGGCTCGAAATCAAGCCCGTTGAAAGTATAAAATGGTCTTGGATAGAAGCTAAAAAAGGTCTTCGTGTCGGAGTAATATTTGGTGTAATTTCCGGAATATTTTTTGGACTACAAGGTATATTTATTCTCAGCAATCCTGTGACTGCTAATGCCATTGGGCAATACCAAGTTATTGGAGTTCAAATGATGTTTTTGATTATCATATTCTCTAATTTTTCCTATGGTACCCTAATTTATTGTATGAGTCGAGGTTTTAGAGGGCCTGAAATTGAAACCAGAATTTTTCCCAATCAGGGGATGTGGAAATCGGCTAAAAGTGCGGTGTTACTAGGACTCTTAGGATCGTTGCTCGTCGGATTACCAGCAGGGTTTATTGTAGCACCAATATTAGCATTAATGACAGGGCAAAACGTAGGGCTTGCAACAATTTTACCCGGCTTGCTAGGAGGAGGTTTATATGGGCTATTTATAGGGATGATCTTTGGTGGACTTGCCGCTTGTATTCAACACTTGACTTTACGCTTCATCCTTTACTTTAACAAATACGTCCCCTGGAATTATGCTCGATTTTTGAACTATACGGCTAACTGTCTTTTTCTGCAAAAAGTTGGGGGTGGATATGTGTTTGTTCATCGGATGTTACTAGAACATTTTGCTCAGATAGAACCGGATTAAAGTTTGTTTATTCAATAGTCTCTCAGAGTTACTGCCGATAGATTAAATCAGTTTATTGTGGAGATGATTATGAAAAACAATCAACAAAAATCGCAGATTTTTTTAAGAGATATGAGGTTTTTAGTCGGTTTAATATTAATACTAACTTCTCTCTTGAATCTCAATTATAAAACCTTGGCTTGCACTGAGGATAACACAACGCTTAAAGCGCAGAATCTGACAGAGGAAGAAGATATTGACCCCTTACAAAGCCAACAGCGTCCGGTTTGGAGTGTCGCCTTTAGTCCCGATGGAAAAACCCTCGCTTCTGCAACTTTTGGCAATACAATTAAACTCTGGGATGTCGCTACAGGTAACGTGCTACAAACTTTAACAAGCGATCAGAAAGGAGCTTTGAGTGTTGCTTTTAGTCCCGACGGAAAAACCCTCGCATCTGCAAGTTTTGACCACACAATCAAACTTTGGGATGTGGCTACAAAGCGACCTTTCGACACTTTAATTAGCCATAGAAATTGGGTCTTAAAAATTGCTTTCAGTCCCGATGGAAAAACCCTCGCTTCAGCCAGTAGTGACAGAACAATTAAACTCTGGGATGTGGCTACAGGTCGTTTAATTAGCACCTTCAGGGGTCATCAAAGCTGGGTTGAATGTTTTACTTTCAGCCCAGCTTTATTGATTGATGTTTCGATAACAACGCTTCAAAACTGAATCAACACTTCAAGTTCAGATTTCTCTAAATTTAGATTTTCCCAAACTTTACTGAGGATTTAACCATGACCAACTCAACTCCTAATTTCTACGCTCTCCTAATTGGTATCGATTTCTATTTCCCCCATCGTTTACCGGAAGGAAACTACTACAAAAACTTGCGGGGATGTGTGCGAGATATTAACCACGTTGAAACCTATTTAAAAGACACATTTAACCTGACTCCTGAACAAATTCTTAAACTCACGGCGACGGCTTCTAATAATCCCGAACAACCCCAAGAACCTTCCGAACTGTTACCAACTTATGCAAATATGGTCGCCAAATTCAAAGAATTAACTGCCAAAGCACAACCGCAAGATCAAGTTTATATTCACTATTCGGGTCATGGCGGACGAGCAAAAACAATTTTTCAAGATATCAAGACTGTTGCGGGTATAGACGAAGCCTTAGTTCCCTGCGATATCGGTCAAGAAAATTCTCAGTATTTGCGGGATATAGAATTCGCCAAACTCCTCGAAGAAATGGTGAACAAAGAGTTAGTTGTAACGTTGGTACTGGATAGTTGTCATTCCGGTGGCGCAATAAGAGAAATGAGCGGAGATGATCGAATTCGCAGTGGCGGCTTTATTGATAACACTCCCCGACCTACTAATAGTTTAGTTGCACCGCTTGAAGAATTAGCTCAAAATTGGCAAAATTTAACAGGAAATAATAGCCGTAATATTACGGTTTTTAATGGTTTGTTACCGGAACCTAAAGGTTATACGTTAATTGCGGCTTGTCGGGATAATGAATTTGCTTTTGAAGATGTCTTTGAAGGCACAGAACGCAACGGCGCGTTAACTTATTTTTTACTAAAAGCTTTGCGACAATTCGGAACAGGAATTGCTGTTGAAGAACTTTTTAATCGTATTTCTAACTTCGTTCACAATAAATTTGACCGACAAACCCCGATGTTGATGGGAGAGACAAAACGAACTTTTTTTGGGGGTAAAGCTGTTACTGCTAACCGCAATACTGCGGTAATGAATGTAGATATCACCAAGAATCGAGTGAAACTACAAATGGGTGAAGCAAGCGGCATCAAAAAAGGCGGAGAATTCGATATTTTTAAATTTGGAACCCGAAATTTTCAAGACAGCCAAAATAAAATTGCTACCGTTAAAGTTGTAGAAGTTGGAGCATCGGACTGTTGGGCAGAAGTAACAAAACTACATGGTTTGAGAACTATCAATAATCAATTAGCCGAAGGAATGATTGAAATCGGTTACTCTGCTGTATATTCAACTCCAGGAGTCAAACAAATTCGCAAAGTTCGTGTTCTTTTACCCGATCCATTACCCGAAGTTCCTGGTGTAAATGTGGCATTGCTTCCGACGATATTACAAGCTAAAAAAGAACAAGTTGATGGTCATCGTTGGATAGAATTCTGCTCAGAAGACGAAAAAGATGACAATGTAGATTATTTTATTCGTCTGACTTCTGAAGGTGAATATCTAATTTTAAACCGAAATAAAGAACCGATTAAAAATCTTTTATTTTCCGTCAAAATCAACGAACCAGAATCAGCAGAAAAGCTAATCAATCGCCTCATTCATATTGCCAAATATGAGAGTGTCAAAAACTTGTACAATGAGGATGCTTTTGCTTCCTTAAAAGGCAAAATTAAGGTAGAATTGCTGAAATCAGAGAACGGAGAAATTGTCGTTTTGAATAGGAAAGACAATGTTCCTGAATTAGAAGTTGGTGAACGGTTAGCTTTGCGAATTCATAATGAATCGAATCGAACTTTAAATATTTCGGCTTTAATCCTTCAAGTTGACTTGAGTATTGAAAAATTCTATCCTAAAGGTGCGCCCTATGAAGTAGTAGAAGCCGGACAACAAAAAGAAACTCGCTTTGACCTGCAACTCCCCAAAAATTATCAGGAAGGGGTAGATATCATTAAAGTCTTTGCTACTTTGGATGGAACAAATTTTCAAATTCTAGAGTTACCCAAATTAGACCAATCTCGAAAAGGATTTGGTAATCAAAAACCAACGAATTCGTTAGAAGAATTATTAGCAGCAGTTGTGGATGAAGATTCGCCAAAGCGAAATATTCGGGTTGTTACTGATGCAAGTGAAGAATGGACAACAGAAAAAATAGAAGTCTTGGTCAAAAAAGTATAAAGTTATCCCTCAATCAGTCGGGCTTTAACGCAAAATCTAGTTATAACCTTTCGCAAACACTCTAATTGTTAGGAAAACAACGATGACAGAAAAAATAACGATGAAAGACATGATTGTAATTATTCCCGGAATTACAGGGAGTGTCTTACAAAAAAATGGTCAAGATATTTGGGCGGTTTCAGGTCAGGCAATTTGGCAAACATTAACTAATTTAGGGAATACAATTCAACACCTGAAAATAGACCAAGACGACCCAGAAGTGGAAAGTTTAGGGGATGGTATTAAAGCAACTTCACTTATTCAAGATACCCATCTAATTCCCGGTTTATGGAAAATTGATGGTTATACAAAAACGGCACGGTTAATTACCGATAACTTTGATGTAACTTCGGGTAATATTTACACGGATCCCGATGAAAAACCCGCCAATTTTTATCATTTTCCTTATGACTGGCGACGGGATAATCGCGCGTCTGCAAAGTTACTGAAAAAACTATTAGATAAACGCTTAAAACGGTGGCGAGAAACCACTGGTGCGGAGGATGCAAAAGTCATTTTATTGGCTCATAGTATGGGAGGTTTGGTGTCTCGTTATTATTTGGAAGTATTAGAAGGTTGGCGAGATTGTAGGGCTTTATTTACCTTTGGTACTCCCTATCGCGGTTCGGTTCATGCGGTCAATTTTCTCGCCAATGGCTACAAGAAGCTCTTTTTAGATTTAACTGATGTTTTACGCTCCTTTACGTCAGTTTATCAACTGCTTCCCATCTATGAAATGGTCAAAATTGGCGATAACTATCTACGAATTGCCGAAGCTGAAAATCTGCCGAATATTGTAAAAAGTCGCGCTGAAGATGCCCTAAAATTTCATCGGGAAATTGAAGATGCAGTGAACAAAAATCGCCAAGATGAAACTTACCAAAATTCATTTAAAACGATTCCCATTGCGGGTATTCAGCAAGCAACTTTACAATCAGCTGAGTTTATTAATGGAAAACTCACAGTGAGCGAAAAATTACCGAAAATCTTACAAAATCGCCCTGATCTGGCTGATGGTGATGGTACTGTTCCTCAAGTTTCTGCGATTCCCATTGAACTTTCTAATAGTTTCAATAATAGCTTTATTGCCGAACGTCATAGCTCTTTACAAAACCAGAATCAAATTCTAGAAGATTTAAAGAATCGAATTCAATTTAATCAATCAGATTTGGCAAGTGTTAGAGCCTCACAAACTGCAATTAGCCTCGCTTTAGAGGATTTATACTTAACAAATGAAGCAATCGCTATGCGTGCAAAAGTCATCAGTACGCCCGGGTTTTTTAGTGGAAAAATTAACGCAAAAATTACATCAATTTCCCATGAACAATCCCCGATAAACCTTAATTTTCAGGAGCAGGAACAAGAATGGATATTAACAATTGATGACTTAAAACCTGGATTATATCGAGTCAGCGTGCAAACTGAAAATACAAGTGAGCAAGCACCTAGTCCTGTTCACGATGTGTTTGAAGTGGTCAAGCCATAGATAAGATTGACAAACTTTCGACTTAACCTCATATTAAAACCGTTGCTGGGTTGTTATGTTACCCCGTTCGTTATTTTTCCCGAGGTATTGGTGAAGATTCCCTTCTTAAAAGTGGTCTTTAAAACAGCAAACAAAATTAAAACAAGGAGACAACAATGGTATTAGAAATCAACCCAAACCACCGCTCTAAAACTTCAGAACATGACCATACTGCCTGCACCGCCCCGATTGGTTTTACAGCAGAAGAACTCGAACAGTTGAGTTGGGGATATCGAGGTGTTTTTCAACAAATGCCTGCGAGTGGAGAAGGCTATGAATGTTACGGTTCTCCTGATAAATGTTATGGTCATTCAGAAGTTATTCAAGCGATTATATCCATCTGTAGAGAGTGGGAAAAACTTTATCGCTTGCCTCGAATTGGCATCGGAAATATTAGCCTGCCGAACGGTGGACCAATGGAACCTCATAGTTCTCATCAACATGGACTTGATGTTGATATTGCTCCCGTTGCTAATACTGAAGAAGAAATTCCGATCACTTGGTATGATAGTAAATATTCTCGCGATCGCACTCAACAATTAGTCGATTTAATTCACAATAATCCTATTTTGGGTGTGAAGGTTATTCTGTTTAATGACCCCGATATTAAAGGAGTAGAACCTTGGGCGGGACATGACGATCACCTTCATGTCAGTTTTCTCCCTCCTGGTATTGATTCAGCCCCTTTTAGCAGCGATAAAAACGGAGATTTGCGATTAGTTATTCCTCCGATGCAGGGAGAACGAGTTCGCCGAATTCAAGAAGATTTAGGCAACGTTGGAATTGCAATAACAGCAGATGGTATCTTTGGAAAAAAAACCGATGCTGCCGTCCGAAAATTTCAAGCCGAACAAGGTTTACAAGTAGATGGAATTGTCGGTTTTGTCACCCAAACCAAACTCGATCAGTTGAATTCAAGACAGTCTCGTGGGGGTTCGGACGAACCATCTAGTCTAACACTTCAAGATGTGATTGACCAAAACCTCTCGATTCCTTTTGATGAGATTAACTCTGGTTTTTTAGCTGAAGATCGGCTATTTTGTGCAGAAGTTCAAACGATTTTACGGGCGAATCATCTGTTAGAAGATGTTGATGGAATCTACGGGCTTAAAACTCAAGCAGCCTTGAGGAAATTTAAGGTTATCCGTCAACTCAGTGGCGGAGATATTTTAGGAACAACAACTGCTAAAGCGTTACTTGATGCTCAACTGACTGTGGGGATATTACCCCATTGGAAAGGCGGTGATAAAAACGCGACAGTTGAGGCAGTTATCCAAGAATCTCATCGCCAAAATATTACCTCTCAAGCTCAAATTGCTTATATTATTGCAACAGTTCAACATGAAACAGCAGACAGTTTCCAACCTGTAAAAGAATCTTATTATTTGGGCGAACCCGCAGGAGAAAATCACCGCCAAACTCTACGTTATTATCCCTACTATGGACGGGGATATGTTCAACTCACTTGGGATTACAATTATCGGAAATATTCGGATATGTTAGGATTAGATTTAGTAAATAATCCTGATCTCGTCATGCGTCCTGATCTGGCACTCTTTATCTTGATTCATGGGATGAAATTTGGTATCTTTACAGGTATTAAACTCGATGACTGTATTTCTGATAACAGTGTTGATTTCTGGAGTGCGCGTAAAATTATTAACGGGACTGACCAAGCAGAGCGGATTCAAAATTATGCAATGAATTGGCAAACAAAAATAGGGTAGAATATTAGGCGATCGCCATTCAACAATCAACTTTGAATTCAAGCTGAACTTTTGTGATGAGGTTATGCGATCGCCGCGCTAGACACTACTTCTATCGTCAATTAAATGCTAAAACAAGTTTAAATACACGGGGAGCCTTTATTAATGACACACTTTGGTATTCTTTGTCCGGCTACCACTGGACACCTTAACCCAATGATTACTTTGGGGTGCGAACTCCTCCGTCGAGGTCATCAAGTGACAGTCTTTAACTTTCTAGATGCTCAAGCGAAAACCTTAGAAAGTGGCTTGGAATTTTACCCCTTAGCTGAAGATGAATTTCCTCTGGGAGCCATTGCAAATATTCTCACTGAAATCGGAAAACTCAGTGGATTAGCGGCCTTAAAATATACTATTAATAGCACGGCAAAAACTGCGGAGGCTATGCTCAAAGAAGCTCCAACTGCGATTAAAAATGCTGGTGTGGATGCTTTATTAGTAGATCAAGTTCGACAAGAAGGTGGAACCGTTGCGGATATTCTCGATATTCCTTTTATCTCGATTTGTAGTGCGTTAGTCTTGAATCGAAATCCCAATGTTCCTCCTTTTTATACTTCCTCATCTTATGATCCAACTTGGAAAGGACGTTTACGCAATCAACTGGGTTATCAGTTACTCAATTTAACAACAAAACCGATTCGAGAAATCACTGCTCAATATCGCACAAAGTCCAATTTACCCTTGTATTCTCATCCCAATGATGCTTACTCTAAATTGGCTCAAATTAGCCAACAACCTGGGGAATTCGAGTTTCCGAGAACCGATTTACCTGCTTATTTTCATTATACTGGCCCCTATCATAATACTACAACGCGGAAACCCGTTTCTTTTCCCTTTGAACAATTAACAGGTCAACCGTTAATTTATGCTTCAATGGGAACCGTTCAAAATCGTTTATTAGATACTTTTCAAAAAATCGCTTCTGCTTGTGAAGATTTAGACGCTCAATTGGTGATTTCCTTGGGCGGTGGGGCGACTCCTGAATCTTTACCAAAATTACCTGGAAATCCTATCGTTGTTGGTTATGCACCGCAATTAGAACTCTTACAAAAAGCCACTTTAACAATTACTCATGCTGGCATGAATACCACTCTAGAATCATTGACAAATGGTGTTCCAATGGTAGCAATTCCAGTGGCAAATGATCAGCCTGGAGTTGCCGCCCGAATTGCTTATACGGGAGTGGGTGAAATGATTCCCTTGAAACAAGTAACCATTCCTAAACTGCGAACAGCGGTTGAGAAAGTGTTGACTCAAGACTGTTATAAAAAAAGAGCAGTAGCCCTACAAAATGCGATTGCAAAATCTGGAGGAGTTATAAAAGCTGCTGATATTATTGAACAGGTTGTATCGACTGGAAAACCTGTTTTTGCTCAAAAATAGTTATGAATAGCTAATTTTTTTGTTAATGGAGTTAGAACTCAAAATGGAAACTTTTCAATTGAGTCGGATTTCACGGTGAGAGATTATGAGTTTCTAGGAATTGTCAGTCACACCACTTATCTAAATGACTTACAACACACCCGCCATGAATTTCTAAAAAAAGCGGGTATGAATTCTACTGGTGACAAATTATTTGTGGGAGTTAATGTCGAACGAATTTGACGACTAAAATACGTTTTCCATAAAAAGATTTTTATGAGTTATAATCAGCAATTAATATTAGAAGCAAAAGCCACAGAGATTGCCTTCAACAGTCAGGGAAAACCATTTTTTCCTAAAGAAGCCGAAAATTTATTATGAGTTGGGAAACCTGTCCTCGTTGAAGAATAGCTGTTCTCCAATGAGTTCCAATATTGAGGGGTATTACCCCTCTCGTCAAAAAAGCAGACTTGTGGTAACTTCGCCTAAAAGGGTTAAATGTTTGTGCTACTGTTTTGACAATTATTGACCCGATGACGGATTGAGCCTCGTCTGCTTTTTCTGGAGAACAGCCTCTCTATGCTTATCGTTCCTGGTGTTGAAGTTCAAACACGCATCTACGAAAGTGCTAATTCTTTAGTTTATCGCGCCCTTCGACAGCCAGACAACGTACCTGTTATCCTGAAAATCCTCAAAGAAAATTACCCCACACCACAAGAACTTGCTCGTTATTGTACCGAATATCAGATTACTAAATCCCTGAATTTAACGGGCTGTATTCAAGCTTATGACTTGCAGCCTTATCAGAATACCCTTGTCATATTTATCGAGGATTTTGGCGGGGAATCATTGAAAATTTTGATGCAGCAAAAACCGTTTACTTTAGAAGAATTTCTAAAAATTGCAATTTCCATCACCGACAGTTTAGCATACCTTCACGCGGCTCATACTATTCACAAAGATATTAACCCCTCAAATATTGTTTTTAATCCAGATACTCAACAACTCAAACTCATAGATTTTGGCATTTCTACCCAATTTACACGAGAAAACCCAACTCTAAAAAATCCGAACGTTTTAGAAGGAACGCTGCCGTACATTTCCCCCGAACAAACGGGCAGAATGAACAGAAGTCTAGATTATCGCACAGACTTTTATTCATTGGGAATTACCTTCTATGAACTGCTGACCCATCAACTGCCTTTTGAGAGCAATGATGTATTGGAGTTAGTTCATTTTCATCTGGCAAAACAAGCGTTATCGCCCTCAGAAATCAATCCAGAAATTCCGCCTATTTTGTCAGAGATGGTCATAAAATTAATGGCAAAAAATGCTGAGGAACGTTATCAGAGTGCATTCGGAATCAAAGCCGATTTAGAGAACTGCTTAAATCAGTTAAATACCAATAAAACTCTATCAAAATTTACCCTAGCTCGTCAAGATGTTTCAGAACAATTTCAAATCCCACAAAAACTCTATGGGAGAGAACAAGAAATAGAAACGCTCCTGACAGCTTTTCATCAAGTTTCAGAAAAAAGTCAACTGTTTTTAATTTCAGGTTATTCAGGGATGGGAAAAACAGCAATTGTTCAAGAACTTTATAAACCGATAACTGAAAAACGGGGATATTTTACCTCCGGTAAATTTGACCAATATCAACGCAATATTCCCTACAGTGCGGTTGTGAGTGCCTTTCGGGAATTAATCAAACAACTCCTAGCCGAAACTGAAGCACAGATCATAGAATGCCGCTCAAAATTATTAACTGCTTTGGGGAACAATGGTCAAATTATTATTGATGTGATTCCCGAAGTTGAATTAATTATCGGGAAACAACCCGAAGTTCCAGAAGTTGGGCTGAGTGAAAGTCAAAATCGGTTTAATTTGGTGTTTCAGAATTTCATTAAAGTTTTTCTCAAACCCTCACATCCTCTTACCCTATTTCTAGATGATTTACAGTGGGCGGATGGAGCGTCTCTTAAATTAATTGAACTGTTAATGAGCCAGACAACACCCGGTTTATTTTTAATTGGTGCTTATCGAGATAACGAAGTTTCTGCGGCTCATCCCCTCAGCTTAACCCTGGAAGAAATTACCAAAAATGGAGCCAGTGTAAACGGGATTTTACTCTCATATTTGGAATTTCCAACGGTTACTCAATTGATTTCAGATACCCTAAATTTGAGTCAATCTGAAGTTAGAGATATCGCCGAATTAGTTTTTAATAAAACGGGTGGAAACCCTTTCTTTCTAAATGAGTTTCTTAATTCTTTATATGTTGAGAATTTATTGAACTTTGACCTTAGTTATCGCAGATGGCAATGGAATATTCAAGAAATACAAGAAAAGAGTTATACGGATAATGTTGTTGACTTAATGATATTTAAAATTCAAAGATTGCCAGAAAATACCCAAGAAATACTAAAAATAGTGGCTTGTATGGGTAATCAATTTGAATTGCAAACCTTAGCCTGTATTTGTCAAAAATCGATGCGAGAGACGGTAGATAGCTTATATAACGCGATAGCAGAGAATCTAATTTTACCACTCCATAATATGGGCGATGTGGAATTAGCCATAGCCGGAAAATTACCCGATACTCAATCACTAGAATACAAATTTACCCATGACAGAATTCAACAAGCTGCTTATTCACTAATTTCTGAACAAGATAAGCCGCTTTTACATCAAAAAATCGGTAAACTGCTATTGAAAAATATTCCGATTAACAAGCGAGAAGAAAAGATATTTGAGATTGTTAATCAACTGAATTTCGGAATCTCGTTCATCACTAATCATTCAGAAAAAAATGAACTGGCTCACTTCAATTTGATTGCCGGGAAGAAAGCAAAAGCTGCCATAGCTTATCATGCTGCACAAGCATACTTGAATATTGGCATAAAACTACTGGCAAGCGATAGCTGGCAACAACAGTATGAACTGACTTTAGCGTTGTATCAAGAAGCCGCAATAGTCGCTTATCTACATGGAGATTTCGAGCAGATGGAAACCCTGAGTATGCTTGTTTTAGGAAATGCTAGAACAGTGCTGGAACAAGTCAAAATATATGAGTTAGAGATAGAAGCTTGCTTAGTACAAAACAACTTTAAAGAAGCACTGACTATTGGAGTAGAAGTGTTACAGTTATTGGGTTTAATCTTGCCACAATCCCCCAATAATCTCAATATAAAGTTGGCAACTGAAAACTTAATTAACTTACAGGAAATGACTGATCCAGAATCCCTAGCTGCGATGTCAATTCTCGGGAAAATGCTAGGGATTGGCTATATTAGTATGCCAGAAATTTTAGTTCCTATTGTGCTAACACAGATTGATTTATCTATTAAATATGGCAATGCTCCTCAGTCGAGTTTGGCTTATGCAACTTATGGAGTGATTTTATGTACTACTACACCAAAAATTGAAGCTGGTTATAAATATAGCCAATTAGGTTTAAGGTTGGTAGAAAAATTAAATGCACAACATCTAAAAGCTTTAATTTTCGATACATTTGCAAATCATATCTTACATTGGAAAGAGCATCTTAAAGGAAGCTTGTCAATTTTGAAAGAGGCTTACTACAGTGCTATAGAAACTGGAAATATAGAGTTTATCGGTTATTGTCTATTTGATTATTGTTTTAATTCGTTTGCGCTTGGAAGCAAACTCAAACAGTTAAAAGAAGAGTCTATAAATTATTATAAAATAGTGGAAAGATATAGAAATACAAGATGCCTAATAGGACTGGCAATGTATTTGCAAGTTATTTCTAATTTACTAGATAATGCCGAAAATACAACTCGGCTGTTCGGAGAGTTTTACAACGAAGAAAAATTTCTCCCGCTTCTAATAGAATCAAGCGAGCGACAAGGAATTTTCTTACATTATCTAAATACCCTTGTGTTATGTTTTCTATTTGAAAAGTACAATGAAGCTGCTAAAAATTCAACAAGAGCAGAACCCTATTTAGATGGTGTGTCAGGAATGGTAGCCATACCTCTATTTCACTTTTATGATTCTCTAGTGCATTTAAGTATGTTTGTTGAAGTTTCAAACGTCGAACAAGAAAATGCTCTGAAACGGGTTAAAACTAATCAAGATAAAATGCGGGTCTGGGCGGATCACGCTCCCATGAATTATTTGCATAAATTTTATTTGGTAGAGGCTGAAAAAGCACGAGTTTTTGATCAATTTCTCGAAGCAATGGACTATTATGATCGCGCAATTTCTCTTGCTAAAGAAAACGAATATATCCATGAAGCCGCCCTCGCTTACGAACTTGCTGCCAAGTTTTATTTATCTAAAGATAAAGAACTCACTGCTAAAGCCTATATGCAAGAAGCTCATTACTATTATCAACTCTGGGGTGCAACAGCAAAAGTCAAACATTTAGAAACTCAATATCCCCAATTATTTGTAATTCATAACAATACTCATTCAGAAGTCTCTAACTCGATTTCAATAACAGGTAGTCGTTCTAATTCTTCCTTAGATATTTCTACTGTAATGAAGGCTTCAGAAGCTATTTCTGGGGAAATCATTCTTGACCAACTGCTATCTAAGTTGATGAAGATTTTGATTGAAAATGTGGGCGCACAACTCGGTTATTTAATTTTAGAGACTCAAGGAAAATTAAGAATTGAAGCTGAATGTTTCTCGGACAATAAAAAAGTAACAGTTCGACAATCCATCCCCGTTGAAACTTTTCCAAAAATCCCCGAATCTATCGTGAGTTATGTAGCCCGAACTAAAGAAAAAGTTGTTTTAAATAATGCGACTGCTGAAGGCAACTTTACCAATGATCCTTATATAAAAAAAACACAACCTCAATCAATTTTATGTGCAGCTTTTATGAATCAAGGACAACTCAGCGCCATTGTTTATTTAGAAAATCGACAGACCGCCCAAGCCTTTACACCCGAACGGTTAGAAGTCTTGCAATTACTATCAGGACAAGCTGCTATTGCTATTGCAAATGCTAAACTTTATACTGAAGTCAAAGAACGGGAAAATCGTTTAACTCAATTTATTGATGCTATGCCAATTGGGGTAATTGTACATGATAATACTGGGCAAATCACCTATACGAATCAAACCGCCTGTGAACTCAGTAGAATTTATACAATACCAAAAGCGAGTTCTGAACAATTAGCCGAAATTTACCAACTTTATCAAGCTGGAACTAACCAGTTATACCCGACTGAAAATCTACCCATTGTTCGTTCCTTAAGAGGTGAAACGGTTAAAATTGAGGATATGGAATTTCACGGAGGAGATCAGATTCTTTCTTTGGAGGTTTCGAGTACGCCTATTATTGATGAAACAGGTCAAATCAATTATGCGATCGCAGCCTTTCAAGACATCACTGAACGCAAAAAAGCTGAAAAACTGTTGGCTGATTATAACCGAACTTTAGAACAACAAGTCGCCGAACGTACCGAAGAATTACGACGAGAAATTATCGAACGAAAACGAGCCGAAGCAGCAGCACAAGCCGCCAACCAAGCTAAAAGTATTTTCCTCGCCAATATGAGCCATGAATTACGAACTCCTCTGAATGCCATTTTAGGCTTTTCTCAATTAATGAATCGTTCTTCATCGCTTTCTGGAGAATTACAAGACTATTTAGGGATAATTTCTCGCAATGGAGAACACTTATTAACTCTAATTAACCAAGTCTTAGATTTATCTAAACTTGAAGCCGGACGTGCAACGCTTAACGAGACCAACTTTGACTTTCATCGCCTATTAAATGACCTCGAAGATCTCTTTCAATTCTCCGCAGAAAGTAAAGGATTGCAGTTATTAATCGAACGGAATATAGATGTTCCTCGCTACATCAAAAGTGATGAAACTAAACTGCGACAAATTTTAATCAATTTAATTTCTAATGCAATTAAATTTACCTCAGTTGGCGGTGTTTATGTCCGAATAAAAGCAAACAGTTTATCTGATAAAATCGATTTTGAAATCGAAGATACAGGTCAAGGAATTTCCGAACATGAATTAGAGAGTTTATTTGAAGCATTTGTACAAACCCAAGCGGGTCAAAAATCCCAAGAAGGAACGGGACTAGGATTAACAATCGCCCAAAATTTTATTCAGTTAATGGGAGGTGAAATCAGCGTCACTTCGCAAGTTGGAAGCGGTACTTTATTCAAATTTAATATTAAAGCAAACTTTGTAAAAACTTCTGATTTCCAACAACAACCCTCTCGTCGAGCAATTGCAATAGCGCCCAATCAACCCTGCTATCGGCTTTTAATTGTCGATGATCGTTGGGATAATCGCCAACTACTCGTTAAATTACTTTCTCCCTTTGGTTTTGAACTAACTGAAGCAAGTAATGGGCTAGAAGCGATTAAAATTTGGGAAGAATCTTCACCCCATTTAATCTTTATGGATATGCGAATGCCGGTAATGGATGGATATGAAGCCGCTCAACAGATTAAAAATACAATTAACGGTCAAGCTACAGTCATTATAGCAGTCACAGCCAGTAGTTTTGAAGAAGAAAAAGCCGTGGTCTTATCTTGTGGTTGCGATGATTTTGTTCGCAAACCTTTTCGAGAAAAAAATATTCTCAATATTTTACAAAAATATCTGAGTTTAGAATTGATTTTTGAAGAAGTTAATCCCATTGATGTTAACACGGATTGGGAGGTCAATGTATTAACAAAATCGGCTTTAGCAGCATTACCTTTCGAGTTGATCGTGAATCTTCAGCAAGCTATTACCCATCTTGATTTAGAACAAATGCAAAGCGTTGTTCGTAAAATAGGGGTTCTTGAACAATCATTAGCTAAAGCGATAGAAGTGAGTTTGAAAAATTTTCAGTATGAAAAATTACTAGATTTAATATATACTTTAACGAATGAACCATGAAGCATCAGCTTAATTCAGATGACCCAGAAACGATTTTAATTATTGATGATTGTCCTGATAACTTAAACTTGTTAAACAGGATGTTATCTCAGACTCAATACAAAGTTCATCTAGCACCCAGTGGGAAATTGGCACTCCAGTTCATCCAGTCTAAGTTGCCTGATTTAATTTTACTTGATATTTTGATGCCTCAAATGGATGGTTATACAGTTTGTGAGCAGTTAAAATTTTCACAAAAAACTCAGAATATCCCTGTTATTTTTATTAGTGCTTTACAGGATATATCTGATAAATTTAAAGCCCTTTCTCAGGGGGGAGTAGACTATATTACAAAACCTTTTCACGAACAAGAAGTATTGATTCGTATTGAAAATCAATTACGTCTGAGAAGACTATCTCAACAACTCATTGAGCAAAGTCTCCTAGAAGAACGAAACCGGATGGCGCGAGAAATTCACGATTCGTTAGCGCAAGCATTTACAGGAATTATCCTACATTTAGGGGCTGCCGAAGGCGTAATACTCAGCAATACCGAGCAAGCACTTTCCTATCTTCAAACTGTGCGTGAACTGGCAAAAATTGGACTAGCAGAGGCACGACGCTCAGTAGAAGCTTTGCGCCCTCAATTATTAGAAAATGTCGATTTGTATCATGCTTTAAACCAAATTGCGATCCAGATGTCATCCCAGAGTGATACCCACACCATTTTAGAAGTTATAGGTAGCACTTATCCTCTCCTTCCAGAAATCGAAAATAATTTGCTGCGAATAGCCCAAGAAGCCTTGACAAATGCGTTTAAATATGCAAAAGCTAGTATCATTAATATTCAGCTAATTTATGAACTTGAACAGTTCTGTTTACGGGTTGAAGATAATGGACAAGGGTTTAATATACAACATCCTTGTTTCCTCAACGGTTTTGGTTTTTTGGGCATGAAAGAACGAGCAGATCGCATGGGTGCAGAATTGAGAGTTAGCAGCGAAGTGGGACAAGGAACCGAAATATTAGTCTGTGTTAAGCTTTGAATAAATTTTTGATTCTGGGGTGAAACTGATCATGAATCTATCTCATTCTATTCGGGTTCTCATTGCCGATGATCATGCAATTGTCCGCCAAGGTTTAGTCTCATTATTACACCAAGAACCTGATTTTTCTGTTATAGCTCAGGCCAGTAATGGACAAGAAGCTGTTCAATTGTTTAGCCAACATCAACCTGATGTGGTCTTAATGGATTTGCGAATGCCTCAAATGGATGGAATAGAAGCGATTAAAACTATTCGTGCCGAGTTTGCAAACCCTCAAATTATTGTGTTGACAACTTATGATGGCGATGAAGATATCTATCGGGGACTACAGGCAGGCGCAAAAGGCTATTTACTCAAAGATACCCAACCCAATGAGCTTTTTGTAGCCCTTCGTACCGTATTAACGGGAAAAAAGTATATTCCATCTACGGTAGGAGTCAAACTGGCTGAACGCATGGGAAACGCTCAATTAAGCGATCGCGAATTAGAAGTGATTCGCTTGATTGTGGCAGGTAAAAATAATCAAGAAATTAGTGAGACTCTGCATATTAGCAAAAGTACCGTTAAGTTTCACGTTAACAATATTTTGAGTAAGTTAAACGTCAGTCATAGAACTCAGGCGGCGATTTCTGCTATCAAACGAGGAATTGCAAGTCTATAGTTGAGCAACCGCGATCGCATTTTATTGAACTTACATTATAAAACCAAACTGATTTTACCTCCCAGTAAATTAGAACCGACCACATAAAAATCTTGTGGATAAATCCAATGAGTATCCATCGGGCCATGAATCTGTATTCCCGTCATCACCGCATAATTAAACACTGAACTATCCACAGAAGATAACAACTTTTCCACATCTTCTGCAATAATCCGGCTGGCTAACTTCGTCATTTCGACCAGATTAGGTTTTTCCCCATATTTTAGAGCAGAAATAATTTTTTGACGAATAATAGACTGCTCAATATCCTGCATATCCGTTATTAATTTCAGATAACCCGATTCTAACTCATTCACAATCGCTTCTAAAGCCCCACAAGCATGGGAAGCCTTGTCTATTCCTGACCGATAAACCTTGCCAATTTCTCCATTTTTAGAAATCGCAATATGGGGCAGAGCATAAAATGTAAATCGCCGAATCCCATCAATAATAGGAGTATGATCCGTTGCTGCGGCTAAACCTGTTTTTCCCATCATCACAAAGCCTGCCAAACTGCAACAATTAAAAGTTTTCCCCCAATATTTAATCACTTCATCCATTAAAATATCGGTAATTTCATCCCGACAAATCGCTACCATTCCAATAGTTCTCCCCGTGTCAAATCCATAATTTTTAAGCTTCACATAGGTATTTTTAATATAATCTTTCATGGGGAAACTTCCCGGAAAATGCTTTTGGAGAGTTTCATAAAAAACCGGATTGCTCTTGGGGTCATACCCATCAACAGCTTGTAAAATTTCGTCGCGTAAACTATCAAAGTAGTTAATATCCATAAGATTAAAATCTCCCTCTAAAAAGCAAAGTCCTCTCAAGAGGACTATATCCTAATTTTGTTTGATTTGTACAAAATCAATCAATTTCCCCCAGAATTTGGGGGTTTAGAGGCAATATTAATGGATTAAAATAGGTTCTCGTTGTTCTTCCAAGTCTTGGAACATCGGAGTGCTGAGATACCGTTCACCAAAACTCGGTTGAATCATCACAATCAGTTTACCCTCATTTTCAGGACGTTGAGCCACTTTAATCGCCGCAGCCAAAGCCGCACCCGTAGAAATTCCCGATAAAATCCCTTCTTCTCGCGCCAGACGTCGCCCATAACTCATCGCTTCGTCATCCGTGACCGTCATCACTTCATCAATTAAATCAACATTTAACACCTCGGGAACAAAACCCGCCCCAATCCCTTGAATTTTATGAGGGCCAGGATTTCCACCAGATAAAATCGGGCTGTTTGTCGGTTCCACAGCGATCGCCTTAAACTTAGATTTATATTGTTTAATCACCTCAGCAACCCCAGTAATCGTTCCTCCAGTACCCACACCCGCAATCAAAAAATCAATCCGTCCGTCAGTATCTTCCCAAATCTCTTTCGCGGTCGTTTTGCGGTGAATTTCGGGGTTAGCAGGGTTGCTAAACTGTTGTAGCATATAGGCATTCTGAATACTATCAGCTAAGTCATGGGCTTTTTGAATCGCCCCTTTCATCCCTTGTGAACCGGGAGTCAATTCAAGCTCGGCGCCATAGGCCCGCAACATCGCCCGTCGCTCTAAACTCATGGTATCCGGCATCGTTAAAATCAGGCGATATCCCTTTGCAGCCGCAGCCATCGCCAGCGCAATTCCTGTATTACCAGATGTGGGTTCAACTAAAATCGTGTGACCCGGAATAATCAAGCCTTCTCGTTCTGCGGCGTTAATCATATTCACGCCAATCCGATCTTTAACTGAAGCGGCCGGATTCATTCCCTCCAATTTTACCAAAATTTGAGCCACACAACCTTCGGCTTGGGGAATCGAATTCAATTGAACGAGGGGAGTTCGACCCACCAATTCAGTGATATTATGAGCAACACGCATCGTTATAACTCCAGGTGCTAAAAGTTAACAGTCTGCACAATCAAAATTTTAAGAGGTGCAGAAAACAAGGACAAAGGTACGCCGACCAATGACGTACCCTGAGATGTCCCCAGTGAACGGTGATAAACTCTATAGTTACCATTATTCCTTAACCGCTCACTGTTCACTGATAACTGTTAGGATATTGTTTTAAACTGCTACTGTGGCGTGAGTGTAACAATTTTTAGGACAAATCCGGGCGCAAGCCTGACAACCAACGCAATTGTCGGCATTGTCAATATTCATTACTTTGCGTTCAATTTCATCTTCATCTTCATCAACGACTTCGCCATCTTCGTTAAGCGCAATCAATCCTAAAACATTAAAACCGCAAACTTTGAAACATCTTCCACAACCCAAACAACTTTCTTGATTGAGGGATTCAACAAATTTGGGTTCCCAAGTGATACCACTTTTTCTTACACTGGTTAATGTTGCAGCCATGATGTGTGTTCTCCTACAAAGGTCGTCAGTCAGATTTATTGAGAGTTAGTGTTCTATCGAATCCAATTCAAAATCTATTCTAGGCGCTTGCAGTCGCCAAAACGCGATCTTTAATTGGAAAATGCTCACTCAAAATTTCAATCCAGCGATTCAACCGTTCATCGGTTTTTTCACTTTCATTAATTTCATCGAGCGGTAATCCGACAAATTTACCATCCCGAATGGCTGTGGAATGTTCAAAGGTATAATCCTCTGTGGGAACAGCACCCACAATGGTTGCACCCAATTTGGTAAAGATGTCATACATCAAGCCTAATGCACCTACAAAGTGCATCCCGTGATCGACATAATCTCCGGCACCAAACAGAGCAATAGTTTTACCAGAAAAATCCGGTTTTTCCAACTCCATTTCAAACAATGGATCGCGCCAATCATTCTGCACTTCACCTGCTCCCCAAGTGGAACAACCTAAGAGCAAATAATCATACTCTAAGAAATCACTAAATTCATCGAAATCGTCTTCCATACTGAGCAAATCACAGAGATCTTCACCTAATTTATCTCGTAAAGTCGTGGCGATTTCTTCAGTAACGCCGGAAGTTGAACCGTAGAAAATACCAATCTTAGCCATTGTACAATTCTCCTGGCAGTGTTGTGCTTGTCAACTCAACTCATTTGACTGAATTAAGGTCAATTTTCACGAACCGATATCTCATCAACTCCCACTTCTAAAGACGTTTCCTCTCCAGAACTCAAACGGATTTTACCAATCGCAAACTGCTTTAATTGGCGACCAAACTGCATAATTTTTTCCAGAATTAACCAGTTAGAACTTAAGTTCGGACATTGAATTGCTAATGTATTAGTGTTCGCGTGAGAATTAATACTCCACTCACACTGATAGAGCAAATTAGCCACTGAACCTTTTTCCTCCAGGGGACTGGTGCTATTTTCACGCAAATTGGATTGCCGAATACAAGCCGCATAAATTTGTTGGCGACAAGCATTTCCGAGTTCTTTCTGGGCGACTTCAACAGAAGTTGAAGGGTCTGAAATAAAGGTTTTTTTGAGATCAAAGGTTGAGTGATTCATCGTTTTTGGGTTGAAGGAAAATCAAAGAATATTCATCAGAGACGTTATAGAATTCAGGTCTTGGGAGAACAGGGAAAGACGGAGAGACAAAAAGCATGGGACTTAACTGCTTTTAACACGACTCACTCACTCTCCCTGAAAAACCTTGTCTTTACCTCCCAATGGGTTCTTCTTTCCTTAACCCAAGTTCTTTAGCCAACGCCAACCGCATTGACAATATCGGTTTGGGTGACAATACCGTAAGCATCCTGACCCGTTCGAGTCTCCACAATTAAAGCCCGCAACTGTTTGAATTTCATCAGCTTAACCGCTTCAGCAACCGTTGCAGAACCGCGAATCGTGGCGACGTCTGTCGTCATAATGTTAGATGCTTTTAACATTACTCCAACTCCTTTAGAACTCAGTTAGAAATCAAAATCTACTCAAGTTCCCTGCCTGCTCGTAATGACAGCCCCACATCAATCTATTGCGAATAGAATGATGGGATTTTTCCCTGATACTCCAAAAATATTTTTCTTGAAGCAGGGATTCTGAAGCTTGAAAAAAACCATTTTTTTCCATCACTTCAGCAACATTTAGCCAGTTTTATCTGACCCAAATGGAGCCTGTCATGCGCTCAACTGCTGATGAACCCAAGACCAATGCTTCTGAATTTAAACCGCGATTATTGAGTTAACTTACAGTTTTTTAGCTTCTGCGGTTAACGGTAAATCAAACGGTTCCTCCAACTTGGGAAAAATTAATTCCCAACCATTGGCTAGCACAAAAATTTTGCCATCTTCACCCACTTTTTCTTCAACCACTTCTTCTTCTAAATCTTTCTTAGGAACATAAACCGAAAGATGTCCAGCCGCATTCTGACGTAACATAACTTTCATTGTAAAACCTCCTATATTGGCTGTTGAATTGGGGTTAGAAGAATTTAAGCATTGGATCAATTGGAATTAATCGATGCGCTCAAATTAATAACCTACAAACTGATCAGAGAAGATGATGAGATAAAAACTGTAGAGTCTTCATCATCCATTCAAACTTTAGTCAACGGACTCTAACTCTTTAGCCCGACATCCAACTATAACATTTCTATCCAAAAAATGCACGGCATAGATGTAGTAAGCTTGCAAATAAGTGCCAATACTGACAACATAACCTTCCTCACCTTTTTTGACCAAATTTTCTCCAAGTTCTTTCCCGGGAAAAGTGCCATCATTACGAATCATCTTACGAACCCTAACCTTTTGTTCCAGTTCGTATTTTGGAGAATCATTAATTTCGACTTCATCCACTCTAGCTAATCCCATGAGCTACTCTCCTTTCAGGTACTAAATTTAACAATTCTTCCACAGTTAAACTGCGTTTAAACTTCACCGAAAGATTACGCACCGCTTCTAAAACCGTCGCAATTTCTTCCGATGTTAACGTAATGCCATTTTGTTGAAGAACATTCGAGACTAAATGCCGCCCTGAATGTTTGCCCACAACCAAACGGCGTTCCCAACCCACTTCTTCAGGGGCAAACGGTTCATAAGTGTTAGGATTTTTTAAAATCCCATGAGCATGAATCCCCGCTTCGTGAGCAAAAGCATTTTCACCGACAATCGCCTTCCAGGGTGGCAC
The DNA here is from genome assembly GCA_050485465.1 of Limnoraphis sp. Lineage (GTDB taxonomy): Bacteria > Cyanobacteriota > Cyanobacteriia > Cyanobacteriales > Microcoleaceae > Capilliphycus. The sequence continues at coordinate 30,710 of JBJHBL010000037.1, read as the reverse complement.
CGAACAGCCAGAAGCCTTAGCCACCAAGTCCGACAACTCCCGCAGGCGACGAGTATTAATGCCCAAATTCACGTCATACATTTGTTTGAGCGCCATCACCACTTCTTCTAAAGCGGCATTTCCCGCCCGTTCCCCTAAACCATTAACAGTGGTATTGACCGACGTCGCTCCAGCTTGCAACCCCGCTAACGCATTGGCTGTCGCCAGGCCAAAATCATTATGAGTGTGCATCTCCACCGGAATCGAGAGATGTTGTACCAAAAAACTCACTTTTTGACTGGTTTTCAGGGGATCAAGAATGCCCACGGTATCACAAAAGCGAAACCGACTCGCGCCCCAGTTTTGAACCGATAACGCCACATCCAGCAAGAAAGATTCATCCGCCCTTGAGGAATCTTCGCCGCCAACGGCGACATACAACCCCTGGTCAACAGCAAATTCCACCGCTTCTCGCAGCCGCCGTAATACCCCCTGCACATCCCCCTGAAATTTAGCTGCAATCTGAATCTCAGAAACAGGAATTGAAAGGTGAACTCGTTTCAGACCACAGGCAATAGACGCTTCGATGTCAGAGCGTACCGCCCGGTTCCAGCCAATCAGTGAAGTCCGCAGGTCAAGATGAGTAATCGCGGAAATAGCACGAGCTTCTTCACTTCCCATAGCCGGGATACCAACCTCTAACTCATGGATACCAATTGCATCCATAAAAGACGCCAAGGCAATTTTTTCATCAACCGTGAAAGCGACTCCAGCCGCTTGTTCGCCATCGCGTAAGGTTGTATCATTGATTTGAATGTCGTTCATAGCTAGATTTCCCCATCATTGAGAAACAGATTAGGCTTAATCAACTGTTGTGAGTTTTCACCCGCAGCTTTTTGATCGATTCCCTTAAGCTTTGACCGTTCATTCCCGATGGAATTGACGATCCGGCAAAAATAAGGGAGGATTGATAGAGGGATTGGGGATTCGGAATTGAGGATGAACAGTCAGCGTGAGTTTGTATCTTTGAGGCTTGGTGTTTAGTAGAAGCCTGTTGTCTGTTTATTTCCGCGCTGCCCTGTCCCTTTCTTGCTTCAGAAATTTAGGAGAAATCAAACTGAGGTTTGTTCTTGAGCCAATCGAAAATCTTTTGAAGCTGACCAAGAGAGATAAATCCATATTGCCACAGTAACATTGGGAGAGGGTCACTTGCTTGTTTTCTGCGTTGGATGACAACGGTTAATTCATCGTGAGAAATTGCCAGTTCATCCTGCAAAAATCGACAAAATTCCGTAAAATGTGAATTGTATTCCATGACGGCACTTCAGTTGAGGTTGGATCTGAGGGATGGGGAAAATGACGAAAGGAGCAAGAATCAAACTGATGAAGTCTTGAGGAAACTTTTCTCAAATTCATTTCCTTTCCTTCCCCGTGAATCGCGCAGACTTCGTTCAAACCAAAGTAAAGCTATCTGAAGATTCTGAAACTCATCAAAATGATTCTTGTTTTTTGTTGAGCCGTAAAGGTAGACTAGAAAAGGGTAGATTGTCTCGAAGATGATGAATTCGTTCTTGAACGTTTTCTTCACTAGAGTCACACCTTTGAGATCGAGACGAAAATTTAGCCAGACCTTTAAACTTCAGATAGAGGTTTTGATTGAGAAGGTCAAAACCTGAAGCACGGAGCAAGAGAGATATTCAATCTAAAGCATAAGGGAAACACAGATGTTTCTTTCTAAATCACCGAGTAATGGGTGATTGATCTTTTTACTCCAAACTTGAAAAATAGCCTTGATCATGAGTCCTATACTTGGGAACTTGTGAGCCTGCTTTGAAATTGAAGCCTAAATTGAATTCAGTTTGGAACTTTAGCTGTTGAGAACTGCTGCAAGATCGCCCATTTCAGACGCTAGTTATTTTTGCAGCTTTATACTCAGGGCTTTCTAGATAGGGAAAGACTGAGTTTTCAGAAATACAAGAGAAGTTTCACAAAAGATCAAGCTCCATCCCATTGAAAAAGAGAGAAATCAGACGTTCGCGTTTGATTCAAATCAATCGAAGGTTGACTGAATCCTCTTTTTCAAGGACTGAGATTAACGTTCTAATTCTCCGTGAAACTCATAATTTTCAACTCCTTGAGGAGAAATATCCGTTTCCCAACAGCGTTCTAACCAATCAACTAACTCTGAACGAGAAGCTGTAAACTGTTGAATGGTACTTCGTAATAGAATGGCATGATTGCCGTGATGAATGTCTACCCACAGTCGTCCATCTGAGTGACAGCAACAGGGAATCATCAACTCCTGTAAGCGACGGTAGACTATCCAGCGATCGCCTGCTAAAACGTCAACCGGACTAATAACAGCACCAGGATGAGAAAAGTTAAACATGGTGTGAGGCTCCGCAGAGAAAGTTTAGGACAATCAACCGATCACTAACCATCACAGATTAGTTACGAACACTAACCTCGTAGTTGCGAATTTCTTGAACTTGTTGTTCCAACTGTTCAATCCGATCTAATAATGTCCGAATCAATTTGGCTTCTACATCCGGTAGTTTGCCATGTTCTAACGGACAATCCCTACCCGAACGTGAAATCACGCGACCAGGAATACCCACTACCGTACAATCATCGGGGACATCATTAAGAACAATTGAACCCGCACCTACGCGCACATGATTACCAATCGTGATATTGCCTAAAACTTTGGCTCCGGCTCCCACCACGACATTATGACCTAAAGTCGGATGGCGTTTACCACTTTCTTTTCCAGTGCCTCCAAGAGTTGCATTTTGATAGATTAAACAATAATCACCGATGATTGCTGTCTCACCGATTACAACTCCCATGCCATGATCGATAAAAACTCCCTTTCCAATTGTCGCACCCGGATGAATCTCAATTCCGGTGAAAAACCGTCCCAAATGAGACAGAAACCTCGGGAAAAAGGGAAAATGACGAGAGTGCATCCAGTGAGCAATCCGGTGAATTGCTAAGGCGTGTAAACCCGGATAGCAACACAAAACTTCCAGGCTATTTCGAGCCGCAGGATCTCGCTCAAAAACAATCTGAAAATCATTCCAGAGTGCTTTTAACCCCTCAGCAAGCGTCGCTGAAGTCTCAGAGTGTAAACCTTTGACTTGACTGGGCGGGAGAGGTTGTGAAGGATGACAGCAACCGATAGGAGTTGATGAACACTCCTGGGGCTGGTTTGTCTTCCGAGTTCGACGTTCTCCAATTGTGATGGGCTGTAGCATCAGATTCCGTGAGTCAATTAGAACAGGTGTCGTTTCTACTGCTTATACCAAGTGGCTCACTCTCTCCCAGTATGCACTAAGCCAGTTAGATTTATTTGATTAGTTAGAGATGTACTCAAAAACTTCAACCTATATTTAATCGAACTTTACAACCTCTCAATATTTTTTTTTGGGTAGGGGAGCTAGTATTTTTACAGAGGGGTTATAGTATTTATGGGTAGGGGAATGAGTATTTCCCGCCTCACACTCAAGTCTAAGCCAAATCAGAGTTTGAAGGGTATTTTGAGGGCAAGTTTTTACCCGATTCTAGGTGAACTCAAAAATCCAGGGGGTGACTAGAGTCAAAGCCTTTGATAGTTATAGGTTTCCAGTTTTTTGAAGTTGAAACTTTTGAGGGCATAGACACATATATCAAACCCCCCTAAACAAAAAATGTTAACTTAGATACAGAATTGAATTCCGTGACAGCACTGGGGGAGCTTGAGAGGCTGACTCCAGTTTTTTTTAGGGGAATGAGTACAACATCAGAAGACACATATTTAAAGGAAATAATAACGTCAAGCCCTGATTAATACAAGCATACAGGGTGAGTACACAAATACTCAACAGTAGGGTGAAAAAGACTAGAACCCAACCTAAAAAATACTAGACCCCCTCCCTAGAAGAAAAATTTAACCCTGATTGGAGCAAGCTTAGAAAGTCTGAGTACATCCTTAACTAATCCAATAAACCTGAACCGGGTACTCAATCTAATCGGCTGCTGATGGCAGGTGGTATAAAGTTCTTAACGCTGAAAAACGAGTACAACCTAATTCACAGTTAGGAATTTGGAATTGCCCAAAACGCAGGATGAGTCCGGAAGTTGAAGTGAGGACAATCACCAGAAATGACAAACTCAGCAACGATAACTTTACTCAAAAGTATATCTCAACTGAATCCAGTTTAGTCTTTTCTTGTTTCTTGTTTCCGAATTTTTTTCTGACTCACAGAAAGAATGACTTATCCTCATCATGCAAAATGATGAATTCCAAAGAAACGGACAACCTTATAACAACGGAGAAAGAGTTGTGTAACCGATGATCAAAGGCAGAGTCACTTCAAAGCGATAGTTGCTGAAACCGTTCTTCGGTAAAACACAAATTCACTTGCTGACTCCCCGAGTTAACTTCATCGGTTTAATAATTCCTCCGTTCCTTTTGCTCTCAAAGTCCTCTCACTATTACTACGGAATTCAATGTTACATCCTAAAGGCACTCTGACACTCGAAACTCAGACCGCTGCATCGTCTCCAGTTTCTGACAAAAAATCAGGAAACTGTGGCTGTGATTCTTCCACTCAGAAGCAAATCACAGATGAGAAACTGCTAGAGCGTATTGAGAAGCACCCCTGTTACAGTGAACAAGCGCACCATCACTACGCCCGGATGCACGTTGCGGTTGCGCCCGCTTGTAACATTCAGTGCAACTACTGTAACCGGAAATATGACTGTGCAAACGAAAGTCGCCCCGGAGTTGTTAGTGAACTCCTGACTCCAGAAGAAGCGGCGCACAAAGTTTTAGTGGTTGCAGGTAAAATTCCTCAAATGACGGTATTGGGCATTGCAGGCCCTGGTGATCCGTTAGCGAACCCGGAAAAAACCTTCCGCACCTTTGAATTAATTGCCGACAAAGCACCCGATATTAAATTGTGCTTGTCAACCAACGGCTTGATGTTACCCGATTACATCGATCGCATTAAAGCCTTAAATATCGATCACGTCACCATCACCATCAACATGGTAGACCCCGAGATCGGTGAAAAGATTTATCCCTGGGTTCATTATGGTCGTCGTCGCTATCGCGGCATTGAAGGAGTCAGAATCCTTCACGAACGTCAAATGGAAGGGTTAGACGCCCTCAGAGAAGCAGATATCCTCTGCAAAGTGAACTCGGTTATGATTCCGGGAATTAACGACGAACACTTACAAGAAGTCCATGAAGTGGTTCGTTCTAAAGGTGCATTCCTCCACAATATTATGCCCCTGATTTCCGCACCTGAACATGGTACCCACTTCGGTTTAACCGGACAACGCGGCCCAACCCCCAAAGAATTAAAAAATCTGCAAGATAACTGTGCAGATGGTCTGAAATTAATGCGTCACTGTCGTCAATGTCGGGCAGATGCCGTTGGACTCCTCGGAGAAGATCGCAGCCAAGAATTTACTAAAGATAAATTCATGGATATGCCCCAGGAATACGATTTTGAACAACGTCAGGAAGTTCACGCCGGAATTGAGACATTCCGTGAACAACTCAAAGTCGCCAAACAACAACAAGAAACTCAAAAGCAACCCGCTAAAAATCAACCTAAGATTTTAGTTGCGATCGCCACTAAAGGCAGTGGGTTGGTCAACCAACACTTCGGCCATGCCAAAGAGTTCCAAATCTATGAAGTCGATGGCGTGACAGCTTCTTTCGTCGGACACCGCAAAATTGATCATTTCTGTCAAGGTGGATACGGTGAAGAGGCAACCTTAGAGAATATCATCAAGACTATCTCTGACTGTCAAGGTGTACTGGTTTCCAAGATCGGAGACTGTCCTAAGAAAGAGTTGACCGAAGCCGGAATTGATGTCTTTGAAGCTTACGACACTATCGATAAAGTTGCTCTAGATTTCTATGAGCAGTACATTCAAAAGACTGAAGCCACAAACAACTAATCATAGGGGGCAGTGGTTGAGGGAGAAAATAGACTCAACATCTTTATTTTCTCTCCCTCTCCCCCCAGCAGGCTAAAGCCGCAGTGCAAGCAGTTATCAGGAGTCGAGTTATGGCTTATCCCACCCAGAGATCTACCGCTCTCAAGTTCAGTCTTGATCTCAGTGACAGACCCCCATCAATACCGACCCAGCCATAACAACTGATAACGACACTTCGGACGATATACGGGTGAGTTGAGTCTGAGTGAATCAATAGGAGCATTTTAATAATGTTCGCGCCTCACCCCGACCCCATCACGGACCAGAGCCATGAAAGATTGTATTTATCTTGATAACAACGCCACAACCCAAGTCGATCCAGCGGTGATTGAGGAAATGTTACCTTACTTGACCACCTACTTCGGAAATCCCTCCAGTATGCACACCTTTGGAGGACAGGTCGGACGAGCGGTGAAACAAGCCAGACAAAAGGTTGCTTCCCTATTGGGGGCTGAAGATTCTGAGATTGTTTTTACCAGTTGTGGTACTGAAGGAGATAATGCAGCCATTCGTGCCGCACTGTCAGCCCAACCGAACAAACGGCATATTATCACGACTGTTGTTGAGCATCCGGCTGTTTTGAATATGTGCAAACGGTTAGAGAAAGAAGGCTACACCGTCACTTATCTTTCTGTTGATGATCAAGGCTTGATTGACTTACACGAACTCGAAGCTGCCCTCACCGGAAACACCGCTTTAGTCAGCGTGATGTATGCCAACAACGAAACAGGCGTGATTTTCCCGATTGAGGAAATTGGACGGCTAGTGAAAGAATACGGTGCCATCTTTCATGTTGATGCCGTACAAGCGGTGGGTAAAATCCCTCTGAACATGAAAACCAGCACGATTGATATGTTGGTACTTTCAGGCCACAAAATCCATGCACCCAAAGGCATTGGAGCGCTTTATGTTCGTCGCGGCGTCAGATTCCGTCCCTTATTAATTGGCGGACACCAAGAACGGGGTAGACGGGGCGGCACGGAAAATGTACCCGGAATTGTGGCACTGGGAAAAGCCGCAGAACTCGCCGAACAGCATCTTGCTCATGTCACTGAAGAAAAACGCCTGCGCGATCGCTTAGAAAAAGGCATTCTCAGCCGAATTCCTAATACGGTGGTTAATGGTCATCCGACAAAACGTTTACCGAATACTACCAATATTGGCTTTAAGTATATCGAGGGAGAAGCGATACTCTTATCACTGAACCAATTTGGCATCTGTGCCTCCTCCGGTTCGGCTTGTACTTCGGGTTCTCTAGAACCATCTCACGTTTTACGAGCGCTAGGACTTCCTTATAGTGTCCTTCATGGATCAATTCGTTTTTCACTCTCTCGCTACACTACTGTTGCTGAAGTGGATCAGGTATTAGAGGTGATGCCTCAAGTGGTTGAACGTCTGCGTGCGATGTCTCCTTTCAATAGTGATGACGCTGAATGGTTGCAAGAGCAAGAAAAGGCTGTAATGGCTCATTAGATAGGTTACAGGGGACAGGGAACAGGGAACAGAGAGGCTAGAAGGGTCACTGCTCACTGCATAACTGATAACTGTAAAAACTTCTCACTGCATAACTGATAACTAATTACTGTACAAGAGGTTGCCATGTGGGACTACACTGAAAAGGTAATGGAATATTTCCAAAATCCTCGCAATCAGGGAACCATTACTGATACTCAAGAAGGCGAAAAGGTTGTTACTGGAGAAGTGGGAAGTATTGCCTGTGGGGATGCTCTCCGGCTTCACCTCAAAATTGACGAAGCGACACAAACCATTACGGATGCAAGATTTCAAACCTTTGGTTGTGCCAGTGCGATCGCTTCTTCTGAGGCTTTGACTGAATTACTCATCGGTAAAAAAGTTGAAGACGCGATGCAGTTAACAAACCGCCAAATCGCTGACTATCTGGGGGGATTACCCGAAGAAAAAATGCACTGTTCCGTGATGGGACAGGAAGCCCTAGAAGCGGCAATCCATACCTACAAAGGGATTCCGCTTGAAATCCACGAAGAAGAAGAAGGTCGTCTGATTTGTTCTTGCTTTGGGATTAGTGAACCTCGAATTCGCCGGATTATCCTCGAAAATAATCTAGAAACGGCTGAACAGGTTACAAACTATGTCAAAGCAGGGGGCGGTTGTGGATCTTGTTTGGCGGATATTGATGATCTGTTGATTGAAGTGGCTGAAGCCCGATTAGCTGGAATTTCTGCAACTCCGACTTCTCACGCTGCAGCTGCGACAATGACTGCACCTAAAGTTCTCACGAATCTGCAAAAAATTACACGGATTCAGCAGGTGTTAACGGAGCAAATTAAACCCGTTTTAGCCCAAGATGGGGGCAATGTAGAATTGTTTGATGTTGAGGGTGATCTGGTTAAAGTGATTCTGCAAGGCGCTTGTAGTAGTTGTGCTAGCAGTACAGAAACTTTAAAGATTGCAATTGAAGGCACATTGCGTCAACAAGTTTCACCCAATCTGATTGTTGAAGCCGTTTAAGGGCTGTTGATTTCTCGAGGTTTTAAGTTGAATGAATTTAACTTTAACTTAAGACTTCTGCAAACAATCTAAATTCTAATTCTCCAAAATGTTTAGACTTTCTAATGATAAAAGGCGAGAGCGTTCGCCGCCCGAAGCGTCGCTTTCTCAGCCAGGGGTTTGATGTCCGGTCCATGCTGAATTTGAAGATTTCGTAAGGGACGTAATTCCTTGAAGTTTACAGAAATTAATACTTCAGCCGTTATCTTCATCTTCGAGTATGACTTACACTTTCCCCTCTCAATCGGTTCATTACCGATTACTCCACTCAAGGTACAATCGCACTGAAAAGGTGCATCCAAATTCCGAAGATTTTAGTTACATTTGTGACAGAAACTCAAGATTTAGCTAGAGTAAAATCCTAACAGGATCAAAAGAAAAATCTTGAATCCCTTCTGAAGCATTCGGTTCTAAAGTCTAACTGAAAAAACGAGCAGTAATTAGGCTGAAATTTTTAACTCTGTTGATGTGATTAATCTGAAGTTCAGAGTAAGACATCACAGGTTACAAAGTTTCCCCGGTTGAATCGTTTTTGTTCCTATCAAACTTAAGTCGAGTTAAAGCGAGAAACACACCATGCGACAAATTGCATTTTACGGTAAAGGCGGAATCGGTAAATCCACCACTTCTCAAAACACCCTGGCTGGAATGGCTCAAAACGGCAATCGCATCATGATTGTAGGTTGTGACCCGAAAGCAGACTCAACTCGTTTGATCCTCAACACCAAAGCTCAGGTAACAGTTCTCCACTTAGCAGCAGAACGGGGTTCAGTTGAAGATTTAGAACTCGAAGATGTACTGCTCGAAGGATTTGAAGGCATCAAATGCGTAGAATCCGGTGGTCCTGAGCCTGGAGTTGGATGTGCAGGTCGTGGAATTATCACCTCCATCAACTTCTTAGAAGAAGAAGGTGCTTACGAAGACCTAGACTTCGTATCCTATGACGTACTAGGTGACGTTGTTTGCGGTGGTTTCGCGATGCCGATTCGTGAAGGAAAAGCCCAAGAAATCTACATTGTTACCTCCGGGGAAATGATGGCGATGTACGCGGCTAACAACATTGCACGAGGCGTTCTGAAATATGCTCATACAGGTGGAGTTCGCTTAGGTGGCTTAATCTGTAACAGCCGTAACGTTAACCGTGAAGTTAACCTGATCGAAGAATTAGCAGATCGGTTAAACACTCAAATGATTCACTTCGTTCCTCGCTCCAAGCAGGTACAAGAAGCTGAACTGCGTCGGATGACTGTTATTCAATATTCTCCCGATCACGAACAAGCGGAAGAATATCGCACCTTGGCCAAGAAGATCGAAGAAAACACCAAACTCACCATCCCGACTCCTATCGACAACGATACCCTCGAAGAACTGTTAATCAACTACGGTCTACTCGGTTCTGAAGAAGAGTACGAAAAAGTTCGCGAAGCGGATGCTAAAGAGCAAGAACTCCTCAAAGCAACCAACACTCCCAAAGCTAAAGCTAAGTAAATCCGTCAACCCTTAACTGTTAACCGTTAACAATTCAAGAAATTTGACCCTGTTAACGGTTAACTACAAACCGCAGGCGCACGCGCCTCAAAAATCGCTAATCACCAACAACAGAGGAACACCATGTCAACTGTAGAGGATAACAAACAGTTAATTCAGGACGTTCTAGAAGCCTACCCCGAGAAAGCCAAGAAAAAACGGGAAAAGCATCTAAACGTCCATGAAGAAGGAAAAGCAGACTGCGGCGTTAAATCCAACGTCAAATCGCTTCCCGGTGTAATGACCGCTCGAGGTTGTGCTTACGCAGGTTCCAAGGGGGTGGTTTGGGGTCCGATTAAGGACATGGTACACATCTCTCATGGTCCTGTCGGTTGCGGTTATTATTCCTGGTCAGGTCGTCGCAACTACTACATCGGAACCACCGGAGTTGACACCTTCGGTACCATGAACTTCACCTCCGATTTCCAAGAACGCGACATCGTATTTGGTGGAGACAAAAAACTCGCCAAAATCATCACAGAAATCGAAGAACTGTTCCCTCTCAATGGTGGGATTAGTGTTCAGTCCGAATGTCCGGTTGGGTTAATCGGAGACGACATTGAAGGTGTTGCTCGTGAAGCCACCAAGAAAACAGGTAAAACCATTGCACCTGTTCGTTGTGAAGGCTTCCGGGGTGTTTCCCAGTCTCTCGGACACCACATTGCCAACGACATCATTCGGGACTGGGTATTCCCCCAAGCCGACAAAGAAAATGCAGATTTTGAAGGCACAGACTACGATGTAGCCATCATCGGAGACTACAACATCGGTGGAGATGCCTGGGCTAGCCGTATCCTACTCGAAGAAATGGGATTACGCATCGTAGCTCAGTGGTCTGGAGATGGTACGCTGCATGAGATGAAAATGACCCCCAAAGTCAAAATGAACCTCATCCACTGCTATCGGTCGATGAACTACATCAGCCGCCACATGGAAGAAAAGTATGGTATTCCCTGGTTAGAATACAACTTCTTCGGCCCCACCAAAATTGCTGAATCTCTACGTGCGATCGCTGCTAACTTCGATGACAAAATCAAAGAAGGAGCAGAACGAGTTATCGCTAAATACCAGAAGCAAGCTGACGATGTCATCGCTAAATATCGTCCGAAGCTCGAAGGTCAGAAAGTGATGCTGATGGTTGGAGGATTACGTCCTCGCCACGTTGTACCCGCTTTCGTAGATTTGGGAATGGAAATCGTTGGAACAGGCTATGAATTTGCTCACAACGACGACTACAAACGCACCACCCACTACGTCAAAGATGCAACGGTAATCTATGACGATGTAACGGGATATGAGTTTGAGAAGTTCGCAGAAGGACTCAAGCCTGATTTAGTTGCAGCAGGCGTTAAAGAGAAGTACGTCTTCCAAAAAATGGGCTTACCTTTCCGTCAAATGCACTCTTGGGATTACTCTGGCCCTTATCACGGTTATGACGGATTCGCGATTTTCGCTCGTGATATGGACTTAGCCCTCAACAGTCCGACTTGGAGCTTAATTGGCGCTCCCTGGAAGAAAACAGTTAATAGTTAATAGTCAACAGTGACCAGTTTAGACAGTGAACAGTCAACAGTGATAACTGTAAAAGCTGGTAACTGATAACTGTAAAAGCTGGTCACTGCATAACTGATAACTGATCGCTACAAAATTGGTCACTGGTCACTGATCACTGATCACTGAAATTGAGTAATCCCAACGAACGGAGAGTATTATCATGTCTCAGAACGTCGAGAACATCAAAGATCACGTTGAGTTATTTCATCAGCCTGAATACCAAGAACTTTTTGCGAATAAGCGAGAAGTTGAGGGAATGCCCTCAAATGAGGAAGTCGAAAAAATTGCAGAATGGACGAAATCTTGGGAATATCGCGAAAAGAACTTCAATCGGGAAGCCCTAACCATTAACCCTGCCAAAGCTTGTCAGCCTTTAGGTGCGATTTTAGCGGCCGTTGGGTTTGAAGGCACCTTACCTTTTGTTCATGGGTCTCAAGGTTGTGTAGCTTATTTCCGGACTCACTTCACCCGCCACTTCAAAGAACCTTTCAGCGCCGTTTCGAGTTCAATGACCGAAGACGCTGCGGTGTTCGGGGGTCTGAAAAATATGATTGACGGGCTACAAAACTCCTACGCCCTCTACAAACCGAAAATGATTGCCGTCTGCACCACTTGTATGGCAGAAGTTATCGGAGATGACTTAGGTGCCTTCATCGGAAATGCAAGGGCAGAAAAAGTCATTCCTGACGATTTACCCGTTCCCTCTGCTCATACTCCCAGTTTCGTTGGTTCTCACGTCACGGGTTATGACAATATGCTCAAAAGCATTTTGTTAGACCTCACGGCTGGTAAAAAGAAAGAAACCACCAACGGCAAAATCAACATTATTCCCGGCTTTGAAACCTACATGGGCAACCTGCGGGAACTGAAGCATATCATCTCAGCAATGGGAATTGATGCCACGATTTTAGCCGATAACGAACTCTATTTGGATTCTCCGAATACGGGTGAGTTCAAAATGTACCAAGGCGGTACTAAGTTAGAAGATGCGGCAGATTCGATCAACGCAGAATTTACCCTCGCTCTGCAAGCTTATCCAACCGTTCAAACTCGTAAATATATCGAGAAGAAATGGAAGCAAAAAACTGCGGTTGCTCGTCCCTGGGGGGTTCGTGGTACAGATGAGTTCTTGATGAAGTTGTCTGAAATCACAGGTCAACCCATCCCGGAAGAGCTCGAATTTGAGCGGGGTCGTGCGGTTGATGCTATGACTGATTCTCAAGCTTGGGTTCATGGTAAGCGTGCAGCTATCTATGGCGACCCTGACTTAGTGATGGGAATGTTACAGTTTATGCTGGAAATGGGTATTGAACCTGTTCACATTCTCGTTACTAACACCACCAACGAATTTGAAGAAGAAGCTAAAGCGTTGTTAGAAGCCAGTCCTCATGGTCAACAAGCCACCGTTTGGGGCGGAAAAGACCTCTGGCATTTACGCTCACTGTTATTTACTGAACCCGTTGATTTCTTCATTGGAAATTCCTACGGTAAGTATCTGTGGCGTGATACCAAGACTCCTTTGGTTCGCATTGGTTATCCGATCTTTGATCGTCATCACCTCCACCGCTATTCAACGATTGGTTATTCTGGTGCTATCAACCTCCTCAACTGGATTGTTAACACAATCTTTGAAGACTTAGATTACAACACGAATATCCCGTCAAAAACAGACATCTCCTTTGACTTAGTTCGTTAATCAACTCTTTGAGGCCCGCAACGAGCGGGTCTCTCACCAAAAATGGGTGACAAATCACAAATCAAAGAACTGATTACTGTAAAAGACGACACTGAGAGCCATGAAACTCACCCGAGGTAAAATCACCCAACTGGTTAACGAGCCAGCCTGTGAACACAACCATTCACATAACGGAACCAGTAATAAAAAAGCGTGCAAACAACAATCCCAACCGGGAGCGGCTCAAGGCGGTTGTGCTTTTGATGGTGCTTCTATTGCCCTAGTTCCAATTACTGATGCGGCTCACCTGGTTCATGGCCCTATTGCTTGTTCAGGAAATTCCTGGGGAAGTCGGGGCAGTCTTTCTTCGGGTCCCATGACCTACAAAACCGGGTTTACAACAGATTTATCAGAAAATGATATTATCTTTGGCGGTTAAAAGCGACTCTATAAAGCGATCGCACAAATTGTTAAACAGCATCAACCTGCTGCGGTTTTTGTATATTCAACTTGTGTAACTGCATTAATTGGAGACGATTTAGACGCCGTTTGTCAAGCCGCCGCTCAAAAATACAATACACCTGTGATTCCAGTTCATGCTGCTGGTTTTGTTGGCAGTAAAAACTTAGGAAATCGACTGGCTGGGGAAGCATTACTTGACCATGTTGTGGGAACGGCTGAACCTGAGTATACCACAGATTACGATATTAATCTGATCGGTGAATACAATATCGCCGGGGAAATGTGGAACGTCACGCCACTGTTAGAAAAAGTCGGCATTCGGGTCTTATCAAAAATAACCGGAGATGCTCGTTATCAGGAAATTTGTTATTCTCATCGCGCCAAACTCAATGTAATGATTTGTTCAAAAGCATTGATTAATATGGCGCGGAAAATGGAGGAAAAATACAACATTCCTTTCATCGAAGAGTCTTTCTACGGTATTGATGATATGAACCGTTGTCTGCGAAATATTGCAGAGAAATTAGGGGGTGCAGACTTAAAACAACGGGTTGAGAAATTAATTGCTTCTGAAAATGCTGCTCTAGATGAAAAATTAGCTCCTTATCGCGCCCGGTTGAAAGGGAAACGAATTGTATTGTACACCGGGGGGGTTAAGAGTTGGTCAATTATTTCTGCGGCTAAAGATTTGGGGATAGAAGTTGTTGCAACCAGCACCAAGAAAAGCACCGAAGAAGATAAGGCGCGGATTAAACAACTCTTAGGGAAAGATGGAATTACCATTGAAAAAGGTAGTCCGCAAGAATTGTTAAAAGTGATTGAAAAAACGGGTGCGGATATGTTAGTTGCAGGGGGTCGGAATCAATACACCGCTTTGAAAGCACGAGTTCCTTTCCTTGATATTAACCAAGAACGTCATCATGCTTATGCCGGGTATGAAGGTATGGTTGAGATGGCGAAAGAACTAGAAGAAGCGCTTTATTCTCCGATTTGGGAACAGCTTCGTCAAAGAGCACCCTGGGAAATCGGAATAGGCTCACCCGAACCTGAAGACAGAAGACCAGAAATAGCCAACAAAAAAATCGATATACTGCAACGCAAGAGTATTTAAAATGACTACAATTACTCAACCCAAAAAGGCAGCAGCCGTTAACCCCTTAAAACTGAGTTCTCCACTGGGAGCATCCCTAGCATTTCTGGGGTTAAAAGGAATGATACCCCTGTTTCATGGCGCTCAGGGTTGTACCGCCTTCGCCAAAGTAATTTTAGTCCGTCACTTCCGAGAAGCGATACCTTTGTCAACCACCGCCATGACAGAAGTGAGTACCATACTCGGCGGAGAAGACAATATTTCAACCGCTATCGTCACCCTAGTTGAGAAAGCCCAGCCTGAAGTCATAGGTTTGTTAACAACAGGTTTAACTGAAACTCGGGGGGATGATATGCAGGGCATCCTCAAAGATTTTCGTACAAAACATCCAGAATTGGACTGGTTGCCCATTATTTCAGTTTCCACTCCTGACTACAAGGGTGCCATGCAAGACGGTTATGCAGCTACCGTCGAGCAGATAGTGAGTAACTATTATGGAGCATTGCTAGAGTCAGAAGAAATGATACCCAGTCCATCGAGCGATCGCAAAGCTAGGGTAACGATCTTAGCAGGTTCGCTACTCGGCCCCGGTGATGCCGAAGAAGTCAAAGCGATGGTTGAGGCTTTTGGGTTAACACCCGTGATGCTGCCAGATTTATCAGGGTCGATGGATGGGCATCTTGATGATGGGTTTAACAGTGTCACCACTGGGGGAACGTCGATTGAGGATTTACGACGCTTAGGGGAGTCAACATTTACTTTAGCCATTGGCGAAAGTATGCGGGCCTCAGCAGCCGTGTTGAAAGAAAAATTCGGCACCAACTATGAAGTGTTTCCTCGCTTGAGTGGGTTACAAGCGGTTGATCAGTTTGTGTTGCGTTTGTCGAAGATTGTTCACTCCCGCCAAGATGCTCATTTTGTGCAACCCTATCAAGTTCCGGAAGTGTTTAATCGTCAACGGCGTCAGTTGCAAGATGCCATGTTGGATACGCATTTCTATTTCGGTCGCAAGCGGATTTCGTTAGCGTTGGAACCCGATTTGTTGTATCAGACGAGTTGGTTGTTACATGAAATGGGAGCGGAGATTCACGCGGCTGTCACAACTACGCGATCGCCTTTATTGGAAAATTTACCGATTGAATCGGTGACAATTGGTGATTTAGAGGATTTTGAACAGTTAGCAGTTGGATCAGATTTGTTGATTGCAAATTCTCACGGGAAAGCCATTGCTAAACGTCTCAATGTTCCACTTTATCGCATGGGTTATCCAATCTTTGATCGGTTTGGAAATGGTCAAAGATGTATTGTTGGTTATCGTGGAACGATTCAGTTTCTCATGGATTTAGGTAATCTTTTTATCGAGGCTGAAGAATCCTAAAAACAAGGTTAAAAGTTGAATTTTTCAGCTTTTGATTCGATAGAATTTCCAATGTAAGCCTCGCTAATATTGACTGAGCAAAGTCTATATTCTCTGCAATGTTTCTGACAAAAATTACAAATCATTCACCTCCTACACTGCATCGGAAGACTTAGAGCTATGATTCATCTTGAAGCCATTTCTATTTCCAATTCTTCTCTGTTTAGTTCCTCTTTTGCTAGAGAGATTATTGAACAGACTCGTGTACAAGACGGCACGGCAACTTATCAAGATTGCTCAGATGAGTTCTTGCTGAAATCTTTAATGGGTCATCTAACTTTAGGTCGGGATCGTGATATCCCAAGCCTGCAAAAGATTTCCGCTTTTTATCGGGCGGTTGCGTCTCGTCTGGAGCAAGAAACGGGTCAAATGGCAGAGGTTTTTATCAATCTCGGTCAAGATGATATCGGTTGGATTTTAGTCTTTTGTGGTCGCCTGTTGGTGATTTCTCAGTTTTTACGAAATGCTGATGGCTTTCGTTTTGAATCTGTAGAACATCTCACTGATGAAGGTGAAAGAGTGATTCAAAATGCTCTAGAACGAGCAAGAGAATATTTTGACTTTCCAGCCCCAGGGCTGTCTGTTCCCCTAAAAAGAGCAAGCTAAAGGAGATCTAAGATGAAAGTTGCTTTCACAACCTGCGACCAAGTTCACATCAATGCTCATTTTGGTTCAGCGCAAAAAATTGATGTTTACGATGTTTCCAAAGCGGGTTATAATTACTTGAATACTTTGGAGTTTGATGATAATCTAAAAGAAGATGGGAATGAGGATAAACTGGTTCCCAAAATTGAGGCTTTATCAGATTGTACTCTCGTTTATGTTTCAGCGATTGGAGGCAGTGCCGCAGCGCGTTTAATTCGCAAAAAAATAACGCCTCTGAAAGCTCAATCAGAGCAAGAGGAAATTGTGGCAATTCTTGATAAATTAGTCAAAACTCTCAATGGCAGTCCGCCACCATGGTTGCGGAAAGTGATTCAGCAAGAAGAACAAAAATTCTCTTACGCTGGAGTTGAAGATGACGATGTTGATGGTGAACAGTGATTCACTGATCACAGTCAACTCAAAAACCTCGCCTAAATCCTAACGACGAACAAACCAACTATGAGTTCAACACAAACTGCGCTTCCAAAAACAGGCACCAATATTGTTGAATCTAATCTCTTTCTACAGGCTTTAGTCCAACAAATTCGCGCTCAAGATCACTACGGTGTTTATCGCAGTTGGTCTGATGAATTAGTTCTGTCTCCCTTCATTGTCAGCAAAGACAAAAAACGCTCAATTTCTGTTGAGGGAGAAGTTGATCCGGCGACCCGACTACGGATTTTATGTTTCTATCGAGCGGTTGCGACTTGTGTAGAAACAGAAACCGGAAATTTATGCCAAGTCGTGATTGACTTAAGTCACGAAGGGTTTGGTTGGGCGCTGGTTTGGACGGGTCGCCTGATTGTGGTGAACCGCACGCTGCGGGATGCTCAACGCTATGGATTTGACTCCTTAGAAAAATTAGCAGCCCAAGGCGAAAAACTGGTTAAATCCGGTATTGAATGCACTCAACGTTTTTCTGATGCGGCTAAAGCCTAAATCATAGCCCTGGGGAAAGGGAAGATCCTTTTCTTTGTTCTACCTCTGAGTCACTAAATGATTAGGAGTCGATTGAATGACTTACACATCAGAAACTCCAACGACCGAAGCTGTTGAGGAACTGAAAACTAAAATCAAGCGCCTCAATAGCAAAGCAGGTCAAATCAAAATGGATCTGCATGATCTGGCAGAAGGATTACCGACTGATTTTGAAAAACTGCCAGAAGAAGCGGCTAAAACTTACGAAGTCTTTCGTGAGTTATCTGATCTCAAAAAACAACTGAAAACCTGGGAGGCTAAACTCAAATGACTGCTACAACTTCGACACCCAAAAGCTTTGCTGAATTCAAGACACTTAAAGATGCCGAAGAGTTTTTTGTTTTCTTTGAGTTGCCTTATGATCAAACTTTTGTCAATGTCAATCGGCTTCATATCTTAAAACAATTCTCTCTGTTAATTGCAGAAATTGACACCGTTTTTCCGGATCTGAGTGAAGCGGAAAAACTCGACAAATACAAACTCGCTCTAGAGGAAGCCTATGAAGTCTTTAAGACCTCTAGCCCCCTCGAAACCAAACTCTTCAAAGTCTTCAAAGACGCACCCAAAAACGTTGTATTAACCCAAGACATCGGTACTGAGTCATAATCATCATGGGCGGATTAGAACTGACACCAACAGAACTCGAACGTTATCGGCGGCAAATGCAACTTCCCGGTTTCGGAGAAGCAGGACAAGCCAAACTGAAAGCTTCAACGGCTCTGGTTTCAGGCGTGGGAGGATTAGGAGGAACGGTCGCACTTTATCTTGCGGTAGCTGGGATTGGTAAATTAATCCTAGTCCGGGGAGGAGACTTACGCCTCGATGACATGAACCGTCAAATCTTAATGACAGATGACTGGGTCGGTCAACCGAGGGTATTGAAGGCGAAAGAAACCCTATCTAAAATCAATCCCGATGTCGAAATTGAGGCGATTCCGGAATTCATTACGCCAGATAATGTCGATGGGTTGGTAAAACGCTCTGATCTTGCTCTGAGTTGCGCTCACAACTTTGACGAACGGGATTTACTCAACGCCGCTTGTGTGTTGTGGAATAAACCCATGATTGAAGCGGCAATGAGTGGAATGGAAGCTTACCTGACCGCGATTATCCCTCGTCAAACGCCCTGTCTGTCGTGCATCTTTCCTGAAAAACCGCAATGGGATCGTTGGGGGTTTGGGGTCTTGGGAGCTGTTTCAGGAACCCTGGCTTGTCTCGCTGCTTTAGAGGCCGTCAAGTTGATTACAGGGTTAGGAGAAACTCTCGAAGGGCAACTTTTAACGATGGATCTCGGGAACGCTAAATTTACGAAGCTTCGCGCTTACCATGATCCCGATTGTCAGATTTGTGGTCAAGGCAAATCTGATCAGGCTAGATCAGCCCGTGAGCTTTTGCATCCTTCTGTAGAGAGGCTAGCGTGCTAACCTCCACGAACTACCCTTTATTATTGTTCAGGAGATTCAGATGAGCGTTATTTTAACAGAAAAAGCTGCTTTTCGGCTTCGGACTTTTGTTCGAGGTAGCGCAGGCGGCACTGAACCTCAAAAAGGGGTTCGTCTGGCCGTGATCAGTGGCGGATGTAATGGTTATGAATATTCGATTGATATTACAAGCCAACCGAAGCCAGATGATTTAACGTTTCAGCAGGACAAAGTTAATATCTATGTCGATCCAAAAAGTGCATCGCTTTTGGATGGAATTGTGATTGACTTTGTTGAAAGCTTGACACAAAGTGGGTTTGTCTTCAATAACCCGAATGCTAGTCAAACCTGTGGCTGTGGTAAGTCCTTTGCGGCAGGTGATTGTACTCCTTCAGCTACTCCTTGTAGCTAGGGTTTTAAGTCTGATGTTTTGAGCGCGTATTCCACGCTAAACAACCCAAAACCTCTCGACCATTATTTTGGAGAAGATTAATTATGACTGCAACCTACAAAGTTCGCCTGATTAAAGGCAAAAAGAAACAACCTCCTGAAATAGATGTCACGATAGAGGTTCCAGAGGATGTTTATATCCTAGATGCAGCAGAAGAACAAGGGCTTGAATTACCGTCTTCTTGTCGTGCGGGTGCTTGTTCGAGTTGTGTGGGTCGTATTCAAGAAGGGGAAGTTGATCAAGAAGATCAAAGCTTCCTGGATGATGAACAATTGGAAAATAAATGGGTTTTACTTTGTGTAGCTTATCCTCGTTCTGACTGCACGATTAAAACCCACCAAGAAGCTTATCTCGCTTAAGATGAGCGACTACAGGATTTGAAACTTGTTGGAAGTTGTAGTGATCCAGAATTGATCAAGACTTCCAACAGTTCTCTAGTATCTGAATCTCGTTCTGATTAAGTGTAATATGAAGTTCAAATTGAGTCAACTCTGCTCTTTCTTCACCTTAGAATGTCGATTCAGTGCTAACTTCTCTGAAATCACATGAAGGCTTGATCAACTAGAATAATAGTCAGCCGAGTGAAGAAGATCGGATCTTGTAATGAGAAGGCAGAATCAATGCAAATTCGATGGAAAAAGTTCTTGGCAAAGTTAGTCTTTTGGATTGCAACCGAACTTTGGTTAAATATCTTAGGGCTTGACAACTTGGCTGATTATAGTGAGTTTCTTCTTGATAAAGATCTCGATAAAGAACTCGCACTCAAAAATCATCGCACGGTCAAAATTTCCAGTTTTCCGCCTCAATATTGTAAAGCCATTCAAGAATTTTGTCCAGTCACTACGGTCAATAATTCTAATGATGCTTCCAAACATGAGGATTATCAGCATCGATTTAATACGTTTGAAAATAAATGTAGGAAGCTGAAAAATCCTTGTACTAAGGTTCAGTGTTTACCCTATGTAAGACCAAGTTGGCTTACCTATCAACGCCTATGATGATTAGCCGAGACTATCTCGTTCAAGAGTTTGTGCATCTTGTCGAGAACTACTATCCTGAAGCCGGAAAAGCTTTAGACTCGTGTTATGTCAAAGTCCTTGAATGTTATCTAGAACGTTCGGGCAAACAATTCTACTATTTGGGAATTTATTATCCCCAAGAAAGAAGACGAGAATTGCAAGCCCACCAAGACGCATTCAAGGATATTGCTGAAAATATGGGATTAATTGAGGTTGTTTGTATTAATGCAACACGCCTCGTCCGTGATCCCATGTCTAAGCTGAAAAAAGACAATCCTCGATTTTGGTTAGAGTTGTATTGGATTGCGACCCAACATCATTTTCTGACGAACTAACCTGTTTATCTTACGTTAGGTTATTCTCGTGATTGTCTTTGTTCTATGTTTATTAATTGCTGTCCTGGCTACAGTATTACTGAAGCTTGCTGACCCAGATGAAATTCATAGAATTTTGCTGATTTTGTCTGGATGTGCCATTTTGGGCTGGGGTTTTTTAATCGCTCCACTCTTAATTAAGCTTCTGATTTTTTTCATTGTTTTGATCACCTGTCAGCGAATCTACAAGACAACGATCAAACTGTAACTTGACTTTTTTCATCCTGGTTGGCTCCGTGTTACTCTATTGGACACGGAGTTTTATATTGGGCATTTTTTCACTCTATTTGAGTTTTTGAGCTTTTGATTTTCTCTTTGAATAGAATACATCAATAATATTGAAGGATTCAGTAGTCTAATTAACGATTTCAAAAGATTATTTTTGAATCAAAATTTTCTGTTTCCTAATCCTTTAGAATTTTAATTTTTGTATTAAAAAATACAAAAACTCGAGAAGAGATCGGTTATGTTTGCTAAGTTGTTTTACAAATGTTAAAAAAACTAGCATTTCTATGAACCGTCGCCGCCTCATCAACCGAGCTTGTGGGTTTGTCTTTTCCCTGCTGTTAGCCGTTGGCTGTAGTCAAACTAACCCACAAACCTCAGAACAAGCCGAGTTAATCATTTCCACCACCGTCAGTCTGACGGATGCGATGAACGCCATTCAACCTCTATATCAACAGGAAAACCCTAACATTAAACTCACCTATAATTTTGGCCCTTCTGGTTCCTTGCAACAACAAATTGAACAAGGCGCCCCGGTTGATGTGTTTATCTCTGCCGCTCCTAGACAAATGAATGAACTGCAAGAAAAAGGACTAATTTTATCAGAAACACGCCAAGATTTACTCAAAAATAGCATTGTTTTAATTACCCCTAAAAATAATCCTAGAGTGCAGAACTTTCAAGATTTAACGAATAGTCAGGTGCAAATAATTTCGATAGGTGAACCAGAAAGTGTTCCGGCTGGAAGATATGCTAGAGAAGTCTTAACATCAATGAATATGTTTGATCAACTTCGTTCAAAATTAGTTTTTGCCAGAGATGTTCGACAGGTTTTAACTTTTGTTGAAACGGGAAATGTTGACGCGGGAATGGTTTATACCACCGATGCAAAAATTTCTGATCAAGTCTCAATTGTAGCAACAGCACCCGCCGGATATCATTCTCCAATTGTTTATCCTATTGCAGTGATTAAAGATAGCAGAAACCCGGAAGCTGCAAAAGAATTTATTCGCTTTTTATCCAGTAACACAGCTAAATCTTTATTTGAGCGCTATGGTTTTGAATTAGCAAGTTAATTTAGAGCTAAAGCCGTCCATCTCTAAAAAGTTTTACTCTTAATAGATTCATGTTTGAAGAATTTTTTTCTGATTTATCTCCTGCCTGGATTTCCTTTAGAGCCGCGATTCTTGCAACGATTATCACTTTCTTTTTGGGGATTATAGCCGCACGTTTAATGTTTAGTTATCGCGGCAAAGGAAAAGGATTAATTGATGGAATATTAACCGCTCCTCTCGTATTACCGCCTACGGTTGTTGGTTTTCTGTTGTTACTTTTATTGGGCAGAAATGGGCCTTTAAACCCTCTCTTTTCCCGTCTTAACTTTTCAATTATTTTTACTTGGTATGCCACAGTTATTGCAGCAACAGTTGTCGCTTTTCCCTTAATGTATCGAACAGCATTAGGGGCATTTAAACAAATTGATAGCAGTTTAATTGCCTGTGCGAGAACATTAGGGGCTTCTGAATGGACGATTTTTTGGAAAGTGATGCTTCCTCTGGCTAAACCCGGATTATTCTCAGGAACAATGCTGGCTTTTGCTCGATCTTTGGGTGAATTTGGGGCAACTTTAATGTTAGCAGGAAGTATTCCCGGACGCACTCAAACCATTCCTGTTGCTATCTTTTTTGCGGCAGAAGGGGGAAGAATGGGTTTAGCTTTCGCTTGGGTTGTAGTGATTTTAGTGATTTCTTTGGGGATTATTACGCTGGTTAATTGGTCTGAAGAAGTAAGCGCAATTAAAAGAATAAAAACCCCAAAAACTCTAGATAAATCTATTCCATCTCGCTTGCATTTATTCAATCAATCTGAGCCTAATATTCAGCCTGAACTGATTGTTAATATTCAAAAACAACTGCAAAACTTTGTTTTAGATGTCTGTTTCAGCACTCAAAATCAACCGTTAGGATTATTAGGCGGTTCCGGTGCGGGAAAAAGCTTTGTTTTGCGGTGTGTCGCAGGTTTAGAAACCCCAGATCGCGGTCAAATTATCCTGAATGGACGAGTATTGTATGACTCGGAACGAGGAATTAATTTACCCAGTTGTCAGCGAAATATTGGCTATTTATTTCAAAATTATGCCTTATTTCCCCATCTAACCATTGCTGAAAATATTGCCTTTGCTTTACCCAAAGGGTTATCTTCTGGTATAATTAAACAAGAAGTAGAACGACAACTCATTTCAGTTCAACTGGGCGGAATGGGCGATCGCTATCCCCATGAACTTTCTGGGGGTCAACAGCAACGGGTGGCGTTAGCGAGGGCGTTAGCCAGTGAACCGGAAGCCCTATTACTCGATGAACCGCTTTCCGCATTAGATACCCATCTGCGCGATCAAGTTGAAAAATTGATTATTTCAACGGTTCAGGATCACCCAGGCGTAACATTATTTGTGACTCACAACTTAGAAGAAGTCTATCGCGTTTGTGAGAATTTATTAGTAATTGATGGGGGTAAAATTGTTGCAGAGGGGAGTAAACAAAATATTTTTGAACATCCGAAAATCTTCCGAGTCGCCCAACTAACAGGGTGTAAAAACTTCTCTCCTGCTGTTATTGTGAGCGATCATCAAATTGAAGCAATAGACTGGGGATGTATTTTACACACACAAGCACCCATTCCTGATCGCCTTTCTCATGTGGGGTTTCGCGCCCATCAGTTTACATTTCCAGAAGATCAACATCAGCCAAATACTTTCCCCTGTTGGTTATCAATGACCAGTGAAACCCAACACCGAATCACCCTTTATCTCAAACTTCATCACCCTTCAAAAAGTCCGACCGATTATCATTTACAAGTGGAAGTATTTAAAGAAAAATGGGAAAAATTGAAAAACCGTCCGTTTCCCTGGTTTGTTCACTTGTCACCTGAACGGTTAATTTTCCTCAGTTCTAGCACTAAACATCATTCTCCAACTTCGACTGAATCTCACAATACCGAAGCGCTGGAAATTCAGAGTTAAAAAGATAGAGACGTTCTCGCAAACGCCCCTATTTTTAGGTAAAGCTTTCAGAAACATCAATAGATAAAGCGTCAGAGGGTGAATCAAATGAGTCCTTTTTCTAGACAACACTCACAGCAATCCAAGCTCAAATTAGAGCAATTGATTTAACGATTCAGGAATAGGATTCTCTCCTGATTTTCCCTCGACTTTTTCAGAAGAAAAGGTGAGAAAATTACCAAAAACACCAATAGTTTGATAGCGGCGATCAATCAATTCTGTGGTATAAATGCTAAACAGTACCGCATTTTGACGTTGAGTGGCATTATCAATATACTTCTTAATCGAGCCTCGTTGAGTCGTCACCAAAGACTGACAAGCATTCACCAAAGATTTAGAAAGTCCGCTCAATATATCCGGTACATTAGATTCTTTACACCAGTTTTCTCTAGCTTCTTGAGCGAGTCTACCAGAAGCATAATTCAAATATTCTTCACGATCAGGATTCGTCAGCGACATTGTACCAGCCAAAATTGCCAAAACTATCGCGCCTTTCCCAAAGAAATCTCCCCAGTTGGGCTGAAATCCGCTAAATTTGTTCTTTTTGCGATCAAAAGTGCCTAACATTTGAGATCTTACCCCTAACTTTAACGCTTTACCTTAACATTATCCTTCATTTCAAAGTTCGTCAATTCCGGAGCCTCAAAAAGATCACTCAGGGGGAGATGAGGAACAAAATCATAAATTCTGCGTCCTCATCCGGTGCGGTTTAGCAATTCGGCTCAGTTGATTTCTACTTCACGCCTTGACTCGATTTAATTTGATTAATTTGTTGTTCTAACTCATTAATTTGACGACGTAAAGCTTCGACTTCCTCAGCAGATTCTTCGACTTCTACCTCAACGACGCCTTCAGAAGCGGTTTGTTGATAATTTCCTAAGCGAATTTGGCGATATTCCTCAGAATTTGCCCATTCTTTTAAAAATTGAATGCGTTCAACGGGGAAAGGATGAGTTAACATCATGCCTTGACCTCCATTATACAGCAAAAACTTATAGACTTGATTTAACCCATCACTATCAAGATTTTGGTATTGTTCCGACTGACGAATAAACTCATCTAAAGAACATTCAGCCGCGTATTTCCTACTCACTCCCGCCATGATCATCATCGACTGAGTCACACATTGAAAATCATCGGTGACCAATAAAGCCGCTCTATCCGCCGAAAGTTCAGCTTTGCGTCGCCATTCATAAAAGGCATAAATCAAGCCACTGCCGACGAGATTGCCCAACCCCATCGTCATTTCTCCGATACTCGAAGCCACACCCATCGCCCAAATTGCCATCTGATTTAAAATCGGATGACCACATTTAATATGTCCGAGTTCATGGGCTAAAACCGCTCGTAATTCAGCTTCATTCACCACATCTAATAAACCTGTATTCAGAACAATATAGGGGCGTTCTTGACCCAAAGCATAACTGTTAACTTGAGGATTTTGGGAGACAAATAAAACAGGTTCATTACAGACATCAAGATCCCGCACACAGTCGCGAAAAATACGATAAATACTCGCATATTGACGTGGCCCGACTTGAATACTATTGCCCATTAAATAAACATACTGAGGTCGTTCATAGACAAATTCAACAAACTTACTGGCAATTAAATCAAACCCGGGAACACTACGGAGGGCCATTTCCGCTTGTTTATCGAGGGGATGACGAAAGGCTTCACTTGAAATTCCGGTGTAAGTTGGCATAAGATTTGCAAGGTTAAATTTACGATTAAAGACAAATCAGGTGAATGGTAGACAGAGATTGGGCTTGGATCTCCTGGGTCTAACATCATTATCTTGACAAATTTCTCCAGGTAGCTGCAAATAAAAATAACAGGATAATTTCTGTAATGGAGGTATAGGTGAGTTATCCCCACAAAGTAAGCAATGCGATCGCTTGGATGATCACTACTGCTAGTGTAGCCGGATGTGGCTTAGTCTTCAATTCTATCCAGCGACAGGTGATGGAGGTGGCTTCCTACCTCACAGGGGTAATGGATACCAGCGCCCAAGCCGCAGCCCATCCTGGTGCGCCCAGTGTTCGGATGACAGCCTGTGTGGTGACGGTGGTAAATGCTCAAGACATCACTCAACGTTCCCCTTCAATTTTCCTATACCAAGAACAGGCGATGACAGATAATCTCAAGCAACCCTACCGTCAGCGTTTTTTACAGATTTCTCCCAGTGCAGATGGTCAAAAGGTAGAGTCAGCCACTTTTATTCCTCCGAAGCCAAAAGCCTGGACAAATTTTTGTAAAAAGCCGGAGTCTGAACGTCGGGTAACAGTCGCGGAAATTGGGGACTATCGCTGTAGTGTTTTTTTGGAGCGGGCGGGTTCTCAATATATAGGTCAAACCGCCCCAGAAGGCTGTCCGGTGAACTATCGAGGCGCTGTCACCGTTACAAATACTGTTATTTTAGATGCGGATAGTATGGACACAATGGATCGCGGATATGATCAGGATGGAAATCAACTGTGGGGCGCTCAAACCCAACCCTATCAATATCGACGTGTAGAGTTACATTGAGGCTCTGTATTTTAACAGCTTAGAATCAATTTAACAATCCTTTATTTTGCTCCCATAACAAGGCAAGCTAGAGTTTGAAATCAATTTTCGGGAGAAACACCCATGATGCTCAAAGCCAAAGATATTATGACGACAGATGTCGTCACCATTCGCGGTTCAGCTACCGTCGCCGAAGCCGTCAAGAAACTGAACGAACAAGGACTACGGGCGTTAATTGTTGAACGTCGCCACGAGCAAGACGCCTATGGTATTGTCACGGAAACCGACATTATTTATAAAGTCGCCGCTTTCGGTAAAGACCCGAAAAAGATGCGGGTTTATGAAATTATGACAAAACCCTGCATCGTTGTTAACCCCGATCTCGGTGTTGAATACGTTGCTCGTCTGTTTGCTCAGACTCATATTCACTTAGCGCCCGTGATTAAGGATACTTTAATGGGGGTGATTTCCATTAGTGATATCCTCAAAAAAGGCGATTTTGTTGAAAAGCCCAAAGGCATTCTACTCGAAGAACGGATCGAACAGGCAGTTCTAGAAGCACGGGCAACTTGTGCCGAAAAAGGCCCAACCTCGAAAGAATGCGCTGCGGCGTGGGATATTGTTGAAGAACTTCAAGCCGAAGCCGCCCACCAAAAAGCAGAACGAATTGAGAAAACTGCCTTTGAGATTTATTGTGAAGAAAATCCAGATGCTTATGAAGCCCGGGTTTACGACAGCTAGACCTGCTTAATAACAATATTACCCCAATCCCCATCTGTTTGTTCGGTGGGGATCTATTTTTTCAGGAATTAATAGAGGTCTTGGTGTAGTGCTTTTTGGATCATCTGGGGTTTTCTGGTGGACAGAAATAGTCAAACTTCTACTCAGGTTCAGAAAAAATGAAAAATTTTGCAGTTGTTATGAATTTGCTGCGAGAAAGACAGCAGTTTTTAGAAGAAATTCGTCAGGGTGTTCAACTCAAGCCCAAACTTCTGGGTTTATTTGTTTCCAGTTCAGTCTTTTTTGCGATTTATGGTTTAATTATTGGGTTTTCGAGTAGCTTTTTACAAGCTCTATTTTCAGCCATTAAACTCCCCGCCCTCTATCTACTTACCCTGATTATCTGTTTTCCCACTTTATATTTTTTCAACATCATGTTTGGTTCAAAACAAACCTTTGAACAGTATTTAACGCTATTAATGACTGCGATGGCAGAAATTAGTGTTTTACTCTTGGGGTTTGCACCTGTAACATTGTTTTTTATGTTAAGTACCCAAGATTATCAATTTTTTAAACTTCTGAATGTGGCTATTTTCGGGTTAACAGGTTTTTTGGGAATCAAATTTTTCTATGATGGAATGCTATTTTTGTCTGAAAAAGATGAAGAAGGTCAAAAACTCCGTTTAAATATTCTGCGCTTTTGGTTAATTCTCTATGCGTTTGTGGGGAGTCAACTGGGGTGGACTTTACGCCCGTTTTTTGGTGCGCCGGGAGAACCCTTTCAACTGTTTCGAGAACAAGATAGTAATTTTTATCTGAATATTTTACAATCTATCAGTGAACTTTTTCAGTAAAAATGAACTTTAACATCAAGGCATTGAGACTGTCTGAAAAAGAACTGGATGAATTAACCGGCTTATCATCGGAGAGTTTCACAGGAAATCTATGCAGAGATGCAAGCATTCGAGGGGCGATGTTAGGTCGAATTAGATTAACTCTGATTTCAACTGAGTTCATCGCCTTTTTTCTGAGTTTAATTCTCGCCTTTCCCCTGACTTTTCTGCTTCTCGATAGAACAACAACCCCTGATCTACAAACAACGACTCAGTTTTTACTCCAAACTATCGGTTTATCTGTGGTTCTCACTCTGGTTGTTAATTTCGGAGTTTGGTTAAAATTAAAGCCGTTGCGAAATGTTTTGTATTTAATGAATGAAGCTGAAAAATACAACAATGCAGTGAAAGCGGTTGAAATTTTGGAACAGTTTAAGAAAACTGGAAATGTTCAAGAAAATCTGGTTAACCGAGAAGACGCTATTCAAGTCTTACAACTGACCCGAGAGAGTTTAGTAAGCGCCTTTCAAACTGAACGCATTCTCCGAGAACATCAAGACTTTATGGATCACCGTTATGAACTTTTCGCCCACCTAGAAAACAACTTAACGACTTTAATGACCTTTAATGTTAGCAACCAAGCCAACGAATACGGACAATTACTCAATGAAGCCTTACAAATTGGAATGAGTGTTCATCGAGAAATCCAAAAACTGCAACGACATTAAGATAAAACAGGCTGAACCTACAAACAAAAACAAGAGGGTTGAGCCTCCTGTTGAGTTTTTATGGGTTATTTATTATTAATTTAAGGGTTAATTTTAGCGGTGAAATTAGCTGTTGCGTTCCATTGCTTTCTTTCCGAAGACTACACCACCAATTGCGAGTAATCCTAACAGGGTTCCCGGTTCAGGAACTTCTTGGGCTTTCGGTTCAACACTGAATTGATTGGAAGCCACAAACAGAGAGATATGAGAGATGGCTTGAGCGTTACCACCTCCGTTGACAGAAGTACCAATGGTGTTCCACAGACCATTTAAAGCAGATCCCGCATCAAAGAAGTAAGCACTGTAATTATTACCCGCTTTCAGGCTAATCACGAAAGGAGAAGAATTATCTAATCCTGCGATAGACCAACTGCCACTTGTTTGGTTTTGGCCTGTCATGTTTAGGGTGATACCAGGAATTAAAGATGCTGAATCTGACTTATCTGCTAATTGCCAAGTATAACCACCAAACAAACCCCCATTGAGGTCGTCTAGAAAAGTGCTACTTGCTCCAGTATCATTTCCTTGAACGGAACCATAAACCTGTGCAGCTTCAACGCCACCTGCGGTTACATCG
Source organism: Limnoraphis sp. (assembly GCA_050485465.1). Taxonomy (GTDB): domain Bacteria; phylum Cyanobacteriota; class Cyanobacteriia; order Cyanobacteriales; family Microcoleaceae; genus Capilliphycus. The sequence goes on along the minus strand of JBJHBL010000037.1, from coordinate 907 downwards.
GATGTTTTAGCGAGTGATGCAGCGTTAGCGTCTAATGTGGATAGGGATAAAACACTAACAGCTACAACAGAAGAAGTCATTACGCCTGCGAATAAGCTTTTCATTTGAACAGTTTCCTTTAAGAGAGTTGGACTGATTAGTTTAGGGAACTCTGCTCTGCGTTTAACTGGGGTTGCTTTTGTTCCTTCACCTGTTAACTATATTACTTTGCTTGATAGATGACTGTCTAGCTTTTTTTGATGTTTTTACGGTATCTTTACACAGACTTTATAGCAGCTTTAATATACTCTAAAACCTAAGTATAATCAGCATTTAAGGCTTTTTAATTTGTACTTTTTGTCTCTAAAAAACACATAGGTATTGAATGATTTAAACATTAAATTCAGTCAAAAACAGTAGAAACTCGTAGACTCACAAGTATTATTTTATACAAATGTAATAAGGGAGACTGGGACAAGCCAAAAATAGGGATCAACAACATTCTCTGTCCATCCCCAAAATCTTCGCAGTCAATTGTCAAAAAATAAGTATATTTGCGGAAAAATCAACTAAGGCTGACTACTCATCTTTTCTAATGCAGCTTGTAACCCTTGAGTTAAATTTTCCACCGCTTGACGCCGACTTACCTTATAATCTGACCAACGTTGAGAAATAGAAATCGGTTCCCCAACCGTCATTTTCACTCGTCGCTTTCCTAAATAGGGAGTTTTGCTGGGGTTTCCGCCTTTGAGTCGGGTGATCATTGTCCAAACAATGGTTGTAATTTCTGCAAACCGCTCAAAACTTGGATTTTCCTTAATATATCGCCCACTCACAGCGACAAAACTCTCCACTAATCTCATATGCCACATTCGCAGACTGGCTTCTTCTGCAACCCGACTGGCTAATCCTCGTTCAACCGGTGATA
>JBJHBL010000036.1:0-57153 GCA_050485465.1 Limnoraphis sp. | reverse complement strand
CCAGTGGTTATTTGAATGGAGTATCAGTCAAGATACGTTTCGATTTTCCAAACTTTCAATGTATGGCTCATTCTCATGAATCATTTGCGATCGCTATAGATTCAATCTGATGGGATGACTCAGGTTAAAACTTGTGAAGATCGAGCCAGATGTTTGCGAACCAGTCCTAGCGTTTCTTCGGGTTTGGGAGGCTTGGTTAAAAAGTCAGAAGCACCCACAAGTTTAGCACGACTGCGATCAATCACATTATCCCGACTGGTCAGAATAATTACAGGTGTATTTTCAAAGAGTGGTGCATTTCGTAAGAATTGACAAACCGTGTAACCATTCGCATGGGGCATGATTAAATCTAAAAAGATTAAATCAGGTTTTTGTTCGGCAATTTGAGCTAAAGCTTTAATAGGATCTTGAATACCTACGACTTTATAGCCCGCAGGTTCAAGGATTTTTGTTAAACTTTGAGCAACGACTGGGCTATCATCAATACAAGCAATTAAACAAGATGGATTGGCAGCCGGAGAATTAGGAGATAAGGTTTGAGGAGAAGATAACTTTAAAGGGGCTGATACATCCGGAATTTTTCGCAGTTTAAGGATCCCTTTTTTGATGAAAGGAACTAAGGCTTTTGTGATGCTAGTGACGGGTTTTTCCATCCTTAAAGCAATATCCCACAAGGTAAATTTTCCATTGAGATATTTTGCCATTCCAGACAGTGCTTCCGGGTTGAGTTTCTTTTGGGAAACGAGAGATAAATCAGGATTAATACTGCCCAAACCTGCGGCTTGCCACTGCCGTTGCATTTCCTCGGCTTTTGTCAAAATCGGTTGAACTTCTGAAAAAGACAGCGTTAAACCCAGAGAAAGTTGAGTATCTTCCTCTTGAGAGGGTTGCCATTGAAAACTGAGATCCGTGTACCACGCTATAGAAAAAAAGATTTCTAAGCTCACTTGACGAATTACAACCTTTGCCTGAGTTAAGCTAATTTGTTCTCCCGCTACACCCTCATAAAGCATTTGATATTCCCAGGGTTTATTCTGATCCAGTGAAATTAGAGCAGAGGTGGGTTGCCAACCCGAACAATACTTGACAATCGCCCTTTGCCAACGTCGCACCTGATGAAACTCATTTGTAACATAGAGTAACCGACCATAAAATAGATGAATTTTCCCTTCTTTTTCATGGGTGTGGAAGTATAAATCACCTGTTGCCATTTGCTGACATCGATGGTCTAATTCTTGTACAAGTCGTTGGTAGGGAGTAGATTTGTCAGTTACCATCCGATCCTCATTTTCTCAGAATGTTTTCATAGTAGGAGATTGGACAATCAACAAGGAACTGAGTAGCTCCTCTGCATTTTCTGATTACAGATTATTATCACATAGATCCGCCCCTAAATTCTAGTCTAACTCATGGGCTGTCAAAGCTCGCAAAATGATTATTTTATCAGTATTGTCCGTTTAATCAACCCTTCCCTAGAGATTTAGGGTATCGTCTTCTGTTCAAGCTTCCGCAATTGTACCTGAATGTTTTTTGACCGAGAGGATAATATTTTAAATCTTCTAAATATTTCAGTAAATTTACTGAAATATCAATTCAAAGTTACTCGGATTTTGTTAAATTCTCTCCCGGGAAGACCTGAAGATAAATCCTTGTTGTTCATTCAAAGGTTTTTATGGGGAGAGAAAGCGGAAAACTTCTGTCTATTTGCGAGTTGCTTGAAACTTGGGGTATAATCAAACTGGCTCTTTCTATTTCGTTAAGTAAGTTTGAACTGTCTCTGACTCAACCTTTCTCAATGTTCGGCTCATTGCTGACCTGCTTTGACGGGCAAGAGAATCAATCTAGTTGTACCCGTGAGACAGAACAATTGACTGTAATAAAGATTCTAAAAAAATCTATAATTTTAACGCTAAAGGTTTATAAAACTCGACTGAATAACTCGGTAGTCCTGAAACTGAATGGATAGACTGAATTCGGTTCATACTGTCAACATCATTACTCCCAATTTGCAATGAATCTAAGTCCAATCAATCCCCCTAAAACTGATATTCTGATTGTTGATGATACGCCCCTAAACTTACGTCTGCTTTCAACAATGCTGAGTGAGGAAGGATACGAAGTTCGTCAAGCGATTAGTGGAAAAATGGCTTTAACAGCTGTTCAAACTTCTCCTCCGAGTTTGATTTTACTTGACATCATGATGCCTGATATCGATGGATATCAAGTATGTTCTTGCCTCAAAGAAAATCCTAAAACGGCAGATATTCCGATTATATTTTTGAGTGCTTTAGATGATGTTTTAGATAAAGTAAAAGCCTTTAATGTAGGTGGAGCAGACTATATTACGAAGCCTTTTGAATTTGAAGAAATCTTAGCAAGAGTCAAAAATCAGCTAGCCTTAAAAGAGGCAAAACAGAGGCTAAGTCAACTCAATTATCAACTTGAAAAAAGAGTTGAAACCCGCACAAAACAGTTAAAAATTGCTAATCAGAAACTTATAGAAATGGCACTGCATGATCCTTTAACGGGATTGCCCAATCGTCGATTTTTTATGCAAGAATTAGAAGCGGCTCTCCGTCAAGCTCAGGAAAATACAGACTCTCAATTTGCTGTTTTATTTTTAGATTGCGATCGCTTTAAAGTCGTGAATGACTCTTTAGGTCATTTAGTGGGAGATGAACTGCTAATTGCTTTGAGCCGTCGTTTAGAACAGTTATTAAATCCGGAAGATACTTTAGCTCGCTTAGGGGGAGATGAATTTATAATTTTGCTGAACCCGATCAACGAGACAAACCAAGTCATTAATATTGCGAATCAGATTCTTGATGCTCTTTCTTCAGCGTTTCAACTCAACGGCCATGAAGTTTTTATTAATACCAGTATCGGCATTACTTTTTGGAATCCAGACTATGAAGATCCCGAGCATTTATTAAGAGATGCAGATATAGCAGTTTATCGAGCGAAAGCTTTAGGTCGAGGTCGCTATCACATTTTTGATTCGACAATGCACATCGCAGCGATTAATGTTTTAGAACTTGAAACTGAACTTTATCGAGCGATTAAGCAAGAAGAATTGGTGGTTTACTATCAACCCATTGTCGTTTTAAAGACAGGTAAAATCGTTGGTTTTGAGGCGTTAGTCCGTTGGAAACATCCCACACGCGGACTAATTTCTCCCCAGACCTTTATTCCCATCGCAGAAGAAATTGGATTGATTATTCCGATTGGAAACTGGGTTTTATCTCAATCTTGTCGTCAACTCAAAATCTGGCAACAGCAAAATCAAGTGGATGATTCTTTCTTTATTAGCGTTAATCTTTCGACTCGACAGCTGACTCAAGTCGATTTAATTGAATCTGTAGATAAAATTATGAATGAAACTCAAATTAGTCCCCAGTGTTTAAAATTAGAAATCACAGAAAGTGCCTTAATGGAAAATCCTAGCATGGCGATTGAAATTATACAACAATTAAGACAGCGAGGTATCAAGTTAGGCATTGATGATTTTGGGACTGGATATTCTTCCCTCAGCTACTTGCATTATTTTCCATTAGATACCCTAAAAATTGATAAATCGTTTGTCAAACATCTCGATAGCACGTCCAAAAATCTCGGACTGGTTCCTGTTATTATTAATATTGCTAAAATTTTAGAAATGGGTGTTATAGCAGAAGGGATAGAAACTCAAGCCCAATTACAACAACTCATTGACTTGAATTGTGTTTTGGGACAGGGATATCTATTTTCTCGTCCAGTCGATCCAAATCAAGCCCTTCAGCTAGTTTCTGAAAATCAAAAGAAAAAATTTATTTGTTAATCATTGCCTTTTGATTTCATTTTGTTTCGGTTTGAAATCCTATTTGATCTTTTATAAATTATGGATTTACTCAAAAAAAATGATTGTAAAGCTGATATTCTCGTTGTCGATGATACCCCGGCTAATTTACGCTTACTGTCTAATATAATGACTGAAAAAGGCTACAATGTTCGACAGGCAATTAATGGAAAAATGGCACTAACTGCCGTTCAAGCTATCCAACCTGATCTAATTTTATTAGACATTAATATGCCAGAGATGAATGGCTATGAAGTGTGTGAATGCCTCAAGCGTGATGAAAAAACTCGTGCTATTCCTATTATTTTCTTAAGTGCTTTAGAGGATACCTCCGATAAAATAAAAGCGTTTAAAATAGGGGGAGTAGACTATATCACTAAACCGTTTAATTTTGAAGAAATCATTATCAGAATACAACATCAACTCACCATTCAAAGTTTACAAAATAAACTCCAACATCAAAATAATCAACTCAAAACTGCCTTGAGTGAACTGAAAACCACTCAAGCTCAACTGGTTCAACATGAAAAAATGGTTAGCTTAATGCAATTAGTTGCCGGAATTGCCCATGAAATTAATAATCCGATCAGCTTTATTTCTGGAAATATCGAACCTGCTAATCAATATATTCAAGATTTATTAAAATTAATTGAACTCTATCAAACTGAATATCCTCAACCCCCAAAAGTGATTCAGGATCTCACTGAAGAAATAGAGCTTGATTTTATTATTTCAGACTTGCAAAAAATCATGGGTTCGATGACAAATGGAGTGCATCGAATTAACACCATTATTCTGGCTTTACGTATTTTTTCTCGTTTAGATGAATCTGAGATCAAATCCGTTAATCTTCACGAAGGCTTAGATAGTACGATTATTCTTTTGCAACATCGATTAAAACTGCTTAACGGAAACTTTAATGTTAACATTATCAAAGACTATGATCAACTTCCGAAAATTACTTGTTACGCGAGTCAACTCAATCAAGTTTTTTTAAATCTATTAAGTAATGCCATTGATGCCCTAGAGTCTAAACTCAGCAAAAATCCAGAAACATTTAATCATCCCACCATTTGGATTACGACCCAAATCAAAGAGCAAGACTCCGTTAAAATCAGTATAAAAGATAACGGAATTGGAATTTCACCTGAAGTTCAATCTCGTTTATTTGATCCCTTTTTTACCACAAAACCTGTGGGCAAAGGCAGCGGCTTAGGTTTATTAACCAGTTATCAAATTGTGGTGGAAAAACACCGAGGAAAACTAGACTTCAACTCTACCTTTGGAGAGGGATCTGAGTTTATCGTCGAAATTCCCGTGCAGCAAGGTAAAATATCTTGAGAAGCACAGAGTCGATCTCTATCGTCTGAGGCTTAACGAACAAATAATCTTCTCATCTTCTAAAAAAGTCGTGAACATCAATACCATTTGGAGTCTATTCAAAGAAACGTTTGATCAATGGCAGCAAGATAAAGTTCCTATTCTGGCTGCTGCCCTTTCCTTTTATATGATCTTTTCCTTAGCACCCATATTAATCTTAGTGATTGCAGTGGCGGGTTTTGTTGTGGGAGAACAACTTGCCCAAGCAGAAGTCTTTAATCAATTAGAATCCTGGGTGGGGCCAGAAAATGCAGTCTCAGTTCGTAATATTTTGCAAAATCAATTTACCCCAGCCTCCAACATTATAGCAACCCTAATTGCGATCGGCACGATTCTCTTTGGGGCGACTACTATTTTCGCCCAACTCAAAGAAGCCTTAAATATCATTTGGCACGTTGAACCCAAACCAGGAGGGGGAGTAAAAGGCTTTATTAAAACTCGAATTTTATCAATTTTAATGGTGTTAGGAATTGGTTTCATCCTGCTGCTTTCAGTAATTATTAGTTCGGTGTTATCAGGTGCGGGAGAAATTTTGGAAGAATTTTTCTTAATTCCCCCGGTCATTTGGTCTATCATCGATCTGGTCATTTCTTTCGTGTTAATCACATTGTTATTTGGTCAAATCTATCGAGTCTTACCCGATGTCAAGATTTCCTGGAAAGATGTCGGAGTTGGTGCCGCCATGACCGCCATTTTATTTATCATTGGAAAATCAATCATCAGTATATATTTGGGTCAAAGTGGTATCGCCTCCGCTTATGGGGCAGCCGGATCATTTGTTGTAGTATTAATGTGGGTCTTTTATTCGGCTCAAATCTTTCTATTCGGTGCCGAATTTACTCAAGTCTGGTCTCGGCGTTACGGTTCAAACATTCGACCGAGCAAAAATGCAACCTCAACCCGGGAATAGACACCAAGCCCAGAGGAAAAACCCCGAGAAAAAAATAACGGTTGCAGCAAAACGGTATGATCAAACCAGGAGAACACCAATCAATTTTAAAGGCGGGTAGAAGATGAATCTCAGTGAACTCTTGGAACCGATTGCCAGTCAATTCAGAAGTTTAGGAATTCCCGAACCGATCACCCATTGGGGACATCCCGTGATGATGGGAATTGTTGTTTTAGCAATGGGAAGCGCTGTCGCCTATACCGGATGGCAAGGACGACTAGCCAGTGATAAAGAAGTCGCACTCAAAAGCCGCTTATCCCATCGTCAAATCGCACCTTGGATGTTTTTATTCATGGCGCTAGGCTATACAGGTGGATTATTATCCCTGGTGATGCAAAAACAACCCATTCTCGAAAGTCCACACTTTTGGACAGGTACCGGATTACTCGGTATACTAGCCGTTAACGGTTTAATTGCTTTGAGTGGCTTCGCGGGCAACTAAAGATACACTGCGGATCACCCATGCCTACCTCGGTACCTTAGCTGTTGGCATTACGCTGCTTCATGGCTTACTGGGGCTAAAGTTGGGCTTGTCCATCTAATCAGGGATCTGCCTCCTTAGCAGAAATGAATCAAACGGCAGTTATTATTTTCAGTCTCGCTTATATTCTGGGGTTGCTCTGTAGCGCAGTGGTCTGGGGAAGATCAGCTGTGTTAATGCTGGCCCTGGTTCTGGCGATCGCCACTATGGTGCAAGAATTCTTCAAAAGCCAACTGCGTCAACGCCAAATCAAACGAGGGCGCCAACAACAAGAGACATCAATAACTGCTTCTTCAAAGGTGGGGGAAAAAGCATCATTAGCCAATTCCCCCACCTCACTCCCAACGGTTTACCATCCCCCCGTCCCGGAAACCGTTTGGTTACTTGCCGGATTAATCGCCGTCGCTGCCAGTTTCTACCTGCAATTTCGCACTCCCCAACCCGCTCCCAATGACATCAGCACCCTAATTACTCATCCGGATGCTCCCGAAACCATTATCACCGTTCGCGGACACATTGCAACCCCTCCCCATCTCACCCGGTCAGGACGAGCGCAATTTTGGCTAAATGCCAGTCAAGTTAGCGAAATTACAGGCAACGATCAGCCCCTGAATGTTAACCAGGAAGTTAGCGGGAAACTCTACGTCACTATCCCTCTGCTGCAAGCCACAGGGCTACATCCCGGAGCCTCAATTGCTGTTACTGGAACTCTCTACAAACCCCAACCCCCCTCAAACCCAGGTGGCTTTGATTTTCAAGCCTACCTCGCCCGTCAAGGGGGATTTGCAGGACTACGAGGCCGCCACCTCTCTTCCATTCAAACTTCTCGGGGTCAAGCCTGGGGATGGTGGGCGGTTCGACAGCGTATAGCGAGAGTTCATGTGCAGGGATTAGGGGTTCCAAAAGGCCCCGTTGTCAGTGCAATGGTTTTGGGCCGTCGAGCGGTTGATCTGCCTTTTGCGGTGCGTGATCAGTTTGTGCAGGTGGGACTGGCTCATGTTTTAGCCGCTTCAGGATTTCATGTTTCTCTGGTGATGAGTGTGGTGTTGGCGTTAACGCGATCAGCTTCCCCTCGCAAACGTCTGGGAATTGGAGCGATCGCCTTACTGATTTATGTCGGCTTAACAGGGGCTTCTCCCTCTGTATTACGGGCGGCTTTGATGGGGTTAGCGGCTTTAATTGGATTTGCCAGTAACCGCCAGATTAGACCCCTGAGTGTTTTAGTGGCGGTGGCGGTGGGGTTACTGCTGTGGAATCCCTTGTGGATTTGGGACTTGGGATTTCAGTTTAGCTTTTTAGCCACTCTGGGATTATTAGTCACGGTTCCCCCAATGATCAAACGCTTGGATTGGATGCCTCCGGCGATCGCTTCTCTGTTTGCGGTTCCCATTGCAGCATCCATTTGGACGCTGCCTTTACAACTTTACGTTTTTAATATTGTTTCTCCCTACAGTATTCCCATCAATGTGATTACGGTTCCTTTTGTGGCGGTGATTACGTTGGGGGGATTATTGAGTGCGATGATCGGTCTGTTTTTACCCCCGGCCGGAACGGTGATCGCTTCATTATTGTATTATCCTGTTCAAGCTTTACTGGGTTTAGTACAGTTTTTTAGCCAACAGCCCGGAAATGCGATGGCGGTGGGTTCGATCTCTCAGATTCAACTGATTGCCCTCTACGCCATTAATCTTGTTGTTTGGGTAATTGGCAGTCAACGAGAAGCCCGAAGCCTTAACCATCAAAATACAGCCAGATCAGGGCTGTTTTCTGTCTTTCCTGTGACTCTGGCGGCGATCGCTGCGGTTGCTATTGCGATTGTTCCCGTTTGGTATAATCAAGCGTCTCAATTTCAAGCCACGATTCTCGCCACTGCGGGAGAACCGATTTTAGTGATTCAAGATCGGGGAAATATCACTTTAGTTAATAGTGGCAGTCAAGATACCGCCCGCTATACCGTTTTACCTTTTTTACACAAACAAGGCATTAATCAGATTGATTATTCTATTTCAACTCACTCTCGTCTGAGTTTAAGTGTGGGTTGGCCGATGATTTTAGAAAAGCTCCCGGTTAAAATCTTTTATGATAATCCCGCTCCGAAAACCGCTTATTATCTCAGTTCTGTTGCTATTCAAAAGGCGATTGAAGATCGTCGGGGGCTTTACTTACCTCTTCCCTTAGAAGAACCTGTTGAATTAGGTTCCACTCAAATTGAATTGATTGATGCTGACACTCCAATTGTTGAATTTTTTATCGGTGATGTCAAATGGATGCTGTTGGGTGATGTTAATCTTGAGAACCAAATTAAACTCTTACAAGCTGAAAGTATTAGCCGAACTCAAATTTTATGGTGGTCGGGAAATGCCCTAGACCCGAAAATGATTAGGGTTCTTCAGCCTCAAATTGCGATCGCCTCTGCTCATACCATTGATCCGCAAACCCTGGAACTGCTTAACGAGCGACAAACTCAGGTGTTTTGGACGGGTCGTGATGGTGCTATTGCTTGGACTCCCACAAACGGATTTGAAACGAGCCTCCATTCTGATCAAACAGATGGTTCTTTTCTGTGATATGATAGAGTATTAGGGGTTAAGTTTTTACCCTTTTTCGTCACATTGGAGAGGTGGCAGAGGCTGGTTGAATGCGACAGACTCGAAATCTGTTAGGGGTCTTATGGCTCCTCGTGGGTTCGAATCCCACCCTCTCCGTTGAAAGGAACAGGCAAAAAAGGCAGGATCAGTGAAAACCGTGATCAGTGACCGATGAAGATGCTACTGATTTTTACAGACTTAGATGGAACTTTACTGAACGCTGATGATTACCGCTATGATGCGGCTTTACCTGTCCTGAAACAACTGCAAACTCTGAATATTCCTGTTATTCCTGTGACCAGTAAAACCCGCTCGGAAGTGGAAGTTTTGCGTCAAAATATGGGGTTAACAAATGCTTTTATTGTGGAAAATGGCAGCGCTGTTTTTATCCCTATTTCTGAAAAATATTGGGGTTCTCCTCAAACCCAAAAGAGGGGAGATGATTATGATTTAATCCAGTTTGGTTTGAGTTATCAACAAGCCCGTCAAGGACTCCAAGCGTTAGCAGAGGCTTTAGATCAACCCTTAAAAGGCTTTGGAGATTTAAGCGAAAGTGAAATTCATCAGTTAACGGGTTTATCTCCAGAAGATATTCAACGGGCGAAAAATCGGGAGTTTACAGAACCTTTTATTACGCCTAAACAGTTGAACACCCTAGAAATTCAACAAACCGTCGAAAAGTTAGGATTTCAAGTCGTTGTCGGCGATCGCTTTTCTCATTTAATTGGTCAAGAAGCGGGAAAAGGAAAAGCCGTAGAATGGCTGATTCAATACTATCATCATTCTCAACCGGATGCTCAAATTATTACCGTCGGTTTAGGAAATAGCCCCAATGATTTAGCCCTGTTAGAGGTTGTAGAAATTCCCATTATTATCCCCGGAAAAACAGGCCCTCATCCGGGTTTAGAAAATCGAGGTTGGGAAGTCGCCACCGCATCGGGTTGTCAGGGTTGGGCCAATGCCGTTCAAAAGATTTGCAATTCTTTCAATATTCAGTTATAGGGCTTCGCGCAAGGCAATAGGCAATCTTGCTATAGGCAATAGGTAAGAGGCAAGAGGCAATAGGCAATAGGCAATAGGCAACAGGCAACAGGCAATCTTGCTATAGGCAATAGGCAATAGGCAGAAGGCAAGATTGGTCACTGATAACTGGTCACTGTAAACTGTAAAAGCTGGTCACTGGTCACTGATAACTGTTCACTGTAAACTGTAAAAGCTGGTCACTGTAAACTGTAAAAGCTGGTCACTGTTTTCGGTGCGTTTGTCAATATACCACTGCGAAGCACTATAAATTAACCCTTAAAAGGGTTTCGCTAAACGACTCTCCAAATCAAACTGAAAACGATTAGCAGCGTTGGTTTCTCCGTACACATTAAACGTAAAAGACGGTTCATCTCCCACCGCTTCAATGTGATGAATGGCATCTGAGGTAAAACTAATAATTTCCCCTTCAGTCAGAATTTTTTCTCCAACCTTTTCAATTTGACCCGGAAAATCCTCCGAGGGTTGGCGCTTCCAAAAGACATTTTTTTGCTGTCCTTTTAACACCCCTACAATTCCCCAAGTCCCATGATTATGAATCGGAGAACCGCAGCCGGGTAAAACTGTTTCAGTTTGGACTGTAAGAGGAAATCCGATTTCATCATATAACATGATAATCGAAGTTCCCGTTTTTGTGCAAGGTTCAGGAACTTGGGTTCTCAACCAATAGGAATTGGTCATCAGTTGACGGACTAAACGGCGTAAATCTCCTAACAAATCACTTTCAGTTTCTCCTTTTGTAGAAGATTGGTGAATGACATCTTCAAGTTCCGTCAGAAACCGATGTAAGCGATATTCACTTTTGAGTAAATCCCAATCTCTAGCTGATTTACAGGGTAAACACTCACCCTCTTTTCCCACCAGCCAATCTCGACTATCCATAGATTTTCCTTTCAATAAATCTTGACGATTGCTGTTAATAGCTAACAATTTTCAATAATCAGTTTAGGTTAACACTTCCTGACTCATATAATTTTAAGAGTTTTCACCATCCAACTCTAATTTTTTTACAATCATTTTACGAATCGTTTCCGCCGAAGCCGGGGCTAATAAAACCCCATTACGATAATGTCCTGTTGCTAAGAAAATATTTTCAAATCCTGACAAAGATTCAAGAATGGGTGCAGGTTTTCCATCAGGACGCGGACGCAAACCCGACCATTGACGCAAAATTTTGGCTTCAGATAAAGCGGGACAAAGTTTAATTGCGCCTTCTAAAACAGGATTAATTTGTGTTTGATCGATGATAATCTGATCATCATTCTCTGGAAATTCAACAGTCGCCCCCACCCAATATTCAGCATTTCCAAGCGGGACAATATGCACATCATCTCCAGTAATGACAGGTTCTAATTCACCTAAAGGTTGAGACAATTTTAGCTGAATAGCTTGTCCGAGAACCGGACGAATTTTAATTGATTTTTGATGATTTTCTGTGGGAAGTAGGGGAGTTGTTCCGAGTCCAGCCGTGAGAATGACGTGATCAACTTTGACTTCTCCATTGCTTGTTAAAAGTTCTGAACAAATCGCTTGATTTTCAGTGAGATTAATCGTTTGAAAGCCTTCAACTTTTACCCCAAACTGAAAATGAACCCCATTCTGTTGGGCGGCTTCAACTAATGCTAAAGTTAAAGCAGTGGGATCGAGTTGTCGATCTTGAGGAGAATATACCGCCCCAATCACATTTTCTAGGTTAATTTGAGGATAATTAGATTGAATCTGAGTCCGATCTAACAGTTGTAAATTCCAGCCTTGTGTTTGACGAATTTCAATTAAGTCTTGCCATTTTTGTAAATCTTCTCCCGCAAAACAGACCATTAAAATCCCAAGACGGTTAAATAAAATTGAACGATTGGTAATCTTTTCGAGTTCAGGAATTAACGTTTCATAACGTTTAATACTGGTTTCTCGCATATGCCAAGCCCGCCCTTTAACCTTGTGGCTAATGGCACCCATTAACACCCCTAAAGCCGCCCCAGTAGACCCTTGAGCGGGTTTTTGTTGGTCTAATACAGTCACAGTCAGTTGAGGAATTTGACTCAGTTCATAAGCAATACTCGCCCCAACCACTCCACATCCAATAATAACAACATGAGTCATACTCTTTTCAATTTAGCTATTTTTGATAAAACTTGACTAAAAATATCAATAATTAACCGCAGATTGATACCGATCAATACAAAAACATTCAGAGATTTGTCTTCATCGATATTCACCTGCGGTTAAACCTTTAATGGGGTTTTATGCTTGAGGAACTAAATTCAAAAACGCATTCAGATCTTCCAATGCAGCTTGATAGTTAGATGCAGCTTGAGATAAATCTGCCTTTTCTGCCGCCTCTCCAATCAGAAGTAAATGTTCAAACACTTCTCGGCTTAATTTTCGGGCCGCAGGTTGATCATTCGGGAGAAGATTTTTGATTAAATAATTCATCTCCTGAAGCAAAGTTCCCATCGGGCCATGAACAAAATTATCTACTTCTATCCATTTACGGTTATTAATGTAAGCAGGTAATTCGCTGGTCATGCGATCGCGTAACCCGATAATATCAGACTGGTATTTCTCAATTTGTTGGAGTTGAACATCACTGTAAGTCGGAGGTGCCTTCACTTCAGGAGATCCACAACCGACCATAAATGCCATCACAAACGCCAACAGACAAGCCAAAATCGAACGATAACGTTTCATAGATCAAATTTTTATCAATGTGACATCCTCTACCCTCTATTTTTACAGAGATTGCGATCGCAGTGAATAGGGAATGGGGAATGGCTTGGATAGTAAACAGTAAATCTCCCCCTATTCCCCGATTATTTGGTTTTAAACTGTTTCTCCACCAGACTCACCACCACCTCTCGGGGAACAAAACGGGAGAGATTGACAATAATGTGATTTCCGAAACCGCCTGTCACTAAAGTAGACTGATTTTTCTCTAGTGCCTCCAGTGCATCTGTGACGACTTCTTCAGCCGGAACCAATTTTCCTTTCCCGCCTCCCATACTCGAGGGAAACTCAGCCGCCTCAAAAAATTGAGATTCTGTCGGCCCCGGACAGAGTGCTAAAATATGAATTCCGGCCTCTTTATTTTCTGCCCAGAGTGCCTCGCTAAAATGCAGAACAAACGCTTTTGTGGCAGCATAGATCGACATATAGGGAATGGGTTGATAGGCGGCGATCGAAGCGACGTTAATAATTGATCCAGAACCTCGTTGTTTCATCGGCGCTAAAAACAAATGGCTAAGTTCGACCAATGCGGTAATATTGAGTTGGATCATTTTCACCTGTTTTTGCAGATCTCGTTCCACAAACAAACCGTAATCTCCGAAACCTGCATTATTGATTAACAGATCGATAGTGATTCCTTTTTCAGTAACTTCCTGAAAAACAGCTTGAGTTGATCCGGGTTCAGTCAGATCTTTTGCGATCACTTCAGCTTGTATCTGGTATTTTTCCCCCAGTTGTTGGGCCAGTTGATCCAGTTTATCTTTGGAACGTGCAACTAAAACGAGATTCGTTTGACGGGAGGCTAACTCACGCGCAAAAGTTTCACCAATACCAAAAGACGCTCCTGTAATCAGTGCAGTTTTCATAATGATCTTATCTTGAAAAGGTCGCTGTTGCAAATTTTAACATTTTGAGAAATCAGCCGATAAAGACAATGACAGATACATTTTTAAGAAATAAACAATGGTTTTTTGATCGCTGGGCGCCTAACTATGACTGTTTATTCACAACGGTATTTTATCAAGCGGTTCATAAACGGTTGTTAGAGTATACCCAACTGCGAGATCAAGCCCATGTTCTCGATCTCGGTTGTGGAACGGGACGGCTATTAGATCGCATTGTTAAACAATTCCCTACGATAACAGCAACCGGACTTGATTTGTCAGAGGAGATGATCCATCAAGCGCGATCGCAAAACCGTTATCCTCAGCGTTTGACATTCACAAACGCAAATGTGGAGTCTCTCCCCTTTGCAGAAAATCAGTTTGATGCAGTATTCTGTACCATTAGTTTTTTACATTACCCTCATCCTCAACAGGTTTTTGAGGAAATTAACCGGGTTTTGTCTCCAGGTGGGTGTTTTTATTTAGCTGATTATCGTGTTGATGATCAAACCCGTCAAGCCCTTGTTCCCGTTTCTCCGGGTGGACTGCGGTTTTATAGCCGAGTTCAACGGGCTGAATTTGGTCAAACAGTCGGATGGCGTTGTTTGGGTCATTATGATTTATTAGGGCCGATTTTGCTCACCAAGTTTCAAAAGTTTAATGGAGAAAATAACTAAGCATTTAGAGTTAGAAAACGACCCGGAATATGAAAAAAATCGGTGATCAATGCACTTAAAATTAGGGTTGAGCAAGCGAAATACTAGAAAACCGCGCCTGAATAGCATACTCGTTTAATGAATCAATTATTGGGGGTAAAAATAAAGTGTCTAGAGTTGCAGAAATTTTAACATTTTGGTTTGGAAAACCCAAAAATGCAGATTATGGGAAACCGCGTCAAGTTTGGTTTCAGAAAAACCCAGAATTTGATCAA
Source organism: Limnoraphis sp. (assembly GCA_050485465.1). GTDB lineage: Bacteria > Cyanobacteriota > Cyanobacteriia > Cyanobacteriales > Microcoleaceae > Capilliphycus. The sequence continues at coordinate 42,340 of JBJHBL010000036.1, read as the reverse complement.
CAAATCAGAAATCATTTTTTAGCAGATTATCAATTAGCAGCACAAGGTCAACTTCAACACTGGAAAGAATCACCGGATAGTTGTTTAGCGTTAATATTGCTATTCGATCAGATTCCGCGTAATGTATTTCGAGGTCAAGCCCAAGCGTTTGCAACAGATAATCAAGCATTAGAAGCTGCAAAATACGCTGTTAGTCAGGGCTTTGATCAACAAATGTTACCTGTACAACGGTGGTTTATTTATTTACCTTTTGAACACAGTGAAAACTTAGCTGATCAAGAAAAGTCCGTTGAATTAATGCGTCAGTTAAGTGATGATCCAGACAGTGCATCACCCATTGATTATGCTATTCGTCACTGGAAAGTGATTCAACAGTTTGGACGTTTTCCCCATCGGAATCTAATTTTAGGACGAAAAAACACACCCGAAGAACAGGAATTTTTACAACAGCCCGGATCTTCTTTTTAAGATAAAAAACTAATCTATTGTGTAAGAAGATAAATACGGTTTTTGTTCATCAATTTCGACTGCTGCTAATGCCTTAATTTCGTCTCGTTCAATGTGAGGTAACTTTAAGATAACTCCGGCAAAAAACCAATAATAAACCGCAACCGGATCAGCATCTAGAGGATACCAGTAAGAGTTATAACTCACCAAAAAAATAAACACCCACAAAATCACCCCATAACCGCGTAAACTCGGATCTTGAACTTGATGATAAGCCCTAAACCCTTGAAAAGTCAGAGTTGTAACCACAGCAAAAAAAGCAATTACACCCAACGGCCCAATTTCATGGAGTAATTTAGGATAATAGGTTTCAATTAGTCTTGTTCTCCCTAAAACTCGGGCTGCATTTGTACCCCGTCCTAGACCATTTCCCAATGCGCCTCGGTGTTCTCTTACTGTCCATTCTGCTTGTTCTGTCACAAACTCAGTTGGGGGAGAAGCATTCCAACGAGACACAAAACTTTCCGTGCGTTGAGCGATAATACTAGGAAACAGAAGATGTGTTCCCCCCATAAACAAGACAATTCCTAATAGAATAATCACTATTCTTTTAAGTTCAGGAATGTGACTGGTTGCAATCACTAAAACAACAATAATCATCGGAACCGCTAGTAAAGCAGTACGTTGACCAGAGAGAATAGCATTTAAAACAACTAAAGATAAAGATAACCAACCTGTGGTTCGCCAAGACACTTTGGGATCACTAAAAGCAGCAGCAAAACTGAAAAAACTACTCGAAATTAAAAACCAAGCCCAATGCCAAGGCGAGACAAATGTACCGGGTAAACGAATAAAATTTTCGGCTGGATAGTAACCTAATGCTCCCCCCACTAAACATTTTCGATGGAGATTGGCTCGCAGGAGTAAATGATCAGGAAGACCTGTATTATCTGGGCATCGACCCGTCACAATTAACCAATATTGTATAATGCCTAAAATACAACAAACTGTGATAATAATCACTTGTAAACGAGTCAAGAAATGAAGATCATCTCGATTTCTAATCAGCACATAAGCACAAAGAGTTAGGGGAATATATCCGACCAAGATTTTTAGACCAAAAATCCCCATTAACAGGGGTTGTCCATTCGGATTATTACTAAATTGTTGTCCACCATTGACATAAACTAAGGTCAGAATTGCAATACTCAATAAGCTGAAAAGTGGAATTTTTAACGAGGGTGGAATAATCAGAGGTAAATGTTGTTTTCGAGCGATTTTAATAATTGCAATTAAGGCGGGAAAATAAAAGCCATCTTTGGCAAAATGAAAAAAGGGATGATCATTGCCTACCCAATAAATAATCGTACCCGCAAAGGGAGTATAAATTAATAAAAACCAAAGGGCTTGGCGAGGATAGCGGTAAGAAAGAGCCATGCAAACAATACCGATGATCGCCCAGAAGATTTCCTGAAAAGATAAACCATTCCCAAACATTAATAATCCTACTGCAAAAGCAATCCCTGTTACCCAAAGCATGAAGGGAATTGTCTCAGGTGTTTGAGAAGTTTGATCCTCAAAATCATCCTCTAAGCCTCTAAGGGTAGAGTCTAGTAAATTCTGCTGCTGATCGTCGTGTTGTGGTGGGTTTTGGTGGTGTGACATTGAAGCACTCTGGTATCACTGAAACAACCGGAACTCAAGTTCTCTTTGCCAAATGGTCTGGATTTTGATTTGTTGATCCCATGTTAGCCCATGATAAACTTGGAGGATTTCTTCGTGAGTATAGTGAATGATCAGTGCCTTGAGTTGAGCCGCCGTTTGAGCGTTTAATAAAGTGACTTTCAACAGTTCAAGGTTTGGTGTCATTTTGATTGGTCTTTTTTTGAGACTGAGACTGAGGCTGATCTAAGTCTGAGTCAGTGTAGTCTTCTGGATGATTTGTTTCAAGCTGTTTTTGCCCTTCGAGCAACTGTTCATACAGGGTTTGAGTCACCTGAAAGATTGGGTTTTCTGGGGGATTTTGTTCAGACATTTCAAAACTTTTTGAACCCAGATAAAAATTGGGTCGAGGCTTAATTCAAGGTTGAACGAGAGGCACAATAATTCCAACTAACGATCCACCCAGTAAAGTGAAAAGCGTGAGACTTCCGATAGCAAAACCAATCATTCGTTTTTCTGCGGCTTGATAGTAACCCCAGGCATAAATAATCCGTCCAATAACCCAAATTGCACCGATACCCGCTCCCCAAATAGGACTAACAAACTCAGAAAATAACCATAAAGCAGGCAAAAAAAGAACGAGTTGTTCTAGAGTATTTTGTTGAACTCGGACAACTCGCTCAAAATTTGGATTGCCACTCATTTGAGGAGGCATAATCTTATATTTTGCTCTAGCTCGACCGACATTAATGGTTAAAACAAGGTAAACCACTAAAGCGATCGCTGTGACTAAACTCGGCCAAGATGACATCAGAACCCCCTTGTTCAATTCTCGTTTTCTTTCCCTATGCTAACCCCTCTGAGTCGTCTTCGAGAAAGAATTTTGACAAGGCAGGTTAATGATCATTTAGCGGCTTGTGATCAGTTGTTTGTCGGGAAGATCGGTATATTCAGCAACAATCCGACGGAATTCATCCCCTTCGATCGTTTCTCGTTCTAAGAGTAACTCAACGAGGTGATCTAATAAAGGGCGATAGTTCTGCATGATCTCACAGGCTCTGTGGTAGCAAATAAAAGCAATATCTCGCACTTGAGAATCAATTTGGGTGGCAATTTTTTCAGAATATTCCGACTGGGCTGGCCATCCGCGACCGAGAAACACTTCAGAACTCGGACTTTCCAAAGAAACAGGCCCCAAGTCAGACATTCCGTAACGAGTGACCATTTCCCGAGCTAAATTCGTCACCCGTTGAATATCGTTACTCGCCCCAACCGTAATTTCTGCATCCCCAAAAATCACTTCTTCTGAGGCACGTCCACCCAATGCGATGGTAATTTGATCCATCAACCAAGCTCGCGTGTACAGGCCGCTATCAACCATTTCTTCATTAAACACCTGTTGAGCAAAGCCTCCGACTCCACCAGACCGGGGGATAATTGTGACTTTATTGAGAGGATCAGAGTTCTTTAACAACGTCATCAACAAAGCGTGTCCAATTTCATGGTAAGCAATCAGCCGTTTTTTCTTGCTATCGAGTAACGGAGCTAAAGACAAACCAATCGTAATTCGATCCACCGCATCATCAATTTCGAGTAAAGAAATAGCCTCTTTACGGCGACGAGCCGTGAGAATAGCCGCCTCATTTAATAAGTTGGCTATATCCGCCCCAGAAAAGCCGGGAGTCCGACGGGCGATCGCTTCTAAGGACACATCATCAGCGAGTTTTTTATTACGGGCATGGACCTTTAAAATGCCCAAACGACCGTTATAACCGGGTAAATCTACAATCACCTGACGATCAAAACGACCGGGACGCAGTAGGGCGGTATCGAGAACATCCGGGCGGTTAGTAGCGGCAATGATAATAATGCCTGTATTACCTTCAAAGCCATCCATTTCAGTGAGTAATTGGTTGAGGGTTTGTTCCCGTTCATCGTTCCCCCCACCAATTCCGGCGCCTCGCTGACGACCGACTGCATCGATTTCATCAATAAAGACAATACAGGGTGAATTTTCTTTGGCTTTTCTAAACAAATCGCGGACACGGGATGCACCGACCCCAACAAACATTTCTACAAATTCTGAACCGGAGATGCTGAAGAAGGGAACTCCTGCTTCTCCGGCGATCGCTTTAGCCAGAAGGGTTTTTCCCGTTCCCGGTGGCCCAACCAGCAGCACCCCTTTGGGAATCTTCGCCCCGATAGCCGTAAACCGTTCAGGCTGTTTTAGGAAGGTGACAACCTCTTGTAATTCTTCTTTGGCTTCTTCAACTCCGGCGACATCATCAAACAAGATTCCAGTTTTGGCTTCCATTTGAAATCTCGCTCTTGATTTGCCAAAGTTCATCGCTTGTCCCGAGGCTTGGGTTGAACGGCGCAGAATCATCAGCAAAAAGGCTAAAACCACAAAAATCACCAGTAGGTTGATGATTAATCCCATTGCCGCACTATTATCAGCAGTCGGTCTAACCTCGTAGTCAATATTTTGAGCGCGGGCTTTCTGTAACAGTTCGGGGTTACGATCAAATAACCGAACGACATAAGTAGAAGTTCCGGCTTCGTCTCCTCTGAGGGTGACTTTAGCGATTTGTCGGGCTGGATCTTCTTCAATACGTTGAACTTCTCCGGCTTCCATTTTCTGCAAAAGTTGGCTGAAGTCTAAGGATTTCGGAGTGCTATTGGCGAGGGCTGGAGTTCCCAAGAGTATGCCTTGAGTAATGATCCAACTCCCCAAAATTCGCCATAAGTGTCGGTTTTTCATGGATTGAACTGTGAAAGCACCAGTCGCAAGCCGTCCTTTCCATACTTGTTTCCAGGAGCTTTTCATATTTCTGTGCCTTTTTCGGTGTTGCTATTACATCATCTGAGTACGGGTCTAAGTACAAGTGTAGCGTTCTCTGTCTTTGAGGGGGGATCGACGCTTTTATGAAGTTATAACGATAAGTGAACCCATTGGGTTTTGAGTCGGGGTTAACCCTTCAAGTCTGAAACTTATCCAAAAACGGTGGGATAGGACAATTGAGAGAAATCACGATCGCCCGTAGGAGTTCAGCTTCTTCCAACGTTACCTTGTGATCGGCCAACACCGTATAAGCACAAGCATCAACCAGCTTCTGTTTGAGTTTCGGGCTTGCCAGTTCCAGGCGCGGTAGAATTTTGCCAATTTCAGCTAGGGTATAGTCAGCAGGTTCCTGGGGTAAAGTTTGGTCAGTGGGTTTGGGGAGTCGAAACAGTCCCGCTCTAAACGCATCCGCGATCGCCTCCGGGGAATCATTTCCGACTTTCGCCAATGCTGATAAAAGAATAATACAATCCGGCCAGATCTGCTTAATATCCGTAAACTGAACCGTTTTATTCTGTCCTTTAGTCACAAAGTAAGTGGCGAGTCGCTGACGCAAAACAATAAACACGACATACTCCGAAAGAGTCAGACGGTTGTCAGCCCGCATGATCGCTTTCACCTGCTTAATAAACTGACTACAGTCTTGAGGTGAGAGTTGGCGTAGAGCAGGAATTGTGAGGTCAATTAACGGTAAACGAGTTCGCCGATCAATGCAATTCAGATGAGGTTGAAGGGTCTTCACACGATCCACTCTTTCTGAAGACTCAGACTGTTGTAACAACTGCAATTGGCGATCGCCAACCTGTTTGTCAGAATCCAACAGTAAACTATAAATAATCGCAATTGCCCCATCGGGTTCTCTCATTGCTATCCGCACAGGTTCTGGGAGTTCAGCCAAAAACTTCTGAACTTGGTTAAGATGTTTGAGATCCGTCGTTCCAATGCCTGTTACAACCTGATCCGGCGATACCGATAACTCTTTTGATTCTTTGGGTTTTGGCGGTGTCGGGGAGGATGTTCCAGCCAAGCCGGTAATTCGCTGATCTGTTAAAGAAGGTGAAACCGAGGGACTTTGTTGTTTAAGCTGTGATGTTGTCTTACCCGCAAACTGTTGCAGACGTTTAATTCGTTCTTTTAGAGGAGGATGAGTAGAAAAAGCCTGTTCAAAACTGGCAAAAGCTCCGGTAGACGACTCCCCAAAAAACAAGTGACTGGCTTCTTCAGCATGAGGGCTTTCTATTTTAGAACCCGAGGCATATCCCCCAATTTTTCTTAACGCATTGCCAATACCATCAGGGTTGCGGGTAAACTGAACCGCAGAAGCATCAGCTAAAAACTCACGTTGGCGGGAAACGGCACTTTTAATCAAGCGTCCGCAAATCAAGCCGATCCAACCCAATGCTAACATCGCTAAACCGACTGCGAACCAGCCATCCCAGCTTTTATTTGACGAACGGGAACGACCCCCATAAGAACTTCCCCGCAGCATCATGCGCCCCAGAATATGAATCAGGAGCAACCCTTGCAGAACACCAATTAATCGCAAATTTAGCCGCATATCTCCATTAAGAATATGACTAAATTCATGGGCAATCACCCCTTGCAATTCATCGCGATCAAGTTGTTCAAGACAGCCTCGCGTTAAGCCAATCACCGCATCGTTGGGGCTAAACCCGGCAGCAAAAGCGTTAATTCCCCGTTCGGTGGAGAGGACATAAACAGGAGGAACCGGAACCCCGGATGCGATTGAGATTTCTTCGACAATATTCAGTAATTGTTGCTCTGCGGCATTGTCGGTCATGGAGTTAATTAATTCCCCGCCCAAGTCTTCAGCAATGACTTTACCTCCCTGCCGTAATGCTATTAATTTATAGAGACTTCCAGCACCAATACAGGTGATCGTTCCGACCGCTACAATCGCAAACAGTTCAGGTTTCCAAGTGGGTTCTCCGACCAGCGCCCAAGCAATCACGATATACAAAGCGGCAGTGATGCAGATAATCGCGACTGCAAATAAAAAGATCAGGTAAAGAGTATTTTGTTTGGCTTGATCTTGGTGTTCAAAGAAATTCATAGTAACTAGAAGGAAATGCGGGGGACTTCTTTGACTTCTGGGGGTGATTCTTCAAGCAGTTGGGCTTCTTGGAAATTAAAGCTACCCGCGACTAAATTACTGGGAAAGACTTCTCGCTTGGTATTGTATAAAGTGACGGCATCGTTAAACGCCTGTCGCGCAAAAGCAATGCGATTTTCTGTGGAGCGCAATTCTTCCATCAATTGTCCCATTGACTTATCAGCTTTCAAATCGGGGTAAGATTCGGACAGGGCAAATAACCGTCCTAAAACCCCCGTCAGAGCAGCTTCAGCCTCTCCAAGTTGCTGCATGGAGCGGGGGTCGCCGGGAGCAGATGCAGCCTGACTGCTGGCAGAAACAGCGGCATTGCGGGCTTGTATAACAGCTTCTAGGGTTTCTCGTTCGTGAGCCATATACCCTTTGACCGTTTCAACCAAGTTGGGAATCAGATCGTGTCGCCGTCTGAGTTGGACATCTATTTGAGAATAGGCATTTTGGTAGCGTTTTCTTAAGGTCACGAGGTGATTGTAGGCATTAATAATAATCACGGCTACCACTAATATAATGACCACGCTTGCAATGAGTATACCCATAAGCTTGTTCTCACTATTATTGAGTTTTTAGAGTATTAATGAATCCTCTGTTGTATTCGCTTGAATTCAATTGCGAATTTTCCGACCCCTTCAGGTGCAAATGATTATAACATCTCTTTGTTGAAATTCCTGAAATTTTTATTTTTTATCAATACAAAATAGCGAGAACAGGTCAACGATCTCGCTTTTATTACTATTTGTACACAGTTTTTAGAGCTATTGATCTGTCGCCTAATGAGTAATCTTAGGCTATTCGTTCCCCCTAGCACCGCTAAGATCATCCACAAATGGGTAACTGCCATTACACTTTACAAGTGTGTTTGTGTGATCTTTTTCTGCTCTAAACTGATGTACATTTTATCCGGTTTAATCAAACCTGACAGCAGATTAACAGTCATTTCAAAAAAAGTCTTTGTTTTCTATCACAGCTAATCGTGATCATTATCACAACTTCCATTAAGCTATATCACGGCAGTTTCTAGCATTTTTATTCTACCCAAACTGGCATCAATTTCAACCTCTACGCCCAGGGGAACTGTAAACTGATTTCTAATATGGCCAATCATCGAACCATACCAAGCAGGAATCCCCAAAGGGCGAATATGATGGGCTAAAACTTCCCACAGCGTCAAGGTTGGAGAATCATTTTCCTCATCTAAACAGCGCGTACATTGACCAAAAACAAAACCCGCCAGTTGTTCTAGTATTCCAGCTAACTTCAAATGATTTAACATCCGATCCACCCGATAAACATCCTCCCCAATATCTTCTACAAATAAAATGGCTTGATTCCAGTCGGGTAAATACAAAGATCCAACTAACCCGCCAATCACCGATAAATTCCCCCCAAGCAACCGCCCTCTCGCTACTCCTGAAGTAATCGTTTCAACCCTAACCTCAGCCGGATTTTGAAAGAGAATTGCCTCTCCTTCAAACAATAACCGTTTGATATAACCCACCGAAAACGGATTCCAAACCGAAATTCCCAATAACCCGTGAAAGGTCACAACTCGACTACGACTATAAATCCCTAATAATAAAGCCGTTATATCGCTATAACCCAAAACAATTTTAGGATTGCGGCGAATCAAATCATAATCTAATAATGGTAAAATCCGACTACTTCCCCAGCCCCCCCCTGTGGCAATTAACGCTTTAACCGACGGATCCGCAAAAAAACGATTAATATCCGCCGCTCGATCAGGATCTAACCCGGCTAAATACCCATGTTCTTCAAAAGCATGGGGTGCTACCTTCACATTTAACTGTTGTCGGGCGAGTTGAGATTGAATTAACTTTAAATAAGACCTTTTAACTGGACTAGCAGGAGTCACTAAGCCGATGGTATCACCCGCTTTGAGTCGAGGTGGTTTAAGAAGCGGTTGAGTAGCATTCGCTTGTATGTGAGCAAATTGAGTCAATAACAAGGTTTGTCCAAAACCGGTTAAAAATTGGCGACGGTTCAACATGATTTAGATGAGACAGTAACAAGGAAAACAGACTTGAAATCTTTCATTTATTGATCAAAATACCAAGAGTTAGACTCTCTTTTTTAGGTCTTGTTTTGTTCGGGTCTGAATTCGGTTTGAGTCTTCAAGAATAACAACAAAATTTGTTGTGATAGCTGATCAGTCGAAGAATGGCTATATCTTCTCTCGTCGCGATACCCGTTTCAAGATCTGTGTCATTCTTCTGGGAGTCGATGAGTTTTCCAGAAAACTTTTTCTCTCCTTGTAACACTTGCAAAGGGCTAAAGCCGTAGGAGTCGCGCTTCCTCTCTACTCTAAAAGAAAAGGGACTGACTTTACGAACTCTTTTCCGTGTTATTCTGGGGTTAACGAATGAGGGATCCGGGAAACTCAAAGTCCTGGGCTATAACTGCAAGGTTAGCGTCAGAATCTATGAACTCCCCTTAAAAAAACAATTCCCCATCCTTTTAGTAGAGCAAAGCTCTAGCAAGTACCAGAGAAACCCATATTATGGAGTTTTGAACAGTACCGCAGAAATGCTTAATTGTTCAGATGGGGAAATCCGCGCAATACCCATAGGGTAAGCGTTAGGAAGATGTCACGCTGGAATCCCCGTAGTTATGCTTCTAGTCGGAGGTCGGTGTTAGAGACTAAAATGACAGATGCAGCCTCCAGCCCGATCCAGGAGTAGGTCAGAGTGTCATGTTTATTCTGAAACGGCAGGATGTTGAAATTAAAACAATTCAACACCCAAATCGGGATCAACAGATTCCTATTTTGAATTATCAGGGACAGAGTTTTCGCCTTATGAAAGTGTTCACCGCCCAGCAATCCGATGAAGCAAGAGCCTTCTGGCGAGATCTGACGGATAACCGAGGCAAAGCCTGTGTACTGCTTGAAGAACCTGATCGCTATAGCGTTTGGGGAAAAGTTCGCCCTGATCAACTGATTGGCGACGGTTTCAGTGCGAGTGACGCTAAACAGTCTGCCCTCATCCAAGCGTGTTTGCTGCTTTTGCAAGCCGTTTACTTTGATGTGGAAGATTTATTAGGCGCTCGACAAGCTGGATCTTTTGAGAAAGATTTAGCACAAATTTTTCACAAAGCCAAGTTTCCGCAAACAGAAACTCAAGACGCTGTGAAAACTTTACTGACAAGAGACCCTATGGACGATCTTCAAGTTCCCCCCTGGGAAGAACATCATCTCCAAACATTGTTAGAGGAACTTTATCAGCTTGCCAAAAACTATTTTGGTAATACCAGCTTTGCAGAAGGAATGGATGAAGTGCTTGAAGAATTAACAAACGAAGATCGGGCTAACTTTATCAATTGGCTCAATCAATCTTCTGCTGGTCAGCTATGGTCAATAGGTTAAGGAATGTTGAGGACTTCTAGGCTGTCTGTCCCAGATATGGGAGGCTGAACAATAGACCTCGCTCTAAAGTCTGTTAATCGGGACGGGTGGGGCATTCAATCAAAATCTTTCATGTTAAATTGCCTGTTATTTGATCCCTATGAGTAGCACTTCACAACAAAAATCGCCGTCTATATCCTCTCTGTTTTCATCTCAGAATATAGTCATTTTCGGTATTGTATGGGCTGTCCTGGCACTTTTATTCTTTCTGCTGTTTAGTGTCACCCCGGATGGAGAGGAAAAACCCCTGTGGTACTCGATTGGTACCTATGTTTTTGAACTCGGTGCTTTCCTTGTGGCAGCATTAGTTTGTTACCGCAACTGGCAAAGCCCCCAAATGGTCAGCGGACGTAATGTTTGGTTAGGATTTGGTTTAGGATGTCTATTTTATTTGATTTCCGGTGTACTGTTCGGCTTTTGGGAACTGGTTTGGAATTTAAGTCCAGATGTTTCACTGGCTGATTTCTTTTATGTCTTGAGTTACTTATTCTTGGGTTGGGGAATGGTTATGGCTGTTACCTCCAAACGGTTAAATTTAGAAATTTGGCAATGGGCAGCGATTTTAGGAGTTGCTGTTGCGGGGATAGCCCTTGCCATTTGGGTGGCTGATCCGTCCTTTTTTGGACTGATTCCCTTAGAAGAAACGACCCCTGTTGAACAGTTGGCCTTGGGGGCTGCTTCTTCCTTAGAGGCTTCAGAAGCAACAACAGCCCCGGCTTGGGTGGTTGCTATTGATGAAAAATTACAGCCCCTAGCAACTTGGGTAAATTTGTTTTACATTGTAGGCGATGTTTTTCTCTTAATCTTGGCAACTGCCCTGATTTTGGCTTTTTGGGGTGGACGTTTTTCTCAGTCTTGGCGAATGATTGCTTTTGCCACTTTTTCCCTCTATGTGGCTGATATGTATTTTAAATGGGCTGATTCTCGGGGTGACGGAGACTATCAAAGTGGCGGGTTATTAGAAGTATTTTTTGTGTTTACTGGCGTTTTATTTGCGATTGGCGCTGTTCTAGAATATGACATTTCTACCCGTTCTCGTCAAAGTAGACGGGGTAGACGCAGCGCTAAAAACTAAAATCAAATCGGTAATTGATGGCATGAGGCTGGGGATATATGGATAGGAACTAGAGACTTAAATTTTTGCGCGGAAAGTCCTACTCCAAAAACGAGGGTGTTGGTGTTGGGACGGGGCGTTTAAAGTGCGGAATTTGATTCCGCACACAGCCTCTCAAGAAAGCGCAGTCTAGATTTGTGGTAATATCAATAGGTTGGCATAGAACACAAAAACGCAAAAATCAAGCGTATAAAAATGCCCTCAGAAGGGGGATATCTGCCTATGGACGCTGTGTAAAGCCAATTTGTGTAGCTTACAAAAAGGCGTCGGGCGAATGAACCAAGAAGCCCACACCAGAAGCGTGACTTGTTGGTGTTGGGTACTTCACAAGATCTCAAATCGCAAATCGAATGTCATCCTCTAAATTATCTGACGCTGAAAAACAGGAAATTGTGAAGTTGTATCAACAAGTGCCAGAGGAGACGACGATTACTCTGGCTGAACGTTACGATGTCAGCAGTTCAACCGTCAGACGAGTTCTTCAAAGTGCTATCCCCAGGGATACTTATGAGACTCTGACTCAACAAAAACAACGCCTACATCGAACGGGAAAACGCTCAACTCGCAATACTGAAGAACCTGAAGAAACCATAGAACCTGAAGAAACCATAGAACCTGAAGAAACCATAGAACCTGAAGAAACTATGCCAACCCCAACGGTTGAGCCTGAGTTTCAAGAAGCGTCTTCTTCTATACTGGACTCTTTTCCGGTTACGAAGCGACGCCGTAAACGCTCTTATAATAGCGAAAATGTTCAGGTGTCAGATTCATCGGAAGCCGATTTAGAAGCAGATTCAGTGACAACTCCTAAGCCTATTATCAAGTCAACAGATGAACCTTCCAACTATTCCTCAGATTCGACTAATCTTGAATTGATCGCTGGGGACTTTTTTCAAGAAGAATTTAGTGAGTTTGATCCGGATGATGATGATGAGGATGATCTAGAAGAGGATTCAGATGATGAGGAACGAGAAAAGTTCTTCACTTCTCCTTTGTCGATGGCGGGTCTTGTTAAAATCTTACCCTTGACAGAAGCCGAACTTCCTAAAACTTGCTATCTTGTTATTGATCGCTCGGCGGAGTTGGTTGCAAAACCGTTAAAAGCCTTTAGTGAATTAGGGCAGATTCCACCGGATGAAATTCACGAAAAAACTTTACCTGTGTTTGATAATCATCGGGTAGCCAGTCGTTTTTCTGCCCGAAATCAACGAGTGTTTAAGGTTCCTGATAGTCGTTTGCTGCAAAAAGCGGCACCTTGTTTGCAAGCTAAAGGAATTACTCGATTGTTAATTGATGGTCAGGTTTATCGATTCTAGTATTGAATTGTATGGGGTCGGATAGCCAAATCTTTGGCTGATCAGGGCTTGGTGCGATCGCCTCTATGGACTCAAGTTTTTAGCATTTTGAGATTAAGATTTTCCAGTTTTGGCGTTGTGAAACGAGTACAAAAATACACTATTGCGAATCGAATCAAACAGAAAATGAGGGGGATCAAGAATGGGTTTACGTTCCAGGGTGCGACGCCAACGCCACAGGGTTAAACTAACAATCCACGCCCCATCGACAAGGGCTGCATACAGCCATCCGTAGTTTTTCACGTAGTAGCGATGTCGTGCATCAAACCAATATTGAGGGCGACGCTTCGGGGTAATTTTAGTGTCTGTAATCCCTGAACTCTGTCCAACTAAATGAACCACCCGACTTTGGGGTTCATACCAGCAACTCCAACCTGCGCGTTTGGCTTGTAGACAAAAATCCTCGTCTTCGTAATACAGAAAATACCCTTCATCGAGTAAACCCGCTTGTTCAAAGACTTCTCGCCGTACCATCATACTCGCTCCAGCTATCCAGTCTGTTGCACAAGGGGAGTTAGACACCGGAGGCGCAACCATCCAACGCGCTAACAGTTTTGAGACTAATCCTAATCGCAAGCCCCCCTCAAATTGACTCATCAGGGTTTGAAAACGGAAAGCCGAACGTTGGGGAGTTCCATCAGGATGTTCTAGGCGACTCCCCACAATTCCAACTTGGGGATGCGTTTGGAGAAAGTCTATTAAGGGTTGCATTGCACCCCGACGAACTTCTGTATCCGGGTTCAGTAACCAGACAAAATCTGGAGGTTCAGAAGATTGTAACGCAGGACGAATAGCCGCATTATTCCCAAAGGCATATCCGCCATTTTTATCAAGGGGTAAAAGTGAAGCCCATTCTCCCCATCCTTCCGTTTCAATTGCCTCTTGAATTTGAGCAACTGAACCGTCGCCTGAACAGTTATCGACGGCGACAACCTGAATATTAGGTTGAGATTGAACTTCAGAAACAAGCGATCGCAAACAATTTATCGTGAGTTGAGGTGTGCGATAATTCAGAATGACAACCTGTACATTCATACCAGAGTTAAGACATTATTTTTTGACTCAATACCGATTTAAAGACCTGCATCTTTGCAACGAATAATTTTAGAGGGAATCCCGACAACTGTTGCACCCGCAGGCACATCAGAAAGAACAACAGAATTTGCCCCAATACAAACATCATCGCCAATGGTTACATCACCCAGAATTTTTGCGCCTGCACCAATATTAACTCGATTTCCCAGTTTTGGAGCCTCTAAAGGACGGTCTAAATAGCGATTACCAATGGTGACACCTTGACGAATAATGCAGTCATCACCAATTTTACTATAACCATGAATCACTATCGCACTTTGATGTTCAATAATTACCCGTCGTCCGAGTTCTACAGTGTAAGGTAACTCAATCCCATAAACATTGCGAACATGACGAAATAAAGAACGATAGAGAATACTTAAAGGTGCTCGTAATAGCTGAGACTGAACCTTCATTCTCCACACTCCAAAACGTGCGACGGCTACAGCGCGAAATCCGGGTCTTGTCCAATCTCGTTGGTGAGCTATCCAATCTTCGCCGAATTTGTTGCCAAAATCCTATATTTTCTAATGAAGTTTGATAGGGCTGAGAGAGATTAGAATTTAAGTTAGAATTTAAGGGTTGTGATTGCATTATCATTATGGGTTTGTTCAGTAATTTTAAATCAGAACAGAGAGTGGGCATCACCCACCCTGTTAATACTCCTATTAAGTTCATCTTTGTGCGTGGCTATTTCTAGTCAAAGGTTCACAGGTATCTCCCCGATAACCCCGCTTGGGTTTAATAAACACTTTCTGATTATTTTTCAAGTTCAATTGGGTAAATTCTTCGCGAGACAAATGAGCCACAAGCTGATGTTCCTCTTCTAAGATTAAATTCATTTGAACTTCCGAACCTAAATGGATGATGCGTTTAATATGGGCAACAGTTGTTCCAGTTGCCCCAAAGGGAAAGACCTCAATATCGTGAGGACGAATAAACAGATGGTCTGCTGCTAAAGCTTCTAGGGCCTGTTCTGCCACGAAAGACAGATGAGTTGGAACCACATTGACCGCCCCGATAAAGTTCATTACAAAGGGCGTTGCTGGACGGTCATAAATATCTGCGGGCGTTCCAATTTGTTCAATTTTACCTTGATTCATCACCACAATCACATCAGCAACTGCCATCGCTTCTTCTTGGTCATGGGTGACAAATACACTGGTAACATGAACTTCATCATGGAGATGACGTAACCAAGTTCGCAACTCTTGGCGCACTTTAGCATCCAACGCCCCAAAGGGTTCATCTAATAATAAGACTTCTGGTTTTACTGCTAAGGCGCGGGCTAAAGCCACCCGTTGACGTTGACCCCCAGAAAGTTGACCGGGATAACGGTTTCCCAGTCCTTCTAATTGAATTAACTGAAGTAATTCTTCAACTCGATGTTTAATTAAAGCTGGACGCTGTTTGCGAATTTCTAACCCAAAGCCAATATTTTGACGAACGGTTAAATGTTTAAATAGGGCGTAGTGTTGGAAAACAAAGCCAATATTACGCCGACGAACATCGATATTTGTAGTATCTTGACCATTGATAATAATTGTACCTTGATCAACGGTTTCTAACCCGGCAATGGTTCGTAATAAGGTCGATTTTCCTGAACCTGATGGCCCTAATAAGGCGACTAAAGTTCCGTTTTTGACTTCTAGGTTAATATTTTGCAGGGCTTGAAAGTTACCGAATTTTTTAGAAACGTTTTGAATGGTGATACTCATGGTTTTAATTCTCAAAATAAAGAACAAAGTTAGGACAATTTTTCAACGGTTTAGCTATTCATTTTTAGGGCAGTACGGCGTTCTAAAAAGTCTTTGAAGACTAAGGTTACAACTGCTAAAAATGCTAGCATGGCGGCGGCACCAAAAGCCGCTTCATCTTGATAATTTTTGTGGGCTTGTTCAACAAAAGAAGGTAAGGTTAATGTACGACCTCCTATTAAACCAGAAACCACAGCAACCGCTCCAAATTCACCCATTGCCCGAGCATTTGTTAATAACACACCGTAGAGTAATCCCCATTTAATATTTGGAAGGGTTACTCGCAAAAAGGTTTGCCATTCATTCGCGCCTAATGTTTGGGCGGCTTCTTCTTGTTCAGTGCCAACTTCTTCTAAAACAGGTAACACTTCTCTGGCAACAAAGGGTAAGGTGACAAATAGGGTTGCTATCACCATTGCAGGCAGTGAAAATAACACTTGAATATTTAATGCGTTCAGTACAGGAGCAAACCAACCGTTTCTTCCGTAGAGCAAAACAATCATTAATCCAGCAACAACGGGAGAAATTGCAAAGGGTAAATCAATGATACTAATTAACAGTGTTCGTCCCGGAAAATGATTTCTGGCTAAGGCTAAAGCCGCACAAACTCCAAATACAGTGCATAACGGAACGACAATTGATGCAATGATTAGAGTCATTTTTGCAGCGTGCAGAAATTCTCGACCACTTGCTGCTCTTAGAAAAGTCCCAACTCCCTGATGAAAGGCTTCGTAAAATACCCCAATAGCGGGAATAAAGAGAATGAGTGACAGATAGATTAAGACAATGGCAATTAGGACAGGTTGAATGGAGATTTTGCGTAGACTTTGAATTGAATACGTTTCAGTTTTGACAAGATTTAGCATGATTTCCTGTGTGTTTGTAAGGATTCAAGGATAAGATGATTTAGGACTTGATTGCATATCTTTGACCCCATTTTTGCAAACTATTAATGGCAAATAACAGAACTAATGAAACGATGAGTAATACAGTTCCAATGACTGCTGCACCTTCATAGTCGAACTGTTCTAGGCGTTGAAAAATGAGGACAGGGGCAATTAAATCTCGAAAGGGAATCGCCGAAGATACAATCACAACAGAACCATATTCACCAACCGCGCGCGAAAATCCTAATGCAATTCCGGTTAAAATTGAAGGCATTAACGGCGGTAATAATACACGAGTAAAGGTTTGAAAAGGGGTTGCGCCTAAACTCCAGGCGGCTTGCTCTATTTCGGGTTCCATTTCTTGTAAAACAGGCTGTAGTGTTCTAACAACAAAAGGTAAAGAAATAAATAGCATCGCGACAAATACCCCTAAACGAGTAAAGGCAATTCTAATCCCAAAAGGAGTAAAAAATTGTCCGATCCAACCTTGAGGACTATACAATGTTGCTAAGACTAAACCCGCTACAGATGTTGGGAGTGCAAAGGGTAAATCTACCGCAGCATCAACAATTTTTTTCCCTGGAAATTCGTAGCGAACTAATACCCAACCGATTAATGTTCCCATCAACCCGTTAATTGCACCTGCGAGTAAAGCCGTTACAAACGTTACGTTATAAGAAGAAAGTGCAACGGGTGTGGTGGCAATACGCCAAAACTCACTGAATCCAATCGAAGCTGAGGTACTAATTAATGCTGATAGGGGTAAAAACAGCATTAAAACTAAAGATGAAACCGTTACAGTCCAGGGGATAGAAACTCGACTTAAGTTGGGGTAAACAACGCGGTTCAAGAAGTTTATGGAGTGAGTTTGAGTTGAAAGAGTCATAATGAAATGATGCGTTTTTTCCGTAATAATAGACCCAATTGATGTTTAATTTCTGGGAGATTGAGCAATTCTGGCTTGAATATCATCAAAAATTGCTCCATCGGCAAAAAATTGAGTTTGTACCGCATTCCAACCGCCTAAATCTTGGGTGGTAAAGAGGTTTTGAATTTTAGGAAATTGATCGGCAAATTCTGCCTCTATGCTAGGATCAACGGGACGAAAACCCACTTTGGCAAATTCTCGTTGGGCTTGGGGAGTAAATAAATATTGAACAAAAGCTTCAGCGACTTCTCGCGTGCCGTTTCTATCAACATTAGCATCAACTATGGCAACAGGATTATCAATCGAAATATTATAATCTGTGGGGATGACGTAGGGTTGAACATCACCTTTTTGGGCGGCTAAAATCACTTCATTTTCGTAGTTAATTAAGACATCGCCTTGACCTTGTTTAAAAAACACATCTGTCGCCGCCCGCGCATCTCTAGGAAGTACAGGAACTCGTTGATAGACTCTTTGTACAAAGTCTAGGGCTTGTTGTTCGGTGCCGCCTGCTTGGGTAATGACTCCCCAAAATGCCATAAAATTCCATCTTGCCCCCCCAGAGGTTTTCGGGTTAGCAGTAATTAAGGAAATATCATCACGGGCTAAGTCCGCCCAGGTTCTGACATCAACGTTCTCATCCCGCAGTACAAAAGCGACAACTGACTTGTGAACAATGGAGTCGTTGGGGAGTCTCTGTTCCCAACCGGGTTGAATGAGTCCGGCTTTCTCAATTTGTTGGGTATCGAGGGCCAGCGCTAACGCCACTACATCGGCGTTTAAACCATCAATAACGGCTCGGGCTTGAGAACCGGAACCACCATAACTTTGATCAAAGACTACCCTTTCCCCGGTTTTGGCTTCCCACTCGGCAGCAAACTGAGGAATGATTTTTTCGTAGGCACTTTGGGTAACAGCATAGGAGACGAGGGTCACTCTTTTCTCGCCGACTTGTTGAGCGCCATTACCACCGCAAGCGACTACTAATACAGTGCTGAGGGCTGCGACTGAGAGGAATAGTCCAATACGGGGTAGGGGTGAATTCATTTTGATTCTCCTAAAAATTGTGTTGATTTTCGATTAAGTATCATTTTTGCCTTAATCTTGAATTAATCATATCCGTATTTTAAATGAAATGCAATACAAATTCAATTCAATTTGCGAAAGCTTTACATTGTGGCGGAAGTGCGGTTCCATAACAGGTAGGACACACTCACACTCAAGGGTTGCAGCTATGGCAACAAAGAAGTCAGAACCCAGTCTGGCTGAACGGTTGATTGAATATAACTATCTGTTTCGAGAACTGGATGCTAACTGGTTAACCAACTATCTCCCCAGTGACTTGACAATGGATAAGCTGTACTCGAACCGCCCTGTTTATACGGCTTTTCGCCCGAATACTTCTGGAGATGTGTTGTATTTGATGTTGGATAGTGGTTTTGTCATCACCCGCAGCACTCCCTTAAACCGGGTCATTTCCATTACCTATCCGGGGAGTTGCTTTGGGATGCGAAATTTACCTTTGGGTTATGGAAAAGTGGGGCGGTCTTTTCCCAGTTTGGTGGAAGCCTACAAAACTACAGATGTGATTAAACTGCCGTTGGAAACTCTCGAAGCTATCTATAATGACAGTGAAAGGGTTCGCGATCGCTATGATCTTCTCTTTGAACTGCGCGAAAAATTTATCTATCATCTTCTCAATTGCAGTTCCTATCCCCCACAAGCCGTCGCTACCCTATTACGAGCGCTGATTTACCAAGAACGGGCATTAGGCAACCAACCCGACTCGAAAGGGGTGTACAATTTTGACTTACCGATTGATGTGATTTCTCACGCTTGTCAACTGAATCACCGCACCGTTGAACAGGTGTTGAAGGGTATGCAAAAGGTGAAATTAATTGAAGCCGCAAAACCTAGTGACGAATCTGGGGATATAATACACGTTCTCGACCCAGAAGGCTTAAAAGAAGTCTACGGTGCCACGCGAGATAAAGTGTCTTGGTGGCCGTTGCGTTAACACTCAAGAGTCACCCGTTTAGGCGGAGGTTCCACATCTATTAATGTTTTCCCAGCAATCATTGCTCAACCCTAGCATTGTTGAGTTGTTTCGGCTCCAGCCGAGTAATGCGATGCCAGAAGTCCAAACCTGATCACGCCAACTCCATTCTAAATCATCCCTGGAGTTTAGACTAGAGAGGAAACCCTTTTAAATCCGATTCTAGTCCTTGACGTTGCGTTCAGTTCACTCCTATGTCAGAAACTCCTGTCTCTATTGCTCAATACTTTCACGAACGAACCAAGTACCACCCAGAAACCATTGCGTCTAAAAGTCAGCAACTTGACTGGGAACAACAACCCACTCCCTTTAAAGAGTATAAAATTGGTCAAACCTTTGATCTCAGACCCTATGTTCGCTCATCTGTAGAACCGTTATCCGAAGATCCCAAAGTTAAAGAAGCTCAACGGTTGTCTCACCTGTTGCTGCACAGCTACGGTTTAACGGCGAAACTCTCAACAATGAATGGGTTTCATTATCTGAGAAGTTCACCCTCTGCGGGGGGACTGTATCCGGCGGAAGTGTATATGATTTCTAGGGGGACTGCTTTTTTGCCGCCTGGACTGTATAACTATCAAGCTTTAACTCATTCTTTGCTACAGTTTTGGGATACTCAAGTTTGGCAAGATTTACAAGGGGCTTGTTTTTGGCATCCAGCTTTAGAAAATACCCATTTAGCGATCGCCATTACGGCTATATTTTACCGTTCAGCTTGGCGATATCAAGATCGCGCCTATCGTCGAATTTTTCTCGATACGGGTCATTTATTAGGTAATCTGGAGTTAGCGAGTACTTTAAATGATTATCGACCCCATCTGATTGGTGGTTTTGCGGATGATACTCTCAATGAGATGATGTATCTTGATTCTAGTCGAGAAGGAGCAATTACGGTGATTGCTTTAGCGGATTTATTAGAAATTGACCAAAATTTACCGTTGACGCGCACGGCTTTACCTTCTAAAGTTGAAACCAACTATCCTGAACTGCCTGATGGTGAACTCTTAACTTATTTGCATCGTGCAACAAAGCTAGACTCCGATACCTCGGCAATTCAAGGATGGACTCAAAAACCCATTGATGAAGATATTGAAGATAAGTACAATTTTCCGTTTTGTACCAAAGTCTCAACGGTAACGACTTCAATTGATTGGGGGAAAACTTGTCAAGGCTTGGATCAAACGATTCTTAAACGCCGTTCAACTCGCAGTTATAGTGGGGGGGATTTAAAACTTGAAGAACTGTTAGCGTTATTAGATTTTACCTACCAAAGCGATCATTATATCTATCAAGGATTAGATGGGTCTCCGGATTATTTTGATTTAAGTTTAATTGAGACGTTTCTGGCGGTTTCTGGGGTTAGTGGTTTAGAAGAGGGTTGTTATTATTATGCACCCTTAGCCCAGGAATTGCGGCAAATTCGCTTTAAAAACTTCCGCCGTGAACTCCATTATCTCTGTTTAGGACAAGAACTTGGACGGGATGCGGGGGTGGTGTTGTTTCATACGGCGGACTTGAAAAAAGCGGTTGCTAAATATGGCGATCGCGCTTATCGTTATCTTCATATGGATGCAGGTCATTTAGGTCAACGCTTGAATTTAGCTGCGATTTATTTGCGGTTGGGTGTAAGTGGAATTGGGGGCTTTTTTGATGATAAGGTCAATGAAGTTTTGGGTATTCCCATCGATGAAGCTGTCATTTATATTACCACCTTAGGGCGACCGGGATGAAATTAGGATTTTGTCCGGTTTTCTAAATGATCGCAATGTTCACACAGTCCAAAAAACTCTAAAGTATGATAGTAGATCTTGAATTTATGAGATTGTTGTAATAAACCTTCGAGATGGTGGACAGGACATTCATTCAACGGAATGGATTTTCCACATTCTACACAAGTCAGGTGATGTTCGTCTTGTTGGACACAGCTATAGACGGACTCACCTGTGGGGAGGGTTCTAACATGAACTAACCCTTCCCGTTTCAAGGTATCCAGCGCCCGATAAACGGTAGCTAATCCCATTTTATGCTGGGTTTTGCGTAACTCTGAGTAAAGTTCCTGGGCGGAAATGGATTGTTTGAGGGTTTTGAGTTGATCTAATACAATCTCTTGGCTGCGGGTCCGACGAGTGTTCATCTGTACTTTAGATTTCTATGAATACCTATCTCTAGGCTATAGCATTTCGATTAAAGATAAAAAGAGTAGTGCAAGCATCTTGCTTGCTAGAACTTGAAACGGTTAGTATTGTAGATGGCGAGGGTAGCCCAAGCATCTTGTTTGCTAGAGCTTTAATTGAAACTAGCGACCAAGATGGTCGCACTGTCAGATTTCGTTTGATCGATTTCAGCTTGAAAAGACGAACGGTTTACAGCACCTCACGTCTCAGATAAGGCTGTAACACGTCTGGAATTTTAACAGTCCCATCTGGCTGTTGATAGTTTTCCAGGATAGCCGCCATTGTACGACCAATTGCCAGTCCTGAACCGTTCAACGCATGAACAAATTCCGTTTTCTTCTTTTTCTTCCCAGACTTACTCTCTTTAAAGCGAATATTCGCCCGTCGGGCTTGAAAATCTCTCACATTTGAACAACTCGAAATCTCTCGATAGTTCTGGGAAGATGGCAACCACACTTCTAGATCATAACATTTTGCGGCTGAAAATCCTAGATCTCCGGTACACAATTCTAGGACTCGATAGGGTAATTTTAACGCTTGTAAAATTCCCTCTGCATCTTGAACTAATTTTTCGTGTTCGGCTTCTGAGGTTTCCGGATGAACAAGTTTGACTAATTCAACTTTATTAAACTGATGCAGTCGAATTAAACCTCGTGTATCTTTTCCATAACTCCCGGCTTCTCGGCGAAAACAAGGGGTAAAAGAACAGTGATAAATGGGCAATTTTTCCCCGTCTAAAATCTCATCTCTATATAGATTAACAACCGGAACTTCTGAAGTGGGAATTAACCATAAATCATCCTCACTACATTTAAAGCTTTCTTCAGCAAATTTAGGGAGTTGACCCGTACTTTGGAGAGAAATACTATTAACTAATAATGGCGGTAACACTTCAACATAGCCGTTAGATGTATGTGTATCCAACATAAACTGAACCAAAGCCCGTTCTAGGGCTGCACCCGCCCCAATTAAGCTAACGAAGCGACTTTGGGCTATTTTTACCCCCCGTTCAAAGTTCAAAATCCCTAACTTTTCTCCGATTTCCCAATGGGGTAAAATATTAGAATTTCCGGGAATATATTCCTCTCCCCAACGTCGCACTTCCACATTTTCGAGTTCACTTTTACCGAGGGGTGTAGACTCACTGGGTAAATTAGGAAGGGGAAGTAATAAAGCTTCGATTTTGGCTAAGATTTCCTTTTCTTGGGGGTCAAGTTCACTCAAGCTTTCTCGAAGTTTTTGACCTTCCTCTTTTAAGGCTTGAATGTCTGACCCTTTGGAATCACTCCCACTTTTAATTTTCTCTCCAACTTGCTTGCCAATTTCATTACTTCGGGTTTCCAGTTGAATGCGTTGTTGTTCAAGCTGGCGTCGCTGTTCATCTAGGTCTAAAATGGGTTGAAGATCGTAGTCTCCCCGTAATTTTAAACGGTCTTGGATGGTTTGTGGATTGTCCCGAATTTGTTTGATGTCTAACACGACTTTGTTCCCGAAGCTGAATGGGTTGCTGTTTTGCTTGCCTCTATTGGATTGTAATCGCGATCGCAGCTTGACGCAAGACGCTAGTTAAAGAGGATAGGGAAGGGTGAGGGGAAAAACTATCCTCTGTCCCCTTTAACCGACTCCCGACTCCCCTAACTTTGGGGTAATAACCCTTTTTCTGCTAACCATTCCCGATTAAATAATTTTGACTGATAGCGAGTTCCACTATCACATAATACCGTAACAATGGTATGACCTGGCCCCATTTGTTTGGCTAATGCTACGGCTGCCCCGACGTTAATTCCCACGGAACCGCCCATAAATAAACCGTCTTTTTCTAACAGTTGATAAACCACTCTCACCGCTTCAATATCATCAATTTGAATGGCATCATCAATGGATACATTTTCCATATTTGCGGTGACGCGACTATTACCAATTCCTTCAGTAATTGAACTCCCTTCTGAGTTTATTTCTCCGGTTTTTACATAACTGTACAGCCCACTGCCCATCGGATCTGCTAAAACGGTTTTAATATTGGGATTTTTTTCTTTTAAATACAAAGAAACCCCGGCAAAGGTTCCTCCGGTTCCGGTTGCAGCAACCCACGCATCGACTTTCCCATCGGTTTGTTCCCAAATTTCTGGCCCAGTGGTTTCATAATGAGCAATACGATTGGCTAAATTATCAAATTGATTCGCCCAAATTGCATTTTCCATCTCTGATGCAACTCGACCCGAAAGTTTAACATAATTATTGGGATCACGATAGGGAACCGCCGGAACAGTTCTAACTTCTGCCCCTAATGTTCTTAATAAATCAATTTTTTCCTGGGATTGAGTTTCTGGAATAATAATCAGACATTTATATCCTTTAGCGTTACAAATATGGGCTAAACCAATGCCTGTATTACCTGCTGTTCCTTCAACAACAGTACCTCCTGGCTTGAGTAAACCCTTTTCTTCGGCATCTTTAATAATATAAAAGGCAGCCCGATCTTTAACCGAACCACCTGGATTTAAAAATTCTGCTTTTCCTAAAATCTCACAGCCTGTTTCTTCACTAAAACTGTTAAGACGAATCAGAGGAGTATTGCCCACTGTCCCGACAAAACCATTCTTAATATCCATCATTACGTTGTTAAATTTCAGTTGTCTATTGTTCTGAGATCAGATGGGTCAAATTTTTAACCCGGTTTGTTGTTTAATAATATCAATGGGTTTGATATACCCTACTGAAAATATTGAACACCATCAATCGGTTTGACCCACCCTACTGAATATTAAACTACTTATCCGGTTGAGGAGTCATCCGTAAGTAGGGTTTAACTTCTGTGTATCCTTTGGGAAATTTCTGTTTTAATTCTTCAGGATCTTTGAGAGAAGGAACAATCACACAATCATCTCCATCTTTCCAGTCTACGGGAGTCGCGACTTGATAGTTATCGGTTAATTGTAAAGAATCAATCACCCGTAAAATCTCATTAAAATTGCGTCCGGTACTGGGCGGATAAGTCAGAGTTAGGCGGAGTTTTTTGTTAGAATCAATCACAAAAACTGTCCGAACGGTAAAAGAGGCGTTCGCATTGGGGTGAATCATATCATAAAGATCAGAGACTTTACGATCCGCGTCCGCCAAAATGGGATAATTAATATTAGTGTTTTGAGTTTCGTTAATATCGCCAATCCAGCCTTTGTGAGATTCCACATCATCAACACTCAGGGCGATGACTTTAACATTGCGTTTGTCAAATTCGGGCTTGAGTTTGGCGACGGTACCAAGTTCAGTTGTACAAACAGGCGTGTAGTCGGCCGGATGAGAAAATAAAACAACCCAACTGTCACCCGCCCAGGTATAGAAGTCGATATCACCTTCTGAGGAGGCTTGGGTAAAGTTAGGGACTGTATCTCCTAATCGCAGTGTCATAGCTGATTTCCTGTGATTTTTCGTGTGGAATGTGATTATAGTGTCATAATACCCCGGTTTTCCGACCGGAATTTTGATATTTTTAAATCTTTACATAATTTTAAGGTCGGATCGCGATAAAAATAGAGTATTCCGTTTTCAAATGAATCTGTGAGAAGCTGATCGTGTTACAACTGTTCGTTTTCTTAATTCACGCTATCCAACCGTTTATCGTCCCGTTGTGTTTTGTCTCTGCGTGGGGATTGATGATTTTGCTGGTTTGGAGTATCGCCTCTGCAATCTTTGATACCACGCGACGCGCCCAACGAATGCACCAAATTCCTTGTGCTGACTGTGTATACTTTACTAAAGATTATCATTTGAAATGCCCCGTACAACCAACCATTGCTTTATCTGAAGATGCGATTGATTGCCCTGATTTTTGTCCGGTTGCGGGAGGGAGACAGTGAATAATGAGCCGTTAACTAGATTCAGTTCAAAATTAATCAAGATTTGTTGATAAATTGAGTCTTCTGGTGATTCCGGTGATATTATTATTTAGCTGCATTTGGGTGTTTAGCCTTTTTTATACAGATAACTTATATATCACCATCCACGTTTTTTTCCTAAGCATCGGGAAGATATAATTTATGTTGTTCTTGAAATATTCTCCCATTTCTCAAAGACTTTCTCGCAAGGCTTTTCTGATCGGTTTTCTTGCAGTTTTCACAACGATCCTGACCGTGACGCTGCACTCATTGACGATACCATCCTTTGCCCTCATTAACCCGGATTCGGTAATTAATCACTCCGTTTATTCTCAAGCGTTAATCGTTCAGTCTTCAACACAAACTTCCGATCAACCCTCGCCGAATTCTCCTCCTAAAATCCTAACCGAAGATACAGCTTTGTTGCTTCAAAATGACCGTTATGTAGTGAGAGTGTTTCGAGAAGGGAACCAGGCTTATATCAATATCTATAACAAGGCAACCAAAACTCTAACCCTTAAAAAAGTCCCTGTTTCAATTACGCCACCTAACAACCCTAAAACAGATTCAATAAAATACCTTGCCCGCAGAGAGAATCAAGAATATATTGTGATTATCAATCCATCGGGCGCTTCCGAATTAACCATTGTGCGTGCGGGAAAAACTCTCTATCGTCAGGATAGGAATGAAGTCGAGATAGCTCAAAAAATATTCGGTATTTCTGATCAAACAGTACCTGTCAATCCCACCGTTAAACTCATCAAAACTATATTTACCAACTATGCCAAACTAACCCTCTTTACGCTGATGTTTTCGATGGCGATTCGCTGGACATTTGAGGATGTCATCTGGTTGTGGAAGAAACCGTCTTTACTATTGAGATCCCTTATTTCGGTGTTAATTGTCGTTCCGATATTGGGCGCATTAGTTGTGTTTATTCCGGGTTTGACGGTGGCACAACATATTGGTATTGGGGCAATGATTGTCTGTCCCGGTGCTGCGATGATTCCCTTTAAGAGTTTCAAAGCAGGGGGAGAGCCAAAATTTATCGCCAGCTTACAGTTTACGGTGTGCATTCTCGCTATTCTTAGCATTCCCTTAACGGCTTTTATTTTGGCTCAATTCTATCCCAACGAGGCTTGGTTGTCCCCACAAGACATTACCAAACAAGTCTTTTTTTCTCAGGTATTTCCAATGGGAATTGGTGTTTTACTCGCTCAATATTTGCCCAAACTTGCTAATGATCTGGTCGAACCTGCAACCAAAATTGCCAAATTCATGCTATTGCTGGCTATAATTGTGCTACTCTCCGTTAGTCTACAAAAATTCCTCAATGCTGGATTTACCGCTTATTTAGTCATAAGTTTGATCGCGATTGCTTCGTTGGCGTGTGGTCATTTGTTGGGCGGGCCTCAACCTGAAACTCGAACCGTTCTAGCCTATGCAACAGCGACTCGTAATGCAGGTTTAGCCGCTCTACTTGTCAGCCTGAATTTCCCCAATCTCGATTATATTCAAGGCGGGATTATTAATACACTGATTACCTATGCCTTAATTGCAGCAATTGTTTCGATTCCTTACACGGTCTGGCGTAAACGAACGATGGCTTTTTCAGTTTAAGATTTATTTAATCAAGAAAAAGTTTGATCAAATGAATTATCAATGCTAAACTAGTATTATTATACTAGGGACATAAAAATCAATATTTGCATATCCAATCAATCAAATTTTTTAGACTGTGTGTAGGTTTTAAAAGTTGACATTGGATTTTGCTCAGTGATGATCATCTACACATTGCTTCTGTAAAATCATTTAAGCATTTTGTTTTTAGGACAAGCACAAAGACAAGTCGCCTAAAATACTGTGAACCTAGTGATTTGAGAATCGGTTAGTTCCCCCTGAAAATAGAGGAAGTTGTTAATGATTCAGAAATTTTTGATTGCTTTTTTAGGAGTGCTGGTTGCACTCTCATTGCCGACAATAACAAAAGCTGAGACTGTTGTTGAAAAAGCTGCCCGGACTGGCATCATTACGATGGGTGGTCGCAGCGATATTATTCCCTACTCTTACCTTAATGACAAAAACGAATTAGTCGGGTATTCTCTTGATGTTGCATCTTTAATCGCACAAGAAGTTTCCCTTTATTTGGGCAAACCTGTAGAAGTCCAGTTCCAAACCATTAATGAGTTTTCAGAACTCATGCCCCTGACTACGAATGGAGAAATTGACCTGGCTTGCAACACCCAATTTACTTGGCAACGGGAGATGTTTGTAGACTACTCAATGCCCTACAGTCTTTCTGGAATTCGCTTGTTAACCAAAAAAGGCGGCTTAACAGGAACACCAGACAGCTTAGCCGGGAAACGCATTGCGGTATTAGCTAACTCTTTGGGGGAGTCAAGCTTAAAAAGCATTCAACCCAAAGCAGTTTTCGTCACTGTTGCTGGAATTGATCAAGGAATTGATGATCTCGTAGCAGGCAAAGTCGATGCAGTAGCCGGAGATAGTGTGGTTTTAGCCGGGAATATTCAGCGCGTCAGCGAGACAGACTATGAGTTAGTGCCGAAAGCTCCCTATGTTCGTTATGCTGTGGGGTGCATGATGCCAGAAAATAACTCAACCTTTAGGAATCTGGTTAACCTCGCCATCGCCAAAATGCTTCAGGGTTATGTGGTGGGAGAGGCAAAATATACAGACATGGTGAACAAATGGTTGGGGCCAGTTGGAATTCTGGAGATTCCCACTGAAATCATTAAGGACTATTTCCGAATGGTTCTGCTTAATTATGAACAGATTCCCATTTCAGACTCAACAGCAACCCATAAATAATTAGTAAACAGACACTAAACAGGAGAAAGACCTTTGAACATGAGAACCCAGACCAGTTTACTCGGCTTTTTACTGGTGTTATCAGCCCTCAGTATCCCGGCTGCTGACGCCACAACGAGCCAGCCCAGTGAGCAGGCTTCCCCATCCATTGAGGGACGACTCCATCGGATCACAGCAGCAATTCGGCATCGGGAAACTCACGCGGTGGAAACCTCACTATCGGAAGACGACTTATTGATGGTACGGGGATTTGCCGATGGGGGTCGTGGTGGAAGTTTTGCTCAAGGTGGCCGTCGGGGGGCTGCAACCGGGCCGCGAGGAGGTGAGTTCTACAATGTTAATCGGGATTATCAGCGTGTTGGTGTAGGTCGTGGGGCGGCTTGGGCGGATAGAGGAGGATTTTATAACGGCAGTTATAACGATGGAGGGAGTTTTGTGAATGGATCAGACGGAGGGGCTGCCTTTAGGAACGGAAGTTATGGCGATGGGGGTTTTGTCAATGGCTCTCAGGGAGGCGGTAGTTTTAGAAACTGGTAAAAATAAGTGATGACAATCTTCAATATGAATCTGCCCATACCAGCAGAAAGCTTTTCAGCTAGCCCCACGCTTGATTTATCAACTTTCGGGCCGATTAATCTAGTTGTAATTCAGCCGACTTCTTTTTGTAATCTTAATTGTGATTATTGCTATCTTCCAAACCGCCAGAGCAAAAATCGATTATCGCTGGATTTAATCGAACCCATACTCAAATCTGTTCTAAGCAGTCCTTTTGTCGGTTGTGACTTTACCGTTCTTTGGCACGCAGGGGAACCGTTAGCAGTCCCAATCTCATTTTACGATAGCGCGACTGCTTTGATTCGGGAGACTGAACGCCAGTACAAAACGCAACCCATTCGGATTTTTCAATCCATTCAAACTAATGGCACTTTAATTAATCAAGCCTGGTGTGATTGTTTTAGGCGGAATCAAATCTATGTAGGGGTGAGTCTGGACGGGCCTGCCTTTCTCCATGATGCCCACCGTCAAACCTACAAAGGAACAGGAACTCATGCGGCAACGATGCGAGGAATCTCCCTGCTACAGAAGAATGAAATTCCGTTTAATGTGATTTGTGTGTTGACTCAAGATTCTCTGGATTACCCCGATGAAATCTTCAATTTCTTCAAGTCAAATTGCATTACAGAGGTGGGTTTTAACATGGAAGAAGCGGAAGGAATACACCAACATTCCACACTTGATCAGCAGGGAACAGAGGAACGCTATCATGCTTTTATGCAGCGATTCTGGGATTTAACTGTAGAGGCAAAGGGTGAATTAAGACTGCGGGAATTTGAGACAATCTGTTCCTTGGCTTATACTGGGGGTCGCCTAGATCGGACTGATATGAATAAACCGTTTGTGATTGTTAACTTTGATCATCAAGGCAATTTTTCAACCTTTGATCCTGAGTTACTTTCGTTTAAAACCAAACAATACGGAGACTTTGTTCTCGGCAATATTCTGCACGAGAGTCTTGAATCTGTTTGTCAGACTGAAAAGTTTCAGCAAATGTATCAGGATATGGCATCAGGAGTCTCAAAATGCCGTCAGAGTTGCGAATATTTTGGGCTATGTGGGGGAGGTGCCGGAAGTAATAAGTATTGGGAAAATGGCACGTTTGACTGTACAGAAACACAAGCTTGTCGTTATCGAATTAAGGTAATCGCGGATATTGTTTTAGAAGGACTAGAAAACTCACTGGAATTAGCGAATTCAATAAGTTAAGTCTTTTACGGCATCGCTCAATACAAATCTAAAATGAGTGCTTGCTTGATGATAACCGGGACTCAGGAGGGCTAACCCATCTTCTCCGGCTTTGAGGTAAGCCCAGTCTGTCTCTTTCCAAACCAACCTCATGCCCAAATTTTTATAGAATGCCGCTTTGTCTATATCGTTAATACAAATAGCTATGAAGTTTTCTCTTGATCTTAAACTTTTCTTAACAGATATAATGTAGCTTAAGAACAAAGGATATTCAGAGTAACGGATCTCCGTTTTAGGGTCATATCGGGTAGATGTCTAGCATTAGTTGAGGAAAATTAGATTATGAGTCAACTTTTAGTCGCTGGTTTCCCAGAGAAATATAAAGCAGATGAAGTGATGTTAAATATTTTGACACAAGGACAGGCTAACCTCGCAGATCTCGAAGATGCGTTGGTCGTCACTAAAGATGAACAAGGAAAAAGCCGGGTTAAGTCCTATTGCGATATCTTATCAGCAACCAGAGGTGAAAAAAATGAGTTTTGGGGAGTGATTATTACGACCTTATTAGAAGAGTCTGATTCTGATAGCTTATCTACCATTGGAATAAATCGTTAAATTTGCTCCGATATTAAGGAAATGTTAACTCTTAATAGTTCAGCAATCTTTTGTCTGGTGAAAAAAATTGATATCGAAGAAGCAGCGACGAAGTTAAAAGAGTACAACGGGCGAATTTTGTACAGCAACAACCTTTCCCATGAGAATGAAGACCAACTTTTTCAAGCTTTATCTGGAAAATAATTCAAAGTTTCTTTAATCATTGTGATGTTAATTCTAAACCTTCTTTCCTGCTTAAGCAGGTTTTTTTGTATTGTATTTTTGATCGCAACTCCTTGTTTTTGAAATGATCTCATTCTCCCGTTTCAAAGATATCAAGTTGTTCAATAGAGACGGTTTTCTTGTTTTGTTTTTTGATGTTTTTTCTGAGTCCAATGGCGATTTTACTATGTTGTTCGATTTGACGCATGACTTGTCTTGCCCTTTGAATAACAACATCGGGTAAACCTGCTAGCCGCCCCGCTTCTATGCCATAAGATTTGTCTGCACCTCCGGGTTGAACTTGATGTAAAAACACGATTTTATCGGGTAATTCTTTAACGGTCACTTGATAATTAGCTACATTGTCTAAAATAGAGGCTAATTCGTTTAATTCGTGATAATGGGTGGCAAAAATCGTCTTCGCTTGAATTTCGGTGGCTAAATATTCTGCCACAGACCAAGCAATAGAAAGTCCGTCAAAAGTAGCGGTTCCCCGTCCAATTTCATCTAACAAAACAAGGGATTTGTTCGTTGCGTGATTGAGAATATTTGCCGTTTCATTCATTTCCACCATAAAGGTAGATTGACCTGTGGCTAAGTCATCGACAGCCCCCACTCGGGTAAAAATGCGATCGCAAAGACTCAATTCCGCCGAAGTTGCGGGAATAAAACTTCCGAGTTGTGCCATTACTTGAATTAAACCAATTTGTCGGAGATAACAGCTTTTTCCACTGGCATTCGGGCCTGTTAAAATGATTAAATCTGGGTAAGAATAAGGCTGAATTCCTGTTGTTTCTAAATCATCCTCTCGACGGCCTAACTGAGCCGTATTCGGCACAAAAAATCCAGGCGGAAGTAACTTTTCAACTACCGGATGTCGTCCGTCAATAATTTTAAGTTCTCGTCCTTTGATCATTTCTGGACGACAATAACCCTGACGAATAGCAACTTCTGCTAACCCACAGAGTACATCAATGGCTGCCACAGCTTTAGAAACATTCCGAATGACTTCAATAAATTCAGCAACTTCTGAACGCAACCTCACAAAAATATCATATTCAGTTTGGTTTAAATCTTCTTTAGCCGTTAAAATTCTCACTTCTCGTTCTTTCAGTTCCGGCGTAATATATCGTTCTTCATTGGTTAAAGTTTGTTTGCGAATATAATCATCGGGGGCGAGTTCAGCTTTACCCCGACTAATACTGATATAATATCCAAAAGCTTTATTAAATCCAACTTTTAACGTGGGAATTCCGGTTCGTTCTCGTTCTTGAACTTCTAAATTAGCAATCCATTGTTGATCATCTATTGCTAAACTCCGCATTTCATCCAGATTTGCATCTACTCCTGAACGAATTAATCCGCCTTCTTTTAGGTGAATGGGGGGAGATTCTACTAAATAATGATGAACTTTTTCAGCGATTTTTTCTAAAGATGGCGAAATCGTTTGTAAGGCTTTGAGATAGGGGGATTTTCCTTGTTCTGCTAAGGCGGCTAACTGCGGTAATTTTGCTAAAGAATCTGCTAAAGAGACTAAATCTTTGGCATTTGCCGTATTATTTCCCACTCGTCCACTCAACCGTTCTAAATCATAAATTTGTCGCAGAAGCTGTTGAAGATCTTGTCGCAATTGATGATTATTCACCAACTCTTGAATCGTATCATGGCGAGCGCGAATTCCTTTAAGATCCAGTAAGGGTTGCAATAACCACCGTCTTAACGCCCGACTTCCCATCGTTGTACTGGTTTGATCTAATGCCCAAAGTAAAGAACCATAGAGTGTATTATCTCTAACCGTTGCAGTAATTTCTAAGTTGCGGCGACTTTGATGATCCAGGATTAAATAATCACTGAGGGTATAGGTGCGAAGCCGTTGAAGATCGCTAGAATAGTCTTTTTGAGTATCTTCTAAATATTCTAATAAACCCCCGGCTGCCCGCACACTTAGAGGCAAATGATCACAGCCAATTCCTTCGAGAGATTTCAGTTGAAATTGTTGTAAAACTCTGGGGCGGGCTTCACCGAGAGAAAAGGGGGTTTGCGATCGCAATGTATAACAAAAACATCGAGGTAAACAGTCGGGAAGTTCGTGATCACTTTCTCCGGGTTTCAGCATTTTACTAATATCGGGTGCATTCACTGGAAACAACACCTCTGATGGTTGTAACCGCATTAATTCTTGAGTCAGTTGTTCTAAATTTTGTGACTGAGTGGTGAGAAATTCTCCAGTTGAAATATCTGCATAGGCTAACCCCCAATGTTCACCTGCGATCACCACTGCGGCTAAATAGTTATTTTGGCGACCTTTGAGCATATTATCATCGGTCAGGGTGCCGGGAGTGAGGACACGGGTGACTTCTCGTTTAACTTGTCGTCTTTCTTTAGCGGCGATCGCAGCATCTTCGACTTGATCACAAATGACAACCGCAAAGCCCTTTTCTAAGAGGGTACTGCTGTAGCGGTAAACGTGTTCGTGGGGAACCCCGGTCATCGGAACCCGCCCGACTTCTTTTCCTGCGGCTTTGGTGGTTTGGATCAGTTCTAGTTCACGGGCGATAATGACAGCATCTTGAAAAAAGCACTCAAAAAAGTCACCCACCCGAAAAAATAATAACGCATGGGGGTATTGTTCTTTGACCTCAATATAACGCTGCATCATTTCCGACAGTTTGCTGCGATCGAGTTGTCGGTAGTCGGCGTTGGGGTATTCTTCAGGTTGAGGAGATGCAGGGGTGGGATCAGTCATAGCAGGTTTAAGACGTTCAGCAGGGCGCTACCCTTATTCACTTTACCGCGATTTTGACTTCTCTTGTCAATTTGTTCAACTTTTTCGGGATGAGGGGTTACAGCCACTCAGAGTAACACACTACATTGAAAGTGAACTCAATTTTATTTTTCAAAAATTTAATCAACTTGTGATCACTTTTATTGGTTCATGTTCTGCTAGACCGATAGAGGATTTTGGACTTTTTTAAAGATTGTGTAAAGATGAGTCGAGAATTATAGACATTTGATAAAACATATGGCAATCTTCTAAATAGCTGTAATAACTAAGCAAAATCTGAGATTTCCTTAGATCGTGGCTAGTTAAAGTTGATTGAGAGTTGATTGGCAAGACTGACTGGCTCTGTGGGTAAGATTTGGCTGGCCTAAAAACCGGGCTATGAATGAGAGAGGCAAAATCAGAGCAGGGGCAAAGAAAGTTTAACCTGTATAGCAGTCCCCAGCAATTTGGGAGACAAGTCCAGTCATGGCTTTGATAAAAACCAGTTGCACCAATAGTTAGATATTTTTTTGAGGAGAAGTTCAACAATTCTACTCCTTGAAGTTGAGAAAAGATATTTGACTGAATAGACAGAGATTAAGGAGCAGACAGCTTATGTATTTAGACAAGATTTGTTGTTGTTCAGTTCATTGCTGATCTCACAAAAGTCAAACCTCCTCGTGACGAAGCGTGACTAAACACAAAGGGACGGACTGAATGGAGACCAGTGAAATGTGATCGAAGACCGAATTTCGGGTCTGGTTTGTCAAAAATCAGAATATCAAAAGTTTTATATTCGGAGTTGAACTCCCCAAATTCTTATGAGCAACTCAAATCATCAGTTTAGGCATCCAACAAACAATACCAGTCGAAAGAAGGGTGCATCTGACGAAAGTATTCCCGCTTTTGAGAAACTTTTAACTCTTTTGCAGGCTAATCAGAGCCTAGCTACAAATCTTAGTCAGGCTACAGAGGTGTGTTGCTATGAACTCGGAGATGAAATTGCGATTGTAGCGAGCGCTTCTTCTCAAGAGATAAGTAATTATTCACTGAATCCCGCCAAAAATTCTGTTCAGGGCGAACACAATCACACTATTTATCTGATTTGTCAAGGTCACGTCAGACTGTTAGCCTTTGACCCCACAAGAGAACGAGAAGTGTCTGTGGCCCGTCTGGAAGCGGGAGAACTATTCGGAGCGGATCAGCACTGGAGCGACCTGAACTCCCTACCCTATCAAGCGATCGCGGCTGATTCCGTGATAATCGCTCGTTTGACGATCAAGGCTTTGCAACCCTGGCTGCAAAAAATTCCCCAATGGCGAGAACACCTACAAACAACCACCCTGGAACGTCAACGTTTAATTTTCTTTAAAACCCAAACCGAACTGCGACGTTTAACCAGTTCTCAACTGCAAACCCTTCTCCCTCTTGTCAGCGAACGTCAAATCAAGCCCAAAACCCCTCTGCAAACCGCAACACCCTCTGAAGAAGGACGCTATTGGCTGTACCAGGGAGAAATTGCCGGAACAGAATCTATTCCCCAACAGGGAGAAAGTTGGGGCTATCCAGATAGTACCCCATCGGCTTGGGTGGCGCAAACCCCGCTCGTCGTTTATCATCTCTCGGCTGAACATTGGCAGATTACCCAAAACCCGATCAAAGCCTCTAAAGCAGCCCCTGATTCTTCCCTCTCGGTTCCGCTTCCGAAAACTCCACCCCCGCTCCCCCCTGTTCCTCCCGGAAACAAAGAGATTGAAATCGAACTTCCGAAGCCTCGAAAATATAGACGACGAGGGTTTTGGCCACATTATCCCTGTGTTAAACAACAAAGTTCTTCCGACTGTGGGGCTGCTTGTTTAGCAACTATTGGGCAATACTGGGGCAAATCTTGGAGTTTGAACCACCTGCGAAATCTCTCCGGGGTGGGTCGTTCTGGGGCCTCATTAAAAGGGTTGGCCCGGGCGGGTGAAAGTTTAGGATTTCATGTTCGACCTGTACGAGCGAGTTTGAGTCGTTTAGAAGACCAAAAAAATCCCTGGGTTGCCCATTGGCAAGGCGATCACTATATTGTGGTTTGTTGGGTCAAACGTCGCCAAGTGTTAATCGCTGATCCTGGTGAAGGTAAGCGGGTGTTATCTCGTCAAGCTTTTCTCGCCGGGTGGACGGGTTATGCTTTAATCCTTGATCCCACCGAACGCTTAGAAAATATTCCAAACGAAAAACGGTCTCTGGGTCGATTTGTGGGGATTTTGTGGCCCTATAAGGGGTTGGGACTCCAGATTATTCTGATTTCAATTTTGATCCAAGTGTTTGCTTTGGTTTCACCTCTGCTGACCCAAATTATTTTGGATCGGGTTGTCGTGAACAAAAGCCTCACCAGCCTTCATGCGTTTGCGTTGGGGGCTTTGTTATTTGGAGTTTGGGGTTTGGGGTTATCTTCAATTCGAGAATATTTGTTGAGTTATCTATCAAACCGTCTGGATTTAACTTTAATTAGTGGGTTTATTCAGCATACGCTCAAACTTCCTTTGAAATTCTTTGAATCCCGACGAGTCGGTGACATTATTACCCGAGTTCAGGAAAATCAAAAAATTCAACGATTTTTAATTAGTCAAATTTTGCTAGCCTGGCTGAATTTTTTGACCGGGTTTGTTTATCTGGGATTGATGCTTTATTATAACTGGCAGTTGACGCTGTTAGTTTTAGGTTTGATTCCGCCGATTCTGTTATTAACGTTGGGTTCAACACCTTTTCTGCGTAAAGCTTCTCGTCAAGTTTTTAACTCATCTGCCGATCAAAACTCTACCCTTGTAGAGATGATTACTGGGATTTCCACAGTGAAATCAGTGGCGGCTGAACAGGAGTTGCGCTGGCGTTGGGAAGAACGATTGACCGAACAGCTAAATATGCGGTTTAAAGCCCAAAAATTGGGGATTAATTTAGGGTTTGCCAGTGGGTTAATTAATTCGATTGGGGGAACGGCGTTGCTATGGTTTGGGGCGATGCTGGTCATTCAAGATGAATTAACGATTGGTCAATTTGTGGCGTTTAATATGATGCAGGGTCAGGTGATTGCGCCTGTAATTGCCTTAGCGGGGATGTGGGATGAATTGCAAGAAGTGTTGATTTCGGTTGAACGGTTGAATGATATTTTTGACAGTGAACCGGAGGAAACTCCTCAAAAACCTTTGCTGGTTCTTCCACGCTTGCAAGGACAAATTAAGTTTGATCAGGTGACGTTCCGCTATGGGGAAGATGAAAATAATACCCTAGAAAATCTTTCTTTTGACATAGAACCCGGTCAAACTATTGCCATTGTGGGGCGCAGTGGTTCCGGTAAAAGTACGTTGGTGAAGCTGTTACAAGCCCTTTATCATCCTCGCAGTGGTCGAATTTGGGTTGATGGCCATGATCTGCGTCATGTGTCGAGTCAGTCTCTAAGAATTCAAATGGGGGTTGTGCCACAGGAATGTTATCTGTTTTCGGGGACAATTTTAGAAAATATTACGATTTATCGAGAAGAATATACCCTAGAACAGGTGGTGGAAGTGGCGAAATTAGCCGAAGCTCATGGGTTTATTCAAACCTTACCTCTGGGGTATAACACAAAAGTGGGAGAACGGGGATCAAGCTTATCAGGAGGCCAACGTCAACGCATTGCTATCGCACGGGCGTTACTCGGAAATCCTCGGATTTTGGTGTTAGATGAAGCGACGAGTTCTTTGGATACGGAGAGTGAACGCCGCTTTCAACGAAATTTAGAACAGATGAGTCGCGATCGCACGACGATTATTATTGCTCATCGTCTCTCAACTGTTCGGAATGCAGATCAGATTTTAGTCTTAGATCGGGGGGTGTTAGTTGAAAGGGGCAATCATCAACAATTGATGGAAATTCAAGGGCTATACTATCACTTGGCTCAACAACAACTCAATCTTTAAATTTTAAATCTAACACCCGTTTAATCAACCTTAGCAAATTTTGATTGTTGTTAAGGTTGTCTAGTATTGAGAGCAAAAACAGAGAGATTTAAGAATTTCTTTAAGTTTACAAAACTTGAAATAAAATCTTTCAAAAACAATCAAAAAAACTGCCAATTTGGCAGCACTGTTTCAGATCTTCAGATAAGATATAAACAACTTTTGTTTATAACTCTATTTTCTTCGGTTTTTTGAGATGTATTTCTCAAGTGATTCAGGAAATAGATTCGGTAATTTCATTCAAAAAACTTTACACTTTAAGACTCTAGTCAATCGAGCCAAGATAGGTTAAATAGAAGATTAATTTCCCTTTTTGGGTTAGTCTTCTGCTCAATCTATCTTAATATTCCATCCGACCTCATTAAAAACATCAATCTGATGAGCTTCAACATCCTACCTCACTTCCGAACAAAACAAGCTAGAGAACCTGATTCCGAGAATCAGCAGGGTTATTTGTATGATTTGAACTTTGCCCATGAAGATATTGAGGAAGCCGACTCAATTTTCGGGGGCGTTACAGGTTCAATTCCGATTTCTCCTCCCATTCAAGATCGGAATCATCCTGAAAGTTCTTCGGACAAAAACTCACCAACTCGTCATCTGAACACCGGAAATTGGTCAACAGCTTTACAGTCTGTTTTAGATCAACCACCCGCCTCATTTCCCATGCAACTCTTTTGGGGAGGGGCGGTTTTTTGTATTGCCTTTACAACTTGGGCGCATTTCGGGACAATTGATGAAGTGGGTCATGCACGCGGTCAATTAATTCCCCAGGGAAATGTTTATAAGGTTCATTCCGTAGAAATGGGGAAAATAGCCACTTTAGCAGTTAAAGAAGGAGATGCGATTAAAGCAGGCCAAGTCGTTGCAGAACTTGATAATCAACTGGCTTTAGCAGAAATTGAACGACTTCAACAACAACTCACTTCTTTAGAAAGAGAACAAATCCAAAAAGAAGGATTACGGGAAAGAATCCATTTGGAAAAACAAAGTCGCACTGCAATTTCTGCCGCTCAAGTCGAAAGCCAAAAAGCAGAAATTGAACGAGTTAAAATGCAAATTAAAGCGACTGAACGATTATTAAGTCAACTGCAACTGCAAGCGGAAAGTTCTCAAGCCAGACTGGACAATTTACAGCCTTTACCAACGCAAGCCGAGCAACTTTTAGACCAACTCTATACCGACAAAGCAGCATCAGAGAAACGACTTGAACGCCTCAAGCCTTTAGCTGAAGAAGGGGCAATTTCTCAAGAGTTATTGTTTCAAGCTGAACAGTCTTTACGCGATCGCGAACGGGCGATTATTCAGGCTGAGTTATCGGAGAAAAATAGCACCAAAGAGCAGATGTTTCAAGCCGAACAAATGCTCAGAGAGCGTCAACAGATGATGGCTCAACAGGAAGGTGAATTACATCAACTTCAAGGAACAGTGAATCGTCTTTATGTTGAACTGGATCAAAAACAATCCGAAGCAGAAGCTGTTGCTATAGAAGCTGATCAAAAAATTCAACAATTTGAGCTAGAGATTACACAGCTTCAAGCCAGAATTAAAGAAACTCAAACTTTAATCACTGCGGCAAAAATGAAGCAAGAGGAGCGATTTATTTATGCTCCTGTTGATGGATTTATTTCTGCTTTGAATATTGCTAATATTGGCGAAGTGATCCAGCCTGGACAAAATATTGCTGAAATTTTGCCGGAAAATACCCCGTTAGTTTTATCGGCTT
The DNA here is from genome assembly GCA_050485465.1 of Limnoraphis sp. Classification (GTDB taxonomy): domain Bacteria; phylum Cyanobacteriota; class Cyanobacteriia; order Cyanobacteriales; family Microcoleaceae; genus Capilliphycus. The sequence goes on along the minus strand of JBJHBL010000036.1, from coordinate 2,765 downwards.
ATTTACCCAATCAAGAAGCGGGTTTTATAGAAGAAGGGATGGCTGTCAAGGTTAAATTTGATGCCTATCCCTATCAAGATTATGGGGTAATTGCGGGAACTGTGACCTCAATTTCTCTCAATACAAGATCAGAAAATAATCAAGAACCTGTTTATCAACTTGAAATTGAGTTGGAACAGCATTCTATCCAAAATAATCAAGCAGAAGTTCAATTTAAACCCGGACAAACTGCAACGGCAGATATTGTCATTCGTCAGCGCCGCATTGCGGATGTGCTGCTTGAACCTCTACAAAAGTTTCGGAAAAATGGTTTAGAACTTTAATGTATGGATGAGATTTATTTCATCACATTTAAAGACTAATTTGAACTTTAATTCATCTGGGAGACATTCACATGAGTTATTTTAATAATACTGCTCAAAATCAGCGAGATAGAGTTATGAATGAAGAACAGTTTCATCAGGTAATTGATGCAATACTAGCTGGAAAATATTCCTGGGCTTGTGTTTTAATTCTCCGGTTTGCAGGCTATAATCCTTTGCATTATATTCCCTACCGAACTTACAATCGCTTAATGAAAGATAATGGTCAAAATCCCAGGTCAAAATCAAAATCATGTTCAAGTAATTTATCCCCTAAAAATAACGAGTCTTTAGAGGAGAATAATAAAGTTAAATCAACCTGTTCGAGATTGTAATTTAAAAGTTGTTGTTTCATTTTTTAAAGAAATTTTAGGGAGATCAATTGCTCTAAAAAGACTTACCAGTTTATTTCCGGCTCGCTTCATTTCAGTGAGTCTTTTGTGCTGAATATTTTATTTTCTAAAAAACACCATTTTAAAATATATTTTATTGAATAAACTTTCATGCCAAAATGGCAACACTTCCATTCAAAAGCTCGCTATATTAATTACAGAAACGAGAAGCAAACATTGCTTACCACATTTATCAAGTTCAAGGAAAAAACCATGAATATCTCAGACTTAAATCATTTAGAAGTTGTCTCCGAAGAAACCAATGTAGAAGGTGGTTATTACTACTACTATCCTACCCCTTCTGCGGATGCTTACGCTAGTTCCTATGGAAATGCAGTCGCTTACGGCTTCAGTACCTATAGCTCTACTTTCACAAGCACTAACGCATTTGCTGAGGCTGGCTTCGTTTCTGCATCTGGATCTTCTTCTAGCTCTAGTGCTTCTTCTTACAGTCCTTACTATTATTATTGGTAATTCATAATATTAAGTTAGGATTAACGTAATCATTCACTGAAAGCAAAGTTAACATCACACTACTCTGCTTTCAGTGATTTTTAGTTTTAGGAAATCAATCAAATGAGTCAACTGCAAATCACTGATCTCGATTTTTGTGAAAGTCAAACATCTCACTTTTCTACTTTGCAAGGAGGACTATCAATAGCAGTTGATACGGGTGTTTCTGTTAGCGTTAATGCAGGTGTGCGTGCTGGGGTTAACGTCAATTCCTCCAATGCAAGTTATAGTTTGTGGACTGGTTATAAAACTGCTGCTTCTGTCGCTGTTGGAGCCGCCCAAGCTGTTTCCTTAAATGGGTATGCTACAGCCTATATCTCCGTTTCTAGCTACACCTTTTGATATTAGTTCTACTGGAACTGCATAAAATTTAATTATTCTTTTCTGGAGATTAGTTACGATGAACGAACTCCTCATTTTTTCAAGTGCATCAAATTTTCAAGATTCTTTCTCCGAACTGAGTCATTATCCAACAGATTATGACTTTTTATATGAGCAGGAGGATACAGAGGGAGAGAATACAAATGTTCATAGCAGTTCCAGTAGTTCCGGTTCAACTGTTGATGAAACAGGTGCCAGAAGTTCAGGTGAAGCAACCGCTACCAATGGAAATAATACCAGCTATAGTGAAGCTGAAGAATTCATTTCTGGAGCAACATCAAGTAGTGGAACTGCTACAGCCATAGCTTCAGAAGATGATGTTTCAACGACTGTAGTCGTTAATGTTGACGATGAAGTAATTTCAACTGATAATACTTCCACGCCAATAGAAGATATTTCTGTAGAATTAAATTCGGATACAGAGGAAGAAACTTCAACAGATGACAATCCTATTGATTTAGAAATAGTAGAATCTTCCACAGATAACAATTCCATTTATTTAGAAGAAACTGAAGTCAATAGCAATAGCGTAGATCAAGTTGATGAACCGAAACTTAATTCAAGTGATGAAGATTTACCTGTTGATGACAATAACAATGAATCAGATGTTTTGACTGACGTAATTGTTGATATTCCCGATCATAATTCTCAAAATAATAATCCTGTAGATACCGTAGAAGATTCTACGCATAACAATTTTCAAGAGTCAGAGACAATAGAAGATTCTACTAATGAAAATTTAACAGATGTAGATGAAAGGGGATTTGATTTGAATGAAGAAATAAGCAATTCTGAGCAACCCAATTCGAGTGATGAAGATTTACCTGTTGACGACAATAATAATGAATCCGATATTTTGACTGATGTAATTGTTGAAATTCCCGATCATAATTTTACCAATAATCATTCTATCGATGAAAATTTTTTAGAAACAGAAACAACAGAAAATACTAACGAAAGTTCGAGTCATTCAACTGTAGATGAAACCGAAGCGAATAGCAATAGCGAAGCAACCGCCACTAATAATAGCGGAGAAACCCGTAATAGTCAGGCGGAAATTAACGAACCTGAAGCGACTTCTAGTAGTGGAAGTTCATCTGCAACTGTTACTCCTCAA
>JBJHBL010000035.1:0-61853 GCA_050485465.1 Limnoraphis sp. | reverse complement strand
TCCTTTAGTTTCTATTATGTAACGTTTGTTTAAGTTTTGCAAATAAAACTTGTAAATTGCTTTTATTTGTAATAATAATGTATTTTTATGGCAAATTGTAAACGCGATCGCTACATTGAAAGCAACACCTGTGCTATACAATCCCTACCAACGACGGTCATGCACTCCCCAGTCCAGGCAAGTCAAGTGAAGCAGCAAGCGATAACCCTCGGATTTCACAAAGTTGGGATAGCGAGTGTTACAGAAGCGAAAGCGGAAGTTGAGCGGTTACAGGCTTGGTTGAACCGGGGTTATCAAGCCGAGATGGCTTGGATGGCAAACCCCAGGCGTCAGGATATCTATCAAGTGATGCCGGAGGTACAGTCTGTTATCTGTGTGGCGTTGAACTATTACACCCCTCACCAACGTCCAGAAGGGACTGAATATGGCAAGATTTCTCGTTATGGTTGGGGGCGAGACTATCATAAAGTGATGCACCAGAAATTGAAAGCCTTTTCCCACTGGTTACAAGCGCAAGGGGAAGGCATTCAAGCGCGATATTACGCCGATACTGGCCCGATATCGGATAAAGTTTGGGCGCAACGGGCGGGTATCGGTTGGATCGCAAAAAATAGTAATGTGATTACGCGAGAATATGGCTCTTGGGTGTTTTTGGGGGAAGTCTTAACGAATTTAGCGTTAACGCCAGATTCTCCCCATACCGAACATTGTGGCACTTGTACGCGCTGTATTGAGGCTTGTCCGACGGATGCGATAACAGAACCGTTTGTGGTGGATGCCAATCGTTGTATTGCTTATCATACGATTGAAAATCGCGCCGAGGAGTTACCGGAGAATATTCAGTTAAACGGTTGGGTTGCGGGGTGTGATATTTGTCAGGATGTATGTCCCTGGAATCAACGTTTTGCGAAAGAAACCGATGTTGAGGCGTTTCACCCTTATCCGGGAAATATTGACCCAAAATTAAGTGAGTTAGCAGAACTTTCAGAAAGCGAATGGAATGAACAGTTTACCGCTTCGGCGTTACGACGAATTAAACCCCAAATGTGGCGACGAAATGCCCGAAAAAATTTAAAAGAGTTGTGAGTTGAGAAGCGAGTGATATCTGATCAATAGTCGTCACAAGTTGAATCAAACGATGAAACCATTAAAATTTTTGCATCAAGGGAAGTTCCGCTAAAAATACTTCAGATAAATCCCCGTAAATATTAATTCTATTTTATTTTATTAACAAGATTTTATAATAACAAAAATTGATTTGAATAAATTCAAGAATTTGAGTTTATAATCCAACTGGTGCTTTCATCAATCCCTTAATTGCTTTATTGATCAACTTATGGGTTCTCATCTATCTACCTTTTCGGTTGTGGCGGCGGTAACAACAGTTTTTAGCCTGACTCCGTTGACAACTGTGGCACAAATTATCCCCGATAACAGCTTGGGTAATGAAAATTCGGTGGTTATTCCCAATCAAAATATTAACGGAATTAATAGCGATACGCCTAACGGCACGTTGCACGACCGCATAGATGGGGGCGCGGTACGGGGGTCTAATTTATTTCATAGTTTTCAAGAATTTAATATCAGAGAGGGACGGGGAGCCTACTTTTCCAATCCCGATAATATTGTTAATATACTAACTCGCGTTACCGGGGGGAATATCTCAGAAATTCTGGGAACATTGGGAGTTTTAGGGAATGCTAACCTATTTTTTATTAATCCGGCGGGGATAGTCTTTGGGCCTAATGCACGGTTGGATGTTGGGGGTTCATTTTTTGCGACAACAGCCGATGGGATTTTATTTGAAAATGGCTTTGAATTTGCAGCAAGTAACCCCCAAGCACCGCCATTATTAACAATAAATATGCCATTGGGTTTGAATATTCGAGAAAATCCGGGGACTATTGTTAATCAAGCTATTTTAACCACATTAGAGGATGGAAGTTCATTAAGAGATGAAGCAGGTTTTCTGGATCGTCAAGGGTTAAATGTTCCTCAAAATCAAACTTTAGCATTAATAGGCGGAGATGTAATATTTGATAACGGAGTTGCGATTTCTCCAGGAAGTCGAATTCAATTAGGAGGATTATCAGAACCGGGAATTATTGAATTAACAAATGTAGGGGCGAATGGCAATACGCCCATTATTCAATTTCCTGAGAATATTCAACGAGGAAATATTGCGTTAATCAATGAATCTCAAATAAACGTTCGTGCAGATGGAGGCGGAGACGTTAATATTAATGCGAGAAATGTTGAGATATCTGGTGATAGTGTTATTCGCGCGGGAATTGATGAACGTTTAGGGTTTCTAGAAGCGGAAGGTGGGGATGTTAATATTAATGCTCAGGAAAATATTTTGATAACAGGTGCAGAAAGTTCGATTATAAATAGAATAAATTTGGGTGGAATAGGTCGATCAGGAAACATCAACATCACAGCTAATTCACTCTCAATTAATGGTGGTGCTTTTATCAGCACCTCTCTTTTTGGACAAGGAAATGCAGGGAATATAAATGTAAAAGCCGCATCCGTTGAAGTTTCGGGTACTTCTCCTGATGGTGAGTTTTCGAGTGGTTTTTTTGCTAATGTCAATGAAGCAGGCGAAGGTAATGGTGGAAAAGTTGAAATTAATACAGGGAATTTATTGCTGTCTGAAGGATCGCAAATTAGTATCAGCACTTTTGGAGATGGAAATGCAGGTTCAGTATCTATTTTTGCAACCGATTCTGTGGAGTTAGCAAACAGTTCTATTTTGGGTGGAATCGCAGAAAATGCTGTTGGAGAGGGGGGAAATATTGAAATTTCAACCTCATCGCTTAATGCAATAAATGGACAGATTAGTTTAAGTGCATCAGGTAACGGAAACGCAGGAAAGATTAATATAAAAGCACAGCAGATAGATCTTTCAGATTCTATTGTAGCGGGTGATAATTCTGGAACCGATAATATTGGAAACATTACGATTGATACGGGAAATTTAGTTATTCGTAATGGTGGAGATATTCGGCTTACTGTCAATCAAGAATCAACAGGTTCAACGGGAAATATAACTGTTAATGCTTCCGAATCTATAGAAATAATAGGAGTTTCACCGACTGGCATTACCAGTCGAATTGCTACTCGAACATTCGGTAATAGTAGTGCAGGAAGCGTTATTATTAATACTCCTAGATTAACCATTCGAGATGGAGGTCGTATATCAGTAAGCAGTGTAAACGGTAGTAGCGCTGGCTCTATCAATATTCAAGCTTCTGTTGTTGAATTAATTGGAGATGGAAGGTTTTCCAGTGAAAATGGAGAGATAATATTTCCCAGTGCAATTACTGTGTCAACAACCAGGATTCGAGATCAAACATCTCCTAATATAGAATTTAGCGGCAGTAGCGTGGGAAGTATCACACTCGAAGCAGACCAATTAAGAATACTCAATGGAGCAGACATATCAACTTTTTCAGGGGATGTCGGCAGTTCGGGTTCAATTGATATTCGTGCAAATACTCTCGAAATTAGTGGTAGGGGAACTCAAGAAATTACTTCATTCATAGGAGAACCATCAACACTAGGTAGTGGAATTTTTACTCAAGCGGGTAACGGGGGCAACACCGGAAATATTTCAATTACCGCACAGAAATTAATCGCCACAGATGGAGCAGTAATTCGCACTTCTAGTTCGGGAACGGGTTTTTCAGGTTCAATTAGTATACAAGGTCAAGAAGTGTTATTTGATGATCAGGTGTTCATTTCTAGTGGAACGGCAGGTGCGGGGAATGGAGGAGATATTACTATTGAAACGGAACAACTTAGAGTTCAGAATAATTCTAGAATTTCTTCGGGAATTAGTTTACCAAATGAATCCGAAATTACTTCGCTTGAAATACCCCAAAATCGCCGAGGAGGAACAGTATTTATTAAAGCCTCAGAATCAGTTTTTATTGACGGGGAAAGAACATCAATTGGTGCTGCTGTTGGACAAGAAGGAGCTATAGGAAATGGCGGAAATATCATTATTGAAACTGCACGTTTAACTGTGAGCAATCAAGCTTTTTTGTCTACAGGAGCTTTCGGAATTGGAGATGCAGGGCTGATAAACTTGCAAGCCGAAACTATTGAATTAATAGGTGGTTCTTTTATCGGTGCAATAGTTTTTGAAACGGGGGTGGGTAATGGAGGAACGATAGCTGTTGATACAAACCAATTAACAGTTAGAGATCAATCTGGCATTCTTGTAAGTAGTCGCGGTGAAGGGAATCCCGGAAATATAAACGTGAGTGCTTCTCAAGTTCGCCTAGAAAATGAAGGAGGTTTGGAAGCAGAATCCGTTACGGGTCAGGGGGGAAATATTACTATCAATTCTCCCGATATTTTTGTACGGCGTCAAAGCGCAATTTCAGCCGCAGGAAGCCAAAGCGGTCAAACGTTTGATGGAAATATTGATATTAATTCTAATTTTTTAGTATTATTAGAAAATAGCCAAATTGTTACCAGTGCTTTTGACCCAACGGGAGGGAGTAATATTAATATTCGTCCTTTTGGTAATTCAGAACTGGCTATTTTACAATCTCAAAATAGTATTATTAATGCTGCTGGAGAACTTTCTATCGATACAACGCTCAATTTTGACCCGCCAGAAACAACGCAAGTTGAAGTGGTTGACCCGGCTGCATTAATCGCTCAAGACCCCTGCAAACAAAGAGGAGACAGTCAATTTATTATAACTGGACGAGGCGGTATTGCATTCAACCCCCTTCAAGATTTGTTTTCAACTTCAATCTTAGAACCTTCTCTGGTTGAACCTGTTACCCCTTCTGTTAATAATTCTTCCCGACGTCGTTCACAACAATCCAAAAAACGGGATAATAATACAGTAGATTCTAGAACTATTGTTCCGGCGAGGGGATGGGTAAGAACTGAGAATGGAGACGTTATATTAGTCAGTTATGACCCAACAAATACCGGAGTTATTCGTCAACCTCCAAATCCTCAAATTTGTCAACCCTGAAGTTGAGGAGTTAATAAAAGTGGGATTTAATTCTACTTTCCCATCTGCATAAGCTCGACTCACTCAGAGATCGGTAAGGTTGTTTGATGAAGTCGAACCCTTGCTAACCAAGCACGGGGGTTAACATCGTTGAACTCTTGAGCTTCTGTAATCATACCATCTACCGAGTGAATTGAACCGTTAGAAGCGTGAGTCATGTATTCAGAAGCAGGGCCAGAAAACTGAAGTTCGCAGTTTCAGGAAAAATTGCATAAGTTCCCATAGGGTGAGAGATAAGTAAGTATGCAAGAGGCATCTGTTCATCTACCCTGATTGGAAACTTTGTATTATGTCGAACAATTTGGAAAAGGAATTTTATAAAACTTTTCAACAACAAAACCTTCGGAAAAAAAAGCAACTAAAGTCAATCCGTTTAGATGCTCTTTTCAAAAAAATCAAGAATTTCAGCCGAACTCAATTCAAGAATATATTAATTTTTTTGTCTATCCTATTCCTCATCATTTTTCAATCCTATATCCCGATGAGGTACAATTCATATAGTGATTTGATTACTTACTTAGTCAATAACCCGACACCTCCGTTTGTCTCATCACCCTGGCCTTGGAAAGAACATCAAACGATTCATCCCATCATTAGTAGCCTTACACCCGATGTTGAAACAAGTATTAGATCAGTTGCTCAATATATTGCTCAACATGAACCCGATCCCTATTTGCAAGTTAAAGCCATACATGATTATGTAATTAGTAGAGTCACTTATGATTTAAATGTACTGCAAACCGGAGTACGACCTTCTCAGGATGCACAAACTGTTTTTGTTACTCACAAAGCCGTCTGTGAAGGCTATGCCAATCTTTTTCAAGAACTGGGACGAGCGATAGGATTAGATGTTGTTTATATCAAAGGAAAAATTCGTAAAGACTTGGCACCTATAGATTTGATTCCCACAGCTTTTAGGTTACTCCAATCGAATTATGATTGGACACTTCATGCTTGGAATGCTGTCAAAATTGAAGGAAACTGGCAATTAGTTGATACCACATGGGATGACACAGGTTCAAAGGATTTATATAGTACGAATTATTTGATGCTTCCTCCTGAACTAATGATTATTAGTCACTTCCCTTTAATACAAGGTTGGCAACTTTTACGCCATTCAAAAAATTACCAATCTTTTGAGAAACAACCCATTTTAACGCCTCAGTTTTTTGCTCAAGGCTTGACCCTGATTTCCCCCGATGAGTACCAAACAACAATTGAAAAAAATGCGGTGATTGAATTAAGATCTTTGGCTGAAGACCCCCCAAGAATAGGAGCTATATTTTCAAAGATTAATAAATCTAATTTTTTGGTTTGGGATTTACTATTGAGTAATTCATCCAATCAACGTCAACAGCTAAAAGCCTGTCGAACTCAGACCGAGTCTTCAAGGATTCGGCTTTATTGTCAATTTCCAGAACCAGGAGAATATCAAGTTTTACTGTTCAGTCTTGCTCCTGAAAGTCATTCTCTTAATCGAAAAACCACTCGGATAGGTCAGCTAAAGTTTCGCTCTTTATAATTGCAAGACTAAACTTTTTCCTGTACCTTGATGAGTTATCAGTCCTCATCTACTCGAAATTTAATTAAACTCAAAAAGGAGTTAATAAAAGTGCGATTTAATCCAATTTTCCCATCTGTATAAGCTCAACTCACTCAGAGATTTGTAAAAGTAGAGTACGTTATCATATTAACGCACTCTACTGTTGAGTTTAAAATTCCCCGGCTAAAGCAGCAACACACCGTTCACAAATAGTTGGATCTTCGGTAGACTCACCCACATGAACGGAATAATTCCAACAGCGATCGCATTTTTCGCCCTCTGCTTTCACGATACCAATCCCCAAGTTTTCAGACTCATCTTTATATTCTAGTCCTTTTAACTGGTCTGGTGTTTCTAACAGTTCAACCTGGGAACAAATAAACAGATAACGCAACTGATCAACATGATTTAGAGGCGAAGAAATATTTTCTTTGATCGCCAGCAAGTTGCTAATGGCTTCATCAGCTTGTTTTTGTGCTTTCAAAATACCTTCATTGGTTTTATCTAGAATTTCTAATTCGGTATTTTGAGCGTCTTTTTGAGCTTTTAGATTGTCATCTCTAATTGCTTGTTGAGTAATTGCATTAGTCGTCATTTCCTGTGATTTCAATAAAGCACCATACAGTCCTGATTGTTCATAAGATTGAGAATCAGATGCTGTTCTCTGATTAGCTGCTTGTGTTGACTCTAGAATTTTCTGATTTGCTTCACTTGATGATTCTTTAGACTGCATAAGATACTCATCTGTTTTTTTCAGATTTTGAGCAATTGCTTCAACGCTGCTTGAATCTGAAGTAACATCAGATAAATATCTTCCTGGATTCATTTCGTCCAACTGTTTGCGGAAGCTTTCATCAGAAGCATACAGTAAAACTTTCGCTTCTAGAGATGAACCAATCATCTTTTCTTTTCGCGCTTTTTCCATCACTTGGTTCACTTCTGCGCGAATTTCCCGTAATTTTTGCCAGAATTTAGCAAGTTCCGGTTGTTTCCAATTGTCCTCTAATTTCACCCAACCGGACTCGAATACCGATGAATAAGCAGTCGCATAGGGTAAATTTTGCCAAATATCTTCCGCCATATGACAGAGGACAGGCGCGATCGCTTTGGCGAGATTTTCTAATGCAACCGCTAACACAGTTTGACAACTGCGACGTCGGAAGGCATTTTCTGCACTAATATACAGCCGATCTTTGGCAATATCAAGGTAAAAATTCGACAGATCCACAACACAGAAATTCTGCACTGTTTGGAAGAACCGGAAGAATTGAAACTGATCAAACGCATCTTCAATTTCTGTAAAAACCTCCATTATCCGATGCAGCATATATCGGTCTAAATCTGGTAATTCCTCATAGGCGACTGCATCTTTTTCGGGGTTAAAATCATGCAAGTTTCCAATTAAAAATCGGGCTGTATTTCTAATTTTGCGGTAGATATCCGCCATTTGTTTGAGGATATTTCCCCCCAACGGGACATCGGTTGAATAATCAACAGACGACACCCACAACCGCAAAATATCAGCCCCATAGGGGGGTTCTTTTTGTTGGTTTTTACCGCCTTCAATCACAATCGCCGGGTCAACCACATTTCCCAAAGATTTACTCATTTTATGTCCTTTTTCATCAAGAACAAATCCATGAGTTAATACGATTTTATAGGGCGCATGACCATAGTTAGCCACACTGGTTAATAAACTGGAATTAAACCAGCCTCGGTGTTGGTCTGAACCCTCTAAATACAGATCGACAGGATAACCTAACCCCCGTTGTTTGGCGACTGCTGCCCAGGATGAACCGGAGTCAAACCAAACATCCATTGTATCGGTTCCTTTGCGGTATTTTGCCGCATCTTTGCGATATGTTTCGGGTAATAATTCCTCAACGGACAGTTCCCACCACGCATCTGAACCTTTTTCGGCGATAATATTTTGAACGTGAGAAATTGTTTCTTCATTCATTAAATGTTCGCCTGTTTCTTGATCATAAAAAACAGGAATCGGTACACCCCAACTGCGTTGACGGGATATACACCAATCTGAACGTTCCGCCACCATTGGGGTGATGCGGTTTTCGCCCTGGGCGGGAATCCAACGCACATTTTTAATCGCTTTTACTGCTTCTTCGCGGAACCCTTCAACGGATGCAAACCACTGTTCAGTTGCCCTAAAAATCGTTGGTTTTTTGGTTCGCCAATCGTAGGGATATTTGTGTTGATAGGGTTCTTCTTTAATCAATGAACCTGCTTTTTCTAAGGCTTTAATAACCGCTTCGTTGGCATCTTTGAGAACATTTAATCCGGCAAATTCACCCGCTTCTGCGGTAAAGTTTCCATCCGCATCAACCGGACATAATACAGGTAAACCATAGCGTTGACCCACGATAAAGTCTTCCTGACCATGACCCGGGGCGGTGTGAACCAGTCCGGTACCCGATTCTGTGGTAACATAATCTCCCCCAATTAATATCGGACTTTCCCGGTCAAAGAGGGGATGTTTGTAAGTGGAATGTTCTAAATCTTTGCCTTTTACGGTTGCTTTTACGGTTAGGTTATTGCCGAAGGTTGCTGATAGACGTTCGACCAATTCTGCGGCGACTAACAAATATTTAAACGGAATCGGATTTTCCGCATTTGTTTGAGTTTCAACCACAGAATACATTAATTCAGGGTTCAAGGAAACGCCTAAATTACCCGGAATTGTCCAGGGTGTTGTTGTCCAAATTGCGACACCTAAATCGGGTAGAAAAGGTGTTAATTCTGACTTCACCGATTCCGCTAAACTCGTGATAGGAAATGCCGCAAATAAACTGCGAGAAACATGACCCTCTGGATATTCTAATTCAGCTTCGGCTAGGGCTGTTTTTGAACTCGGACTCCAATGAACAGGCTTTAATCCTCTATAGATATAACCCTTGAGAACCATCTGGGCAAACACGCCAATTTGGGCGGCTTCGTATTCCGGTTTGAGGGTTAAATAAGGGTTATCCCAATCTCCCCAAACACCGTATCTTTTGAAAGATTCTCGTTGTTGTTCAACCGTCTGTAGGGCGAATTCTTTTGCTTTTTGACGCAGTTTTAACGGAGTGAGTTCTTCCCGTTCTGACTGTTTCATTTGTTGTAAAACTTTCAATTCAATCGGCAAGCCGTGACAGTCCCAACCGGGAACATAACGCACTTTTCGCCCTTGCAAAATTTGGTAACGGTTAATAATATCTTTAAGAATTTTATTGAGGGCATGACCAATATGTAACACACCATTTGCATAGGGCGGCCCGTCATGTAAAATAAACGCATCACCTGGATTATTTTCGGATAAACGTTCGTAAATTTGATGGTCTGCCCAAAATTTTTGTAATTCGGGTTCGCGTTTGACAGCGTTTGCCCGCATATCAAACTTTGTTTTTGGCAGGTTCACCGTATCTTTGTAAGATTTGGCTGCCATTTCTTGTTCTTTTCCGTTGACATCGCGACGTTCAGCCATGATTTACCTTGATTTGTGGCCAGCTTGCAATACAACCTTTAGTGTACCCTAGAATAGGGTCAAGTGGATTGACTTTGCGAAGGCTACCCCAACCCAGACTAAAAAATGATTTTGGGGTTGATCTTTAAACCGAATCTTCTAAATTTTCATCGGGAAAAACGACATCTTCATAGATTAAAGAAATTGGACTGTTAAAATTAACACTGGTTAGCTGAATTTCGAGTTCGGTTTGATTAATTGCTAATTCTTCTGGGAAGTAAGAGGTTAATTCCCATTTATTTTGTTGATTCAGACGATAACACTCAATATTCATTTTTTCAGTGTCAACCAGTACATATTCTTTCAACGTTTCAATTTTGCGATAATGTCTAAATTTTTTGCCTCTATCAAAACCTTCTGTACTCGGAGATAATACTTCGACAATTAAACAAGGATAATAAATGACTTGACGGGCAGTTTGATCTCGACTGTCACACGTTACTATAATATCAGGATAATGAAAGGGGCCGTTACTTGAAACCCCAACTTTTGCATCAGCCATAAACACTTTACAGCCTTTTCCTCGTAGATGGCTTTTGAGGGCAGAAGCTAAGTTTAAAGCAATAGAATTATGGGGTAAACTTCCCCCTGTCATCGCGAATACTTGACCGTTTATATATTCATATTTTATCGGTTGTTTTTCTTCCCATTGTAGATACTCTCTAGCCGTCATAAATTGAGTATTAAAATCAACGATCATAGAAGATCTCTCCTTGATTAACGATTAACTCCAGACAATTTTTAGGTCAAGAATAAAGCCTGGTAACACGTCTTCTCCAAATAACGTTGTAGCAGAATTGAAGGCTTCTACTGATTTTTCTAAACGATAAATTTCAACATAGAAATTTTTGCGGTCAATTAACCAAGCTAATTTCACTTTATTTTCCATATATTCTTGCATTTTGGCTTGCGTCGCTTTTAAACTATCAGAAGGAGACATTAACTCTAAGACGAAATCCGGTGCAATGGGGGGAAATTTCTCTTTTTCTTCGGGTGTGAGTTCATCCCATCTTGATTGTTTAATCCAAGCAATATCAGGAGAACGATTAGCACCATTGGGCAGTTTAAAACAAGTGGAAGAATCAAAGAGTTTACCTAATTTATTTTGACGATTCCAAAAGACAAAATCTCCTGCAATTTCAATATTACGATTTCCAGTTTCTCCCCCCGTCGGCGACATAATCATCAATTCTCCGGTTGCATTGCGTTCAAATTTTATCTCCGGGTTTTTCCGACAAAGTTGATAAAATTGTTCGTCACTCATTTGACAAACAGAACTAAAATCAATTGTATAAGCAGTCATCGTTAGAATATCGCTACGTTTAGCCATTGCTTACATTTTAAATCAGCTAGGGTTCACTCCCCCGTGCTTCTTCCAAAAGCCCAAACCTGCAAATATTTAGTTTTGTAACAATTATTAAAAAACCGTGCGATCGCCTGTATGATTAACAGTTGGTTCTTAGCGTAACTCAATCTTTCATACATTTACTGGCTTTCTTTGGGAGGAACAATGGATTTTATCACTAACTTTCTCAGCAACATCAACTTTGAACTGATCGCCCAGCTTACGATGTTAGCGCTGATTGTCATTGCTGGCCCTGTAGTTATCTTTTTGCTGGCTTTTCGGGGTGGCGACTTGTAGAAGTTTATTCTGGGGGCGAGGGGAACAGCTTGTGTTTCTTCTCCGCGACCCCCCAGTTTTGCAATTTTTTCAGTAATTTGTGTTAGTCTTGAATGTACTCTTGTCCAATGAGGAGTGCAATTTCTGCTTTCATAAATTCTCGTCCTAAATAAAGCGCGTGATCGAGACAGCTTAACGGACAAGGATTGGTTTCTTCTGTAATTTTCACTCCCAATTCTTTGGCGGTTCTTCCCTTAAAAACGGCGCTGGGTTGACGCTTCAAACTTCCGGTACAGGGGAAAGGTTCGCCCGTTTCTGGGTCAACGGCGAGTCCTTGATCGTTAATATCGTTGGTATAGTGTTCCGCACAAATTAAACCCGCTTCTTGATCGACATAGATAATAAAGTATCCCGCCGGATCGAGATGAATAAAGCGCTGAGAAAGCTGATCATCAATGACTTTGATTTCTTCGGGCGTTAGATTTTTTGAACTCGATTGAATAGACACAGTTGCCAACTTTACAGATGTGAGTCTTCTATTATAGCTTGAATTAGATTTTAGTGGTAGAGTGACTGCAAGGCTGTCTTGAAATCGAAACTGTTAAGAGTTTATGACGCGATATTTAATTAATCGTCTTCTCAGTGCAATTCCGACTTTAATTGCAATTAGTATTGTCGTCTTTACAATTTTAGCGATCGCCCCTGGAGATCCGATGGGAGAATTTGCGACCAATCCTTCTATTACCGCAGAAGTACGAGAAAATATTCGTCGTTCTTTGGGTTTAGATCAACCGATTTATATTCGATATTTTAAATGGGCTTGGGCTTTTTTGCAAGGGGATATGGGCTATTCTTTTACCAGTCGCAGTCCTGTGAGTGAACTGATTTTACAACGTTTACCGACAACGTTATGGGTTGCAGGTTCAGCCTATTTAGTGGCGATGTTGATTGCCTTTCCTCTGGGGATTATTTCCGCTCTGAAACGCTATTCAATTTTTGATCAATTGGCTACAACTTTCGCCTTTTTGGGCTTTTCATTACCGCCTTTTTTTACCGGGTTACTCTTTATTATCATTTTTAGTGTTCAGTTAAACTGGTTTCCCTTTATTTACAATAGTACCTTAGAAGTGACAAACTGGCAAACATTAATAGAACAAATCCAACAGTCTATTATGCCGATTTCCGTGTTAGCTTTATATCAATCTGCGGTGTTAATGCGGTTTATTCGATCTTCGATGTTAGAACAGTTAAATCAAGATTATGTTCGCACCGCCTATGCAAAGGGATTACCCCATTTTAACGTGATTCAAGGTCATGTTTTGCGAAACGCTTTAATCCCCGTTGTTACCTTAATTGCGTTAGATATTCCCAGTTTATTTACGGGTGCTTTAATCACCGAACAAATTTTTAGAATTCCCGGAATTGGAGCCTTATTAATTGCATCGATTTATCGCAGTGATACGCCTGTTGTCATGGCGATTACGTTTATTTATGCGATTTTAGTCGTAATTTTTAATTTAATCGCTGATTTGTTATATGGAATATTAGATCCGCGTATTCAATACAAATAAAAAAGGATGATTGAAACATCACCCTCAAGGTTAAAAAATTATGAATTAGCTGTTTTGTTCAGGATCAATTCCTGCGGCGCGTAATAACTCCTCTAACCGTATTGCTCGTAAACGTTCTTGTTCTAACTGTTGTTCAGCAACTTCGGCTCGTAAACGTTCCTGTTCTAACTGTTGTTCGGCTTGTTCTGCTCGTAAACGTTCCTGTTCTAACTGGTTTTGAATTTCCAAATACGTTGAAAACAATTTTCCATCTGGATGATACAATTTAAGGTCAGTTTCCGATAATTCAAAACGAATTTGTAATCGAGGACTCACCCAATTGTTGACATCATCAATCACATCTAAACGTTCATCCGTTCGCACCCAACCACTCAAATCATTTTTATGAGGATCATACAAATAATATTCTTCCACCCCATAACGATCATAAAAAACTTGCTTTTTATTCATCTCCGTTAACCTGTTACCGGGAGAGAGAATTTCAAAAACAACTTGGGGTGCAATATTTCCCTCGTTCCACTGTTGATAGGAACCGCGTTCGCCTTTTTCTACTCCAAATACAACCATAATATCAGGAGCTTGACGAATTTTATTATTACCTTGAACGGGATACCAGAGCAAATCTCCCGCCACAAATACAGCCGGATCGTTTGCAAATAGCCACTCTAAGTTATAGTAAAGAGTGAGAATCCAGCGAAACTGAATGGTGTTGTCTGACATCGGTTGACCATCTCGTTCAGGATAAATAACCTCTGAAGAAGTCTGAGATTCGAGTTGAGAAACCATGATGATTCTCCCCTAATGTTCTTCTTTCTATCTTAAAGCAAATCGAAAATTCTGGTTATGACTGTAATTAATCAATCTCAATCTAATCAAACAAAACCTCGAAGCCTTTGGGGGGATGCTTGGCGACGATTTAAACGGGATAAAATGGCAGTTATCGGTTTAATTATTTTACTGTTAATTGTCATTGCAGTTGTCTTGTTGCCGTTCATTTATACAACTCCGATTAATCAAATCGACTTTGGAAATTCTGCATCTCCTCCCAGTTGGGAACATCCTTTTGGAACCAATGATCTCGGACAAGATCAACTGGCTCGAATGTTAGCGGGGGGACGAATTTCTTTAACCGTTGGTGTAGCAGCGATGATTGTTGCTATTTTTATGGGAACATTAATCGGAGCGATTTCAGGATTTTATGGGGGAATAATTGATAGTTTATTGATGCGAATCACGGATTTATTTATTTCCTTACCGCAACTTCCTTTATTGTTACTGGTCATTTACCTGTTTCGCGAACCCATGAAAGCCGTTGCTGGGCCAGAGTTGGGCGTTTTTCTGTTAATTGTATTGGTGGTTGGGGGATTAACTTGGATGTCTGTTGCCAGGTTAGTTAGAGCCAGTTTTTTAACAACAAAAGAAATGGATTTTGTAATCGCAGCCCAAGCCATTGGTGCGAAACCGTCTCGTTTAATTCGGGTTCATATTCTTCCTAATGTTCTCAGTCCGATTATTGTGGCTGCAACTTTAGCCGTCGGAAATGCAATTATAACTGAATCAACACTCAGTTTTTTAGGCTTAGGATTTCCGCCCGATGTTCCGACTTGGGGACGAATGCTTTTTGATGCTCAAAACTATATAGAAACGGCACCTCACATGGCATTATTTCCTGGTTTAGCGATCTTTTTAACCGTTCTTTGTATTAACTATGTCGGCGATGGTTTAAGAGATGCACTCGATCCCCAGTCGAAACGATAAGATAAAACTCATCTGCTCTCGAAAACTGATACAACAGAGTAGAAACCGTATTATAGAAAGGCTTTGAGGCGGTTTGAACGTGCAGAAGTCTTTGATCTCAAGCTGTATAACCTATCTCCCCGCCTTTAAAGGTACTGCGACCTTTTTGGAATGTTTGCCGATAGCCGAAGGTTTAACCCAAGAGGACATCAAAAGCTTCAATTATTCGTTAACATAGAGTAATTAGATCTTGACTCAGAGTAAAGCCACTTTATGTACAAGCGTTCTAGTATTGATTCTACAGAAATTACTTGTCGCGCTGCCGACCTAATGAGTGCAGCCTCCAATCGTTATCGCATCACCGTACAAGTCGCTAACCGAGCCAAGCGATGCCGATATGAAGATTTTGATAGTGTAGATGATAACTTAATGAAGCCTGTTCTGCGAGCAATCATTGAAATGTCGGATGAACTGACCCAACCCGAGATTATTGTTGAACGGTAATCGGTTAAGCTATTAGAAAATCTAGCTAACCCTGAATGAATATGCTTAAACGTAAATTGATGTTAGCAACTTCTCAATTTCCAAAGCACTGGTATCGTCCTGTATTTTTAGCGTTGGGTATCCTGATACTCACGGTTGTAGAAAGCGGAAGCGAGTCGAGTTCAGTTCAGGGACTAGCTAGAGTTAGAAGCTTTGTCTCCCCAGTCGCGATCGCGGCTGAGTCCCAAAACCGAATTATTAGGATTCGTGATGTTTGGCAAAAAGTTTATCAAGAACTGCCCGATCTGCCAAAAGAAAATCAATATATCTCCAGAGATACCGGAGAAGCCGCCTCAGAAGATACCTTGATCGGACGGTTGATTCGCTATCATGTATATGTCAAAGGTCGTTCTCCCCTGTCTCGGTTTGACTGGAAGTTAACCTTAGCAGATTATTTAGGCGTGAACGACCGGATGTTAGAGTCACAGTATCCCGGAGCGGGTTCGTTACGAGAAAATCCCCTCAATGGCGATCGTGAAACCCTAAAAACTTTTAAGCGCAAACAACGACAGGAGTTAGTGGATACTTTGGTTTATCTATTTGATCCAAACGCCTCAGAAACCCTCTCAGACTCCTCATCAACTTTATTAGAGGAACCGACAGAAACGCCGCCAGAAAATCCGATTTCCCCCTTACCTCCTCTCCCTCAACCCGGAGACGCAGAGTTATTACAACTTTAAGGTGAGGTTGTGGAACGTATTCTCAAAACGGGAACAGGTTGGCGCATCGGTTGGAACCCTAATCCGACAGAATATCAAGGGTTAATTGGCGGTGAAGATTGGGCGATCGAGTTAACCGCAGATGAGTTGCATGATTTTTCTCGTCTACTGACTCAACTCAGTGAAACGATGAGTCACATGGCGAGTGAGTTGATGGATGAAGAAAAAATTACCTGTGAAGCTGAAAGTGAGTTGATCTCGATGCAAGTCGAAGGTTATCCCCATGCCTACAGCTTACAGTTCATCCTCAAAACAGGACGACGCGGTGAGGGAAGTTGGCCCGCTCAAGTTCTCTCAGAACTGATTCAAGCAACAAAAATATTAAGTGTTTACTAATTTGTGTTTATCATGCTATACTTGATAAGTATGTCGGGGCGTAGCGCAGCTTGGTAGCGCACTACTTTGGGGTAGTAGGGGTCGTGGGTTCAAATCCCGCCGCTCCGATTGGTTATAAATATTGAATTTTCAAGGTTCTAGGGTATCCGTTGCATCGAACCTGCATCGTGTACTAATCTATTGATGCAACATTGATGCAAGATTTGTCAAGGACAAACGTTTTTTCGGTCTAGAGCCTTAAAAATAGACTCAAATAAACCCCTAAAACCCTTGCTAAATAAGGGTTTTACTATTTTACTTATTTACATTTGAATCTCCCCGTCTCCGTTGCTGATTTGATTAAAATATTTGATGTTAAGCTGATTTTGAAATGATGGATGCTTAACGGTATGACTCTTGAACCCTTTTCAACTGCGATCGCCAAAACCTTAACCCAAAAGATTCGCCTGATCGCCAGTGATGTTGATGGAACTCTGACCCAACAGGGGAAATTTACCCCAAAATTAATCACTGCTATCGATACTTTAACTCAAGCAGGAATTGAGGTCGTTTTAATTACAGGGCGATCCGCCGGATGGATACAAGCATTAAAAACCTATCTTCCCGTAACCGGGGCGATCGCAGAAAATGGCGGACTTTTTTATTCAACTCAAAAAGATCATCCTGAATTATTAGTTGAAATTTCCGATATCGGCCAACATCGTCAACATTTAGCCGAAATATTTCACAGTTTAAAATCTCAATTTCCCCATCTTAAAGAATCTACAGATAACCCTTTTCGCCTCACAGACTGGACGTTTGATGTCGAGGGATTAAGTACATCTCAACTGCAAAGTTTAGCTGAGATTTGTCACGAAAAACACTGGGGATTTACCTATAGTACCGTTCAATGTCATATTAAACCCCAAACCCAAGATAAAGCCACTGGACTGTTAAAGGTGTTAGCAAACTATTTCCCCCAACTCTCAACTGAACAAGTTTTAACTATCGGTGATAGTCCTAACGATGAAAGTGTATTTAATCCAGAAACGTTCCCTTATTCTGTTGGCGTTGCCAATCTTTTACATTATACTAAACACCTCAAGTATAAACCGACTTATATCACAACAGAAGCTGAAGTGAATGGATTTGTTCAATTAGCAGAATATCTCACCTCTTTCTAAAACAGTTCCATCTCCCCAGGATTGAGAAACTGACATTTTCTGAAGCCGTAAATGCGTCGCAGATGGCATCACTTTTTAGAAGCAGATTGATTTTAGCATGGGGTTAATATCCCAATCAATCACCTGTTCCGCTTGGGGATATCAAGCCGCGGCGACTTTTAAAATGATAATATAAGGAAGAAAAGACTTCGGTATTTCTCAGTATAGAATCTTATCATGCTAATCTTCTCTCAGTTCTTTTCCATCGTCAATTCTGGGTTCAAACTCTGGGCAACCATTCTCCTCAGTCTTTGCTTATTAATTTGTAGTGGGTGTCAAGTTCAAACCGCAACTGAACCCTCAGTCATTAACTTAACCCTTTGGCATGGTATCAACCCCCCTCCCAACCGAGATGTTTTTCAAAAATTAGTTAATGAATTCAATCAAAATCATCCGCAAATTAATGTTAATGCCTATTATATTGGTCAACCCGACCAACAAATGCCAAAAATCCTCACCTCTGTTGTGGGAAACGCCGCCCCAGATATTCTCTGGTATAGTCCCCAAATTACTGGACAACTGGTTGAACTAGATGCCATTGAACCGATAGAAGAATGGTTAAATGAGTCGCCACGCCAAGCCGAAATTGATCCCAGCTTATTTGAAGCAATGGAATTAAACGAACAGATCTGGTCAATTCCAATGGCAACCAATAATACTGCAATCTTTTATCGTCCAAGTTTATTTGAAGCCGCAGGAATTACCAATTTACCCTTAACATGGGAAGAATTTAGAGTCGCCGCCCAACAACTCACCCGCGATTTAGATCAAGATGGAAAGATCGATCAACAGGGTATCCTTTTACCTTTAGGAAAAGGAGAATGGACAGTTTTTACTTGGCTGCCTTTTATGTATAGTGCCGAAGGTGAATTAATTGAAAATGATCAAATTAACTTAGTCAATTCCGGTGCTATTCAAGCCTTACAATTTTGGTCAGATTTAATCAAAGACGGTTCAGCCCTTCTCTCCCCACCCGAACGAGGCTACGAACAAGATAACTTTATTTCGGGTAAAGTTGCCATGCAAATTACAGGACCCTGGACATTAGGATATTTAGACTCATTAAACATTGATTATGGAGTCTTTCCCATTCCAGCCCAAGCCCAACAAGCCACTGTCATTGGGGGTGAACACCTGTTTGTGATGAAAAAAACTCCCCAACACCAACAAGCGGTTTTAACCTTTTTAGACTATGTTTTAAGTGAAGAATTTCAAACCGAGTGGAGTTTGGGAACCGGATATTTACCGATTAATTTAAAAACTCGTCAAAGTCAAAAATATCAAGAATTTCTATCTCAACAGCCTACTTTACAAACCTTTTTGAAACAAATGGCCTGGGCGCGATCGCGGCCAATCATTGCGGGCTATCGTCGCATCTCCGAAAATCTAGGTCGGGCTATCGAAGCCTCTCTACTGGGCGAAAATCCACAAAATGCCTTAAAAAAAGCGGAAAATCGCCTCAAACTCATGCTTTAAACAAAAGATCAAAGGTAAATTCATCAAAATTTTCAGCTACATTTAAAATTATTGTAGAACGTTCTAGCGATGAGTTATTGTACAAATCCTCAATGTCTTAGTCCAATTAATCCTGATACCGCCGAATTTTGTCGAAGTTGCGGAAATCAACTATTATTACAAAACCGTTATCGTCCGATTGAAATCATTGGTCAAGGGGGGTTTGGGAAAACTTACTTAGCCGTCGATCAACAGATCCCCTCTCAACCCCCTTGCGCCATCAAACAATTTGATTTTCCCCCATCCCAGATTCAACAGTACCAAAAAGCGGCTAAACTGTTTCGTCAAGAAGCCCTGCGCCTCGAACAGTTGGGTAAACATCCGCAAATTCCCCAGTTACTCGCCCATTTTGATCAGAATAAACAACTTTTTCTCGTTCAAGAATACATAGCGGGTAAAACCTTAGAAGAGGAATTTAAAGAACAAGGTATCTTTCAAGAAGCCCAAATTTTGGAACTGTTGCGGGGTTTGCTTCCAGTATTGGAGTTTATTCACGACCGTCAGATCGTTCATCGGGATCTCAAACCTGCCAATATTTTACACCGTTGTTCCTTAAGTACAGAAGCCGAAAATGCTTTCAGTCAACCCCTCGAACAGAGTCTAACCCGTATCGAACTTTCTAAGACAGGTGCTTCAACTGTTTCTGTTCGTTCACAAACGATGCGCCGTAAAGAACAACGATGGGTTTTAATTGATTTTGGCGTCGCTAAACTCCTAACGGAGACAGCGCTGAATCGAACCGGAACCGTTGTGGGTTCTCCTGAGTTTATGGCACCTGAACAAACCCGAGGAAAAGCATTTCCGGCAAGTGATTTGTATGGGTTGGGGGCGAGTTGTCTGTATTTGCTAACCGGGGTTTCGCCCTGGCAATTGTATGATGAAGCCAATCAACGCTGGGTTTGGCGAGAATTTTTGAAGCCTAAATCTCGGGTGAGCGAGCGCTTAGGGACAATCTTAGATCGCTTAGTGGCTTTCAGCCTCGATCAACGTTTCGCCAACGCTAAACAAGTATTAGAAGCACTGAACATTTTAAGAACCTCAGCCCAATTGGGAACTTTGACTGCTTACTCTTCATCAGTAACGCCTCGAAAACCGTCTCCCCGCTCTAAAACTGAGTTGAATCTTTCTTCATTGTATTGGAGATTACCCAGTATTGTGACTCAGTTCATTCCCGGATTAAGTCAACCCATAGATGATCTCAGTTCGGCCGTTGGGGTTGATTATACGAAGTTACAACGTCTTTTAGCGGCTCAAAATTGGAAAGCTGCTGATGAGGAAACTTGGGGGGTTTTGTGTCAAGGATTGGGTCATACTCAACGCTGTTATCTTCATGCTCAAGAGTTGAAACAGTTGCCCTGTCAAGATTTACGAACGATTGATCAGTTGTGGGTTAAGTATAGTCAGGGACGGTTTGGGTTTAGTGTGCAGACTCGCATTTATGAGGAGGTAGAAGGGGATTATGCTCAATTTTGCGATCGCCTGGGTTGGTTAACTTATAATCCTCATCATCCCTCTGTTGGGTTTAGATTTAATGATTCGGCTCCCGTTGGCCATTTGCCCTCTCGTATTTGGATTATTGGCTCGGGTCCATGGTGGCGACACGCTCAAATGATGTCTGAAAAGGTCGTTGAATGTGGTATTGTTTGAATAAACGTTAAACTCTGTAACATAATCTTAATGTTCCCGTCAAAAATGGTAATAATATAAAACTATCGAGTTTAAACGCATCGGGTAGTCCTTGACCTTCCCTGTGGTTGTTTTTCTTTTTTCACCTAAAAACAGTTCTCAAAATGGTATAAACTATGAGTATAGATACGGGTGAAAAGTCAAACACAATCAAGGGATGTGATAGAATCCCCGAAGGGGTTATGAAGTATTTTTCTCTCAAAAAAGGAAGCATTTTCAAACCTTAGTTAAGGAGACGGAATCCTGTAGAGAAAAATTTATTAATCTCATTCAACAGGGGTGAGAGAAGACCGTAGAGAAGTTGGGTGCAATGTCTCTACAAGAGATCAATAAATAAAGCCCAATAATTTCTAGAAGCAAAGCCTAAACGAGGCTTCATCTCTGCTTATCGGCAAATGAGAAGTCAATATCAGGACTGCTGGGTGTTAATAGGTATTGGTTCTAGAGAAGGGTGCAACCACAAAACCCCTAGCCGGGTTATTATTCTTTAAACCAGTAGTAGCAAGCTATGCCAGGTGTACGAGTCGGAATATTGCATTCATTGAGTGGAACAATGGCAATTAGCGAATCCCCTCTCATTGATGCTGAACAAATGGCGATCGCTGAAATTAACGCCTCTGGCGGTATCCTGGGGGAGCGGATTGAACCTGTGATTGCAGATGGTGCGTCCAGTGCAGCACAATTCGCGACTCAGGCTAAAAAACTCATTCAACAGGATAATGTCAGTACCCTTTTTGGCTGTTGGACATCAGCCGCTCGTCTCGCGGTTAAACCCATTGTCGAAGCCTACAACGCTCAACTGTGGTATCCCATCCACTATGAAGGATTAGAAAACTCCCCTAATATTTTTCATACGGGAGCTTGCGCCAATCAACAAGTTGAACCGACGATCCATTGGTTGATCCAAAATATTGGCATCCGGTTTTATCTATTGGGTTCTGACTATGTTTTCCCCCACACCGTTAACAAATTAGTCAAAATTCAACTCAAAGGACTCGGAGGAGAAATCGTCGGACAAGCCTATGCTCCTCTAGGGACAAAAGACTTTAGCAGCATCATTACCCGCATCCAACAAGCCCAACCCCACGTCATTTTTAGCACTTTGACTGGAGATAGTAATATCGCGTTTTACCGCCAGTTTGAAGCTGCAGGTTTAACCGCTCAAGATCTCCCCATTATGGCAACCTCCGTCTCGGAAACCGAACTGCAAAGCATCGGGGAAGCTGCTGTGGGTCATTTAAGCTGTTGGAGTTATTTTCAAAGTCTCGATAGTCCCGAAAATCAGCAATTTGTCCAAAACTTTAAAGCCCGATATGGTCAACATCGTGTGACCAGTGATCCCATAGAAGCCGCCTACACTCAAGTTTACCTCTGGAAACAGGCGGTAGAACTGGCTCATTCCTTTGATAGCGATCGCATTCGCACCGCAGCCTATGGGGTCAGTTTTGCAGCTCCTGGAGGATTTGTCTGCATCAAACCCAATCATCATGTTTCCAAAGTTTGTCGCATTGGTCAAGCTTTGCCGAATGGACAATTTGAAGTGATCTATTCAACACCTAACCGAATTCAACCCCTTCCCTGGCTAGGATTTGAAGAAAAACAGTTTAACACTTCAGAAATGGTGACACACCTTCTGGCTGAAGTCAGCCAAAGCATTGAACGGGCTGAACAACTCGAACAAAAATCCATCGAATTAGAAGCCACTCAAGCCCAATTGCAACAAGAAATCAAAGTTCGCAAGGGGTACGAAGAAAAACTCAAAAAGATGAACGAACATCTTGAACAAATTGTTGAAGAACGGACAGCCGCTCTGAAAGAATCTAATGATCGCTTTGTCGAAGAAATCGTTGAACATAAACAAGCCCGTTTAGCCCTGGAAACAGCTAATACACGCCTACAAACGGTATTAGAAGCCGTACCCGGAATGGTGTCTTGGATAAAGTCTGATTTGCGTTATATCGAGGTGAATCAAAAACTTGCGGATATGTTTAATATGCCTCGAGAAAAATTTGCAGGTCAGCACATTGGGTTTCTGGGATCGAGTTCTGATTTTAGTGACTTTGTACAAAAATTATTTGCAAGTCCTGAACTCGAAATGTTTCAGGAAGTGATGACCTATGTTAATAACCAACCTTGTTATTATCTGGTGGTTGCTCGCAAGTATGATAATAATAAAGCTGCCTTTGTGGTGGGAATTGATATTAGCGAACGGCGACGGGCAGAAGTTGCACTCAAACAAGCTAATGCTCGTCTACAAACCGTATTAGAAGCTGTTCCGGGTACAGCATCTTGGATTAGTTCGGATTTACACTATATTGAAGTTAATCAAACTTTAGCAGATATTCATAGTTTGTCTCGGGAAGATTTTGCCAATAAACCGATTGGATTTTTAGGGGGAGGTTCACAGTTTAATCAGTTTGTCAAGGAGTTATTCGACCAGCCCGAAAATCATAGATATCGGGAAATTTCCGCTCGGGTTCAAGGTCAACAACGACACTATATGATTGTTGCTCAAAAGTATAATCAAAACCAAGAAGCGTTTGTAATTGGGATTGATTTGAGTAATCAAAAACAAGCAGAAGCTGAACTCGAAACGACTCAAGATCAGTTACAAGCGGTTTTAGATGTTGTACCAGGAACGGTATCTTGGATTAGTTCGGATCTCCACTATTTGGGTGTTAATCGTTATCTCGCTAAAACTTTTGAATTAAAGCCAGAAGATTTTATTAATAAGCATATTGGTTTTTTAGATGTGAGTCCGCAATTTAATCAGTTTGTCCGAGATTTTTTTGCGAGTTCTGAGTTAGATGCTCAACGAGAAGTGATCTCTCTGGTGAAAGGAGAACAGCGTAATTATTTGATTGTTGCTCATAAATATAATCACAATCATGCTGCCTTTTTTGTGGGGATTGATATTACTGCTAGAAAACAAGCTGAAGCGAACTATCGGAGTATTTTTGAAAATGCGGTTGAGGGGATTTTTCAAACGACGCCTGATGGACGTTATATGAGTGCAAATCCCGCTTTAGCTAGAATTTATGGATTTGAAACTCCTAAAGATTTGATCCAAAATTTAACTCAGGTAGGTAATCAACTTTATGCAGACTTATCTCGGCGTCAAGAGTTCATAGAACTGATTCAAAAACAGGGATCTGTGGTAAATTTTGAGTCTAAAATTCGCCGGGTAGATGGTAAATTTCGTTGGATTTCTGAAAATGCAACCGCCGTTCGAGATTCTGAAGGAAATCCACTCTATTATGAAGGAACAGTTGTCGATATTACTGAACGGAAACAAGCCGAAGAAGCGTTGCAAATGGCGATGGATGCCTTAGAGTCCAGAGTTGAAGAACGCACCGCCGAATTAGTTCGAGAAATTGCAGAACGGCGTCGTATAGAAGCCGCTTTGCGATCGTCAGAAGCTGAACTTAGAGCATTATTTGCAGCGATGACGGATGTAATTACAGTGTTTGATGCTCAAGGAAATTATAAGAGAATTGTCACGACTAATTCAGAAGTGTTGTATAGTCCAACGCCTGATCGGTTAGGAAAAAATATATTTGAAGTTTTTCCCCCCGCTCAAGCCCAAATGTTTTATAATCATATTCAAAGAGTATTGGAAACTAGAAGAACCCTTAATGTTGAGTATAGTTTACCTGTAGAACAGTTAGAATCGGGTAAATGGCAAACCTGTAAATCTCCTTTTAATCCGGATACTACAGAATTAGTGTGGTTCGCCGCAACAGTTTCTCTCATGCCGAATGATTGCGTGATTTGGGTGGCTCGGAACACAACAGAACGGCGACGGGTACTGGATGCGTTGCGGGTTGAGCAGCAAAAATCGGAGCGTTTATTACAGAATATTTTACCCCGATCTATTGCCGAACGTCTGAAACAGGCTCCCCATTCCATTGCTGAACGGTTTGACCAAGCAACAATTATGTTTGCAGATCTTGTTAATTTTACTGGGTTTTCTTCTCAAATTGCACCGACAGAATTAGTAGATTTACTCAATGAAATTTTTTCTGCTTTTGATGGGTTAGCCCAAAAACATGACCTCGAGAAAATTAAAACCATTGGAGATTCTTATATGGTGGTGGGAGGTTTACCGACACCAAAAGTTGATCATGCAGAAGCGATCGCAGAAATGGCACTGGATATGCAACGGGAAATTGGTCGTTTCCGACGCCATGATGGTCAACCGTTTCAGTTGCGAATTGGTATTAATACCGGGCCAGTGGTTGCAGGTGTGATCGGAACTCGCAAATTTATTTATGATTTGTGGGGAGATGCAGTGAATGTTGCTTCTCGGATGGAGTCTCACGGCGAAACGGGTCGAATACAAGTTACAACCGCAACTCAGGAGTTATTAAGCGATCGCTATCTTTTTGAAGAACGAGGACTAATTCAAGTTAAAGGAATTGGTCAAATGATGACTTACTGGTTGACAGGAAGAAAGTCAATCTAATCAGCAGATAAAATAGCTTGGCATTTTGGGAAAGTAGAACCCTTGTTG
The DNA here is from genome assembly GCA_050485465.1 of Limnoraphis sp. Lineage (GTDB taxonomy): Bacteria > Cyanobacteriota > Cyanobacteriia > Cyanobacteriales > Microcoleaceae > Capilliphycus. The sequence continues at coordinate 36,306 of JBJHBL010000035.1, read as the reverse complement.
ATCATCTCAAACACTATTTTATCATTTTGAAAATTCCTGACTTGTTTACTTAGACCTCTAACCTTCAATGATCAACTCTAGAGTTACTGTATTTTTTTCATCTGCGTTGTATACTAAACCCAAATCAGCTAACCTGGGGAGCAGAAATGTTCTTGCTCCGATATTAGCAAACGCTCGTTCAACTCAAATCAGATGTTTCTTTGGAAACTGGTCTTATTCATTGTGGGCGGTTTTGGCTTAGGTGCTTTGCCTCTAACTTCCCTCACCGTTACAATGATGACAGGTATTGACCTACAGCAAGTCGGTACGGGTAACGTCAGTGTAGCAGCCGCCTTCACCCACGCCGGAAAAAAGCCAGGAATTGTCTCTGTTTTGGCTGAGATCGCCCGAGGAATTATACCTGTGTTACTAGCAGGATTATGGTTTCCGGAGGTTCCGGCTTTAAAATTATTCGGGTTAATTGCTTTAGTCTGGGGTCGATATCTGATCGCTAGAGGTGGAGGCGTCACCAATGCCACCTGGGGGGTTCTCGTTTACTCTCCTGTTGTTGCATTGAGTTCAGGAATGACTGGGCTGTTGATTTTGCAGATCGGACGTTTCACCTCAAATTCATCCGCCCGACTGCGAGGGGTGCGCTGGGGTTGTCTGAGTGGGCCTTTTTGGGTGGGAGTCTGGCGAATATCTTTATCCCAAACTTTATCTGAATTTTGGCTGGAAATTTTAGCTGCCATTGGTTTGGCTGTCACATTAGTTATCATTAATTTACGTCAAGGAGATGATGTTGGTTTGTCTAAGAAACAGCGTTTATTCTCTCTCTCTGAAGCCTTAGATGATCACGTTTATGGTGAAAAAGCGGCTCATCTGAGTCAACTCAAAAAAGCAGGGTTTAAAGTGCCTTCTGGTTGGGTTTTACCTGTTTTTAAAGGAAAAACAGAAGCGTTACAAAAGCTTTCTCAGTTTAGTCTTCCGCTTCCCACTGTACAAGTGCCTTTAATTGTGCGTTCTTCAGCAATTGGAGAAGATAGTGAGAGCAGTTCATCGGCCGGACAATATCAAACCATTGGGCCGATTACAACGGAAGCTGAATTAGTTAAAGCAATTGATCAATGTTGTCAGTCTTATTGGAGTGCAGAGGGGATTTCCTATCGGCGAAGTCGGCGACTTTCAGATGAAGGAATTGCTATTTTAATTCAGCCTTATATTGCGAGTAAAGTTGCCGGGGTTATGTTTAGTCGTCATCCCCTTGATGGTTCAGCTAAAGTGATTATTGAGGCTTTACCGGGAGGGGGAGAGTCGGTTGTTGGGGGTAAATTTACACCCCTCCATTTAGAAATTGATTTAAGTATCCTTGACCTGAAAAATGACATTTTAAATGTGATCAAAAATACGTCTCTCCTGCCAGGTAATGTGATCGCAGAGTTAGTTAAATTAGCCCAAGAAATTGAAACTTTTTATCACGGCTTACCGCAAGATATAGAATGGATTTGGGATGGTGATAATATTTGGATTTTGCAAAGTCGTTCAATTACAAATTTGAGACCGATTTGGACGCGAACTATAGCAGCAGAAGTAATTCCGGGAACTATTCATCCCTTAACTTGGTCTATTAATCGCCCTCTAACTTGTGGCGTTTGGGGTGAAATTTTTACTTTAGTTTTAGGTAAAAAAGCTCAAAATTTAGATTTTGATGAAACGGCAACTCTGTTCAGATCTCATGCTTATTTTAATGCGACCTTACTCGGGACAATTTTTCGGATGATGGGATTACCAGAACAGGGGTTAGAGTTCTTATTAAGAGGTCAGAAAATTAGCAAACCTCCTGTTAAAACTCTCCTGCCTTCTTTACCTGGACTCTGTCGTTTACTGGGTCGAGAATTGAATCTTGTTCAATCGTTTAATAAAGATTATCATCAACAATTTTTACCAGAAATTCAACAACTAGAAGCCGAGTTCAACCGTTCCGATTTTCCCTTGAGTTCTCAGTCTCTCCCTCAACTTCTAGAACGAACAGAACGCATTCAAAACCTGCTTAGACCTGTTACTTATTATAACATCTTAGGGCCGATTGGATTAGCAATTCGCCGAGCAATTTTTAAGGTTTCTGATGAATGGCTACCCAGTGAGAATAATCCCGAAGTGATGGCGATGTCTTCGCTACAAAAATTAGCGGATAAGTTTCGAGAAAATGTATTAATGGAAAAAAACACTTCATTCTCCTATTTAGAACAACAGTTTAATCAAATGCCTCGCTTTAAAGCTGATTTTGATGAGTGGTTAAAGACCTATGGTTATCTGAGTGAAGTTGGGACAAATATTGCAATTTTAACTTGGAAAGAGCAGCCAGATGTTTTGCTCAAAACGATGTTTTCTATGGTTGAAAATCCATCTTATGTGAAAGTTTTTAATCCTAAAACCATCAATTCCTGGCAACGATGGCGACTGGCTCAATGTCGAGAACTAGCGATAATAAAAGGTGAAATTGCTACCATTTATGCAAAACTTTTAGCTCATCTGCGCTGGACTTTTTTAGAAATCGCAGATCAGGGAATTCAAGCCCAAATTTTAGAAAAACACAATGACATTTTCTTCTTAGAATTTCAAGAAATTAAAAATTGGATTATTCAAGGAGATATAGAGAGTATTTCCGAAAAAGTTAGAGTGAGACGAGAAGAATTTGAGCAGGATAACAGTAGTCAAGTTCCGACTGTGGTTTATGGAAATACACTATCCCAAATTACAACTGTTCAAAGTTTTGAATCTCAAAATTCATCTCTGCTGACAGGTATTCCAGCAAGTGTAGGCTGTGTAGAAGGGACTATTTGTATTTGTCGTAATATTGGAGAAAGTTTAACACATATGCCAAGAAAATCGATTTTGGTTGTTCCTTATACAGATGCAGGTTGGGCACCTTTGTTAATTAACGCTCAAGCGATTATTTCTGAAGTGGGTGGACAACTTTCTCATGGTGCAATTATCGCTCGTGAGTACGGAATTCCTGCTGTGATGAATATTCCGAATGCAGTTTCTCGGTTTAAAAATGGTCAACGGGTGCGAGTGGATGGTTATCAGGGAACTGTAGAGATTTTAACAGAGGATTGAATTCAAACGTTAAAATTTACTGTTTTTGATCAAGAATTACGATAGATAACTTTAGACTAGAGGAGTGCTTAAAAAAACGTTAACGATGAATAAAAATTTGTTTTTGATTCCCTTGTTTTTGTCTAAAAAATCACCAGATTTTAGGGTTTTTAAAGTAATTTTTTCCGGGTTTATCGCTGGATTAATTGTGAGTCTGCCCTCAACTCCTATTGCTCTTGAAATCAGATCTCCATCTGAACAAGTTACTCCCCTTCAGGGGAAACAAAAAATTATTTTATTAGGAGATAGTATTACCCAAGCAGGGGGGAATTATGGCGGTTATGTTTGGTTGATGCAGCGATATCTGAATACTCTTTATCCTCAGTCTAATATTACGCTAACTTCTGCGGGAATATCGGGTCAAACCTCGATTGAATTGCTAGCAAGATTTCAACAAGATGTCTTAGATAAAAAACCCGATTTAGTCACCATTAATATTGGGGTCAATGATGTTATGAGAAGTCTAAAAACAGCACCTTCTGAAGCTGATAATACAGAAAATATTGAAGTGTATCGACAGAATTTAACCGCAATGGTGAAAGCAGCACAAGCTCGAAATATAGAAGTGTTGTTACTATCTCCCACGATTATTAAAGAAGATTTGAATAGCCCAGAAAACATCCGCCTGCGAGAATATATTGCGGTTATGCGAACAGTAGCCTCGCAGCATAGATGCCGATTTCTTGATCTCAATCTTCCGTTTAGGGATGTTATTTTAACCTATCAACGCTATGGCGGACAATCCCAAAATATCCTCACCCGTGATGGAATTCATCCGAATTTAGCAGGTCATCAAATTTTAGCTTATACGATTTTAAGGAGTTGGGGACTTCCTGAACACAAAATTAAAACATTACAAGTGATTGATTGAACAATTTCCCGAACCTCTGAACCGTTCTATTTTCTAAAGAAAACCTTGAGTTTTGATCAAAACAGAGAGAGAGATTATAGTCAAGCACTCAGACAGTCCTTATACTGAAAAATAAAGCCTTACCTAAAAAACATGGAAGTTCAGTTTAACATTATCCGCCAAACCCAAGATACCCGCCCTCGTATTCAAAGTTATACCCTGGAAGTCGAACCCGGAAATACAATTTTAGACTGTCTCAACCGGATTAAATGGGAAATGGATGGTACTTTAGCCTTTCGTAAAAATTGCCGCAATACCATTTGTGGAAGTTGTGGAATGCGAATTAATGGTCGTTCCGCCTTAGCCTGTAAAGAAAATATTGGCAGTGAAGTTGCTCGTTTAGAAAAAATCGCTGCTTCTAGTTCCGTCCCCCCTTCCTCCAACAAAATTCCCGAAATTACCATTGCCCCAATGGGAAATATGCCCGTGATCAAAGATCTCGTGGTTGATATGAAACAGTTTTGGGATAACTTAGAAAAAGTTGAACCCTATGTTAGTACCCAAAGCCGAGCCATTCCCGAACGAGAATTTTTACAAACCCCCGCAGAACGAGCAAAACTAAATCAAATGGGGAATTGTATTCTCTGTGGGGCTTGTTACTCTGAATGTAATGCGATTGAAGTCAATCCCGAATTTGCAGGCCCCCACGCCCTCGCCAAAGCCCAACGGATGGTTGCCGATAACCGTGACGATCGCACTGAAGACCGTTTAGAACAATACCACCAAAGCACCGCAGGCGTTTGGGGCTGTACTCGCTGCTACAACTGTAATAGCGTCTGTCCGATGGAAGTCGCCCCGATGGATCAGATTAGCAAAATCAAACATGAACTTCTAGAACGCAAAAATGCAGGCGATAGCACCCCGATTCGTCATCGTAAAGTCTTGGTAGATTTAGTCAAACAAGGGGGTTGGGTTGATGAACGGAAGTTCGGCGTTTTAGTGATTGGCAACTATCTGCGGGATGTCAAAGCATTGATCGGTTTAGGGCCGTTAGGGTTTAGAATGATAGGTCGAGGGAAGTTTCCTTTAAGCTTTGAACCCTCTGAAGGCACAAAAACCGTGCGATCGCTAATTGAATCTGTGCAACGTTTAGAGAAGCAAAAATGAGTTCATCTACCCCTCCGACTACAAACTCCAATCCCCCAACCTCAACGTCTTCTGAACCTGCTTTTGGTTGGACTCGTTATGCCGAGCAAATTAATGGCCGTTTTGCCATGATTGGTTTCGTGATTCTATTAGGACTGGAGTTTTTCACCGGACAAGATTTATTCACCTGGCTAGGTTTACGTTAAGATTTGGGGAAAAGATCACCCCCAGTAGGAATGAGGCTCTTCCTCATTCCCTATTCTTACTTAACCGTCAATTGATACCGACCTCTACCCTGATCATCATAGGAATTGACAATAATCCGATAAGCGCCATCAGTCGGTAACGTTACCGTAATCAGAGAATTAGTGTTCGTTGGGCTGATATCGTCATGTTCTTCTAGCAACTTATTGTCTGGTGTGAAGATTGCCAAATAAGTATCAAACTCATTACTTTCGAGTGAAATGGTCACTTCTTGTCCTTGTGTGCCATCAAAAGTATATTCGTGGTACAAACTGCCATCAGAAGCTAACACCGGATCACCATCTTTGAGTTCACCCTGCACATTTAAAATAAAATCCGATGACTCTTGAAGAGTCGCATCCGGAGACTCAGTGGGACTCGGAGTCGGTGTTGCTTCTGGTATGGGAGACTCAGTCGGAGTTTCAGGGGCCGCAGGTTCCATTTCAGCTTCAGGTTCGGGCATAGGGGTTTCTTGAGCGAGGATCTCAGCAAACTGAATTCCTTTCTCCCCCTGCAAACGGATATCTGTCGAAGATACCGTTCCCTGACGAGACTGAACCGTTGTCAAAGAACTAGACGCATGAGCGGGAAAAACCACCAGTAGGCTAGCAAGAGCAACCCAATATTGAATTTGATACATAAATAACCTCAATTGGACGGAAAATGGAAAGTCAGCCCAACTCATAGACGAGTTTGGACATTCACTCACAGGGGAGTACCGTCTCGACGCACGAACCAGTAGATGTTGTATTTATCGAACGGTTAGCAGATACTGACCTTGACCTGTACTATCATAGGCGTTGACGACAACTCGATAGTCACCTGTTATGGGTAAAGTTACATTCAAGAGGGAATTTTTATCAGTCTGGCTAGCGTCGTCATTTTCTCCTACAAGCTGACCATCAGGGCTAAATAAAGCTAAATAGGGATCAAAATCATTACTTTCGAGTCGGATGGTAACAGCCTGACCTGCTTGCCCTTCAAAGTTATACTCGTTGTACCGACTTCCATCAGAAGGAAGGACGGCACTTGTTTGATCTAAGGTTCCCCGTTGTTGTAGAATGAACCCACTTGAGCGCGACGAAGGATTACGAGAACCTGTCATGCTTCGCAGTGTTAATCGATAGTTACCGGACTCTCCAGCTTCATAGGAATTTGCGAGTAAAAGATATTCACCTGTTGTCGGTAGTGTCACAAGAATTTTGGCATTTTTACCCCCACCGCTATCATCATCTTGGGCGAGTTCACTGCCATCAGGATTAAGCAAAATCAAGTAAGAATCTAATTCTTGACTCTTCATTTCAATCACAATTTGCTGACCTGCTCTTCCCTGAAAAGAATACAAGTCATAATAGCTATTATCAATGGGTAAAATATTTGTATTCTCATCCAGGCGACCGCGAATTTCCGGGCCGTCAATGGCGATTTTGTTGGCAGATTGACCCGAAAACGCAAATGGTCTTTGAGATTGGGCAACCCGTGACGCCCGTCCTTCTTTTACCGCTTGTAAAAATGGAGGAACTTGATCGACGGAAATTGCAAAGCCAATCCCAATATTACCCCCACTACGACCCCGGGTAAAAATCGCAGTATTCACCCCTATCAGTTCCCCTTGACTATTGAGTAACGGGCCGCCTGAATTTCCGGGATTAATTGCCGCATCGGTTTGAATTAAATTCCGTTCTGAATCAATACGACTAACAATTCCAATGGTAAATGTACCTTGAAATTGACCAAAAGGATTCCCGATCGCAAAAGCCCGTTGACCCACTTTCACTGAACCCGGTTTAGCAATGGAAATCGTCGGTAAATTCCGCACGTTACGAATTTTCAATACCGCTAAATCTAACCCATCTTCCCCGTAGGCGAGCACATCAGCAGTCATTTTTCGACCATCAGCTAATGTGACTTTGACTTCTCCACCATGAGAAACAACATGAGCATTTGTGAGAACCCAACCATCTGGCGTAATAATCGTACCACTGCCATTAGCTTTTTCTGTGTCTATCGAAACAACAGCTGGACTTGCTTTTTCATAAACCCGAATGTTTGTTTGTTCACCGTCATCTTGAGCCAGGAATCGGTTAGATCTATAATCGACAGTGTTAGTCTTGAAATCGGTTTCAGCCGCAGAGGAGTCGGTCTTGAGTACAAGGGTTTGAGATGAACTTCCATGAGCGACATTCACACTCACAGTGCTTCCAAGTGCTAGGAGTCCAGATGTTGCCAAACTCAAAAATTTTAAATTCATTGATCGCTCCCGCTGAATTAACCACCAATGTAAAATTAGAAGGTGGAAAGGAAAACGGGGCGGGTCTACCGCTTCCCTGTGGACAAAATCAAAGGCTGTGTTCGTCTGTTAACTCGGTTCTTTGCTTAAATGTTAACTCCCACATTCAATTCTTATATTAGGTTCATTATAAATCCACTCAGATTGGATCACCCATCCGGAAATCTAACCTATAACTGTTGGATTCTCTAGTTTGTAAATTAGCGATTGCCATTCACCTCACGCCGCCATTAAGGTAAATTTAAGGGTTGCCCATATCGATTATAGACAAGGATATCCCATTGACCATTGATACTGGATTCAAAAGCGACAATCCCTCCTTCACCACTTAAACTGGGATGTCGTACTTCTGCTTGTAGGTTTTGAGTCAAATTTCGCAGTTGACGAGTTTCCCGGTTATATAAATAGACATCTGATTGTTTTCCTCGGGTTCCCAGAAAAGCAATGTATTGACCATTGATCGAAATCGTTGGATCTGAGGCGATCGCATCTAAACGATTTAGTCCGGGTAAATCCACTAATGTCTGATCTTGGCGATCATACAAATAAATATCCTGTCGTCCCCGTCGATCTGAGGCGAATACAATATAGCGATCAGTGATTTGCGGATCAAACTCAGCCGAAGGACTATTTAGGCTGGTTCCGCTTGTCTCAACCGGGTATTGAATTAAACGAGGACTGCCCACACAGCTTGTTAGCAAGAATCCAGCTAACACGACTATTACAACACAGTACAGACAACGTTTCACAGACTCAGCCTACTCTAATTGTCTCTCTCATTCTGGATTTTCATTTGATCCAATTCTATAGAAGATCCCCGATCTAGCACTTCAAGATCCCATTGACCCCGACGCCCAGTTTCAAAGATAATATAACGACCCTCTGGACTAATCCGAGGATGACTCACCCAACCCCGATAGCCCCGTGAAATAATCTGTACTCGGTTGGTTTTGCGATCGTACAGTTCGATTTCCGGCCGACCCGAATCACTCGCCATATAAACAATATAACGGGCTGTGTTGCTCAGACTTGGATGTTCTGCGATCGCATCTCCTCGATTTAAACCTGGTAAATCAATCAAAACTTGTCGTTGTAGATCATACAAAACGATCTGACGTTGACCATTACGGTTAGATACATAAGCCAAAAACTGACCATTCCCGCTTAAAGCGGGTTGCTCTTCACTCGCTGGACTGTTGAGTGCGATCGCCACCTCTCCACTCATTACACAAATTCCCAGGAGCATGGAAATAGCGATGATCGCTACCCATACACTTCGCCGTTTCATCACTGAATCTCCGAGACCGTTCAACCCTTCCGGATTAATATGGACTACCCAAATCGTCTTCTGAATAATCCACAGGTCGATAGTCTACATAATCAGTTGAACTGCTCTCTGTTTCCTGGCGATCGCTACTGCGACTTCTTGTTGAGCGGACATCTTCTGGTGGACGAGTCTTTTTGGGTCTAGGAGAGGGTCTAGTCGAGTTGTTCTCATCCCATTCTCTACCTTCTAAGGGGCTTTCTGTTTCCCAAGTCGGACGACGGCTACGACTACTGCGAGGGGGTTTTTCCGGTGTCGAGTCTATTGAGGCTTCCCACTCATCTGAATAAGGGCGAGAACGACTATCTGGCCTTGAGGGGCGGCGCTTCCGGCTTGTGGGTCGTTCGTTGGGGGTTGGGTCGTCTATACTACTACGGCGACTGCTGGGACGGCGACGAGAGCCTTCATCTTCGTAAGCTTCTGAGCGGCTTAACCGCCCATCCCGACTGCCTCGAATTTGTCGAGCCATGGGTTGATATTCGTCGGGTTCGAGTTCATCTAGTTCTGCATCTACGCGATAAACATCACTAACATAGCGATCTTCATCGACAATCGGCGATGAACGCTCTTTTGCCTTCGATGTTGCTAGACCTCGTAAACGAATACTTTCGACGGCAAAAAATATTGCACTTCCGGTTAACAAAAATTGACCAAATGCCAAGATTGGATCAAGTCGCCATCCCTGAAATAACAAAATCCCCCCACAGAGTAAACCGACTGCTGCAAAAAAAATATCGTGATCACGGGCTAACTTTGGACGCCATGAGCGCAGGAAATATAATGCAGCACCGGATACTGCTAGTATTATCCCTAGCAGACTGCTCCAGTTCAATCCTAAATTAACCATACTTCAATTCTCCTATACCAGTCTAATCTTAGCGAGTTCTCTATTTATTCTCTACTTTAGCTTGAGTCCACAGGCTGGCTACATTTCTGAGTCTGCTCTCATCGGTATTATCTATCTACAGAAATATTGTGTTGAGGCGGAGTTGTGAGAGTTCACCCCAACTCCTTACCCGCGGTTTAAACACCGAGACCATTAAGAACGGATAACTTTATCTTTCTGGCTGAGAATCAACAGAGCAACAGTTGCCGGAATAACAACGATTAAAGTGCCTGCCAGTAAGCTGTAAAGGAAGTTTGCTAACGAAGGTGTCATAGTAGGCTGATCCTTAGAATTTACAAAAATTGCTTTAACTTTATCATTTTAACAACTCTGTTCCACCTTTAGTGATCAAGTTCAACTGAGTTGTGAAGTCCCCCATAGCCGCTAAAATAGAGAAAAGTCACAGTTACAAAACTTCAAGTCTTCGATCAGAACATGACCACCGTTACCGCAGTGAATTGGATTTTAGGGATTATCCTGGGGATAATGACCTTTTTCTTTATTTTCCGGATTGTTTTAACTTGGTATCCCCAGGTTGAGCAGAGTCGCTTTCCCTTTAATATCATTGTCTGGCCCACAGAACCCTTTTTAGCGATCACCCGTAAAATTATTCCTCCGTTGGGTGGTGTTGATATTACACCGATTATCTGGGTTGGAATTTTCAGTCTTTTACGAGAAATTCTCCTCGGTCAACAAGGTTTATTAAGAATGATCCTCTAGTTAAAGGAACAGGGAACAGTTAGTCTTGTTGACGACTCATCCACTGTTCCACAAAATTGGTGTAAATCTCAGCTTGGATAAATTCTGAAGTTTCCAAAATCTTTTGATGAAAAGCAATTGTTGTGGGAATTCCAGTAATTGCAAATTCTCGTAAAGCCCGTTTCATGCGGGCGATCGCACTCGGACGATCAGGCGCCCACACAATCAATTTTCCAATCAAAGAATCATAATAAGGCGGGATTTCATAGTCTGTGTAGACATGAGAATCAATTCGCACCCCATTTCCGCCGGGGGGAAGATAAGCACTAATGCGTCCGGGGCCTGGCCGAAAGTTATGATCGGGATCTTCTGCATTGATACGACATTCGATCGCATGACCCCGCAGTTGTACCTGTTTTTGAGTTAATCCCAGGGGTTCCCCTTCTGCGATCCGAATCTGCTCGGCAATTAAATCTAAACCTGTTATCATCTCCGTTACCGGATGTTCAACCTGGATGCGGGTGTTCATCTCCATAAAATAGAAATTCCCCGCCTTATCCAGCAGAAATTCAACGGTTCCTGCCCCAGTATAGTTAATCGACTGCGCCGCTTTGACCGCAGCTTCTCCCATTTTTTCCCGCAAATCTGAACTCAAAGCCGGACTGGGGGCTTCTTCAAGCAGTTTTTGATGACGGCGTTGAATTGAACAATCCCGTTCTCCCAAGTGAACCACATTCCCATGACTATCAGCCAGAATTTGAAACTCAATGTGACGGGGAAGTTCAATAAATTTTTCCAGATAAACACCCGGGTTGCCAAAAGCCGCCTCTGCTTCTCCCTGGGCTGCGGCAAATAGTTTCGGGAGATCGGATGCCTCACGAACTAAACGCATTCCACGCCCGCCCCCGCCTGCGGTTGCTTTAATAATAATCGGATAGCCGATTTTTGAGGCAATTTTCCCGGCTTCTTTTTCACTCGTGAGTAAACCATCACTACCGGGAATTGTGGGAACCCCGACTTTTTGCATGGTTTCTTTGGCGGTTGATTTGTCCCCCATTGACCGGATCGCTTCCGGTGTTGGGCCAATAAAGGCAATATCGTGATCCGCGCAAATTTCCGCAAAACGAGCATTTTCTGCGAGGAAGCCGTAGCCGGGATGAATGGCTGTGGCATTGCGGGTCAGGGCTGCTGAAATAATATTGGGAATGTTGAGATAGCTTTTCGCGCTACTGGCTTCACCAATGCAAACGGCTTCATCCGCCAACTGAACGTGAAGGGCGTGGCGGTCAATGGTCGAATGGACGGCAACTGTGGCAATACCCAGTTCCTCACAAGTGCGGAGAATGCGTAGGGCAATTTCCCCCCGGTTGGCAATTAGGATCTTTGAAAACCGCATCTTCTGTGCTGCTCGGTCAATAATCTTTTTAGGATAAACTGTTTTGGTCAACAGGGAAACAGATCAAACGCGACAATCTTGTTACATTGCGATCGCTGACTTTTGAAAATTGACTTGATCTTCTGTGACTTTGTGTTATGATAGGAGTTCAGCAGTGAAACTTCAGTTTGACTGAAATTTCATAAAGCTTAAGCGGATGTGGCGGAATTGGTATACGCGCACGTTTGAGGGGCGTGTGGCTTTGCCTTGCGAGTTCGAGTCTCGCCATCCGCATGAACTGGATTACCGGAAAATGGGGATCCTATCTTGAGGATCCGTTTTTCCCGGTCACATAGCAGATCGGATCAGTGAGTCCGAGTTCTTGAAAAGCAGCTAACCGTAATTTACAGGAATCACAAACCCCGCAAGCTTTTTCACCTCCGGCGTAGCAAGACCAGGTTTTGTCCCAGGGAACCCCCAATTGATTTCCCAGTTGAATAATTTCTGTTTTTTTGAGATGAATTAGGGGAGACTGTATCAAAATCGGATTTCCTTCTCGGCCTTGTTGGGTTCCCAGTCGAAAAACATCCTGCATGGCGCTGATATAGTCGGGGCGGCAGTCGGGATAACCCGAATAATCTAAGGCATTGACCCCAATATACACGCGACTGGCTTTAACCGTTTCGGCGTAGGCTAAGGCAAAACTTAAAAAGATGGTATTGCGGGCGGGAACGTAAGTGATGGGGATCGTTTCGCTCATTTCGTCCAGGGAGCGATCGCTCGGTAAATCAATGTTGTGATCAGTTAAGGCGGATCCCCCCCATAAACTCAAGTCAAATTTGACAACTTGATGTTCAATGACACCTGCACTTTGGGCAATATGCTGGGCCGAGGCAAGTTCTCGTTGATGTCGTTGTTGATAGTCAAAAGAAATGGCAAAACAGTCATAGCCATCTGCTTTAGCTTGATAAAGAACAGTTGAGGAATCTAATCCACCCGACAATAAGATAACGGCTTTCACTTTCGAGTTTTACAGCTATTGTTACTTTTCTGCTCGTGATTTTAACAAAAATTAATTTAATCGACAGACAACGACAGAATCATCTTTAACAGAATGTTGTTTACGGTTGACCGTACAAATTGAAAGATTACTTCATATAATTTGGGAGAAATGTTCGTTAAAATACCAAGTAAGACACAATTATCCGTGTTGAGGTATTATCTTATGTCAGCATTATCTAAAGTCGAATACAATCCTTCTCGTTGGTTAACGATTATTTTAGTAACACTCGCCCTATGGCTGGGTGGTAGCTTAGTTTTGGATTTCGTGATTATGCCCAGTATGTATATGACGGGTATGATGAATCAATCTGAGTTTGTCTCTGCGGGTTCAATGATTTTTTCTGCTTTTAATCGAGTAGAAGTGATTTGTGCCGCAGTGGGATTAACAGGGTTGATGGCGTTAGGCATTACCTTACCAGAAGGTTTTAGTAATCGCATTCGCACCTTAAGTCTGTTAGCATTGGGTCTGTTGGCAATCACTTTAACGTACACCTACAGTTTAACCCCTCAAATGAGTGGATTAGGACTGAATCTGAACTTATTTAATTCGAGTGTTGAAGTTCCGACAGGTATGAATCAACTTCACTTGAGCTATTGGGGTTTAGAAGTGATTAAACTCACCGTTGTTGGTTTAGTTTTAGGCTGGTGTATTCGGGCAACTCGTAGCGAAGCGATTAATAATTAAAAACATTTTCTGTTCAAGAATAGTGATTTTAAAATTATTGAATCAAAGAGGGGGAGAGATGAAAAAATCTTCCCCTTTTTCACTTCTATTTTTGTAGTTTTTCGGATTATTCTTCAGCTTCAGAACTCGGCCATAATAACCGCACCCCCATCACCGCAAAACCAACGGCAGCAGAAACTTTAATCCAGCGAGTCGGTAATACTTCTGCAATGCCTTGTCCAAGTAAAACCCCGATCAAACTGGCTAACACCAAAGCTAACGCCGTCCCGAAGAAAATAGCCCGAGGTGATTTACTCGTACCACTCAAAGCAATAGCAGCAATTTGACTTTTATCTCCCAATTCCGAGAGAAACACAGCAATAAAACTCAATCCCAACAGTTGTAAATCCATCTTAAATATTTTGGATCTGAATTACTGAAAAATTTCCCAAAACAGCAAACCCGAAATCACTAACAAACTCATTCCGGCAGCCCGTTCAAGAGTTTTAGGATCAATTCGACTGGCTAACCATCGTCCTACTAAAACCCCCAATAAACTGGTGAGAACCAAAGCACTTCCCGCCCCAGCAAAAACCACCCAGGGCTTATGAGATTCTGCCGTCATTAATAGTGTTGTTAATTGGGTTTTATCACCAATTTCAGCGAGAAAAATGGTCACAAAAGTCGAGGCAAAAACCGCCCAAGCATTCTGAGGTTTGCGGGATTGAGCCAGTTTAGAAGCCAAAGCATCCGGAGTTAACGGTTGAACTTCTAGTAGGGCTTCAGAGGTGGGAGATTCTCCAGGAGCTTGATTGGGGAACTCTGGGGGTTGGTTAGAGGAAGGGAGTAAATCAGAAGATGGTGTCACAGTGAATCTCTAGTTAGTTGTTGATGCTGTTATTTATTGATCATCTTTTCAGATTTGCCCAGAAGATGCAAGTCTGTTCTTCATGGGGCGACGGGATCGAGTTCTTCTTCAAAGCCAACTTGATCGTTAAAGCTGATCATTTCTGGGGAGTCATCTCCATAAACCCCTTCTATTTGCTGCTGACAACAATCAATTGCAAAATCATTTAACTCATCAGGTTCAATGCCGAACATTTCTTCAAATATATCAAATTGAACTCGACAAAAGCGAGGACGATTAGCATAAATACTACATTCTCGCTCTTGGTGGTTGTAGTGAATGCACCATCCATCTTCTCCAACTAAACTCAAATATTGTTCAATTTGTTGAGGATCAAGATATTCATCTAATTCTGGACGTTCTGAGGGTTCGAGATAACAACAAGCCCCACAATTTTTCACACATTGCCAAGTCGCCATAAGGATCTAAAAAACGTTGAATGGTATAATTTTAAGAGTCAGAATCGGTTTTTTCTTTTAGTTTTTTATCCACCGTTTTATCGTCAGAATGGGGCGGATTTGGACGTTTAAGCACAGGATTTTTATCAACAACAGAAGTGGGTTCTAGTATTTCTTCGGATGAATGTTCAGAATCAATGGTTTCAGGTTCTTCAGAAGTATATTTTACTTCTTCGTCGGGAGGTGTGGACGGGGTTTCAGGTTCGACCGTGATGGTAATTTCTTGAACTTCCACAGGAGAGGGTGTTTCTATTATAGGGTCTAGTTCAAGGAGGTCTGACGGTTCAGCTTGGGATGTAATTTCTTCGGGTTCAACAACGGTGTCTGGGGTTGGGGTTTCTGGATGTTCTGGCTCAACTTTAGGTTCTTCTGCTTGCGTTTCAGTGGGTTTTTCGGTGGGAGAAACCGTGCTAGGGGGTTCTTTTTTTCCTCGATTCAAGAAACCTGTAATTGTCCGCAAGAGACGTGATGATCGTTGAGGTTGGGGAGGGGTTTGAGTTGAAATTGAGGGTTGAGAAGTTGTTTCTGTTTTTTCCTCTAGAATTTCATCTTCAAATTCAATTTCAGTCTCAGAAACAGGTGCAGGTTCTGGGAGTTCAAGGGTTGGGGTTTCTGCTGAAATTTCAGGTTGAGAAATCGCTTGGGTTTCAACTTCTTCGACTTTCTCGGGTTCGACTGAAGGTGGAACATCTTCTAAAACGTCTGGCGTTTCAGAAGACAATGGGGCTGTTTTGGGTTCAGTCTCCACAGGTTCAGGGGGGGTTTGAACCGCAACGCTAGGAAGATTTGTGGGTATCGCGGGTTTATCCTCTGCTTTGACAGATAATAAACCGTTCAATTGCTTGTGAAGTTGTGGAGGAACGGGGGTTTGCTGGGATGCAGGAGTCACCACACGACGCAGATAGAGGGTTTGCCAGCCAAACCAACTTAATAAGGCGACACTGGCAACTTGACCCAGGAGAACGGCTCCGGTGATGCGTCCCGCACAAAGCCACAAAATCAGGGCGTAAAAGAAGCCAACACCACTCCAGAAAAAGTCGTTTTTTCGATGGACTTCTGGAAAAAAGAAGGCTGCCATGTATACGGCGAAGCTTCCCAAACCTACAGCGATCGCCAAGATATGTGCCAGCATTGAACCCTCCAGCCTATCAACAAGTCTCTACTGCATTATTTTACAAGGCGGAGGTCGTTCGCGTCAGCTTTGGGTTGAGGAAATTCGCAAAAACTGAGGCGGTGATGGGAAAACTCTGGTGATGATTCTCTAAATTTAGGATGAATTGGAGGGTTTAGGGATGGGTTGAAAAAATTAAGTATTTTTGGGTCAATTAGGATGTCATCAAAAAAGTCCAGATTTTAGTCTCTGGGGTGACATTGAAAAAGTTCAGAATAGATGTCTGGGCAGTCATAAACCCTCACGAGAATTTCAGAAGATCAAAGGCATGGTAATTTCGCTCAAAACCAGACACAATTAAGACATAGATCTGCCTCTGAAGTGAAGTTCTCAAAAGGTTCACCATTCCCCAAAAGCCATCTCCTCCCCATGTTGCTGAAAACTCTCTGTGTTTATGTCCCCCAGTTTGATGATATCCTCGATCCGCTATTTTTGAAAGTTAGCCCTAGTCAATCGGTTCAAGAGGCGGTGAGGGTAATGGCTGAGGCGATCAATTCTCACTTAAGCCAGGATGGGACTCGCTATCGGTATACATTGGTGGTAGAAGCCGATCGCTTTGTCGGCGTTTTGGGAGAAGGGGAGATTATACAGGCGATCGCCAGTGGAAAAAATTTAGCTGATCTCAGGGTGAGTGAGGTGATGAGAACACCAACCCTGATTTTAAACAAAGAGGATCACTATGACATTTCGACCCTATTATCGCTCATTCAGGAGCATCAAATCGAAGAAATTCCAGTTGTAAATGCTCAAGGAAAGATTCGGGGACTGATCACTGCTCACCGTCTTTTACAAGCTCTCAAACCCATTTCAATTCCCAGAACTGCTTCTACCCTCGAAAGTTCAATGGGAAGGCTGAAAACGCCTGAAAAAAGCCTTTCACCTCATCTAGATTTCCCTCTAGAACCGGATTTAAAACATCAACTGGCTCAATACATTACTCAACTCAATACCACCCACCAACGCATTCAACAAGAAACCAATCGATATCAACTCATTCAACGTATTGATCGGAAACTGCGGTCTTCTCAACAAGAAATTCGAGCCTTTCTTGCGGCTTTAACTGATATTGTGTTGCTGGTTGGGGTCAAAGAAAATGTGATCGAAGTTAGAGATACACCCCCCAGCAAATTTTGTCCGACAAACCCTGAGATTATTGCAGAAACGATTCGCCAATTTTCATTCTCGACTCAGGCTGAATCTTTTATCGGTCCCCTTCACAAGGCTTTAAAAACCCAAGAAGTGGTGAGCTTTGAATATAGTTTAAACACGGATCAAGGCATTTTTTGGTTTAGTGCAAAAATTTCCCCCATCTCTGAAGATACGGTGGTTTGGGTTGCCCAAGATATTACTCAACGGAAACAAGCAGAACAAGACTTACAACAACTCACCGCAGTCCTTGAACATCGGGTGATTGAACGCACCGCCGAACTTCAAAAAGTTAATACCCATCTCAGACAAGTCTTGCGAGAACGAGAACTTACGGAACAACAATTGCGAGACAGTGAACAAAAGTTTCGCCAGTTAGCGGAAAGTATACGAGAAGTCTTTTTAATTTGGTCGGTTGATAATTTTGAATTACTTTATGTCAGTCCCGCTTTTGAACACATTTGGGGAGTTTCTCCGGCGAATTTGTATAAAAATCCCCAGTTGTGGATAGAGATGATTCATCCCCAAGATCAACAGAAAGTCAAACATAATTTTTGGGAAAGTTTTCCGCAGGGAGGCTTTAATCAAGAATATCGAATTATATGTCCAGATGGAGAAGTGCGCTGGATTTGGACTCGCAGTTTTCCGGTAAAAAATGAGTCGGGGGAGGTTTATCGCATTGTTACTTTAACGGAAGATATGACCGAACGAAAACGGGTTGAGGAAGCATTAGTAGAGAGTGAAGGACGCTTGGCGACCTTAGCAGATATCTCTCCGGTCGGGATTTTTCGCACAGATATTGCGGGTCATTATCTCTATGTTAATGAACGTACTAGCGAAATTATTAGCCAACCCTTTCGGGAGTTTATTGGACAACATTGGATGATGATGGTAAGTCCGAGTGATCGAGAATTGATTGAACACGCTTGGTTAATGACTCGAAATCATTATCAACCTTTAGAGTTAGAATACCGAATTAATCGAGCCGATGGGATTGTTACTTGGGTTTTTGGACAGGTGATTCCTGAGTTTGATGATTGGGGAAGTGTTAAGGGATTTGTGGGAACGTTAACCGATATTAGTGAACGGAAGCAAGTGGAAACTGAACTACAAAAACTAAATCAACAGTTAGAAGAAATTGTTAAAAAGCGTACCGCCCAACTCCAACAAAGCAATGAAAAACTACGCCATGAAATTGAGCAACGTCAACAGATTCAAAATCAAATAGCAGCGAAAGCTTATCAGCAAGCTATTATCGCGGATCTCGGACAAAAAGCCCTTTCAGGAATTGATTATCAGCAATTGATTGAACAGACGGTGATTCGAGTTGCTCGTTGTCTTGATGTGGAATCTGCGGAGGTGTTAGGTGTTCCTATTCAAAATCAAAATTTACTCAAGTTATTAACGGTTGCGGTACAACAATCAACACCATCCAATGATCCCTCTATTTCCATTCCTCAAACGACAGATGACGCAGCATTAGACTTAATTGAAAAGCCGATTTATTTTCCCTCAGTTGATTTTAATTCCAAGCTATATGGTCTAAGTATTGCCATAGAAAGTCACAGTTCTTGTTTTGGAATTCTGACGGCTTATACTTCTCAACCTCGCTTTTTTAATCGAGATGATGTTTATTTTCTCCAAAGTGTCGCGCATATTTTAGCAACCGCGATTGAACGCAATCAAGCGGAAACTCAAATTAAGACTTCTTTAAAAGAAAAAGAGGTTTTGCTGAAGGAAATTCATCATCGGGTTAAGAATAATTTGTTAGTTGTTTCTAATATTCTGGAGTTTCAAACTGATTACACGGATAACCCAGAAGTTATTAAAATTCTTCAAGAAAGTCAGAAACGCATTGAATCTATGGCTTTAATTCACGAAAAACTCTATCAATCTACAGGGTTAGATAAAATTGACTTGGGAGATTACATTCAAGATTTAGTCAGTCAGTTAAGGGAATCCTACGACCCTAACCCTGATTTAATTGAGTTAGAATTGGATGTAGAATCTATTGCTTTAAATTTAGAAACGGCTCATCCCTGTGGTTTAATTGTTAATGAGTTGGTTTCTAATGCGTTCAAACACGCTTTTCCTAAAAATCGTTCCGGTAAAATTTGGGTGAAACTGCATCAAAATTCTGAAAAGTTAGTCACGTTAACAGTTCGAGATAACGGGATTGGTTTTCCAAAAACAATTGATTTTCGTCAGGTTGATTCTTTGGGGATGGAATTGGTTTGTACTTTAACCACTCAACTTGACGGTCAAATAGAATTGATTCGAGACCAAGGAACGGCTTTTTATCTAACTTTTAAAGAATTACAATATCGTCAGCGATATTAATCCCTAAGATAAAGTTTGAGTCGGAAGTTCAACTCGCACGCTGGTTTGTTGATTAGGTTCACTTTCTATTACTAATTTTCCCTTGTGTAACTCAACTAAACGTTTGACAATACTTAAACCCATTCCGGAGCCTTGTTGTTCATAAAGTTTGCGTTCAAACTGTAAATAAGCCCCCATTTTTTGAACTTGTTCTGAGGTCATTCCTCGTCCTTGGTCACAAACATAGAGAACAAATCGGTTTTGTTGAACTTCAGTTTGAACAGAAACCGGAGTTCCGGGTTCAGAAAATTTAAACGCATTATTCACCAATTCTTCAACTAACTTTGCGAGTCGAGTCGCCGCCATTTGTACAGAGGAGTCTTGTAAATTAAGGTGTAAATCTGCTTCTCGATTGACCTGTCGGGCTTGTTCTTGTGCAGCTTCCGAAATTAAGGACTTGATTGAATCCACTGAGCTTTTTTGTAAGGCTTGAATGCGCTGATGATTGTTCGCCATCAGTTCTAAATCAGCATAAAGTAAAAAATTTAAAATCAGGCGATGAAGACGTTTGCTAGAGGTGCGAATATCTTCTAACATTGTTCGCATTTCGCTCAGTTCAAGGTCTTCTAATTCTAATAATAAGAGTTCAGTATTTCCGAGAATTCCATTGAGCGGTGTTCGCAATTCATGGGGCAGAGAATGGGTAATACTCCGTCGCAATTCATCGAGTTTGAGTTGAGATAGTTTCTCAAAAGTTTCTTGCTTTTTTAGGCGCGTTCTCACCGCCTCTAATAATTCTTCCGCAGAACAAGGTTTTGTTAAATAGTCATCAGCCCCTAACCCCATCCCTTGACGTAAATCAGAATGTTCCGCTTTCGCCGTAAGAAAAATAAACGGAATTGTTGCGGTACTGGGGTTAGAACGTAAAGAACTTAAAACGCCATAGCCATCGAGTTCAGGCATCATAACGTCACACAAAATTAAATCGGGTAAATGTTGACTCGCTTGTTCAAATCCAATGCGTCCATTTTCAGCGCTAATCACTTCAAAATCTTCAATTTCTAGGAGTTCAACAATATTTTCTCGAATTAAAAATTCATCTTCTATGACTAAAATTTTACTCATGATTTGAATTATTTTTGCTCAAAATGCACTGGAAAATGTTAAACGTTCTTAATCAGGATTCTATCAAGAATCACTGCAAATTACAGCAGGTTGGGTCAGGGGAAGAATCACGGTGAAGGTTGTCCCGACTCCGGGTTCACTCTCAACGCTAATTTGCCCCCCGTGTAGGTCTACTGCTTGTTTCACAATGGATAAACCCAGTCCCGTTCCTTTAATATCACCGACATTAGACGCCCGTTCAAAGACTTGAAAAAGCTTATCTTGATACTCTAGAGGAAGTCCAATCCCTTCATCTTTAACCCGAAATATTGCGTGTTGAGACTCTTGAATTACATTAAAGTGAATTGTTCCCCCATCAGGAGAATATTTAATTGCATTCGATAATAAATTTCCTAAAATATGATTTAACAACTTTTCATCTAACATGACCTCCGCCTCAGAATAGAAGTCAAAACTTGATTTAAAAGTATGATGTTTTGTCAGTAATCCTTGAAAAGTATTAGCGAGATTGGATGAATAGTCCTTTAAATTCAAAGAGACAGGCTGAAAGACCATTTTTCCTGACTCTGATAGACTCAAAGTTAACACATCTTCGAGGAGTTGATTCATGTTTTTAATGGCTGATTTAATGCGGTTAAAATGCTTTTCTTTTTTGTCAGGGGTTAATTTTTGATCGTAGTTTTCTAATAGGTTTGTTGATATCTGAATAGCGGACAGGGGAGTTCGTAAATCATGGGAGGCGATAGAGATTAACCGTGATTTTTCTTCTTTGCTTAACTGCACAGTTTCTAAGTTCTTTTTAATCTCTAATTGCGCTTGATGTTTTCGCAAAGCCAGTTTAATAGTTGCGTGCAGTTCTCGTTCTTTATAAGGTTTCAGTAAATAGCCATAAGACCCGGTTTGTTCGGCTCGGTCTAGAGTACTATCATCTGCGTAAGCGGTGACATAAATCACCGGAATATTGAAGCGTTCATGGAGTCGCTCGGCAGTTTCAATTCCATCCATATTGCCTTTGATGACGATATCCATTAACACTAAATCGGGTTGAACTTCTGCAACTTTTTCTAGTGCTTTTTCTCCGGATGATACAATGTCAATTACTGTATATCCAAGCTTTTCTAACTTTCGGGCTAACCCTTTCGCAATTAAGAGTTCATCTTCAACAATCAAAATTTTAACTGCACTCATGGTTAATGACTTCGCCTGATGTAATCAAAGTTTTTAAGGTCTATCCCTATTCTATTCTAGAATTTGAAAATAAAAAAAAATATTACAAAAAAGATCCTCTTTTTGAGAACTGCTGAATTTCCGAAGCTGACACCAAAGAAACAGACTGCGCTTCATCACATTTTTGGGCTTTTAATAGATTAAGCTGTTCCGAGGTTTCAACGCCTTCTACGATAACTTTGAGCTTTAAACGCCTTCCCATCGAACTGATCATTTCAAGTAAAGTTGATTTAGGAGAAAGGGTTTGTAATAAACTCCCATCGAGTTTGATTCCATCGAGGGGTAAGTCTTCTAAATAACTAATCGTCGTGTGTTCCAACTTAAACTGACTGACAATTACTTTAAGATTCAGTTGTTTAAAATTCATCAATTGAGCCGCCAAAGCATTTAAGTTTTTAGCAGAAGCAATCACATCCGCAGCAATTTCTAACTCTAAATAAGTCGAATTGAACTTAGAATCTTGACAAAAACTGCTAAAGGTTTGAAAGGTTTGAGTATTCTTCAATAAAGCATCTGGACAAGGAACGGCTAAAGACAAAAATAACCGATTATTTTGCCAAGTTTTAGCCTGTTGAATTGCGGTGTTAAACATCCACTCAGTCAACGTTAAAGTTAAACCCGCTTCAGTCATTAAATTCCAAATTTGGGCTTGAGAAATTTCTCCCAACTGAGGATGATTCCAATAAATTGCTGCATAAGCTCCAATAATTTTACGGCGACGAACATCGAGTCGAGGTTGATAATACACCTTTAATTCTTTTCGTTCCCAAGCTTGACGAAAATCCGCCATCCGTTGAAATTGTTGAGACAAATCCGATCCAAAAAGGGGACGAGTATAAACTTGATAACCATTTCCGCCCCGTTTTTTCGCTTCTCCCATTGCAATTTCCGCCTGTCGTCGCAGTTCTTCTAATGTCGAAGCGTAGGGATAGAACGCAATGCCAATACTCGTGGTAATGGGAATCAGTTTTCCGGCGATTTGAAAAGGTTCACTCACTAAATTGAGTAAGGTTTGAGTTACGCTTTCTACATCAGAGCTTTGATAAACTGGAGGTAAAATAATAGCAAATTCATCCCCATTTAAACGCACTGTTTGACTGTCTTTAACTTGCTGATTAAACTGCTGAAACCGTTGTGCTAACTGTTGAAAAATCAAGTCACCATTTGCATAACCGATGGCTTCATTGACTCGCTTAAATCGATCTAATCCTAAGATCAAAAAGGGAATTAAATTGTGAGTTTTATTGCGTTGAGCAATCGCTTTTTCTAAAAATTCATGTGTTTCTAAGGCTTGTAAATTCGGTAAACCTGTAAGTTGATCAAAATATTCTAACTGTTTGAGTTGTTCTTGTTGTTGAGCCGTTCGCTGAAGTCGAGCCGCAATTGCATCTAATAATTCATCACTGCTACAAGGCTTAGTTAAATAATCATCAGCCCCTAAATTCATCCCCTGTCTAAGATCAGTGCGTTCGCTTTTAGCCGTGAGGAAAATAAACGGAATATTCGCGGTTTCTGGCTGTTTTCTTAACTCCGTTAAAACCCCATAACCATCCAGTTTTGGCATCATTACATCACATAAAATCAGATCGGGGATGAAGGTTTGAGCCTGTTGTAATCCCTGTACTCCGTTGGCTGCGGTTTCGACTTCAAAGTTCTCTATTTCTAGCAATTCAGCAATATTTTCTCGAATCGCATCTTCATCTTCGATAATTAATATCTTAGTCATTTTTTTGAACTCCTTTTAATCAATTAAAGTCTGTTTTATTAAGTTTTTTACACTTTTAAACATCGACCACTTTCAACTAAAGCCTGAAATTCTTGAGCAGGAAGGGGACGACTAAATAAGTAACCTTGAATGAGATCGCATTGATATTTTTGTAATAACTCTAACTCGGCTTGGGTTTCGACTCCTTCCGCCACCACTTCTAATTGAAGCTGATGAGCCATTTTAATCACGGCTTCTACAATGACTTGATTTTTAGGATTCAAATTAATGTTTTGAATAAAGCATCGGTCTAATTTCAAAACATCAAAAGGAAATTGTTGCAAATAACTTAAAGAAGAATATCCCGTTCCAAAGTCATCAATGGCAATTTGTAACCCTAACGCCTTCAGACGGTTTAACTTTTGAATCGAACTATCTTCATGTTCAATTAAAAAGCTTTCTGTTAACTCTAACTCTAAACAAGAAGGGGGTAAACCTTCACTGAGCAGAACTTCTAAAACTCTTTGACGAATATCAGGAAGATTAAATTGACGCCCGGATAAATTTACTGCAATTTGTAGGTGTTCTAAACCGAGTCTATGCCAAGTTTTCGTCTGTTGACAGGCGGTTCTTAATACCCATTCTCCTAACGGTTCGATTAACCCAATTTCTTCGGCTAGAGGAATAAAAATAGTTGGAGAAATAAACCCTCGCTTGCTATCTAACCAACGAATTAGAGCTTCTGCCCCGAAAATTTGACCTGTTTTAAGATTAACTTTCGGTTGATAGTAAAGCTGAAATTCCTTTTGGTCGAGCGCTCGTCTGAGATCATTTTCGAGAGCGATTGTATCCTCGTCTTTTTGACTTTCCCAAACGTTTTGATAACAATTATAGCGATTTCCTCCTTGCTGCTGAGAAACATTCAGAGCCAGTTGACTCCGATGTAGGAGTTGATCGATTTCGTCTCCATCACGCGGATAGAAAGATAGGCCCATACTGAAGGTAACAAAAATTTCTTTGTCGTAAACAAAAAAGGGGAAAGATAGGTTTTTTAAGAGATTTTTAACAACTTTTAAAATAATTTCTTCCTGAGCAATTGGTTCTAAAATTAGACTAAATTTTTCATCGTTTAAATGAGCAATAGCTGAGGAACTAAAATGAGCGTTCATTCGCTCTCCCACTGCTTTGAGCAGATGGTTACTGGCTTCATATCCCCAGGCTTCATTAATGCGTCTAAACCGATCTACACTCACTGTAATGACGGAGATTAGTGATGAGGTGTCAGGGTTTAAAGTTTGTTTGATTCTCTCAAATTGTTCTCGCAAAGCTAAACGATTGGGTAAATTTGTAATCGGATCAGTATAAATGAGTTTTTGCAGTTCTTCTTGAACTTTCTGCACTTTACTCTGATAATATTGTTGAACAATTGAATATTTTTCGAGTCGTACTGTTATGGCTTTTAATAATTCCGTTGCTGTACAAGGTTTACTAATATAATCATCTGCCCCCAGTTCCATTCCTTGACGGGTATTGCTGCGATCAGCTAAAGCTGACATAAAAATGAACGGAATTGTCGCTGTTAACGGATCACTTCTTAATTGTTCTAAGACCCCATATCCGTCTAAAACAGGCATCATTACATCACATAATATCAGGTCGGGTTGATGCTGTCGAGCCAGTTGAATTCCAACGCCTCCATCTTCGGCTTCCCACACCTCAAAGTCTTCAACTTCTAATAATTCTTTAATATTGATTCTAATCATTTCTTCGTCTTCTATAATTAAAATTTTTTTCATATTTTCCTCTAGCTTAAGCTCTATTTTTTTGAAATTTGATAGATAAAGTCTAATGAATTTGGAGGAGTTAACCTGAAAAATTATTGACTTTTTATCCAAACTTGTTTTTTAACGGTAAAGTCACTTCAACTTGAGTTCCTTCATTTTCTTCACTCTTAATTTTAATTTCTCCCTGATGCAAATCCACAATTTTTTTAACAACTGATAACCCTAACCCTGTTCCTGAGATTGTCCCAATATTTGTTCCTCGATAGAAGTTTGTAAACAAACGCTCCTGATCTTTTTTAGGAATTCCAATTCCTGGATCTTTAAGATTGAATATAATTTGATTTTGATGACAATTACAAATAAGATTCAATTCTATCTGTCCTCCGTTGGGAGAATACTTAATCGCATTATCCAGTAAATTTTTAAGCATTTGTAATAGTAAACTTTCATCGACGAGGACAGGTTCTTGAACGCCTTGATTGTTCAAGATGATTTGATGTTTATTCGTTTTAGCTTGAATTTTTTCAATCAGCGTCAGACAGGTTTTATCCAAATGGGTAGGTGTTAAATTCAGTTCAATATAACCTGCTTCCAGTTTTCCTTCTATTAGAATATCTTCTAATAAATTGGTCATCTGCTCAATTCCTTGCTTTATGCGCTGAAAATGAGTATGTTTTTTCTC
Organism: Limnoraphis sp.; assembly: GCA_050485465.1. Lineage (GTDB taxonomy): Bacteria > Cyanobacteriota > Cyanobacteriia > Cyanobacteriales > Microcoleaceae > Capilliphycus. Next base: position 10,105 of record JBJHBL010000035.1, on the reverse strand, counting down.
CTCAGAAATTTTGTTGCTATAATTTTCGAGTAGTCCGGCTGAAAAGGAAATTGTTGTCAGTGGTGTTCTAAACTCATGAGAGACAGTTGTAATAAAACGAGATTTTAACTCTTTTAATTCTTGTTTTAACTGACATATATCCTGAAGATTTTTCTCTTGTAATTGACGTTTTTCCTCTTCGAGTTGAATCATTTGTTGTTGTAATTCCGTAATCAAATCTTGCAATTCATTAATAGATTTTGAAGAAGGATTATCTCGTTCATAATGAGAAGAATTATCTAGCATGATTCATACTTATAAATTTTAACCTAACGTGTTCATCAAAAATCTGGGTCAAGACTTCGGTTTATGGGAAGAGGGTTTCAGAGAAGTCTAATCATCAACCCGGTGGCTGCATGAATACAGGTTCTAAGAAAAATTGTTTTGAATTCCACCCAATTTATAGAGATTTATATACTGTATCCATAATTGATCATATAACATGGGATTAATGCCTTGACTGAATACATTGATCACTAAAAGCATCACAAGCCTTGCCTCTATTTTAATTCAATTGTAACGGCTTATATTTAAAATTTGTAACTGCTCTCTGTCCAATAGCAACTTGAGTCTGTTCACTCAAGCTAAGATAAAACTACATGAAATAATCATGGCTCATTTCAACCCACTGACAACACCCCGACCGCAATGATCAGACAGCCCGCTTCTGTGACGATCAACTCGATTGACTTAGAAGAAATTCTAGAGCGTCATCCCCTCGTTGTTCAGCCAGATACCCCAGTTTTACAAGTTCTGGTGCAAATGAATCATCGCGCAGAGGATTACTCCATTGATCCTTCTGATGTTGGGAAAACTGCAACGACTCACCCAAAAAATTGCAGCTATTCGCTGATCCGAGATAGTAATTATCAGTTAATTGGTATTTTCACAGAACGAGATGTGGTTTGTCTGACCGCTTCGGGAAAAAAACTCGCCCAAACTCCGGTATCTGAGGTAATGACCTCTCCGGTTCAAGTGCTACAGGAGTCTGACTATCAGGATATCTTAGGCGTTTTATCCCAACTGCGTCAGTATCGCATCCGTCATCTCCCGGTTCTCAACCATCAGGGACATTTGCGAGGAGTGATCACCAAAGAGAGTCTCAACCAAGCCCTTAAACCCACCAATCTCCTCAAATTGCGGATGGTCAACGAGGCGATGAATCCCCATGTTATTGATGCGACTCCCACCGCTTCAGTCGCCGAAATTGTCCAGCTAATGGCTCAATACCGAGTCAGTTGTATTGTCATTACTGAAACCCAAGAACATCGCAAAATTCCTGTAGGAATTATAACAGAACGAGATATTGTTCGGTTTCAAATTCAGGGTTTAAATTGCGATCGCTTACTCGCCGCAGAAGTGATGAGTCAGCCCTTATTTTGTCTGAAAAGCAGTGAGAGTTTATGGACAGCCTATCAACAGATGGAACAGCAGAACATCCGGCGATTAGTGATTACAGGAGAACAAGGAGAACTCATCGGATTACTCACCCAAAGCCATTTAATTCAACCGTTAGATCCCATAGAATTATATAGCGTTGTCGAGATTTTACAACAACAAGTCTGTCGCCTAGAACTGGAAAAACAAGAACTTCTCAAACAAAAACACATCGAAACTGCACTGAGAATTCGCGTCAAACAACAAGAAGCAATCGCCCATTTAAGTCTATACGCTATCGCTCAAACCCAACTCGAAAACTTACTGACTGAAGCCGTTACTATAATTGCTCAAACCCTAGATGTTCCCTATAGTGAAATTCTCGAACTTCTTCCCAATGAAGCCGCATTTTTAATGACCAAGGGGATCGGTTGGGAGAGTCATTTAATTGGGCAAGTTATGATCGCTGCCAGCGATGAAAGTCAAGCGGGTTATACCCTTACTCAAAAAGAACCTGTGATCGTCGAAGATTTACGAGTAGAAACCCGTTTTTCAGGTTCTCCTCTACTCCACAATACAGGAATTATTAGTGGGGTAACGGTGATTATTCCCGGAAAAAATCCTCCTTTTGGAGTGTTAGGCGTTCACTCAACCCAAGCCCGAATTTTCTCAAGCGATGATCTTTATTTTTTACAAGCGATCGCCAATATTATCACTTCTGCAATCAAACGACTCGAAGCCGAAACCGAACTCAATCAATTTTTTCATCTATCTCTAGATTTGTTCTGCATTGCCGGAACAGATGGCTATTTTAAACGCATCAACCCCCGATTTCAAGCTTTACTCGGTTATAGCGAAGCGGAACTATTATCTCAACCCTTTGTAAACTTTGTTCACCCCGAAGATCAAGGCAAAACTCAATCTGAATTAGAACATTTAGGTCAAGGATTTCCCGCAACTTATTTAGAAAATCGCTACCGATGTAAAGACGGTTCCTATCGTTGGTTGTCTTGGACTTCCACACAGCTTGAGCAGGATTTATTGTATGCTGTCGCTCGGGATATAACCGAACGCAAACAGTTTGAACAACAATTACAAGCCAGTCAAAGACGCTATGCCACCCTAACAGAAATCTCGCCTGTAGGAATCTTTCACACGAATACACAAGGGGAATGTTTATATGTCAATCAACGATGGTGCGAAATTGCAGGTTTATTTCCCGAAGCCGCACTCGAAAATGGATGGATACGAGCGATTTATCCTGAAGATCGAGAACGGGTTTCTCAGCAATGGTACGAAGCCGCTCATCAGAAGAAACAATTTCAGTGTGAATATCGCTTTCAACGCCCAGATGGGACGATAATATGGGTGTATGGTCAAGCCACCGCCGAATGCAATTCTAGCGGAATTGTTGTGGGTTATGTCGGAACCATTACTGATATTAGCGAACAGCAAGCTGCACTTCGTGAACGCAAACAAGCCGAACTTTCGCTACAACATCTCAATCAACAATTAGAAGTTATGGTAGAGCAGCGCACGGCTCAACTCAAGCAGACCAACCAACAACTTTTAAAAGAAGTTCGAGAACACCGACAAACCGAAGCCGAACTCAAACAAAGTCAACATTTTATCCAAAGTGTGGCCGATGCAACGCCAAATATTTTATATATTTATGACCTCATTGAACAACGCAACGTTTATGTTAATCGAGAAATTGAGGTTATTTTAGGGTATACTCGCCAACAAATTCAAGAGATGGGCGATCAAGTCTTTCCCACTATTATTCATCCCGAAGATTTAGCAAAATTTCCCGCTCATTATCTGCAATTTGACACCCTCAAAGATAATGAGATTCTTGAAATAGAATATCGAATGGGGGATGTGGAGGGAAACTGGCATTGGTTACTCAGTCGAGATACTGTTTTTGCTCGAACTTTTGATGGAAAACCAAAACAAATCCTCGGCACTGCATCAGATATTACCAAACGCAAAAAAACAGAAGAACAATTACGGTTGAGTGAACGAGCGATCGCGGCTAGTAGTAATGGAATTGTTATCGCTGATGCTCGTTTAGAAGATCATCCAGTAGTTTTTGTCAATCCCGCCTTTGAAAAAATGACCGGATATTCAGCCTCAGAAGTAATTGGAAAAAATACTCGGTTTCTACAAGGAAAAGACAGCGATCAACCCGAACTGGATCGGTTACGGACTGCATTTAAAAATCAAGAAAGCTGTACCGTTGTTGTTCGCAACTATCGCAAAGATGGGTCTTTATTTTGGAATGAATTAAACGTCTCACCGATTTATGATGAACAGGGAAATCTCACCCATTATTTAGGCATTCAAAATGATGTCACCGATTCAAAAATCGCCGAAGAACGACTGAGAAAACAAGTTAAACGAGAACAACTCATTAAAACCATAACTCAACGCATTCGAGAGTCTCTCGATCTAGAGGAAATTCTCAATACAACTGTCACAGAAGTTAAGCAAGTATTAGAAACTGATCGCGCTTTAATTTATCAAATTTTTTCAAATTCGACGGGTTTTGTGATTGCAGAAGCCGTTAATTCCGGTTGGACTTCCATCCTTAATCAAACCTTCCCCGAAGAAAAGTTTCCCTCAGAATGTCATCAAGATTATCTTCAGGGGAAAGTCTGCGTCATCTGTGATATTCAGCAGAATCAAGTGTTACCTTGTCTGGTGGAATTTGTCGAGCAGTTTCAAGTGCAAGCAAAAATCGCGGTTCCGATTATTCTGCAAAATAAATTATGGGGATTGTTGATTGTTCATCAGTGTTCAAGTCCGAGAAAATGGCTCTCAAAAGACATTGATTTACTCAAACAAATCGCCAGTCAGTTAGGAATTGCGATTAAACAATCTCAACTCTATAACCAACTACAAAACGAACTCCAAGAACGTCAAGAAGCAGAACAGGCGTTGTTACTGAGTCAAGAACGACTACAATATTTGCTATCTTCAAGTCCGGGTATTCTCTATAGTATTGAAGCAAAAGGAGACTATCGGACAACCTTTGTTAGTGAAAATGCTTTGAGTGTTTTGGGTTATAATGTTTCCGAACTGCTTCAACCCGGATTTTGGTTTAACCATGTTCATCCCGATGATATTCCTCAGATTACAACCATCGGATTAGAACCGCTATTTCAGCAAGGCTATTACAGCCATGAATACCGTTTTAAACATGGGGATGGTAGCTATATTTGGATTTATGATCAGTTAAAATTAGTGCGAGATGCTGCGGGAAATCCCTTAGAAATTATTGGCTATTGGATTGATATTAGTGAACGCAAACAAGCTGAAGAACAACTCAACAAGCTGTCTGAACGTTTACAACTGGCGCTGAAATCAGGAAACATTGGAATTTGGGAATTAGATATTGTTAATAATGTCTTAACTTGGGATGAGCGAATGTATGAACTCTACGGAATTAAAGCCTCAGATTTTGAGAGTGTTTATGAGGGTTGGAAAATCCGAGTTCATCCCAACGATCAAGAACGAGCCGATTTTGCCATTAAACAAGCGCTCAGAGGAGAAAAAGAATATAATATTGAATTTCGAGTTGTGCATTCTGATGGTTCTGTTCACTACATTAAAGCGGATGCTCTCGTTGAACGAAATTCAGCAGGTGAACCCCTTAAAATGACGGGAATTAACTATGATATTAGCAATCAAAAACAAGCCGAAATGGAGTTGCGCGAACTCACCAATGCGATGCAAAATGCAGTAGAGGGAATCTCTCGACTCAATCCCCAAGGACGTTATATTAGCGTTAACCGTTCCTATGCTCATACCTGTGGTTATGAACCCGAAGAACTAGTCGGGGTAGAATGGCAAAATACCGTCCATCCCAATGAAATTTCTCGCTTAAATCAAGCCTATCAGCAAATGCTAATAACCGGAAAAGTAGAAGTTGAAACTAGAGGTGTTCGCAAGGATGGTTCCTATTTCTACAAGCAAGTTACGATGATCAGCGCCTACGATGAACAGGGACAATTTAGCGGTCATCATTGCTTTATGAAAGATATTAGCGAACAGCAAGCTGCACTTCGTAAACGCAAACAAGCCGAAGAACAACTTAAAGCCACCAATGAACAATTACAAGCCGTTTTAGACTCAGTTCCAGGGTTTGTTTCTTGGGTGAGTTCTGACCTTCATTATTTAGGGGTAAACCGCCAACTGGCTAGAGCAATGAAGTTATCCCCGGAAGACTTTATCGGTCAACAAGTTGGCTTTTTAGATTCTCATTCCTCGGCGTTTAGTCAATTTTTTACTGAATTTTTCCGCGATTTAAACAGTCGCACTCGTCAAGTGACTTTAGAACTTAAAATTGCTAAGGAAACGAAATTTTATCTGCTCGTTGCTCAAAAATATCATCAAGATCAAGCTGCTATTTTAGTCGGAATTGACATTACCGAACGCAAGGAAATAGAAGAAGAACTTCGAGCGACAACATCTCGGTTGAGTACCTTAATTGAAAACTTACAATTGGGAGTATTGGTAGAAGATGAAAGCCAAAAAATTGTGTTAGCTAATCAAAATTTTTGTGATTTATTAAATATTCAAGGAAACCCTGAAGATTTCATCGGACAACAGTTTTCAGATTATCTGCTAAATACTCAACATCCTATTTTTCCTGATTTTGCTCAGTTTATTCAACGATATCAAGATGTGATTCATCAAGAAGAAATTGTCACCAATGAAGAATTAAAAGTTTTAGATGGACGAGTGTTTGAGCGAGATTATGTTCCCATCAAAACAAAACAACAAGATCAAGGACATCTTTGGATGTATCGAGATATTAGTCAGCGAAAAGAAGCGGAACGTCAGTTAAAATACTCCCTGCGCGAGAAAGAAGTTTTACTCAAAGAAATTCATCATCGCGTCAAAAATAACTTATTTGTCGTTGCTAATTTGTTAGAGTTTCAATCAGATTACTTTGATGATCCTAAACTCATTCAAGCCTTAGAAGACAGCAAAAATCGCGTCTATTCAATGGCGTTAATTCACGAAAAACTCTATCAATCTAGCAATTTATCTCGGATTAATTTTGGAGAATACCTCGAACAATTAGTCGATCATTTGTTAGAATCCTATAGCGGGATTGATGAACGGATTGAGTTTATCCCCGAAATCGATCCCATTTTCTTGAATATTGAAACCGCTCATCCCTGTGGATTAATTGTTAATGAGTTAATTTCTAACGTCTTTAAACACGCTTTTCCCAATGAAAGAATAGGTAAAGTTTGGTTGAAACTCAATCAAACTTATGAAGGCTTAGTCACCCTACAAATTAAAGATAATGGAATTGGTTTCCCTGAAAATATCGACTTTCACAATGTTGACTCTTTAGGAATGGAATTAATTTGTACTTTAACCACTCAACTTGAAGGAAATATCAAACTCCTTCGCGGAGACGGAACAACATTTAACTTAACTTTTTCAGAGTTACAATACCGACAACGATATTAAATGATTATTCGCAAAAGTCTGCTGGAAATATACCAGTGTGTGAATTCTATCTCCGTACATTCCAAACTCTCTATAACGATTATAGACATTAGTAGATGAACCAAAGGTTAATCAGCATTTTGAAACCTTAGATGACAGGTCAGATGTTCTAGTCAAAAGATGTCGTGCTTTAACTCAAATGACTGATGAAATTAGAAACTTAACCAATTATTTACATACACTGAATTTGTTGAGCTTCTATCTGAACCAGATTTAGTATGAGAACTCAGTAAACTGCCTAAGCCTAATATTAAGTTAGGCAGTCACTCAAAAATGAAGTGAATTTTAGTTTCGCTTCAAAATCACTCCAAATTCACTCCAAAGTAGTTAAGCGGTGTTGTCTGAAACAACGGAGAGGGGGAGATTCGAACTCCCGGTACCTTTCGGCACATCCGATTTCAAGTCGGACGCAATCGACCACTCTGCCACCTCTCCAGTCTGTATTTTGTTTTTATTCCCAGAACAGCGATCGCGGACCGCTGACAGCCTTTAATTTTAAAGCTAGTTTAGGATTATAACATAGATGCAACTCATTTACTCTTTTTTCTCTACTTCACCCTAATAGACCCTTTAAACAGGTACAGACGTGCCATGATACTTCTGTACACAGCACGTCCTTGAAAATCAGTCCTTATTTGCCGGAAAGGTTATCCGATTCGATTTTAAGCGTGAACCGCAGATTCCTGGTCAACAGAAGCCTCTTCTGGGGATGTGCGGTTAGTAATTAATCGCGCTCCACCTTGACGAGTGAAGTAACTCCAACCCCATTGAATCATAACCAGCAGTTGGTTATCAAATTCAATCAGGAACAGGATGTGAACGAACACCCACATCATCCAAGCGGTAAAGCCGGAGAATTTACCGAAGGTTAAGTTAGCAACTGCTTGATTTCGACCAATCATGGCTAAGGTGCCATTATCGGCGTAACGGAAAGGTGCAAGGGAGCGCGCTTGCAAACGTTGCTGAATTAGTTTCGCAACATAGACACCTTGTTGTTGAGCAACAGGAGCTAATCCCGGTAAGGGTTCTGAGCCTTGATGCGAGAAATTCGCCACATCTCCAATCACAAAGATATTTGGATGATCACGAACAGTCAGATTCGGTTCAATCATCACTCGTCCAGATGTATCGAGGGGAGCGCCTGTGCGGTTCGCGATCACTTCAGCCATAGAGGAGGCTTTGACGCCAGCAGCCCAGAGGATTGTAGTTGCCCCTATATATTCGATGTGATCATCAACCTTGCACTTAACCGTAACGCCATTGGGATCGATATTCATGGCGCGGGCGTTGGTTCGCACGGTAACACCTAAACCCTCAAGTTCTTCTTTGGCTGTTTTGGAGAGATCTTCGGGGAAAGTTGGGAGGATGCGATCAGCCCCTTGTAACAGAAGAACTGTGGCTTCAGAGGGATCAATATTGTGGAAGCAATCTTTTAAGCCATGATGCGCCATTTCGGCGATCGCTCCGGCGAGTTCCACCCCGGTTGGGCCTGCTCCGATGACGATGAAGGTTAACAATGCCCGTCGCTTTTCGAGATCGGGTTCTTTCTCGGCTTTTTCAAAAGCTGAAAAGATTCTCTTGCGAATTTCTAGTGCTTCTTCAATGGTTTTCAGTCCAGGGGCAACCGGTGCCCAATTGTCATTTCCAAAGTAGTGGTGTGTCACTCCCGTGGCGACAACTAAGGTATCGTAGCTGAGTTCACCGTCTTTGAGATACAGCTTATTTTCTGCTGGATCAAGATCAATGACTTCCCCCATTAAGACCTGAGTATTTTTGTTTTGACCGATGACACCCCGAATGGGAGAGGCAATATCACCGGGGGATAGATTTCCCGTTGCAACTTGATAGAGCAAAGGTTGAAAAAGGTGATAATTTCGCTTGTCAATTAAGGTGACTTTGACTGATGAAGCTCGTCCGAGTTCACGAGCTGCGTGTAGTCCGCCAAAGCCACCACCAATAATGACAATATGATGAGGAGACTGGGTTGTGATACTGTCTAAAGACATAAAAATCCTCTCCTATGAGTTGACAGGGTAAATCGTTTTGGAAAAGGGTTGGGTTGGAAGTTTTAGCAGTCCGTTTTGTGTGCGTTTACGTTTATTTTAGAATTGATTGTATTTATTTCTAGTATTCTAGGATACTGATTGTTTTTGTGATAAAAAATACAGATTTAAATTCAAAAATAGGGTTCTCTGGTAGAATAAAATTCCACAATAGCTAGAAGCATTGAATAGCTTTAAATTCCAAAATTTTACCTGATTATTTTATTTTTTTAGAGAATTTTATTTGACCTCTGTTAGAGTTGAAAAACTTAATTTTTTCAGCAAAAATACCTCAAAATTTTTCTAAAAATGTCGAAAAAGATAGGAAATTTCTCCCGAGTGCCTTTCGTCTCAGTGATAACTCGGTAGAATTAACCCCTCATTTGTAAAATCTAATGCAAGGGCAGTAGCTTCGGTAAAATGACCCTTTTACTCTACTAATATTTATTTAAGGAATCGAAAACATGAACGTTCGCTTTTTAACACGTTTCACCGTTGCAGCTTTTGGCGCGCTTTTTCTTGGTAGTGTCGTCGAAGTTAATCCTGCACAAGCTGCGAAACTCAAACAGTTTGACTTTGCAGGCCCCTTTACGACGGCTTCTTTTTTGGACTTCACTGTTGATGGTCTGACTGTAACTGCTACTGCTGATGCAGAAGACGGTACGGGTCGGGTACGAAGAACTGATGGGGGATTAGGCGTTGTTGATGGTCGCGGTTGGGGACGAGAAATTGATGCAGCAGGAGGAATTGAGACTCTATTTTTAGACTTTGGTCAAAAAGTGAGTCTGGTTTCTGCATCCTTCGGTTTTGTTAGGGAAAACGGTAACTTTAATCTGTTTGTTGACGATAACCCTACATTTGTCAATACAAAGATTTCTGAAGGTGGTGTTTTTGACTTCAGTAACTTTGACCTTACAGAAAAAACGGCTCAAGTCTTCAGTTTTACTGCGAACTTGAGAAGTCCTTATTCACTGCAAAGTATTACTGTTGAAACGGTTCCTGAACCCACCACACTTTTAGCTTTAATTGCAGTTGGTGGTTTAGGTTCTGTTGCCCTAAAACGCAAGTCCTAATTCAACACGGGAGAGGTGCCATAGCGCCTCTCCGCTGCCACTAAC
>JBJHBL010000034.1:0-62225 GCA_050485465.1 Limnoraphis sp. | reverse complement strand
AAATAGGGTATAGCTTAGAATGCTTACGAGTAGAATCTCATCAGAAAAAACGAATCCGAGTCTATGGCATTGTAGAACCCAACGACGGACGATGGCAAGTCTTTCAACAGTGGTTAGCTTGTGAAAATCAATCTCCGGGACAATCCCCCCCACAAACCGAACAACCTCTCAATGCGATCGCAGCGACAGGCAGGCTAGAAGCAGAATTTACACAACTGTGTTTGCAATTTTAGAGTATTTACCTTTAATACTACGGAGAATTTGTAAAGTCTCTGTAAAACTTCAGTAAAACCACTGACAAATCTGGGTAGAAAATGCAATGATGATAAATAGCAGTACCGAAGACCTCCAAGAGAATGGAGCGGATGTCGGTCAAGTTGCTAAATGGATGGATTCGTTTTGGATATGTAGGTGTTAGCCTAGAGAGTAAAAATTTCAGAACGTTTCTGAAAAAAGCTCAAACATTCCATTCAAGGGGATCATCTAAGTTTTCAGTGGTCAATTCTCCTATGTTCAATGTTTTCTGTGTGTGATTTGTTTAAAGCTTGAGTTTTCTGTGGTCAATTAAGTCAAAAAAGTCTCGACTTCGGTTGAGGCTATTTTTTTGTTGACCTCACCCTAAATTCCTCTCCTCAAGAGGGACTTTAACCCTAACCTCACCCTAAATTCCTCTCCTCAAGAGGGACTTTAACCCTATAAAAGTCGCCTATGAAAAATTTATTATTTTTTCTATTTACATCAGCAATATATCGTGGTATTTTACTTTTTTATCAAACTCCAATCAGGTGTATTTTATGACCCTATTTGACCAACTGCTACGGATAGAAATTTCCGATCTGTTTGTACCCGTTCAAGGCGGAACTGTCAACGATGTTGTGATTAACATTGATCAAGTTAATGGTTTAGAAAACTTCCCCAATATTGTTCCTGTTACCAACTTTGTTAAAGACTTTCTGAGCAATTATTCTAATCCTGACGACTTCTATGAAAATATTAGCAAGAATGTGGTAGCTGAGATTTTTAATAATGCCGAAACATTGGGACTTGCAGGAACAATGGATTCAGTCTCAATCGAACTGATCCGTGAACCCATTCCCACTTTACCCTATCCCTTTGTCAGTCAAAGCATACAAACTTCAACGGGAAATACCGATCAGCAAACCATATTACAATTCAGAAATCTTGTTATACCCGTTCAGGGGGGAACCGTTGCCAATGCGACGATTAGTCTTGATTATGTTGATAATTTAGACTCCTTCCCCAATATTATCCCCCTGACTAACTTTGCCCGAGATTTTCTCACAAATTATCCCAATCCTAACGATTTCTATGAAAATATTACCCAGAATTTAACGGCGACAATTCTCGATAATGCTGAAGCATTGGGATTAGCAGGAGCGATAGATTCAGTCTCACTTGAACTGCGGCGCGGCCCGAATACAGATTTACCTCATCCCTTTTTTACGACATCAATCAGTAGTCCTGGAAGCAGTTCTGAACAACTTGTACGGGTGGAATTTAAAGATCTATTTGTACCCGTTCAAGGCGGAACTGTCAACGATGTTGTGATTAACATTGATCAAGTTAATGGTTTAGAAAACTTCCCCAATATTGTCCCTGTTACCAACTTTGTTAAAGACTTTCTGAGCAATTATCCCAATCCTGACGACTTCTATGAAAATATTAGCAAGAATGTGGTAGCTGAGATTTTTAATAATGCCGAAACATTGGGACTTGCAGGAACAATGGATTCAGTCTCAATCGAATTGATTCGTGAACCCATTCCCACTTTACCCTATCCCTTTGTCAGTCAAAGCATACAAACTTCAACGGGAAATACCGATCAGCTAACAAGATTACTATTAGAGGATCTTGTTATACCCGTTCAGGGGGGAACTGTTGGAACTGCAACAATTAGTCTTGATTATGTTGATAATTTAGACTCCTTCCCCAATATTATCCCCTTAACTAACTTTGCCCTAGATTTTCTCACCAATTATCCCAATCCTAATGATTTCTATGAAAATATTACCGAGAATTTAACGGCGACAATTCTCGATAATGCTGAAGCATTGGGATTAGCCGGAACACTTGATTCAGTCTCTGTTAAACTCCGGCGTGGCCCGAATACAAGTTTACCTCATCCCTTTTTCAGTAGATCAACTGCGATACCCACTGAACTGTCGAATAATGCCCTCAACAGCGAAGCTTTTGAAATACTTCCCCAAGAGTTTTCCAATGATCTGGCGCTAGTCTAACAGTCTGGAACCTGTAAAATTGAAAAGTTGATCAATGATTTAGAGTGAAATAAAGACTTTTGATTAAAGTTGGTTTCACTCTTTTTTAGTTTAACAATTATTACCCGATAAACTCATAACCGCCATTCAGCAGGAATTTTATCGATGCTAGCTTCAGGGATAATAAACCCCGCCTCATCAACCGTTAACATTTGACCAATTTATCAAATTTCTCTCATTTAACTAACCACTAAATTAATAGAAAAATGACAGTATCTCCCAGAAAAAAGAGGATGGGGAGATACATTAAACCTCAAAATAGAGTTAGCTTAAACCCGGTTCTGTTCCACTTCCGCCACTCGCCGTTTAACCTTCACCACACTATCAGGATTTAACGAAATCGAATCAATTCCCGCTTCAACTAAAAACTCAGCAAAATCAGGATGATCACTCGGCGCTTGACCACAAATTCCCACTTTTCGCCCGGCTTCATGGGCAGTTTTAATTAAACGTTGAATCATCCGTTTAACGGCTAAATCTCGTTCATCAAATAACTCCGCTAACTCGCCAGAATCTCGATCTACCCCTAAGACTAATTGTGTTAAATCATTCGTCCCGATAGAAAACCCATCAAACCGTTTTGCAAACTCATCCGCTAATTCAACATTAGAAGGAAGTTCACACATCACATAAACCTGTAAACCGTTTTCACCTCGTTTTAACCCATTACTTTCTAACACTTCTAATACCCGATCCGCCTCTTTTAACGTGCGACAAAAAGGAATCATAATAATCACATTATCCATCCCAATCACTTCTCGCACAACCTTAATCGCCTTGCATTCTAACGCAAAGCCTTCTCGATAGCGATCGCTATAATACCGTGAAGCCCCCCGAAACCCTAACATGGGATTAGCTTCGACCTTTTCAAATTGTTGACCGCCAATTAAATCTGCATATTCATTAGTTTTAAAATCACTCATCCGCACAATTACAGGTTTAGGATATTGAGAGGCTGAAATTTTAGCAATTCCTCGGGCTAACAAATCCACAAAATAATCCGTTTTATCCTCATAACCATGCGTCATTTCAGCAATTTGATGACGGATTGAATAATTGCTAATTTGGTCAAAATGAATCAACGCCATTGGATGAACTTTGATAATATTATTAATCAAAAATTCCATCCGGGCTAACCCAATACCATCCGCCGGAAGTTGCCACCAACGAAACGCCGCAGTCGGACTGCCAATGTTCATCATAATCTTGGTTTTTGTTGGGGAAACATCTAACAAGTTGACAGCTTGAGACTCAAAATCTAATAACCCTTCATAAATATATCCTTCCTCCCCTTCTGCACAAGAAATCGTGACTTCTCGTCCAGCTTCTAATAATTCTGTTGCCTTTCCAGTTCCCACAATTGCCGGAATTCCTAACTCCCGACTAATAATCGCCGCATGACAAGTTCTTCCCCCATGATCAGTCACAATTCCGGCCGCTTTTTTCATAATCGGAACCCAATCTGGATCGGTCATTTCTGTCACTAAAATACTACCTTCGACAAACTGTTCAATATCCGTAACATTGCGAATTAAACACACCTTTCCGCTAGCAATGGCATCCCCCACACTCAACCCCACTAACAAGCGATCGCTTTGTTGTTTTAGCGAATAAGTCTTTAAAATCCCTGCCTGTTTTTGAGATTGTACCGTTTCCGGGCGGGCTTGCACCACATACAATTCTCCTGTATCGCCATCTTTTGCCCATTCAATATCCATCGGACATTGATAATGATCTTCGATTAATTCTGCCCATTTTCCCAGTTGTAAAACCTCCTCATCTTCCAAAGAAAAGGATTGTAATTCATAAAGAGAAGTTGGCACAGTTCGCGTTGTTTTTGTGGTTCCCAACGCATAGATCATCTTTTCTTGTTTATTCCCTAAACTTTTCTCAATAATCGGTCTTAATTCTGGCTGCTTTAATAACGGCTTAAACACCCGATATTGATCAGGAGTCACAGAACCTTGAACCACTAATTCACCTAATCCCCAAGCCGCCGTAATCAAAATATCATTAGGAAAACCCGTTTCCGGATCAATCGAAAACATCACCCCGGAACAAGCCTTATCGGATCGCACCATTTTTTGAATCACAATCGATAAGGCAACATCAAGATGATTATACCCTTTTGTTTCCCGATAACTAATCGCCCGATCCGTGAATAAAGACGCATAACATTTGCGACAGGCTTCTAAAACTTCTTCCGTTCCAGTAATATTAAGATAGCTTTCTTGTTGCCCCGCAAAACTAGCATCTGGTAAATCTTCTGCTGTTGCACTGCTGCGAACCGCCACATCAACTTCATCTAAGTTATACCGATCCGAAAGTTGCCGATAAGCTTCACGAATAGTCTCCGCAATGTGTTCAGGAAAGCGAGAACGAACCAATAAACGACGAATCGTTTTTCCCGCCTTTTCTAACGGAATTTCTCCCAATTTAAACTGTTCTATTTGATACAGAATTTTATCTTTAAGATTGTTAGCCTCTAGAAATTCCCAGTAGGTTTGAGCCGTAATCGCAAAGCCATCAGGAACCCGAATTCCTTGAGATTTTAGCGATTGTACCATCTCTCCCAGAGACGCATTTTTCCCGCCCACAATGGGAACATCATCAACCCGAATGCTTTCAAACCAACGAATATAGGAACTTTCCTGAGTCATGGTCATATTTTCTCCTGGGTTTTCGTTGTTCTTTTGAAATCTGAATTAATTTTAACTCTTTTCCAAGAACAGACTGAGGAATACAAACAAACTTTTTAAGCTTTAATAGACTGTAGCATTCAACTCACCTAATTTTGAGAATTATCGTGATTTTCTTGACTTTCTTGGCCGCCAAAATAGAGAAACAATAAATCCGCCCCTTCCTGTTCCATCTCAATTAACTGTTGTTTAATCACTTGCAAAGCCAACTTTGAGGGCTGAGTCCGTCCCCGTTCCCAACGATTAACCGTTTGAAACGAAACCCCCAATTTTGCCGCCAGTTTTTCCTGTGAAAGCCCTAAACGTTTGCGTAACGTTAAAATTAAAACCGGAAAGTTATTTTTTAGGTTAAAATAAATCATTTCCATCCCTCATTCTACCTCCAAATCCCAAAAATTAACAAATGGTATAATCACCGTCTATTTGTATTATTCATCTTGGATCGGGTGATGACTTCCCCTCTAGGGATGAACTGATCGGGTGAATTTCCGCCTAGAAGCCACATTTCACGTCAAAATAGAGAAAGTCAAAGCCAAGAAAATCCATGACCACAGCAACCACACAACAGACAGAAACCCAACTTCCGCCTCTGATTTCCCGTGATATCCTATTTGGCAACCCGGAACGAACCAGTCCTTCGTTATCACCCAATGGTCAATACCTTGCCTATCTCGCCCCAGACGACAAAGACGTTCTCCAAGTGTGGCTGCGAACCGTTGGACAAGAAGACGATCACCAACTCACCGCAGACAAAAAACGAGGAATTCGGGCTTTTTTCTGGACTTATAGCCCCGATCAACTAATCTACGCCCAAGACTCCGACGGCGACGAAAATTGGCATTTATATCTGGTTAACATTCAATCTAATATCGTCCGCGACTTAACCCCCTTTCAAGGCGTGCGGGCGCAAGTCGTCGATCTCGATCATAACTTCCCCGAAGAACTTTTAGTCGGGATGAACCTCAATAACCCCCAAGTCTTTGATGTTTATCGCGTGAACCTGAAAACCGGAGGAATTGAATTTTACACCGAAAACCCCGGAAATATCGTCAGTTGGACGGCAGACAGTCAGTTTCAAATTCGGGCAGCAACGGCGACAACACCCGACGGGGGTTATGATTTGTGGTATCGAGAAACCCCCGATCAAACTTGGGAAACCCTACGACATTGGGGACCCGATGAAGAAGGCGGCGCAGTTTTCTTTTCCAATGATGGCAAAACTCTTTATATTGTCGCCAATCACGACGCCAACGCCGAACGGTTAATTGCATTTGATCTGGCGACTCGCAGCGAAACCGTGATCGCCGAAGATCCCCAGTATGACGTCGGCGGAGTTCTGGCCCATCCCACCACCCGTCAGTTAGAAGCTGTTTCCTTTTATAAAGATAAACAAGAATGGCAGATCCTCGACTCATCCATAGAAGCAGACTTAGAAGCCATTAAAGCCATTCGTTCCGGTGAATTTGGTATCCGTCGCATTTTAACCGATGAGAAGTGGTTAGTCAGTTTTGTTGATGATGATAGCCCGGTTTCCTACTACATTTATGATCGCCCTTCTAAAACCCATACCTTTTTGTTTACCAACAAACCCCAGTTAGAAGGCTTACCCCTCGCCTCAATGGAACCGATGTCGTTTACCGCCCGAGATGGACTCACCATTCATGGCTACCTCACCAAACCCGTTGGCGTTGCGACACCCGTTCCCACCGTTATGCTCGTTCATGGTGGCCCCTGGGCGCGAGATGTTTGGGGCTATGACTCCGAAGCCCAATGGTTAGCCAACCGGGGTTATGCAGTCTTACAGCTAAACTTCCGGGGTTCAACAGGCTACGGCAAAGCCTTTTTGAATGCAGCCAACCGGGAATGGGCGGGGAAAATGCACGATGACCTGATTGATGGGGTGAATTGGCTGGTTGAAAATAATATCGCTCAACGGGATAAAATTGCGATTATGGGCGGTTCCTATGGCGGTTATGCGACTCTCGTTGGGTTGACCTTTACGCCGGAGGTGTTTGCTTGCGGGGTCGATATTGTTGGCCCGAGTAATTTAGTTACACTGATGCAGAGTATTCCGCCCTATTGGGAACCGATTCGTGCTAATTTTTATCATCGAGTGGGTAATCTGGAGACAGAGGAGGAGTTTTTGAAGTCCCGATCGCCTTTATTTTTTGTTGATCGCATTCAAAAACCGCTATTAATTGCCCAGGGCGCGAATGATCCCCGGGTAAAACAGGCCGAAAGTGAACAAATTGTTGCAGCGATGAAACAAGCGGGAAAACCGATAGAGTATGTGTTATATACAGATGAAGGACATGGGTTCGCTCGTCCTGAAAATCGGTTACACTTCTATGCGATCGCTGAAGACTTTCTCGCCAAATATTTAGGGGGGAGAGTTGAACCGATGAATGAAATTTCCGGTCATTCAGGAGTGGTTCAATCTTTTTAGTTGATTCAGAAAAAAGCGAGTTAAAAACTCAAAATTAATCGGTTTTTGGGCAGGTTTAAACAGTTTACAGTTATCAGTGACCCTCCGGGTACTGCTACGCAGAAGCAAGCTACGCTACTTTGGCGTGACAGAAACTGACACCGCCAATAAGACTCACCGCACTGCCTCACCAACGTACTGCACTCACCAGTGAAGACAATTTACAGTTTACAGTTGTCCTAACCCCCTGTAACAATTCCCCTATTACCTGTTCACTGATAACTGGTCACTGATAACTGATAACTGATAACTGGTCACTGATAACTGTCCCCTGTAACCTTTAACCTAAATACGGTTTACAACAATTTAAAAACTATGGTCAGCTTTTTTAAAGGTCTTTTTTCGGGTCAAAAACCGGGCGTGGGAATTGAGTTGGCTTCCGAACGAATTAACGTTGTAGAACTGCGAAGAAAAGGCAATGAATTCAAATTAATTAATATTGCCACAACTCCCGTACCTGAAGATGTCGTACAAGATGGGCAAATCATTGATACGCCGACAATGGCGGAGTTAATTCAATCTACTTTAGCCGATAAAAATATTAAAACCAAACGAGTAGCAACCGCCATACCTGGCCGAGAAGCAGTGACTCGTTTAATCTCAGTTCCAGCCGAACTCAACGAAGAAGAACTCAAAGACTACATGAACGCCGAAGCCGGACTTTATTTGCCCTTTTCCCGAGAAGAAGCAGATGTAGACTATCAGAAATTAGGAATGTTTGTCGATGAAGACGGCATCGAAAAAATGCAAGTTTTGTTAGTGGCAACCCGGAAAGAAGTCACCGATACTTACCTAGAAACCTTTGAACAAGCAGAATTAAAAGTAGATGTGCTAGAAGTCAGTAGTTTTGCCCTAATTCGCACACTCAAACATCAACTCGAACAATATTCCTCCTCCGAAGCCACAATTATTGCCGATCTCGAATTTGATAGTACCGAACTCGCCATTGTAGTCAATGGAGTTCCGCAATTTAATCGCACCATTCCCATCGGGTTATTTCAAGTGCAAACCGCCCTGAATAACGCGATGAATTTACCGCCATCGAGAGATGTGAGCGAATTGCAAGCCATGACCCTCCCCGTGACTGATACAATGGGAGCATTAAGCGATCCGAACCCCGGCACAAACGCTATTATTAAAATTCTTTCTGAATTGGCTGATGAACTACGCCGTTCCATTGATTTTTATATTAATCAAAGCGACGGTTTAGAGATTGCCCAACTGTTATTAGCAGGCCCCGGGGCATCAATCGGTCAACTTGATGAATTTTTCATGCAGCGTTTAGCCATGCCTGCAACACAAGTTGATCCCGTGGAAATGCTGTCGTTACAAAGCGAGCAAGAGATTCCACCCGAACAACGTGCTAGCCTAGGAGTGGCGTTAGGTTTGGGAATGCGGGTCAGTTAATTGACCATTGGGGATCACCAAGTCAAGATTTAGCTATCATGGACAAAGTGGGCAACGATGACCTGGGGTCAATTATAACTCTCTAGAGAAGGGCGAGTTCATGTTAAAAAGCTTAACCTCAAACCCTCCCTCTGTTGTTACCATAGACCAAAGGAAATCAGAGCGATACCCGTCTAAAATTGATCTTAATAATGATGCCCTCAAGCCCTAAACAAATCCTAAAAGAGGTTTGATGCAATGTACAGCCTTGATATTAATTTTCTTAACGACCGTCCCGACTACAAGCCCTCAGAACGAAAAGCAGCAACCTCCCCAGGCCGAAGCGGAGCGAGCAAGGATCAAACCCCGATTATTATGGGAGCCGCCGCAGCTTTAGGCGTCAACGCCCTAGTGGGAGGAGCTTGGCTGGTCTTTAATCAACGAAATGCTCAATTACAAAACGAATTAAATGCCTTAGAAGCCCAACTCGGTGAGAAAACCAACCTGGTTGCAGAACTGGATCGAATCTACGCAGAAGCCCAACAAACCAACGAAGACGCCAATGCGTTAGCAACCGTCTTTAATGAGATTAAACCTTGGTCAGCCTTAACTCAAGAACTCGCTGAACTCATGCAAATTGCTGGGGTCAAAATTAACAGTATTCAACAAACTGAACCCCCTACAGCAACGGCCGCAGCGCAAGTTGAAGGAGAGGCAACCCCGACAAGAGCAACAGCGAAACTCGAAATTACCGGAATTGCCAACTCTTTTACACAACTCAATGATTTTGTTCTGTTACTCAACCAATCTCCCTTCTTTGACGGAGGTCAGACCCAACTTCTTTCAGCCCGTTTGAAAGATAATCCCACTCAACTCGTCGTTGACAACTCTCAAGGCGGAAACCTAAACCTACCGAGTTTACAGCCCGTCGTCGAATATAGAATAGAAACTAATTTGAGTGCCGCGACGGCTTCTGAGTTACTTCCACAGTTAAAAAATAAGGGAGCCGTCGGGTTAGTCAATCGGATTCAAATCCTTCAGCAAAAAGGAGTCATTCAACCATGACATCAGCAAATAACGTATTTATAGAAGCCGAAGACGAACAGGAGGCATCAGGCCCAGTGGTGTTGGGAGTCCCGCTTACTCCCAAAAATATTGGTATTGGTATCGCCGTTGTCGGAGTCTTGTTAGCTGGATTTGGGATTTTTAAGTTGGTGATGCCTACAATTGCTCAGGGAAATGACCTCGATCAGCAAATTGTTGGTAAACAACGAGAAATAGAACAGCAAGACGAAAAACTCAGCCGAAAAGCCGAAGCCGAACAGGAGTTAGTCGCAGCACGGCAAAGACGAGCCGCAGTCACAGCCTTGTTTGCCGACCAAGCCACGCTGAAAACGTTGATCTTTGATATCGAAGAACAACTCAATAGCGTCAATGCCGGTATTACCAACAATGATGAAAAAGCGAGGATTACCCAGTTTGAACCCTCGCCGACTCCAGGAGGCACAACATCAGCTTCCGAGGCAGAAGTCATCAATGATGGTTCTTTGGGTCCTGCTGTTGATGGAAAACTCAGACGCCGAGAATATCAAGTAGAGTTTGAGGGAAATTTTGCTCAAACCCGACAGTTTTTGATTATTCTCGAACGAATGCAGCCCATGTTAGTCGTCAGAGACTTACAGACTCGCTTGGTAGAAGCCGCGCCCGTTGTGGTCGGAGAACAGAGACAAGGTCAATTTGTCCCCGCCAGTGAACAACCTCAACGCCGCCTGAGAACTTCTTTTAACTTAAGGGCGTTAATGCCATTGACTCAAGAAGATTTAGAGGCAGCCGCCGCGGCAGAAGCCGATGCAGCCCCTCAGTAATTCTACAAGTCGTCAAAACCTGCTCCCCCCTAAGCCGCGTTTACACTGAGCGCGGTTATTAATTTTTAGAAAGAAAATCGGCCTTGAGCTTGACAGGATAGGACAAATGCTCTAAGGTTTCAGGCTAGTCGCTCTAACAATTTTCATTCTATCTAAAAAAAAATAGCTTGAACCTCGTAATTTTGGCTTCGCGATCGCCTACAATCCATTTAAAAGCTGAACTACTCAGTAAAAATCTGGAAAAGTCGATCCAAAATTTAAGTTTGAGATTAACGCAATAACTTTAAAGTCTAAAGCATAAGCACTACCCAGTGAGGAGGGAACGTGAAACAACTTATAGGATATGGATCAGGACTAGCGATGGCGGCCATCGTTCTGATGGCTCAAGCCCCAGCGAATGCCTTTACCGTGATTAGAGATGTTCAAATTGTTGAAAGCAACGGCGAAATCAATCTCGTTCTAACCACTGAAGGCGGCGGAAGATCAGAGGTTTTCGTGGTCAGACGCGGTAATGATTTTGTCGCTGATTTGATTAATACACAGCTAAATATGGGTCGGGATATGTTTCAACAAAACAACCCGGCCCCAGGAATTTCTTCCATTGTTGTTGCTCAACTTGATTCCACCAGCGTCCGGGTCATTGTTACCGGATCTAACAGTCCCCCAGAAGCTCGGGTGGTTCAAGGAGGTTCAGGGGGTATTGTGATCAGCATGACAGCTAGTGGTGCAACGGCAAATGTTCCCCCAAATTCTTCGATTTCTTCTCCCTCCCCATCTGCGGATGTTTTGGTTCCCAACCCAGAAGTAGAAATTGAGGGGGGTTCTCTGGCTCAACAACCCACACCGCCCCCCACTCAGGCTCCACAAGAGCCAATTCTCCCCGATCCAGCGATCAGAGGTACCAATCCTCAACTCACACCGGATGCACGGCGTTCTGTTGATCCCACTCCTCCGTTTTTACCTCGGGCTGTTGCTCCACCCGTTGGAGATATTGCCGTTTCCAACGTTAACCCGTCAGTGTCTGCGGTCAATTTAAACACCACAGAAGTGATTCCTCGTTTAGTGTTGCGGGATGCTTTAGTGCGGGATGTTCTCTCGCTACTGGCCCGAACAGCCGGACTGAACGTGGCATTTGCACCGAACTTAGGACAGGTCGGACAAACTCAAGGCGCTCAAGTGAATGTCGAAGATTTGACCATTTCTCTTGATATTGAAAATGAGTCGGTTCAAGATGTGTTTAACTATGTTCTGCGGTTGAGTGGACTGGAAGCCAACCGTCAAGGAAATACGATCTTCGTCGGTCGCCAACTCCCGAACACCGCTCGTGATGTGGTGGTTCGTTCCTTCCGACTCAATCAAGTTCCAGCCGGAGAAGCGGCGGCTTTTCTGGTCAGTATGGGGGCTGAACGGGCGATTACCCGTGAACAACAGGTGACTCGTGCGAACTCGGTGAATATTCCGGGAACTACCCAAGCGTTAACCACCACAGATACTCAGGTGACAACGGTGGTGGAAACCTTGCGGGTAGAAACTCAAGACTCTAATCCCCTTCTGCGAGGGATGCAGATTATTGTTGATGATCGTCTCAATAGTTTGACCTTAGTAGGGCCACCGAATTTGGTCGAACTGGCTTCGGCTCAACTGGTGCAACTCGATCTCCGTAAACGTCAAGTCGCTATCAACGTTAAGGTGATTGATATTAACCTTGTGGGAGAAGACAGCTTTAATAGCAGTTTTTCCTTCGGCGTGAATGACTCTTTCTTTGTTAATGATGGCGGTGCGGCGGCTCTGAACTTCGGCTCCTTTAACCCACCGGATCGAAACTTAGCCACTGGGGGAATTAACGCTCGACCGATTGTTCCCAACACCCCGGTTGGAGGAGTACCCCCCTTCTTCGACCGAGATGGAACCACCACGACTCCTTTAACGGCACCCGGACGAGGCGGGGTAACATTACGACCGGTTTCTCCTGTAACCAGTCGTCCTGAACGAGTAGGTATTTCTGACTTTGAGCCATTTCAGCGTAATCCAGACGGTTCATTTACGCCCGGTAGCGTTAACTTTGATACGTTCCCCCTCTTCCAATACCCCCGTCGTTTCTTACAAACCTTACAATTCCAGATTCAAAACCGCAATGCGAAGATTCTGACTGATCCGACGTTGCTGGTTCAGGAAGGGGAAATTGCTTCTGTCAGATTGGTAGAACGGATTGTTCGACAGACTGAAACGGATTTTGTGGAAACGCCAGGTGGACAAAGACAAACTCAATCTTTTGTGTTTACCGATGATGATGATGATGTGGGTCTACAGCTTTCTGTCAACGTAGAAAGAATTGATGATAATGGATTTGTCACGATTCAAGTGATACCTACTGTGACTGCTGTGACTACCCGTCGGGAAACAGGTTTAGGCTTTGCGACGGAAATTGCTAAACGAGAGTTTCGCTCTGGACGTATTCGCCTACGGGATGGCCAAACTCTAATTGTTTCTGGGATTATTCAAGAACAAGATCGTATTACGGCGAGTAAAATTCCCTTCTTAGGAGATTTACCGATTGTTGGGGCGTTATTTAGAAGTTCAAGCCGTGAAACTGGACGGGCCGAAGTTGTGGTGTTGATTACTCCGATGATTATGGATGAATCTGATCGCGCACCGTTTGGTTATGAGTATAACATTAGCCCGGATGCACGAGATATGATGCAACGACGTTAGACAAAAAACAGTTTACAGTTATCAGTTATCAGTGACCAGTGAAGACAGTTTACAGTGAAGACAGTTTCTCTCCTACTTCCCCATTCCCTGTAACCTGTAACCTGATAGCTGATAATTGGTTACTGTCTCTCCCCATCCTCTAGGCTGAGGATGTTTTTTTGGGCCAAAATAGAATCAAAATCAGAAAATTCTATGAAATCTATATAAATTTAAAGATTGAATTGATCCATATTCGACTTAAAGACATTAGAATAAGGCAGTACAAGTGTGATACTGTCAGGGTTACAGCGATAGTCACGTTGAATTTTGATCCAAAGACTATCCACGATCAGAATCACTTGACAAATCAATAGCAGATAGGCAGTCTTTGTCAAGAGCCTCATGGGACAAAAGCATTTTTCTTTTGTCCTGGGTTTGAATTGACGATTTGTGCTATCAGTTTATCACCCCGATCCCTTGTGATGCGGGGTTTCCAGACAAGGAGGTTCTATGAATAAAGGTGAATTAGTTGATGCGGTGGCTGAACGAGCTAGCGTAACCAAAAAACAAGCTGATGCTGTTCTGACAGCAGCCCTCGATACCATTATGGAAGCGGTATCGCGTAACGATAAAGTAACCCTCGTGGGTTTTGGTTCCTTTGAGTCCCGCGAACGTAAAGCGCGTGAAGGCCGTAATCCGAAAACCGGAGAAAAAATGGAAATTCCCGCAACTCGGGTTCCCGCTTTCTCAGCAGGTAAACTGTTTAAGGAAAAGGTCGCTCCGAAAGAGGAATAATTGTGTTAGCCCAACCGCTTGCCAGACCTGGACATGGTGGAAATCTTGCTTGGGCCGCCTCGATAGCAGGCTGCTCTCCCCTGGAGATTCTGGATTTTTCAGCCAGTATTAATCCTTGGGGGCCTCCACAGTCCGCGTTCAACGCCATTCAAACCCATTTGAGTGATCTCAGAGTTTATCCGGATCCCCAATATCGGGTTTTACGAGAGACTCTGAGTCAGATTCATTCCCCTCTAGATGCAGACTGGATCTTGCC
This sequence comes from Limnoraphis sp., assembly GCA_050485465.1. Lineage (GTDB taxonomy): Bacteria > Cyanobacteriota > Cyanobacteriia > Cyanobacteriales > Microcoleaceae > Capilliphycus. The sequence continues at coordinate 47,751 of JBJHBL010000034.1, read as the reverse complement.
AGGGAATGGAGCGGCTGAGTTACTCACTTGGGCGGGGTGGGATCTGGCTCAACAGCAGACGACCTCGGTTTTAACTCCGGCTTTTGGAGACTATTGGCGATCGCTGAGTGCTTTTCAAGCTGCTGTGATTGAATGGCCGTTATCCGAAAACCAGGGACTGTGGTCATTGACTCCACTGGAACTGGACAAGCGTGGGGGGCTACTTATAAATAATCCTCACAACCCCACGGGTCGGCTGTTTACTCAGGACGTTCTTGAACCTTTCCTCGAACAGTTTGACCTGGTGGTTGTTGATGAAGCTTTTATGGATTTTATTCCCCCGACTGATCAACAAAGCCTCGTGGCGAAAGTGACGGAATACCAGAATTTAGTCATTTTGCGATCGCTCACCAAATTTTACAGTATCCCCGGATTACGTTTGGGTTATGCTATTGCTCACCCGGATCGACTGCAACGGTGGCAACAGTGGCGTGATCCCTGGCCGGTCAATGTGTTGGCGGCTGCCGTGGGTGAAGCTGTTGTTCACGATCATGCCTTTCAACAATACACTTGGGACTGGTTAATCAAAGCTCGTTCTCAATTGTTAACGGGTTTAGCTCAATTCCCTGGACTTCGCCCCTATCGGGGGGCTGCTAATTTTCTGCTGGTTTATTCATCCCAGCCTGTCCCGGAATTACAACTGTCTCTGTTAAAACGTCATCGGATTTTAATTCGAGACTGTCTCAGCTTTCGGGAACTGGGTCAACATTATTTTCGGGTTGCGATCCGTACGGAGGCAGAAAATCAACGCCTCTTAACGGCTTTAACAGACCTTTGGCCTGCCCTCTAATTCAGCTTCTCACCCCTTTTTCGTTATGATTGACTACGATGTGGTAATAATTGGTGGCAGTCCAACCGGACGCTATGCCGCAGCTTGGGCTGCTCAAAGACAAGCCCGGGTTGCCCTGGTTGAACCCCAAAAACCGACGTTGGGGAGTCAGTGTTGGCATTCAGGATACAGTGCAGCCCTTGGATCGGTGGGACAAGTGGTTCGACAAATTGAGCGATCGCGACTCTTGGGAATTGATTGGACTCACAACCCGGATGGGGATCAAGGCCCCGCTCTCTACTGGCCCGACACTCAACAATGGCTAGAAGCAGTGGTGTCTCAGGTGGAAGCCCAATATTCTCCGGCGATGTTGGCGGCTTTGGGAGTTGATGTGATTTTTGGACAGGGGGAGTTTGTCAGTCAACCTCATCTGGCTTTTGGGGTCAATCAACGAATCTTGCGATCGCGAACCTATTTACTCGCTCCCGGTTCTCAAGCTAAAATACCTGAGATTGAAGGACTACTTTTCACTGGATTTTTAACGGCTGAAACTCTTAATAAACTGACTCAAATTCCTGAACAGTTAGCTGTTATTGGGGGAGATCCAAGCGGAATTGAACTGGCTCAAACCTTTGCTAAACTGGGATCACAGGTCACAATTATTGTTAAAAACAATCAGATTCTAGGCAAAGAAGATCCAGAATCTACGGCTTTAATTCAAGCAAAGTTAGAAGCAGAAGGAATCAGAATTTTAACTCAAACACCTGTGATCCAAACGAAAAAAATAGAGAATAAAAAATGGATTCAAGCGGGAAATAAAGCTATTGAAGTTGATGAGATTATTTTAGCAGCCGGACAAAAACCTCAACTCAAAGGGTTAAATTTAGAAGCAGTGGGAGTGGCTTTCAAGGGTGAATATTTACATCTAAATTACAAACTTCAAACCACCCATTCTCAGATTTATGCCTGTGGTAATGTATCCGGGGGCTATTCCATCCCTCATCTGGCGGATTATGAAGCAACAATCGCGCTCAAAAATGCTTTATATTTTCCGGTTTATCAAGTCAACTATCAAGGCATTCCCTGGGCAATTTTTTCAGAACCTCAGTTAGCCAGAGTTGGACTGACGGAAACACAAGCCCAACACCGCTACGGAGATAATATCTTAGTGTATCGGGATTATTTTAAATCTTTACCCAAAGCGATCATTGAAGATGAAACTGTTGGTTTTTTCAAATTAATCGGAGATCGAAAAGGTCGGATTTTAGGGGCTTCGATTGTCGGTTCCCAAGCCAGTGAGATGATTGGTATGATTGCTTTAGCCATTCGTCAAGGCTTGAAGATTGAGGCGATCGCTCAACTTCCCCAAATTTGGCCGACTTTTTCACAAATGAGTCAGCAAACGGCGATCGCTTGGTTGCAACAACAGCGTCGGTGCAATACCCTATTAATAGATTGGATGGAAAATCTTTTTCACTGGCGTCGATCTTGGTCGTCGTAGGTTCACCCATCGGCGTCGATATAGTCGTTTTGAATTGAGTGTTGAAAATGAAGTTAAAATTTCCGGCTTTCTCGGCTTTAGCTGTAATGCTTCTGGTTCTCACAACGGGATGTCAAACGGCTCCAGAGGATACAGCCCAAAACTTAAGCGAAACCAAAGAATGTTTTGAGTGTGATTTAACCGCAGAAAACTTTGAAGGGGCGGACTTGTCAGGTGCAAGATTAAACGGTTCTAACCTCAGTGGGGTGAACTTAAGAGGTGCGAATTTAAGTGGTGCCATCTTAGCAGGAGTTGATCTCAGTCAGGCGGATTTAAGCGGTGCAAATTTGAGTGAAACAGCATTAACCCAAGCCAATTTAACCAATGCCAATTTAACCGGAACGGATCTGAGTGGAGCCTTTTTAAGAGGGGCAATTCTGAGTAATGCTAAACTCAACAATGCGAATTTGAATAAGGCGGATTTAAATACCGCCCAACTTGAGGGCGCGGATCTGGATGGAGCAAGCTTTGAAGAGGCTATTATGCCGGATGGTTCCATTCAAGAATAACTCTTGAACTGTACAAATCAACTAACTTTCAACCTGAAATCATGCTAAAAGCCATTCTTTTTGATTTAGATGGAACCCTAGCCAATACAGACCCTTTGCACTTTAAAATTTGGCAAGAAATCTTACAAACCTATAATCAGGAAATTGATCATCCCTTCTACAAGACCTATATTAGCGGCCGTCAAAATCCTCAGATTATTCAAGATTTGATTCCGCAACTTTCAGTTCAAGAAGGGGTAGAACTTGCTGAATATAAAGAAGCTCGATTTCGGGAAATTGCAGTTGATTTAAAACCGATGGCAGGTTTAATGGAGATGCTGGCTTGGATGGAAACCGAAGGGTTAAAAAAAGCCGTTGTTACCAATGCGCCCCGTGAAAATGCTGAATTTATGTTAGAGGTTTTGCAGCTAACAGAACGATTTGAATTCGTGGTTTTAGGGGAAGAGATGATAGCCGGAAAACCGGATCCCGCTCCTTATCAATATGCGTTAGATCGGTTTCAAATTCAAGCTTCTGAAGCGATTGTTTTTGAAGATTCTCCATCGGGAATTCGTTCAGGAGTGGCTGCCGGAATTGAAACCATTGGCGTGGCTTCAACCCACGAACCTGCTGTTTTAAAAGCGATTGGTGCTTCTTTGGTCATTGATGATTTTAATGATTTACCGATGTGGGCGAAAATCAAATCTCTTTTAGCAACAGAAGCAGTCATAGAAATGACAGACTAACAGTTTTGGGGAAGCTGAAGAAGCGAGAAAGCAGGATAAATTGAAGAAACGGAAACGGGTAGGGGTAATTTATTAATTGCCCTTACAAAACTTGTGACTGAAAATTCGCCATCTTGAAAATAGATAGATAGAATAGAGTAAGAGCAGGATTAATGAGGAACGTCTAGAGTATCTAATCATCTACCAACCCAGAGGTGTATACCATGAGAGCGAGTGCAAATCGCTTCTGTTTGTTATTGACTAATATAATTCTCGTTGGCGTTAACCTCTCTCCCGCCTACGCTCAAACTCGTGCAGTTACACCCGCCCCAGATGGAACCGGAACTGTAATTAACCGCCAGGGAAACCAATTTGAAATTAATGGCGGTTCCGTGAGTCGAGATGGTCAAAATTTGTTTCATAGTTTTGAACAATTTAATCTTTCTGAAGGACAAGTTGCTAATTTTTTATCTAACCCTAATATTCGCAACATTTTAGGACGAGTGGTTGGGGGAGATGCTTCATTTATTAATGGTTTAATTCAAGTAACAGGCGGGAATTCTAACCTGTTTTTAATGAATCCGGCGGGGATTGTTTTTGGTACGAATGCTAGTTTAAATGTTCCGGCAGCTTTTACAGCAACTACCGCTAATGGGATTGGATTTGGGGTGAATTACTGGTTTGATACCCATTCCAATTCTGATTGGTCAAATTTAGTTGGAACCCCGAATTCTTTTCGTTTTGATACTCAAAATCCCGGTTCTATTCTGAATCTGGGAGAACTGGCAGTTCATTCAGGACAACAGTTAACGCTTGTGGCTGGAACGGTGATTAATACAGGGACTCTTGCCGCTCCTGAAGGCAGTATTTCTGTGCAGACAGTTCCGGGTGACAACTTAGTGAGAATTGTTCAAAACGGACATTTATTAAACCTAGAAGTTGCTGCCCTTCCTGCTGATTCTATTACGCAGCAACGCACAATTAATCCGCTATCAATTCCTGAACTTTTGACAGGTGCAGGAGCGACAACAGCAACAGCAACGATGATTAATTCTGAAGGGGAAATTGTGTTAACTTCAGGTCAAACTATTGAATCTGGAGATATTGCGATTACGCCTTCATCGAGTCATCATCATTTAGCAATAACAGGTGAAACTGTTACTTTAAAAGCTGCTAATACGTTAACCCTTGCAGAACGTTCTCTCCAAACGACGGGCGACTTAAATTTATTCGCTGCAAATACTGTACAAGTTAGAGATAGTTTAACGAGCGCTTTTTCTGCGATTGCAGGGGGAGATTTGACAATTTTTGGTCAGCAAAAACTTGATATTTTGGCGCTAGATTCTATTAATCTATTGCGTTCTGCTCCTTTTCAAGCTGGAGGAAACTTAACCTTAGCCAGTGGCGGTATTATTTCCGGAGATAGTCACTTTAATGCAGGCGGAAATTTTAGTATTCTAAATACTGAGGGTATAGGCGGAACGTTTATTAGTTTATACGACCCAATTATTTATTCTAATGGAGATGTTGTCTTTGGAAGTTATGAAGGTGCTTCTTTAAAAGTTGAAGCGAGAGGGGCGATTATTGGCGGCGATATTAATATTACGATGGCTGATACTAACCTGGCTGATTCGGCTGACCCTGAAGCGAATATTTTGAGTAGTAGTCCGGCTTTAATCTTGCGTTCGGGTGTGCAGAATCTGAGCGGTTCTTCTAATTTAAATTCTAACAATTCTATTGAGGAAACATCTTTTATTGAACGTTCTCGTTCAGGAAATAATCTAACCGTTGGAAGTGTGACAACCGCAGGCGGGCCAGTTATTTTGAATTCTACAGGTCGAATTACCGTTGATCAGATTAATACACAAGGGGGAGAGGTTAATTTACAGGCGATTGATAATATTATTATTGCTCGGAATGTGAATTCATCGGGCGGTAATATTGAGATTCTTACAGATAACTTATTGCGGGTTGGTACGTTCATTGAGTTGAACGATAATACTCCGAGTATTTCTTCAGTAAATTCTCAAATAGATGGTTCAATTACGATTGAACATGGAGGGGGTGAAACGCCGTTTATTATTGGGGATGCCAGCGTTAATGGTACGGCGAAAAGTATTACGAGTGGTTTAGAACAAATTACACCTCGCTTTGAAGTTCCTCGCCCAACAGACGGAATTTTTACTCAGGGAAATATTACAATTCGCACAACTCCTTTCCCCTCTAATGAAACCTCTGTTGATCCTCCGGTTGATAACCCGAATAATCCTAATAATCCGGGGAATGGAACACCGAATAATCCTAATAATCCGGGGAATGGAACACCGAATATTCCCAATAATCCGGGGAATGAAACACCGAATATTCCCAATAATCCTAATAATCCGGGGAATGAAACACCGAATATTCCCAATAATCCTAATAATCCTAATAATCCGGGGAATGAAACACCGAATATTCCTAATAATCCCATAAATGAAACACCGCAAGTTCCTAATAATCCAGGGAATGAAACGCCAAATATTCCCAACAATCCGACGATTCCAAGTAATCCTAATAATCCCATAAATGAAACACCGCAAGTTCCTAATAATCCGGGGAATGAAACGCCAAATATTCCCAACAATCCGACGATTCCAAGTAATCCTAATAATCCCATAAATGAAACACCGCAAGTTCCTAATAATCCAGGGAATGGAACACCAAATATTCCCAACAATCCGACGATTCCAAGTAATCCTAATAATCCCATAAATGAAACACCGCAAGTTCCTAATAATCCGGGGAATGGAACACCAAATATTCCCAACAATCCGACGATTCCAAGTAATCCTAATAATCCCATAAATGAAACACCGCAAGTTCCTAATAATCCGGGAATTCCTCCAGTTATTATTCCTCCCCAAATTCCCTCATCTGAAATTCCTTCAACTCAAGATTCAAACACCTTAACCTCAGAACAACAGGAGAAAATTACTACAGTTCTAGAAGGAGAATTAATCAACAGAAATAATCGCGAAAATTTTTCGTCAGAACGACGCGAAAACTTGAATAATTCAGTGCTAAATATTGAGCCAATAGAAAGTAACAGTAGAGTAGAAACGGTTCAAAAAAATGCTGATGGTACGATTGCTTTACTGCGAGCTAATCCGACAAATAGTTCATCTCCAATGATACCATCAACAGCTGCTGAGTTCAATCCTCAAGAGGCTATTCAACTCGCCCGTGCGGATTTAACAGCTAGTTTTGATTTGAATAATCTTGAAGAAGCTTTACCTCAAATTGAGAAGGTTTATAGCTGGGAATATCTCAATCACTTTGGAAAAAATATAGAGGACTTTGAAACCGATATTTCAATTGATGAAATTCAATCTGATCTCAGTGAAGTTGATGCAAAATTTGGAACAAAAGCAGCAGTTATTTATGCTTTTGCTCAGGCGGATAAATTAGTATTATTAGCAATTACGGCTCAAGGAGATGTAATTAAGAAAACCATAGCCAATGTAGAACGTCAAGAACTCTTAGAAGTTGCCAATCAACTTAGACTAGAAGTAACTGATGCTCGAAAACGCTATGATGAGAGTTACAAGCCTCTGTCTCAACAGCTTTATCAATGGTTAATATCTCCTTTAGAAGAGGCTTTAGAGTCTCAAAAAATTGATACCTTATTGTTTGTAATGGATCGAGGTTTACGCAGTTTACCTCTGGCGGCGTTGCATAATGGTGAAGAATTTTTGATTGAAAAATACAACTTTAGTTTAATCCCTAGTTTTAGTTTAATGGATATTCGCCATCGCCCTCTCAGTGATCCTCGAGTTTTAGCAATGGGTGCCTCTCAATTTTTGGAACAACCGCCTTTACCTGCCGTTCCATTAGAAGTAACATCAATTACAAACAAGCTAGGGGGAGACTACTTTCTGAATGAAGATTTTACCCTGAAAAACTTTAGAACACAGCGAATAAATCAACCTTATAATGTCATTCATCTCGCGACTCACAGTGAATTTAGTTCGGGTGATTTAAAGCATTCCTATATTCAATTTTGGGATACCAAACTCACCTTAGATAACCTAAAACGATTGGGCTGGAAATGGGATAATCCCCCGGCTGAACTGTTTGTTTTAAGTGCTTGTCGCACTGCGGTGGGAGATGAGGGTGCAGAGTTAGGTTTTGGTGGATTAGCCATACAAGCAGGTGTTCCTTCCGCCTTAGCCAGTTTATGGTATGTTTCCGATCAAGGGACTTTAGGATTAATGATTGAATTTTACAATCAATTAAGAACAAAACCTGTACTGTCCAAAGCTTTTCGTCAGGCTCAAATAGCGATGTTAAGAGGTGAAATTACTATTGAATCAGGTTATTTAATCAGTTCAACTCTCAGTGATCAAATTCAACTTCCGACTGAACTATTAAGTCAAGGAAATACTATTTTTACCCATCCTTATTATTGGGCAGGTTTTACCTTAATTGGCAGCCCTTGGTAAGGGAAATGGGGAGAGGATTTACATAATTTGCAACAAAAATTTAAAACAATCAACAAATGAGTAAATAAACATCTCCGTTGAATTGATTTTGCATCAGGATTTGTTAACATGAGAGCAAAAAAGTGAATGGTATCATTTATGATGCTAATCAGGGATATCTTAACTCGCAGACTACCTCTATTTTTAATAGGTTAAACATGAAAACTATAGAAATTCAACCCAAATTAGCTAATCATTTATTAATTTATAGCGCTTCGCAGTGGTATATTGACAAACACACCGAAGGAAGAAAAGGCAAAAGCCTAATTAAACCAAGCTTTTTGCCTTTTGCCTTGCACGAAGCACTATATTACACCTCGATGGGTTCAGAAAGGTTAGTGGTATTCGCCTCTAATTTGTTTGAAATTTCTTCATTAATGGCAGGGGTTAAAGCGGGTGCAACGATTTTGCAAGTTCACCCCAAGCAAGATCCCATAGAACAAATTACAACGGCAATTAAAACTGCTATTTATCCGGTTAAGAGTTTACATTTAATTACTCATGCTTCGGGCAAGGGTTTACACTTTGAAAACCTTGATTTAACTGTAGAAAAATTAGAACAATATTCTCAGCTTTTACAACAGTGGAACATTCCAGAAATTCTACTTTATGGCTGTAATCTTGCTAAAAATAACAATGAATTTATTCAGATTTTACATCAACTAACTGGGGCAAATATTGCCGCTTCTAGTACCCCAACTGGTAGTCAAAGTCAAGGTGGAAACTGGGAACTTGATATTAAAATTGGTAAAGTTTATTCCGACATTTCTTTTACAAAAAATCTACAAAATACCTATGGAGGAACTTTTAATATTGAACGAGTTTCTGTTAATTCTCAAGGAGAAGAAGCAGCCCCAGATGGTCAAAAATTAGGGTCTCAAGATGCAACGATTACCCCAGATGGTCGATTTGTTGCCTTTGAATCTAATGCGAGTAATCTTGTTCCCGATGATAATAATGGGGCTTCAGATATTTTTGTTCGTGATCGCGAAACCGGAATCACAACTCGCGTTTCTGTTAATACTTTCGGACAGGAAGGAAATGATAAATCCGGTGCATTTTCTGATGGTATTTTACCTTCAATTACTCCAGATGGACGCTTTGTCGCTTTTGAGTCAAAAGCCAAGAATCTCGCCCCTGGAAATAACAATGCAGAAGAATGGGATATTTTTGTTCATGATCGCGAAACGGGAACAACCAGCAGAGTTTCTATTAATGATAATGGTGTGGGTGGAAATGGGGCTTCACGCAACCCGGTTATCACTCCGGATGGACGATTTGTGGCGTTTGAATCGCGGGCGGATAACTTAGTTGCAAGAGACAATAATCGAGGGGCGTGGGATATTTTTGTTCATGATCGCGATCCAGATGGAAATGGGATTTTTGATGAGGGGAATGGTCGAACATTGATGATGTCTGTGAATGGAATGGGTTTGCAGGGAAATAAGAATTCCTTTAATGCTGCCATTTCCAGTGATGGACGGTTTGTCATCTTTGAATCTGACGCGGATAATTTAGTTCCTGGAGATACAAACGGGTTTAGAGATATCTTTATTCATGATCGAGATCCAGATGAAAATGGGATTTTTGATGAAGGAAATAGTGTTATTACGCGCATCTCAACCGGAATTAATGGGACTGAAGCTAATAATAGTTCTTTTTATCCGGTACTTTCTGGAAATGATCGCTTTATTGTTTTTGAATCTTTAGCGAGTAACTTAGTTACAAGAGACAATAATAATGCTTTAGATATTTTTGTTTATGATCGAGAAACAGGAACAACCAATCGTGTTTCTGTTAATGCTAATGGCAATGGTGGAAATCAAAATTCTTCTCAACCCAGTATCTCTGATGATGGTCGTTTTGTTGGATTTAGTTCCTCTTCTTCTAATTTTGTTGTTGATGATAATAATGGTTTTGAAGATATATTTATTCATGATAGAGACCCAGATGGAAATGGAATTTTTGACGAAGGAAATGGTATAACGTTCCGAGTTTCTGTGAGTGAAACGGGGGAGGAAGCCAACGGAAATTCATTTCAAAGTGTTGTTTCTGGGAATGGTCAATTTGTTGCTTTTGAGTCATTTTCAGATAACTTAATTCCGGGTGATACAAACGGGGTTCCTGATATTTTTATTGCCCAAATTCTTCCAGTCGTCACAATTAAAGCCGGACAAAACCCTCTAGAAGATGGACAAGTTAATGGAAGCTTTAAAATTCAGATTAATCAACCTGTTCCCCCAGAAGGATTAATTGTTAATTTTGCATTGGGAGGAAATGCAACAAATAATCTAGATTATCGTTTAGCGGCGGGTGATAACATTATTAGTATCACAGACAATAGTTTTATGATTTTACCCGGTGTGACAACTGCAACAGTAGAAGTTATTCCGATTTTAAATAATACCAGTTTACCTGATGAAACTATTGAATTTACACTACAACCCGGAAGTGGGTATTCCTTAACCACATTAAATGCCGGAAGTTTGATGATTGGCAATCGTTCCTTAATTGTCACGAATACAAATGATGATGGAATTGGGTCATTGCGACAGGTGATTACCCTAGCTAACTTAGTGGAAGGAACTGATGTTATTAGCTTTGAAATTCCCGAAACTGATCCCAGTTTTAACCCCGATACAGGAACTTTTACCATTCGTCCTTTGTCTCCCCTTCCAACAATTAGTAATGCAGTTATTTTAGATGCAACCTCTCAACCGGGATATACAAATAGACCTTTAATTGAATTGGATGGAAGTAATGTTAATACATCGAGTGGTTTAATCATTACTGCTGGGAATACCACAGTAAAAGGGTTTGTGATTAATCGTTTTTCTGAGGGAATTCGTATTAGTAATGGCGGGAATAATAGAATACAAGGGAATTATATTGGTACAGACGTTACTGGAAATATTAGTTTAGGAAATACAGTTGATGGGATTTTTCTCGGTGATGGAACCAGTGGGAATATAATCGGAGGAACCTCTCAACACAGTCTAAATCTAATTTCTGGAAATGGTCGAAATGGCATACAAATTGACACAACAGGTCGTCATACCATTCAAGGAAACCATATCGGAACAAACCTTTCAGGAACTGCTAGCTTAGGAAATTCTGGGGCGGGAATTAGTATTTTTCAGGGGGAAGAAAACTTAATTGGGGGAACGGTTTCTGGAGCAGATAATTTAATCTCAGGAAATGGGACAAATGGCATTGAAATTAATGGTAGTTCAGCAATTAATAACCGTATTGAAGGAAACTTTATTGGGACGACTGCGGATGGAAACACATCATTAGGGAATAACCAAAGTGGTATTTTTGTGTTGAATAATGCGAGTAATAATACTGTTGGGGGTGTTGAAAAAGCTGGAAATACGATTGCTTTTAATAATGGTGATGGTGTAACCATTGACTCAGGAGAAGGAAATGCAATTCTCAGTAATTCTATCTTTGAAAATGGTTTAACTTTCAATGATATTGGGATTGATCTTAATAATGATGGTGTAACTCTTAATGATTTTGGAGATGAGGATACTGGGGCGAATACATTACAAAATTATCCAGATTTATTAACAGCGACGTTACAATCAGACAGTATTCAAATTGAGGGAATTCTCGATAGTAAACCCGATTCTACTTTTACAATCCAATTTTTTGCCAATGAATTACTGACACCTAATGATCGCCAGGGACGAACTTTTTTAGGGGAAACACTAGCCACGAGCAATGTTCCCTTCAGGGTAAGTTTTGATGTTGAACTTCTTGGCGATCAACGTTCCATTACAGCCACAGCAACCGATGTTAATAACAATACCTCAGAATTTTCAACAGCAATTCTTGCCAATGCTGCACCGATTTTAGACTTAGATCAAGATAATAGTAGTGGGATTACAGGCAAGGATTATCTCACCCGTTTTATTGAAGGAAGAAACCCCGTAGCAGTAGCGGATATTGATGTTGAAATTCAAGATGCTGATAGTGAGAATTTAGTCTTTGCAACCTTTACCTTGACAAACCCTATTGATGGAATTTCAGAAAGTTTAAGCGTTAATGGAGAACTTCCTGGGGGAATTGCAGCAGGGACTTATAACCCCACAACTGGACAATTACAACTGCGAGGAAATGCTTCTCTGGCTGACTATGAAACCGCTATTTCTCAGATTGTTTATAATAATAACACTGTTAATCCTGATGTTAGCGATCGCATTATTAATATTACCGTCAATGATGGACTTTCTAATAGTAACATTGCGGTGACAACTATTACAGTTATTAGAACCGTTAAAGTTAGTATAACGGCGAATAATCCTGCCCTAGAAGGTGAAATAGGAACGTTTACGATTACTTTAGATGAACCTGTTGAACAACCCCTAATTATTGAATTTGATCGCAATGGCAGTAGTGCGATAGAAATAGATGATTATACCTTAGAACCGGGATTAGGTATCACAAATATTACTCCCAATACTGTGACGATAGAACCTGGTGTGACAACCGCAACCTTAAATATTGTGACTGTTGATGATGATATTTTTAAGCCGGATGAAACCATTCAAATTAATCTCATGGAAGGGGTTAATTATCTGCTAACAGAAAACAGTTCAGATATTTTAACAATTATTGATAATGATGTTGCGGGAGTTCTATTAACTCCTCCTTTAATTCCCATTACCTCGGAAGATGGAGATAGTATTGAGTTTGAATTGGTTTTATCTTCCCAGCCTCTCGCTGATGTTATTATTCGTTTAGAAAATACCAATCCCAATGAAGGACAACTCTCAGCAGATACAGTTATTTTCGATGCGGAAAATTGGAATATTCCCCAAGTTGTCACGGTAACGGGAGTGGATGATAATATTGTTGACGGAGATATTGAATATCGGATTATTTCAACCGTTGAGAGTGAGGATGAAAACTATAACGGCTTTGAATTAGAAGAGATTACGCTAATTAACCTAGATAATGATGTTGTGGGAATTCTATTAACCCCTCCGGTTGAACCCATTACCTCAGAAGATGGAGACAGTACAACCTTTGAATTTGTTTTATCTTCTGAACCTGTTGCAGATGTAATTATTAACCTAGAAAATACCAATCCTAACGAAGGAAGACTATCTACAGAAGCAGTAATTTTTAATGCTAACAATTGGGATATTCCTCAAGTTGTTACTGTTACCGGAGTTAATGATAATATTGTTGACGGAGATATTGAATATCAGATTATTTCAACCGTTGAGAGTGAGGATGATAACTACAACGGGTTTGAGTTAACAGAAATTACCTTAACCAACCTAGATAATGATGTTGCGGAAGTGATTTTAACCCCTCCCCCTGAACCTTTTACCTCAGAAGATGGAGACAGTGTTGAGTTTGAATTTGTTTTATCTTCCCAACCCTTCGCGAATGTGATTATTAACTTAGAAAGTAGTAATCCCAACGAAGGAAGACTATCTACAGAAACGGTTATTTTTAATGCAGAAAATTGGGATACTCCTCAAACGGTTACAGTTACTGGAGTCAATGATAATATTATTGATGGGGATGTTGAATATAGTATTATTACAACAGTTATTAGCGAAGATTCAAACTATAATAACTTTAATATAGCTGATATTAATCTGATTAATCTTGATAACGACAAAGGGGAAATTCTTATCACTCCCACCAGTGGACTCACCACCACCGAAGCAGGAGGAACCGCTAATTTTAGTATAGTTTTAACTTCTCAACCCACTGCTAATGTTACTTTTAGCCTCGAAAGTAGCAACCCCAACGAAGGAATTCCATCAGTTTCATCCATCACTTTCACCCCAGACAATTGGAATATTTCGCAAATTGTGATTGTGACGGGAGTTGATGATGATATCGCAGATGGAGATATTTCCTACTCTATTATTACCGGAACGACTGTCAGTAATGACCCTAATTATAACGGAATTAATCCAGACGATGTTAGCCTCGTTAATGCTGATGATGAAATTGCAGGAATTACAGTCACTCCGGTTAAAGGTTTAGTGACAACGGAAGCAGGAGGAAGTGATAATTTTAGTATTGTTCTCAATACAGAACCTATTGATACTGTTACTATTGGGATTGAAAGTAGCGATACTAGCGAAGGAATTGTCTCTACTGATGCGGTGACATTTACACCGGATAATTGGAATACTCCCCAAGTGATAACGGTAACGGGAGTGAATGATAATATTGATGATGGGGATATTGCTTATACGATTATTACAACACCGGATTTTAGAACCACTGACCCCAATTATAATGGCTTTAACCCGGCTGATGTTAATGTTATTAATTTAGATAATGATACGGCTGGAATTGTGGTTAGTCCGACAACGGGACTGGTAACAACTGAAGCAGGAGGAACGGCGACTTTTGATGTGGTTCTCACCTCAGAACCCACAGCGAATGTTATCTTAAATCTTGTTAGTAGTAACCTCGCAGAAGGAGTTCTTTCCACAGAAACGTTAACCTTTACCTCCGCAAATTGGAATAATCCCCAAACCGTCACGATAACAGGAGTTGATGATAATATTGCTGATGGTGATGTTGAATATCGGATTGTTTTTTCTAATGCTATTAGTTCTGACCCCAAGTATAATGGTTTCAGACCCGATGATGTAGAAGTTGTCAATATTGATAATGAAACACCCGGAATTACAGTCAGTCCAACGAGTGGATTATTTACCAGTGAATCTGGAGATACTGCAACATTTAAAGTTGTTCTGAATACCCAACCTCTTGATAATGTGGTCATTAATCTTCGCAGTGATAATCCCGCAGAAGGTGTTGCTTTTCCACAGAGTTTAACCTTTACTCCTAATAACTGGAATACTCCCCAAGTGGTGACAGTGACGGGAGTAGATGATAATATTGTCGATGGGGATATTGAGTATAAAATTATTACTGAACCTGCGATTAGTAATGATCTCAATTATAACAACCGCAACCCTGCAAATGTAACCTTAATTAATCTCGATAATGACCTTCCCGTTGTCGATTTATCCGTCAGTTCAACGATTGCAGAAGAAGCCAATCAAACCGAAGTGACTGTCACCGTTACCGCATCAGCAAATGTACGCGGAGAACAAACCATTAATCTAGAGATTTCGGGAGAAGGAATCACAAAAAATGATTATATTTTATCGAGTAATCAGTTTGTAATTCCCGATGGTCAAAATACAGCAAATATCACCTTTAAAGCTGTGGATGATGGTGTTTTTGAAGGAGATGAAACAGCAATACTAACCTTATCTAACCCCTCAGAAGGTATTTTATTAGGAACAGCAACAGCAAGAATTACAATTATTGATAATGATTCCCCCCCAACTTTGGAATTTTCCCAAGCTAACTATCGCGTGAATGAAGATGGGACAATTGTTGGCGCTGAAATTACGATTAATCGAACGGGGGATTTGTCTCAAGTTTCAACGGTAGAGGTGGAATTAACGGAAGGAACTGCAACCGCAGGAGAAGATTTTGATGATAGTTTGATTTCGGTTAGATTTGCAGCCAATCAAAGAACAGCAACCGTTACGGTTCCGATTGTTGATGATGATTTAATCGAGGAGGATGAAACCTTTTTCCTAGAATTAATTAACCCCAGTTCAGGAACAATTATCGGAAATCGCAATACAGCTACAGTTGAAATTATTGATAATAATCTGGCGAGAATTGATATTTCTCAAACTGTATTATCTGTTACCGAGTCGGGAATTACAGATAGATATAATTTAGTATTAACAACCGTTCCCACTTCCCCAGTTACCATTCAGTTTGAAACCGATAATCAGATTGAACCCATTACAGAAATTACCTTTGATGAAACTAACTGGAATAGTCCTCAAATTATTGAAGTGATTGCGATTGATGATGATATCGTAGAAGACCCCATCCATACTAGCTTAATTACTCATGTTGTGATTAGTGATGACCCTAACTATAATGGGTTATCTCTAGAAAATGTTAACGTAGAAATTACAGATAATGACCAAGTTAATATTTCAGTCACCCCCAGAAATCTCGTCGTTTCTGAAGAGGGAGAAGCCGGAGTTTATTTAATTGTTTTAACCCAACAACCCCAATTCCCCGTCACGATTGAGTTTGAAACCAATGAACAACAACTTAATCCCATTTCTCCCATTACCTTTAATCCAAGTAACTGGAATATTCCACAACAAATTATTGTCACTGCGATTGATGATTCGACTCCCGAAGCCGATGAAATTGTGGTAATTTCTCATCGGGTGGTTAGTCAAGATGATAACTATAACGGTTTAGAAATTAGTTCGGTCAATGTAGAAGTGATTGATAATGATAATGATGCGGAAATTATCGTTAATACTCGCAACCTTTCAGTCACAGAAGGAGAAATCACTGCAAGTTATGAAATCGTCTTGAGTTCTCCGCCAAGATCTCCCGTTACGATAGAGTTTAACACAGGCGATCGCATTAATTCAATTCCCCGCATTGAATTTAATGAAACAAACTGGAATATTCCTCAAGTTGTTTCCGTCGTTGCGATTAATGATAATATTGTTCAGGGAAATAGCACAGAAAATATTACTCATACTGTTAGAAGTTTCGACCCCAATTTTAACGGCTTAGAAATTGAGAATATTCGGGTTAATGTCACCGATAATAATGTCGCTGAAGTCCTCATTACTCAAACCAATAACCGTACAGAAGTCAGTGAAGATGGCTTAACAGATACCTATCAAGTTGTTCTCACGAGTCAACCGATAGCCGAGGTTACGGTTAGTATTACTCCGGATAGTCAAGTAGACTTAGGACGAGGCGCGGAAACCGAAATTCAATTGAGATTTAATCCAAGTAATTGGAATATTCCTCAAATTGTAACCGTTCAAGCCATTGATGATGACTTTGTTGAAGCGCCAATTCATACTAGCACAATTAATCATGCTGTTTCAAGTAATGACCCAAATTATAATCGAGATACTCCTATTAGAATTGATGGTGTGTTTGAAGAAAATCTCACCGTTTTTGTGATTGATAATGACGAACCCTTACCCCCAGGACAAGCGGGAGTTATCTTAATTAAACCTGTGCGTCGTATCGATGTGATCGAAGGATTTGGCTATGATGTTTATAAAGTGGTTCTTAATAGTCAACCAACGGCGAATGTTAATATTAATATTAACCCCGACTCTCAACTAGAAACGAATCAAAATACCCTCACCTTTACCCCGTTTAACTGGAACGTTGCACAAACAATTGAGGTGAGGGCGGTTGACGATAATCTGGTTGAAGGTTTCCATACTGGAATCATTTCTCATACCGCTAGAAGTGAAGATTCCCGCTACAATAACTTAGAAATTGATCAAATTACCGCCAATATTAGCGACAATGATAATCGCGGAGACGAACTAACCTTATCTGAAGCTTCTGTGATTAGTTTAACTGAATTTGATGATGTCGTGATTGGTTCTCCTTTTGATGATATTTTATTTGGAAATGAAGGGAATGATCGCTTGTTTGGAGAAGCCGGAAATGATATAATCTATGGTCAAGGGGGTGCCGATGCCATTAGTGGAAGAGAAGGAAATAATGTGTTATTTGGAGGACAAGGAAATGATCACATTCAAGGCGGCTCCGGAAATGATATAATATTTGGTGATCAAGGAAGCGATCGCATTTGGGGTGGCGACGGAGATGATCAACTATTTGGCGGCTTTGGAAATGACCGTTTATATGGCGGTTTAGGAACAGATACCCTCGTTGGTGGTTTAGGAAATGATGCGTTTGTGATTGGTTTTGGAACCGGAAGTAATACGATAGAAACAGCCGATTTAATTGTGGATTTTACCCAGACTCAAGATGTAATTGAACTCATCAGTCCGTTAACATTTAGTCAACTGAATATATTATCCATTTCCACAGGAAGCGTCATTCAAGTTCAGTCAACCGGAGAATTTTTAGCAGTATTATTAGGGGTAGAAGCCAGTCAGTTAACAGAACAAGATTTTGTCTAAAGGTATCTGTCTCCCATCCCCTGATAACTGATAACTGGTCACTGGTCACTGTAAAAGCTGGTCACTGTAAACTGTAAACTGTAAACTGTAACCTGTCCCCTATCCTTAATATTGTTTCATTACCCGTGCCATGGTTCGTTGATCATCGCGTTGTTTAATAGAATCCCGTTTATCGTGTAATTTCTTACCGCGTCCCACGGCAATTTCAACTTTCACCAAACCATTTTTAAAGTACATTTTAGTCGGAACTAAAGTTAACCCTTTTTGTTCAACTAAACCAACGAGTTTATTAATTTCTTGTCGATGTAACAATAACTTGCGAGTGCGGCGAGGTTCGTGGTTGAAATAAGCGCTGGTTTCATAGGGAGAAATATGAACATTAATCAGCCAAGCTTCCCCATTACGAATTAAAGCATAGCCATCCTGCATATTCACCCGCCCTGCACGAATAGATTTAACTTCTGTACCTAGCAGTTCAATTCCGGCTTGATAGGTGTCTAGCAGTTCGTAGAGATAACGGGCTTTACGGTTATCCGTAATAATTTTTCGTCCGGTGCTGTCATTTTTACTCATATCAGTTCCTCCTCAATTTTATCTCAATTTTTTCATCTACCGTCAGAGCGTGATTTCCTCCTAGAGAATGACAACTTTTCTTAGAAAACATCAGCAACCATACTCGAATTCTCTCTTAGGGGAGATGATATCAATGACCTTACATCTCTATATTATAAGTATAGCGTTCACAATTCATCAACAAAAAGAACCGAAACTCGACTTTACAAAGAAGAATAATAAGGAGGATTTATGATCCGCTCACAATTTAAAAATATTAAAAGCGTCAAATTACTGAGTGTAATCTGTGGAAGTCTGGTGTTAGGATTACCTTTTATTCCCAAGTTAGCATCGGCTCAAGTGGCAGAAAAACCCGACTATTGTTTAGATGGCTTATATCGAGAACCTCTTAACCGTTTAGTGGTGGTTCCAGACGGATGTCCAGCGAATGCTTATACTCAAGCTCTTGAGGTTAAAGAAGCAGAAATACAGGCAAATACTCAACCGATCAATATTCAGCCAGAGGCGAATAGACAGTTTAATCCATCTAGGCCCGTCGGTGTCATTCAACCCCCTATGCCAGCGCATCAAATGAGAGCAATGGGCAGCATGAATGTTGAGGGAAATCGAGTAGATGTAACGCTCAATAATGATACCAATGCTCGGATTAATTATCAAGTCATCGGACATACAAATGATCGATTACTTTATGAAGGAGATGGAGCAGAACTATTAAATCTTCCTTTACCTGTGACCATTACTGCAATCCGTGAAGATAATGGACTGCTCGATATTCAAGATATGTTCCCCGAAGATGGACAAGTAGAATTTGTCTTGCAAGAAAGTGATTTTAGTGGAAGTGCAATCACGATTCAAATTGAAGAAGACGGTACGATTTTTGCATTCTAATCAGAATGTAAACTGAAAAAATGCAAACGTTACTAACATTGGAAGTTCGCTGGTTTAAGGCGGGAAAAATACCCCCAATCATTGAACAATGGTTTTTAAATGTTTGTCCAGACGAACTTTCCACCCCAACTCAGGAGGTGCGTGAAGATCAATATTTTTATACGCCAGGGTGCGAAAGTCTAAACCTCAAACTGCGTCAAGGAAAGCTGGAATTAAAATGGCGACAAACCGAATTAGGAGTTGAGTCATTTGGAGTCAATCAGAGTTGGCAAGGTCGAGTCGAACGCTGGTTAAAATGGAGTTATCAAGAATCAACCCCCTCAGATTTAATCAAAGTGTTAGGAACGGGTGATCAACCAATACTAACGATCAAAAAACAGCGTTTACAATGGAGTTTTCAGGGCATAAATTTTGAACTTACTCAACTCCAATTCAGTCAAGATAAATTTTGGTGGAGTTTAGGATTTGAGATGGAGGAAACTCCAACGCAGGGAAAAACTTATTTTGAAGACAGGGTGAACCAAGTCGTTGAAACTTATCCCGAAACTGCCTTTAATCTTGATCATTCCCATTCTTATCCCAGTTGGCTCTTAGAACAAGTAGCTGTTCGTCATTTAGACACCAATCTTCTATGAGCCTCTCCATAAATCGTAAAGTTTAATTGTCAATTTCATCTCTATTTTTTAATACCATGATTCATTCAATTCAAGTTCCCCCACCCATTCCGGAACCCATACCAGACCCGATACCGCCACCCATACCCGCACCCATACCCCAACCCGTCCCGGAACCCATACCCCAACCCGTACCCGCACCCATACCCCAACCCGTACCCACACCTGCTCCACCCATACCTTAAGTGATAGCAAAACCCAATCCTTCCAGCCTGACTGTAACGAAGACCGATATAATGACCCATAGTCTGATTGCAAGCAAGCACTGTAAGCCAACATGGGAAGTATCTGGGAACTCGATTTTTATAGCCGTCCACTGCGGGATGAAGAAGGTAAAAAAGTTTGGGAAGTTGTGATTTGTCAGACTCCCCTAGAAATTACTGATCGTGCAGAATCTCTATTTCGCTATACTCAATTTTGCCCCAGTACGGAGGTCAACTCGATTTGGTTACAAGGAGCAATTCAAGAAGCAATAGAAAAAGCTTCTGAATCTCCCCAACGAGTTCGTTTTTTCCGTCGTCCAATGGCGAATATGATTTTAAAAGCCTGTAAAGAATTGGCAATTCCCGCCTATGCGAGTCGCCGAACTTATGCACTTTTTCAATGGTTAGAAGAACGCATGGATCAAGTGTATCCAAGCTTACCTAACTATCAAGAAAGTAATAATCCATCCGTACAATTACCGCTCTCTCCACCTCAGCGTTTACCGGATGCTTTGCAAGGGGAAAAATGGGCTTTTGTGAATTTAGAAGCGAGAGCGTTTCAAGAAATGTCGGAATGGGAGATTAGTTTCGGGGAAGCCTTTGGTTTGCCGATGGTGGGTTTAAATGAAGAAACGCTCATTCCGGGTTTAATTGTATATTCGTCACGAGCGACACCCTTAGCCGCTTGGATGTCGGGTTTAGAATTAGCTTATTTACGAGTAGATAAAAGTAATCGTCCAAATTTGGTCTTAGAAACCGGAGAAAATGACAGTTGGATTTTAGCCAATTTAACGGATGCTGCTACTCTCGCTGAAGCTGAACAGTTTGAACAAGCCAAACACAAGGCAAAAAACGTTCACTTTTTAGCCGTTCAGTCTGATCCAGATTCTGATTCTTTTGCAGGATTTTGGATGTTGAAAGAACTTGATTTTTAGACGAATTTTTCAGTAATCGCCGTAATTTTATCAAACCGAAAATCTTCAATAAGTGAAGTTAAAGTTGCGGCGAGTTCAGGATGAGAATCCTGAATTTGAGTCACGAGATTATTCATCCAAGTATCATCCCCCCGAATCGCTGCTTGATGTAGTTCTTCCAGCCATTCTATCGGCATCAGCGTTAAGGTTTCGGGTTGAAGTTCAACCGCAGAAACCGAAAATTGAGAGGGATAATTTGAGGGTTCGTAGATATATTTTACCCCTAAATGAGTCGCTATTTTTTCAAGCAGTTCTATCGGTTGAAACGGTTTGTGGAGAATATCATCACATCCGGCGGAAAATATGGCTTGTTCGTCTTGGGATAGCGCACTAGCTGTTAAAGCAATAATAACTGTATTTTTGCCTGCGGGTTTCGCTTTAATTTCTTGAGTGGCTTGATAACCATCCATCACAGGCATTTGGATATCCATCCAGATTAAATGGGGAAAATGACGTTCCCATTGTTTAATCGCTTCTAAACCATTTTCCGCTTCAAAAACTATAAATCCTAAAGGATGTAAAAGTTGACGAACTAATAGGCGATTTTCTGGGATTTCATCAACGACTAGAATCTTATATTGGGGTTGATTGGGTGCTAAAGAAATGACTTTTTTTTTCGGTTTAGGGGTAACAACTTCATCGGCTTCTACGGTTGTGACTTGAATATTAAATTGAAACAGGCTTCCTTTTCCCACCTCGCTACTCACCGAAATATTACCCCCCATGAGTTGAATAAATTTTCGACTAATCGATAAACCTAAACCTGTTCCTTGTTGAGATTTTTTTCCGGCGGTTGTTTGTACAAAAGCATCAAATAATTGTTCAATTTCTTCTGGAGCGATTCCGGCTCCGGTATCTTCGACTTCAAAAAAGAGTTGAACCGGAGAGTTTGGCAGCAGTGTCTGAGAATTTGATGCTGTTCCATTGACTCGTAAGGTAACGGTTCCTTGTTCTGTGAATTTAATCGCATTTCCCAGTAAATTAATTAAGACTTGTCGCAATTTATTTTCATCAGTTTTGATATATTGAGGGATATGATCACGTTCAAAAGTTAATTTAATTTCTTGGGAATTGGCTCTAACTTTGAGCATTTCTTCTAAGGTATCTAGCAACAAGTAAAAGTCAAAGGGTTTTTCGTCTAAAGCAATTTTTCCAGCTTCGATTTTAGACAAGTCAAGAATATCATTAATTAAACTGAGAAGATGTTCTCCACTGCGGTTAATAATGTCTAATTCTTTAGACGCTGAAGCAAAATTAGGATTTTGAGCCATGAGTTGACTAAAGCCTAAAATGGCGTTGAGTGGTGTTCTCAATTCGTGGCTCATATTCGCCAGAAATGTACTTTTAGCTTGGTTGGCTGTATCGGCATTTTTTCGAGCCGTTTCTAACTCAAGATTTTGAGCTTTTAACTGCGCTTCAAACTGTTTGCGATCGCTAATATCTGTTGCAACAAATAAAAGACGTTTAATTTCTCCGACTTCGATCATTTCGGCAGATAATAAAACTGTTAAGGTTTCTCCAGATTTTTTACAAAGAGTGACTTCTTTATTTTTAATTCGTTTAACTTTTTGTAATTCTTCAATAATTTGCTGTTCCTGGGGTTTAAATCCAATATGAAGATCAACCGAATAATGATGAATAACTTCTTCTCTTGAATAACCTAAAGTTTGCAAAAAACTATCATTAACTTCGATAAATTTTCCTGTATCAAAAGTCATAATAGCAATCATCTCCGGACTGGCTTGAAAGGCTTTATAAAACTTTTCTTCAGAGAGTCTTAAAGCCGCTTCTGCTCGTTTACGGGCCGTGATATCATTCGTGTTAGAAAGAAGATATTGTTCGCCATTAATCTCAATCAAATCTGCTGAAAGTAAAGCCGTTCTAATTTCTCCGAATTTAGTGCGATAATCCAGTTCATAGTTACAGATTTTTCCCTGTTTTTCTAAGGTTTGATAAAATTTATTATAATCTTCTTGACTCACCCACAGATTTAGATTTAATGAGGTTTTATTGATAATTTCTGAGCGACTATATCCGGTTAACTGACAAAAGCTATCATTGACATCAAAATAACTGCGATCACTCATTCGAGTAATTATAATTGGATTCGGTGTATTATGAAAAGCAGTAGAAAACTTATATTCAGACTGTTCAAGTTCTTGAGTTCGTTCCGTGACTTCTTGTTCTAAATTGAGAGACTGTTGTTCAAGTTGTTGATAGGATTTTTGTAGATCTTGACTCATCTGGTTAAAAGCTATTGCTAAAATATTTAATTCTTTAATCGGATTAGGTTCAACAGTTTGGTTCCAGTTTTGATTCGATAACCCTTGAGCGACTTTACTCAGTCGAATAATCGGTTGAGTGAGTTGATGACTGGTTATAATTCCGATGGTAATTGCAATCACTAATGCACCCAAACAGAGTAAAACCGTTGTCTGAGTATTGGCATTAATCTGCTGCATAAAATCCGCTTCAGAAAAAACGACAACAATTAACCAATCTAAGCCAAATTGATCGATAAAGGGAACAACTTTTAGAAACTTTCCTTCTCCTTTATTCTTGAAGTGAATTTGATGTTCTTTTCTGATTTTATGGAGATTTTCAAAGTTTTGAGTTAAATATTCAACCGTTGCGACAATAACAGGATCATCACTGTTTATTGCTTTCATTTTTACAGCTTGATCATCCTCAATCGTAAAAACGTCTTTCAGCGTTGAAGATGCAATTAAAAATCCCTGACGATCAATAATAAAAATTTTTCCAGATTCACTGATTTTTTGTTGCATAAGAAATTCATTAAAATCTTGAAAACTAATATCAGCACCCGTAACGCCGATAATCTCCTCTTGGTTATTTTTAATGGGATAAACAAAAGTTAAACTTAAACCCATATTATCAAACCAATTATAAATATAAGTCCAGCTAGGTTGATTGGCTTGAATCGCTGCTTGATACCAGGGACGAACTCTGGGATCGTAGGGAATTGTTGATCTTTTTAATAGTCTTCCTAAGTTTCCCTGATCACTTAAAGTATAAGTCTCAATAAATCCGTTTGTGGTTTCATCTTTAATATCAATACTCAAAAACGGATCGCGATTTCGAGCAATTCCTAAATAATTTCCTTCCGCCGTTCCAAATTGAATAAAATTAACTGAATCAAAAATTTGAATTTGTTGCCAAATTCGACGCTGTAACTCCTCTGTATTTTGTAAATCTAACTCACCTGATACAACAGCCTTTTGATTAATTCTTGTAACAATTTTAGGCATTTCTAGAAAAGCATAAAGCTCTTGTTCAATCCGATCTGTGACTTCATTTTGTAACTGAGTCACCAACTGATTAACAGCTTTTTGTCCATTTTGCCAAGATAAATATCCCGTAACTCCCACAATACCTAATATTTGCAATACAAAAGGAACTGTCAATATAGTTCGCAGAGAAACTTGATTAAATAACTTATTGATCAAAGAGTTAAGAGGCTTAATTCTTATATTAGTCATGTTAAATCACAATTGATGAGGTCTAAAACTGGAGGATTATTGATCTAAATTTAACATAGATTTGTTCCGCTTATACAGAGTAGTAATTATCCGACTAACTTCTCAGAGCAAAGTCAGAATTCATTAGATTTGTATCGAGTTCTAGTGATTATCCCAGTCTTAAATGAAGAATCCATGATTGTCACGGTTATTGAGTCATTGAAACAGTGGAATTTAACTCGGATTCGAGTGGCTGATAACAGCCCTATTGATAATAGTGTAGCAAAATCAAAACAAGCCTGTGCAGAAGTCATCATTAAACCTCAGCCGGCTTATGCTTAGGCTTGTTAGTGAGGACTGCAACATCTTCTTGATCATAGATTGAATTGATTTTATTTTGCGATGGCGATGGTAGCGATAATCTCCGTGAGTTCGGGCCGTTTTTAAGCGAATAACACCTCTACACCATAATAACGATTCAAAAAAGGCTTTAACCTTCTATTTGATCGCCAAAATTATCCTCATCCAAGTCTATCTCTTGTAAATCCACATCTTTAAAAATCACCTGTTTAAGGTTAGCACCTTTTAAGTTAGCACCTTTAAGATTGACTTGACATAAGACAGTATGACTTAAATCTGCACCGCAGAAATTAGCCGATTCTAAATTCACTCGAACTAATTCAGTTTTACTCAGATTTGATCCTTGTAAATTGGCTTCGGTAAGATTAGCACGAGTCAGATCAACTCCGCGTAAATCTGCATCCGTGAGATTAACCCGTTGTAAACAAGCTTGAGTTAAATCAGCATTCCGTAAATCTGCATTCTTTAAATTAGA
The DNA here is from genome assembly GCA_050485465.1 of Limnoraphis sp. Taxonomy (GTDB): domain Bacteria; phylum Cyanobacteriota; class Cyanobacteriia; order Cyanobacteriales; family Microcoleaceae; genus Capilliphycus. The sequence continues at coordinate 22,037 of JBJHBL010000034.1, read as the reverse complement.
ATTGTTTAAATTAACACGGGTTAAATCAGCCTTTCTCAAGTCGGCGTTGGTGAGATTAACGTCTAATAAACTAGCTCCCGTTAAATTAGCTTCTCGTAAATCTACTCCTTCTAAATCGGCTTGATGAAGAAAAACCCGTTTAAGATTAGCATGAGTTAAATCTGTATTAACGAGCTTAACCGCTTTTAAATTTGCCTCACAAAAATTAACCCGACTGAGATTATTTTCACTCAAGTCAACCCCACTAAGATTCACACCAGGCAGTGAAACATTGGCTGCAATTAAATAGGCCCCTCCTTGACGAAGATCAATATTAGCTGATAGGCGAGTATTGGGATCATAAATTGCTTTTTCTAAAATCGCTTCATTTAACAGTGCTTCTCGCAAATCTGCACTACTTAAATTCGCACCTGCCAGATTGGCTCGACTTAAATTTACACTAAATAAATTGGCTTTAAAAAGATTTGTTCCTCGAAGATTCGCTCCTTTTAAATCAGCACCACTTAAGTCCACACCCGCCAGGTTAATATCTTGCAAATAAACATCAGGAGCCAATAAATAAGCCCCCGAAAGAACCGGATTAATTTCCGGGGGAAATAACGTGCGATTACTATACACAGCACCCTTAAGAATAGCAGTTAATAATTGAGCGCCTCTCAAATCAGCATCACTCAAATTAGCCCCAGTTAAATTGGCTCCATCTAAATTAGCACCCACAAGATTAGCTTTTTTAAGATTGGCTTGAGAAAGATTAGCACCCGTTAATTCAACACCAATTAAAGTGGTTTCTCGTAAGTTCGCACCTGACAGATTAGCTCCCGTTAAATTTGCCAAATTCATAAAAGCTTCACACAAAATCGCTCGACTGAGATTGGCTTCACTTAAATTAGTTTCAATTAAGTCTGCATAAATTAATAATGCCTCACTGAGATTTATTCCCTGGAGATTTAACCCTCGAAAATTAGCTCCCCGTAGTTGCGCCCCCGCCAAGTTAGCTCCCAGGAGTTCGTTTTGTTGTAAACCAAGCTGTATCAGAAAATCACCAACATTCATTTTACAAGAGCATCAAAAACGGATTAAACCCTAAATAAAGAGTTAAAATGATATGATTAATATCAATATTTTATTCTAAATTTATGTTTAAAATGACATTAATTTCAAAATCATTTATTTAAAAAATAAAAATTTTAAAACCAATTTAGCCAACCAGCCCAATAAAGAACGCAAATCTATTAATTTAAGGCATACTGTACAAAAGAAGACTTCTGACGTTCGTTTTCTCATCAACCACTCCCATACGTTCAGCTATGAATTCGTTCAACTCAGATCACCCTGGAAAACCTCTGTCTGCTGATTCTCTAGTGTCTACACCCTTTGAAACCAATCGACACCCGACTCAAACTTCCGAAGCACTTCTACGGTTAAAAGATGCGGCTATGGAAGCAGCGATGGATGGTATCGCTTTACTAGAGAATGGTCGATATCTTTATCTCAATTCTCAGCATCTGCGGATTTTTGGCTATAACCATCTACAGGAATTGATAGGTCAACCTTGGCAAGTCCTCTATGAACCCCAAGAAGCGAACCGTTTACAGCAGCAAGTCATTCCTATTTTAGAGTCTGTTGGGCATTGGCACGGAGAAACTATCGCAAAACGCAAAGATCACTCTACATTTGTCTTAGAAATTTCTTTAACTTATACACAAGACAAAATTTTAATCTGTGTCTGTCGAGACATCAGCGCCAGGAAACAAGCAGAACAACAGCGAGATCACCTCCTCAAACAACTTCGTCGAACCAATACCATTCTACAGGCTCAACAGGCGGCTTCTTTAGAAGGGTTTTTAATGATAGATAATAATGGAAAAGTTATCTCCCATAACCCAAAACTTTGTCAACTTTGGAACATTCCTCCCGATTTAACAGCCCCAGGAAAAGATCAAGAGTTACTTCAATACATTGCCGATCAAACCGCTTCCCCAAAAGCATTAATCACTCAAATGAAAAAGTTCATTAAACACCTCGATATCAGAAAACATGATGAGGTTAAATTGAAAGATGGGCGCACTTTTGAATATTATTTAGCACCGTTACAATCTTCTACAGAAGGCTGTTATGGTCGGATTTTGTCTTTTCGAGATATTAGCGAACAGCAAGCTGCACTTCGTGAACGCAAAAAAATTGAAGCCAATCTTCAAGAAAGTTATAATCTCCTGAATGGTGTTATTAATAGTACAACCGACTTAATTTTTACTAAAAATATACAAGGGCAATATCTGTTAGTTAATAAAGCCTTTTCTGAAAGTTTTGGTCAAGCTGTAGAAGAATTAATGGGGAAAACCGATGAAGATATTTTCCCCCCGGAAATTGTCAAACAAGTTCAAGCTTCAGAACGCCTGATTCTCCAGGGTGGAAAGCCGAGAACCTATGAAGAAGTGGTTACAATTCAAGGTGAACTCCAAACATTTTTAACAACAAAAACTGCCTATCGAGATGCAGAAGGTGAGATTGTAGGGATTGTGGGTATTACTCGTAATATTAGCGATCGCAAAGCTATTGAAGATCAACTGAGAGTTTCCGAACAACGACTCTCTTTATTCGTTCAACAAACACCATTAGCCGTGATTGAGTGGAATATTAATTTTCAAGTGATCGCTTGGAATCCTGCTGCTGAAAAAATTTTTGGCTATACCGCTTCCGAAGCACTCCAGCAGAGTGTAGAATTTTTAGTTCCTGAATCTGAACGAGATTCTGTCAGTGATATTATTGCTGATTTACTCAGTCACAAAAAACCCAGTCATAATATTAACCAAAACCTCACAAAAGAAGGTCATTTAATTACCTGTCAATGGTATAATACTCCCCTGCTCACTCCCGAAGGTGAATTAGTCGGAGTTGCATCAATGGCGATTGATATTACTGATTTAAAACGCACTGAACAAGAACTCAAAAACCAAAAAGCTTTTCTGCAAAGTATCTGGGATAATGTTAACTATGTAATCTTTGTTGTAGATGTTATCAATCAGGGGGAAGACTTTCGTTTTGTTAGCTTCAATCCCGCTTCTATTACAACCTTTAGTCAAGGCATTAACAATTTGATTGGCAAAACAATTAAACAAGTTTTTTCCGAAGAAATGGTTCAAGCTTTTCTCCCTCGCTATGCAGAAGTCGTTCATTCGGGTAAGAGTATTTCCTTTGAAGAACGGTTCGTGAATGAACAGGAAGTAACTTGGTGGTTTATGACCCTAGCTCCTTTAAAAGATCCTCAAGGAAAAGTTTATCAAGTCGTGGGAACCAGTGAAAATGTTACGGAACGCAAATGCACAGAAGATAAACTAAGAATTCAACAGAATCAGATTAAATATTTACTCAATAATATTCCTCATATGGCTTGGCTTAAAAACAAACAAGGTCAATTTATTGCCGTAAATGAGCCTTTAAGTCGTCAGTTTAATTTAGTACCCGAACAAATGATTGGGAGAGTAGATGCTGAATTTTTTACGGGAGAATTAGCCCGAAAAATATTGAAAGATGATCAAGAAAACACGACTTCAGATCGGCCTCGGCTTACCGAGAAAAAAATTATTGATTCTGACGGTAAAGTTAGCTGGATAGAAATTTATAAAACCTCAATTATAAGTGAGCAAGAGCAAGTTTTAGGAACTGTAGGAATTGCCGTAGAAATTACTGAACGTAAACGAACTGAATACTATCTTAGACAACAAGCTAGACGAGAAAAAATTCTCAACCAACTGACAACACAAATCCGAAATTCACTAGATTTTGAGACGATTTTAAAAACAACTTTAGCGAGTGTTAAAGACTGTTTATCTTTAGATAGATGTACTTTCTGTGTTTACTATCCTCATGCTGATCAACCCTACCTAGAAGTTATTCAAGAATCTCATAACCCCGATTTACCCAGCTTTCAAGGAGAACAATTTTTAGAACATTTAGTAGCCCCTATGGCTGAACGAGCTTTAAACGGAAAAATCACGAAAATTGTTGATGCTAATCTTGAAAAAAATCGAGCCTTTAAACAAGTTTTAAAAGTAACTCAAACTCAATCTTTTGTGAGTATTCCCCTGCCTGAATATCTAGGTAAAATTGGTTTACTCACCTGTAGTACCCATTATGAACAAACGCGGAACTGGACTGACGAAGAAATCAGTTTATTAGAAGCAGTGGTCGAACAGTTAGCCATTGCACTCAAACAAGCTGAACTCTACGAACAAACCCGCACAAAAGCCCAAGAACTTGAACAAGCCATGCAAGAACTTCGCCGCACTCAAGCTCAAATGATTCAAAATGAAAAAATGTCATCTTTAGGTCAATTAGTTGCGGGTGTCGCCCATGAAATTAATAATCCAGCCAGCTTTATTTACGGGAACTTAAGTCATGCTCAAAGTTATGCGAATGATCTTTTCAAACTGATCGAACTTTATCAAACCCATTACCCTGAGCCTCATCCAGAAATTATAGCAGAAATCACCGAAATTGACCTAGAATTTTTGAGAGAAGACTTACCTAAACTCATAAATTCCATCCAAAATGGTGCAGAACGAATTAAAAAAATTGTAGAGTCACTGCGTACATTTTCCCGTTTGGATGAAGCCGAATTAAAAACTATTGATATTCACGAAGGAATCAATAGTACATTAATGATTTTGGAGAGTCGTCTGCACAAAAACCTTAACCCTCCAGCAATTGCAGTGATTAAAGAATATAGCGACTTACCCCCTGTCGAATGCTACGCCGGACAACTCAATCAAGTGTTTATTAATATTCTCAGCAACGCCATTGACGCTCTCGAAGAATCGATGAAAAAATTAACGAATAATAACCAAACCTTTGAACATCCTTATATTAAAATCCGTACGAAACTCACCGCCGATCATCAAGTTATGATTGCCATCTTTAACAACGGTTTCGGGATTCCTAAAAACATCAAAGAACGGATTTTTGATCCTTTTTTCACAACCAAACCCGTCGGGAAAGGAACCGGGATGGGGTTATCCATTTGTTATCAGATCATCACCGAAAAACATCAAGGCTCGATTGAATGCTTTTCCGAACCGAAACAGGGAACAGAATTTGTGATTTGTATCCCTCTTTCTATTAGACAGAGAAGCTAAACGGGTCACTGGATGAAACTCTAACCGGGTATCCTTTAAGAAAAACTGTAAATTGTTTGAGGTTCAAGCTGATCACAAATTGAGGAGGGAAATTGAGTTAAAGGAAAGGTTTTTCGCTGAAGTTGTACCTTCAAACTTCCTAAAGGATCAATCCCCGGAGAAACCAAAAACTCTAACTTTTTCAGTCCGGGAGAAGTGAGAATTTGATCAAGGATTTTGGCGATCGCTTCCACATAAGGATGATCCGTGTGTTCATACCAATTCGGACTCGCCGACTCCGGTTGATCCAAACCCAAATGAAAAGTTAAAGATGCCCGATGAAACAACGCCGTCGCCACAGGACGCTGTTCTTCTTGCAATAATAAATCGTGACTTCTGACTAAATCGGTCAACTTTTCTAAACGATCTGAACGTTCATAAATTTGAGCCGCAGACTTCAACATCCCCGGAGTGACAGGTGTCTCTAAATTTAATTCTTCCGCCACCGACTGCACCCCAACTTCATGCCATTGTATCGCCACCGTCACTAAATAAGTTTGAATCAATAAATGACCCAACTTTTTCGCCTTTGTTGCCAAATAAACCGAATTATGATCCGTCGCTTCTATTAATAACGGCACCCGATCCACAATTTCAATTCCATATCCCTTTAACCCGGCAATTTTACGGGGATTATTGGTAATTAACCGAATTTTTTTCACCCCAATATCATTTAAAATTTGCGCTCCCATACCATAATTTCTTAAATCGGCGGGAAAACCTAATCGTTCGTTGGCTTCCACCGTATCGAGTCCCAAATCTTGCAAAGAATAAGCCTTTAACTTATTAATCAAGCCAATTCCTCGGCCTTCTTGACGCAAATAAACCACCACACCCGTCCCAGCTTGTTCAATCATTTTCAACGCCGATTGTAACTGCATCCGACAGTCACACCGCAACGACCCAAAAGCATCCCCCGTCAAACATTCTGAATGAACCCGTACCATCACAGGCTGATCCTTAAACTGCATGGGATCACCTTTAACAATAGCAATATGTTCCGTTTTATCGAGAGTATTGCGATAAGCATAAATCAAAAAATTACCAAACTGCGTTGGCATTTTAGCAACCGATTCTCGATGAATAAAACGATCATGGGTTAAACGATAACTAATCAGATCTGCAATACTAATCAGTTTTAGATTGTGAATTTGAGCATATTCAATCAACTCCGGTAAACGAGACATCGAACCATCCGGGTTTTGAATTTCACAAATCACCCCCCCCGGATACAACCCCGCTAACCGGGCTAAATCAATCGCCGCTTCCGTATGACCTGCCCGTTTCAAAACGCCACCTTCTCGCGCTCTCAAGGGGAAAATATGACCCGGTCGTCGTAAATCCTGGGGACGAGTCGAGGGGTTCAGTGCCACTTGAATAGTGCGGGCGCGATCCTCTGCGGAAATCCCGGTACTGACTCCCATTGCCGGAGAAGCATCAACACTGACTGTAAAAGCAGTTTGGTTGCTATCGGTGTTGTTAACCACCATCAACGGTAGATCCAGTTGATCAAGGCGATCGCCTGTGAGGGCCAAACAAATTAACCCCCGGGCATGAACCGCCATAAAGTTAATCATATCAGGTGTTGCAAACTGAGCCGCACCAATGAGATCACCTTCATTTTCACGATTTTCGTCATCGACGACCACAATACAACGTCCGGCTTTCAGGTCAATCAGGGCATCGGCAATGGAGTCAAACTGAAACGGTTGAGTTAAATGATTTGGAGAAGACACAGACTCGTTCACACCTTTTCGGTTATTAATAAAAGTTTATTTAGATTGTAGCGGTTTCATTCCATTCAGGCATTGATTTAGCGAACAATCCTTCCTCTGATGATTTAGGATAAAAATATGTAAACTGTTTTAAATATTTCCATACTCACCGGATCTTCTTCGTCAAAATTAAGCTTAAATTAATCCTTCTGTTTCCCCTTGCTCTCTGCGCCATGACTGTTAATCCCCCAAACCATCTTCCCCAACGCCAATTCAAAATCCCCTTACAACTGATTTTGATCGTCCCCTTTGCAATTCAGATTGTAGCGGTGGTGGGGTTAACGGGGTATCTTGCCTACCGTAATGGCCAGAAAGCGGTACAGGATTTAGCCAGTCAGTTAATGAATGAACTCGGCGCCCACCTGAATGAACGACTCGATAACTATCTCGAAGAACCCCTGCGGATCACCCAAATGAACACAGATTCGGTACGAGTGGGACAATTGGCGCTCAAAAATCTAGCGGTGATTGAACATCGTTTTCTGTTGCAAATGCAGCGATTTGAGTCGGTTCAAGAAGTTTATCTGGGAACCCCTGACGGAGACTATCTTGGTGTTTATCGCAACACAAACACTTCACTCAGCAGTTTTGCGTCTCCCGCTTTTTATGAACGTCTCTTCAAACAGCGTGATCCCTTGCTAGAAATCATTTCTCCCCTACAACCCCTGGATGATTTTGACCCTCGAACTCGCCCCTGGTATCGTGCTGCCGTTGAAAGTCAACAAGCCACTTGGAGTCCGATTTATTCCTTTGTGCGGGGACAATTTGGCATCACGGCGGCTCAACCTTTTTTTGATAATGGAGGCAATCTACAAGGGGTAATGGCGGTTGATATCGTTTTAACGGTGTTAAGTGATTTTCTGCGCCATCTGAAATTAACTCCTTCGGCTGAGATTTTTATTCTTGAACGTTCAGGAGAATTGGTCGCGACTTCTACTTCAGAATCTCTTTATCGAATTAATCCCGATACGGATCAAGTCTTGCGAATTCAAGGTTTAGAAAGTCAAGATTCACTAACTCAAACAACAATTCAATATTTAGTCAATACTTTGGGATCTCTGGATCAAATTAACCAAGCTCAACAACTCGATTTTAGAATTAAGGGTCAACGGCATTTTCTGACGGTTTCCCCCTATTCTGATGGTTATGGATTAAATTGGCTGATTGTGGTGGTGGTACCTGAAGCTGATTTTATGGGACAAATTAATGCCAACCGTCGCATCACAATTATTTTATGTTTAGCGGCTTTAATATTAGCAATTAGCTTGGGTTGGTTCACCTCTCGTTGGATTGCACGACAAATTTTGCAACTGGCTTTGGCAAGTCAAGCCATTGCTTTTGGACAACTTGATCAAACGGTTCATACCGCTCAAGTCAGTGAATTAGAAGTTTTAGCCGAGTCGTTTAATCAAATGGCACGTCAGTTAAAAACGGCTTTTGAAGAGTTAGAAATTCGCGTTGAAGAACGCACCAGCCAACTCAAAGATGTGAATCAATTGTTGCGAGATGAAATCTGGGAACGAAAACAGGTTGAAAGAGCTTTAAGACTGTCTGAGAATAAGTTTTCTAAAGCATTTCATAGTAATCCTAATCCGAGCTTAATTACCCGATTGATCGATGGATATATTATTGAATTTAACGGAAGTGCGCTCAACTTTTTCGGCTACGAATCTTCAGAAGTAATGAACAAAAATACACTAGAGTTGAAAATTTGGGCAGATGAAAAAGACCGCGATTATCTGTTCAAACTTCTCGATAGTCAAGGTATTGTTCACTGCTTTGAATGTGATTTTTGTACCAAATCAGGAGATCAGAAAATCGGGTTATACTCAGCCGAACTGATTAATTTAAACGGACAGACTTGTGTGTTGAGTATTATTAATGATATTACCGAACGGAAACAGAGTGAACTCGCCCTGCAAAAGCGATCTGATATTGATAATTTAATTAGTCGAATTTTTCAGCAGTTTATTGATCAAGATGTGAATACAGCAATTAATTTTGCTTTGGCTGAAATTGGTAAATTAACCGATATTGATCGCTGTTATGTGATTCAATATGCCGATGAAGAACGACAGTTTATTAACATGACCCATGAGTGGTGTAATCAGCATATTCCCTCTGTGATCTCAAAAATACAAGGAATTTCGGTTCAACCCCTCAGTTGGAGTTATCAACAACTGCAAAATAATAATATTCTCCACATTCCTAATATAGAAGATTTACCCCAAGAAGCAATCAATGAAAAACGGAATTGGCAAAGTCAAGGAACTCAATCATTTCTCGCTGTGCCGATGATTAGTACCGGAGAAATTGTCGGTTCAGTGGGTTGCAGTATGGTTCGTTATCCTAAAGTTTGGACACCTGAAGAAATTAAATTAATTCAACGAGTCGGTGAAATTATTCCCATTGGCCTAGAACGCGATCGCGCTGAACAAAAACTCAAAGAAAGTGAAGAACGATTAGCCGGAATTTTAGATAATGCAGAAGATGCTATTATTTCCGTTGATGAACATCAAAATATATTACTCTTTAATCACGGAGCCGAAAAGATCTTTGGCTATTCTCCTGCTGAAGCCATTGGTCAACCCTTAGAAATACTTTTGCCGATGACATCCCGAAATATTCATCATCAATATGTGAGTGATTTCTCTAATTTAGAATGTCAATCGCGCAAAATGGGTGAACGATCTAGAGAAGTGTGTGGACGGCGAAAAAATGGCGAAGAATTTCCAGCAGAAGCTTCAATTTCTAAACTCAAACTTAGAGAAGGTTGGATTTTTACCGCGATTTTAAAAGATATTACTAAGCGGAAACAAGCAGAAATGGTTCTAGAACAAGCCAAAGATGCAGCAGAAGCCGCTAACCGTGCCAAAAGCGAATTTCTCGCGAATATGAGCCATGAACTCCGCACTCCTTTAAATGCCATTTTAGGCTTTTCTCAACTGATGAACCGTGACCCCTCTCTCACCTCAGAACAACAAAATAACCTGAATATTATTAATAATAGCGGCGAACATTTACTGACCTTAATTAATAATATCTTAGACCTCTCAAAAATTGAAGCGGGACGCATGATTTTAAATGAAACCAGCTTTGATTTACATCATTTACTGGACACGTTAGAAAAAATGCTGCATTTAAAGGTAGCAACTAAAAGTTTATCCTTGAAATTTCAGCGTGATGCAACCGTTCCTCAATTTGTAAAAGCCGATGACAGTAAACTGCGTCAAGTTTTAATTAATTTACTCGGAAATGCAATTAAATATACCGACAAAGGAGGAGTGACTTTAAAAGTTAAAGCACAAAAATCAGAAGAATCATCACCCGATATGATTAATCTCCTGTTTGAAGTGACAGATACCGGGACTGGAATTGCACCAGAAGAAATTAACACCATTTTTGATGCGTTTGTGCAAACTGAAACTGGACTAAAATCTCAGCAGGGAACAGGTTTAGGATTACCCATTAGCCGTAAATTTGTACAGATGATGGGAGGAGAAATTAGTGTCAATAGTGAGTTAAATGTCGGAACAACCTTTAAATTTAATATTCGAGTCACCCCGACAGAAACCTGTGATATTCACACCAGCAAATCTGTACAAGCCGCCATTGGATTAGAACCCGATCAACCCGAGTATCGGATTTTAGTTGTAGATGATCAATGGCAAAATCGACAACTTTTATCCCGGCTTCTACTCTCAGTTGGTTTCCAAGTTCAAGAAGCAGAAAATGGTCAAGAAGCGGTAGAAATTTGGAACAGTTGGCGACCCCATTTTATTTGGATGGATATGCGAATGCCAATTCTCGATGGTTATGAAGCTACCCAACAAATTCGCGCTTCTGCATCAGGAGATCAAGTGGTTATCGTTGCTTTAACCGCGAGCGCTTTTGAACAAGATCGAGGCGCCGTTTTAGAAGCCGGATGTAATGATTTTGTGGGGAAACCCTTTCGAGAAGAAGTGATTTTCGATAAGATTGCAGACTATTTAGGAGTGAGGTATATTTATCGACAAAAAACATCTGCTATCAATTTTAATCGGTCTACAAATTCTGATGAAATTCTGGAGAAAATAGAGCCAGTTCACCTCCAGGTCATGTCAGCAGAATGGCGATCGCAAATGCAGCAAGCGGCTTTAGTGGGTCGCGATCGACAAATGTTAGACCTGATTCAAGAGATTCCCCCAACTCACGCTTCCGTCGCCAAAGCCCTAACCCAGATGGTTGAAAACTTTGAATTTGAACGCATTGTAGAATTGTTAAATCCCCAGACGGATCAAGAAGAATGATCAACAAATATTGAGTTGTACAGTAGAATAGCAACAAGACTGCTTTGACAAACTTGTTGATCGAGTTTCCCAAATATTCTCCCCTGTGCCGCCCAAATCGACAACGCTCCGTTCAGACCACAATTGCCAATTGCAAATCCGATGACTTACAATCCTGTTCGGGACTACAAAGCAGATATCCTGATTGTTGATGACACCCCGAACAACCTGCGCGTCTTATCTTCAATATTGCAAGAGCAGGGGTATGAAATTCGCAAGGCTATCAACGGTAAGATGGCACTGCGCTCTGTACAAGCAGATCCCCCAGACTTGGTACTGCTGGACATAAAAATGCCGGATATGGATGGCTATCAGGTTTGTTCTGAGCTTAAATCAATAGAAACGACTCGCGATATTCCCGTGATTTTCTTGAGCGCTTTAGATGATGTTTTTAATAAGGTTTTAGCTTTTCAAGTGGGTGGGGTTGATTATATTACCAAACCTTTCCAAGTCGAAGAAGTGATGGTACGGGTGAAAACTCACTTAACCTTGCGACGCCTCACAAAAGATTTAGAATTACGAGTCCAAGAACGAACCACAGAATTGACACATACCCTTCAGGAATTACAACAAACTCAGATTCAATTAGAAGAATCCCTGCGAGAATTGATTCAGGCTCGTGATATCGCAGAAAGAGCCAGTCGGGTAAAAAGTCAATTTTTAGCGATGATGAGTCACGAACTGCGAACCCCTTTAAACGCGATTATTGGCTATAGTCAATTGCTGGAAATGGAAGCTCAAGAACAACAACAGCTTGATGAGTTTATTCCTGATCTTCAACAAATTACCCAAGCCGGACAACATCTACTCGCTATTTTTAGTAATATTCTAGAAATGTGTCAACTTGAAACGGGGAAATATCAGCTTCATCCTTATGAATTTGATGTGAAAGAACTGATTGAAGAAGCGATGACTCAAGTTCAACATTTAGCCCAGACCAATCATAATACTTTAACCCTAGACTATGTGAATGACCCCGGTTCTCTCTACACTGATGGGAAGCGAGTCAGTCAATGTATTTTGCAACTCCTGAGTAATGCGTGTAAATTTACTCATCAGGGTCAGATTACTTTGAGTCTAGAACGAATGACGCTCGAACAGTTCCAAACTCGAGTTTCTGAAGAAAATACAGTAAATTGGGCTGATTGTTTGGGGGATGTGTTATTAGTAAAATGCAGTGATACGGGAATTGGGATTAAAGCGGATCAGTTAGCCCGGATTTTTGAACCCTTTACCCAGGAAGATGAGTCAAGCACTCGTAAGTATGGCGGGGCTGGACTCGGTTTAGCGATCGCCAAAAAGCTTTGTGAATTGATGGGAGGGGATCTCACCGTTGAAAGTGTTTTTAGTCAGGGATCAACCTTTATGTTGTGGATACCGACTCAACTACCTATCTCTGTATTTCAAACGTCGTGATTACAAAAATCAGCCAACTTTTAATCAAGTTTATATTGAGAAATTATGAATAAAAATCAAGCTGAACAGGGTAAAGTTAGTCTTCTAATTGTCGATGATACCCCGAATAATCTACGGTTTTTATCGAGTATGCTATTAGAGCAGGGGTATGAAGTTCGCAAAGCAATTAACGGACAAATGGCATTAAGATCAGTCCAGGCTGAACTCCCTAATTTAATTTTACTTGACGTTAGAATGCCTGATATGAGTGGATATGAGGTGTGTCATGCCCTCAAAGCTGACCCCCAGACTCGAGATATTCCCGTGATTTTTTTAAGTGCTTTGAATGATGAAAAAGATAAAGTCATTGCTTTTGAAATGGGAGCTGTAGATTATGTGACTAAACCCTTTCAGTTTCAAGAAGTTTTATCCCGCGTGAAAACACATTTAACCCTCCGACATCAACAAAAGCTGTTAACTGAGCAGAAAAATCTCTTAGAACAAGAAGTTCGCACCCGAATTGAAACCGAATCAGCCCTCAAAAAAGCTAACCAAGAACTTCAACGCCTCGCCAATATTGATAGTATTACCCATGTCGCTAACCGTCGCCGTTTTGATGAATATCTCCAAGAACAGTGGCAACGATTAGCTTTAACAAAAGAGTCTATTTCTGTTATTTTATGTGAAATCGATGAATTTAACGCTTATCTTAAAACCAATGGCGATCCCTTCGCAGATGAATGTTTAAGAACGGTTGCTTGGGCAATTTCTCGTCCAATTAAACCCGCTCAAAACTTAATTGCTCGGTATAGCGATGCTAAATTTGCCCTCGTTTTACCTCATACAAGCGTTGCTGAAGCGTTTAGAGTTGCTGAACAAATTCGCACAGAAGTTGCTCAATTAAAACTTCATCACGCTTCAGCCAGTCTTAGTCCTTATGTCACTTTAAGTTTAGGGGTTAGTAGTAGCATCGCTAGCAACAAATGTCAGCCTAAAACTTTGATTGAAACCGCAGATCGAGGACTCCAGGAAGCTATTCAACTAGGCTATAACCGCACCGTTATTCATCAATAAAGGAAACTTTGCTGATTTTGTGTCTCGTCTTGAGAGTGAAACAATACAGTCATTCTATTTATAGTATTTTTCCATCTGGAGAAGACTTAATCATTGCAGTAGAAGGAGATACTATTGCTATTCTTGAAGGTGGTTCTGATTTAACGTTAACTCCGACTAATGTGTTGGACTTTGGAGTTTTTTACCAAAGCTTTACACTGATCTAATTTTGGAGAGGTAGAGATGTGTCAGAACAGGTCTCTACACTCTCCCGACTCAAACTTATCGACTTCTACTATTCAAAATTCTGTTTAAAAGATTAGCTAAACTTGTGAAATCGACATTCTCAGCAGTTGTGCTATCGGGTTTGTTAGCAGTTGTGCTATCGGGTTTGTTAGCAGTTGTGCTATCGGGTTTGTTAGCAGTTGTGCTATCGGGTTTGTTAGCAGTTGTGCTATCGGGTTTGTTAGCAGTTGTGCTATCGGGTTTGTTAGCAGTTGTACTATCGGGTTTGTTAGCAGTTGTACTATCGGGTTTGTTAGCAGTTGTGCTATCGGGTTTGTTAGAAGTACCGTTATTGGCTCGGGTAGAAGTACCGTTATTTGTTGTCGGATTAATACTTTGTGAATAAGCAGTCGTAGTATAGTCATGGGTAAAGTAAATATGACCTAACGTTTGACCTTGATAAGTGCGTTTTGTAAACCGCCAACCCGGTTCTAAAACAATTTTAGTAAAGCCATCAGAAAGACCATAGGTTCGACCAATTACAATCGGTTGATCATGGGGATTTACCCGAGATGTTGCCACTAATAAGAGTTCATTACCAACACCACGAACATTGAGAGTATGAGACATCACTAAATCTTGTTCTCCCATGCGAACAGAATAGCCATTACTATCGGTTGCTCGTCCGCAAATTCCTGTAAAATCAAAGCTGAGTAATAACGGATCAACAACAGTGGGACTACTTCCACTTTCATTCCAACAAGGTCTGCTATTAGAAACCTGTTCAACAATCACTAAAGAATGACCAAACGCCCGGGGAACCGCCATCGCAATAAACCGATCTTGTTGGACTTCATATTGACCAAATTGAACAGCAATCGCTTGTGAAGCAACATTAAATGTTGATAAAGCTGTCATAGCCAGAACTGCAAAAGTTCGATTAAATGCACGTTTCATAGTGTGTAAACCTCAGTAAATGTGTTCAAAATCTACTCAATTGATTCTCTATACAAGAGTAGAAGCTAGCCAAAATAATAGACCAGATCTGACGGGAATGAATCGCTATACAGTAACCCATTTTATCGGTACAGTTATCGATTGATTCACGGTTTCCTCTGTGCTGTGTGTGACTTAATCAACGCTGAATAACTTGTTTCTTCGGATTCAATCTCAGGCTATCAGAAAACTTTTGATTTTTAACTATAGATAGAATCCCGGAGCAAAAAAAACTGTCAAATTGGTAACAACTCTGGCATTAGTTTCATTAAACAAGTCTTTAAACTTGCCATCAATGTTCCGGAACCTCAAACATTATTTTCAGGTCATTCAGTGTATAGACGTTGCAGGTTGATTTTTTTCACCCGCTTATTTTCGATCATTAAAACTAATTCATCAGCAACCCTCCGTTTAATTTGCAGGACAATTGGACAGGACAACAGAGTTTTGTCCTATTTTTTGCGATCGCCTTGAAATTGTCAATCCTTTCTTAGAAAAAATAAATTCAGAAACCCGATTTCTCCTTGCTTTTGCTGAGAAACCGGGTATTTACAGAATTTCACTTTAAAATGGTTTACAAAGTTTATGCACAAATCATCGCTTCCGACACCACCTCAATCACTTTCCGCCCCACAGATGCCGCGACCGGACGTAAATTTTCAACTAACTGCACCATATCCTCTAGAGACAACGCCTGACGCGCATCAGACACCGATTTTTCCGGTTCAGGATGACACTCGATCATAATTCCATCCGCCCCACAAGCCACCGCAGCCCTGGCTAGAGGTTCAACTAATTCTCGTTTTCCCGCAGCATGAGACGGATCAACAATAATCGGAAGATGGGTTAACTGTTTAAGTCCGACAACCCCCCCCAAGTCCAAAACATTGCGAGTGAAACTATCGAAACTGCGGATACCCCGTTCACAGAGAATCACATCCGGGTTGCCATGAGCCAAAATATATTCAGCCGCCATGATGAATTCTTCTAGGGTTGCGGCGAGTCCCCGCTTCAAAATCACGGGTTTTCCGGCTTGTCCGACAGCTTTGAGTAACTCGAAATTTTGCATATTTCGGCTACCAATTTGCAACACATCTGCGTAGGCGACAACAGATTCGATTTGGGGAATAGACATCACTTCCGTCACCACCGGAACGTTATAATGTTCACTCACCCCCTTTAAAATAATTAATCCTTCCAAGCCAAGACCTTGAAAGGAATAAGGAGAAGTACGCGGTTTGTAGACGCCACCCCGTAACAGTTGAACAGGGGCTTTCGATAAATGTTCGGTCACTTGTTCCATTTGTTCAAGGCTTTCAACAGTACAGGGGCCACCAATAATCAACAATTCTTGACCGCCAACGGTTGTCTGTTCGTTAATTTTAATCTGGGTTTGGTGTTCGGGATGGGTTTTGGTTGCGAGTTTAGCCTGAGACATGGTGAATTTCTCCTTGAAAATACTTAAGTTTGAGAATGAGTCAAAAAAAAACCCAGAACTTCAGGTGTTCCGGGTGAGGTCAAAGAACCAGCATAAGAACTTACCCGGAAGGTGTTCGGGGCCAAAAATAAAAGCCATAAAAGTAAGTGTTGAGTAAAGTCATTGCTGTTCGGTAATATTAGGCAATCTGTTTTGAGCAATTAAAAAGCCGCAGGTCTTGGTTCTGCGGCTCACCTTGAGTTATCCATGAAAAATTGGACTCACTCTCGGTGAACCGGGGTAAACCAATAATAAAAGTAGCTGTTTGCTGAATACATAACTTGCTGGCTCTTTTTGTGTGAGTTTGATCCTATCTAGTTACGACCCTAGCAGAGGAAAGTCAAAAAGTCAAGTTTTTAGGGAACAGGGGAATGGGGAGTCTTTATTGTCTGTTGCCTGCGCTCAAGCGCAACTACAAACTTGATCCGATAAAATGAGAGTAGAACGGTAATTATGCAAGCGAGTGACGAAATCCATGACTTCTCAAGTGATTGTTGAAAAGCAAAAGCTAAAAAATCCCCCCTTTCAAATACATTATCTCGGCGATCGCGTTTTGCGTACTTCTGCTAAACGGATCTCTCGGGTGGATGACGACACTCGCAGATTGATTAGAGAAATGTTGCAAACGATGTATAGTGCTGATGGGATAGGTTTAGCAGCGCCGCAAGTTGGAATTCAAAAACAACTGATTGTCATTGACTGTGAACCCGATAATGCAGCAACTCCGCCTCTAGTTTTGATTAACCCTACTATTAAGAAGTTGAGTCCAGAAATTTCTCCTTTCCAAGAAGGATGTTTAAGTATTCCAGGAGTCTATATGGATGTGACTCGCCCTGAAGTGATTGAAGTTTCTTTTAAAGATGAAACCGGGCGCCCGCGGACTATTCGCGCTACTGAACTGTTATCCCGTGCCATTCAACATGAAATGGATCACTTAGAAGGGGTATTATTTGTAGACCGAGTAGAAAATCAACTCGCCCTGACTCAAGAGTTAACCAAATATAAGTTTTCTCCGAAAGCCGTTAAACCGATTAAGTAATCATTTTGGGAAAGGGGTCGGTCTGAGCGCCAATTCCTCGACCCCTAGCTTTTCAGCCAGGTCAATACTACTATAAAAGAGATTTTAACAGGTTTGGAAAAAGCGAATATGGTTGGAACGCCAAAGAGTGCTTTATTTTTAGGGGGTTCGTGTATCGCTGCTATTGCTGCTGTTGGTTCTATTTTTGAACTCTCATCAGGACAGCCTGAACTCGGTGCAACGGTAACGACAGCGATTTTATTCCTGAGTATCCCATTAGGTGGGTTATTGTTTTGGGCGGCAGTGAGGGATGCTCAAGCCAATCAAGAATAGTTAAATCATTAACCCGACACCAAGGCTAACACTTCTGGTGCGGGCTTTTAGTCGCTTTGGCATCTATCCACATCCCCCACCTCTCATGTCAATTATTGTCGTTCAACAGTTAAGCAAAGTCTATCCTGTCGCCGTTAAAGAACCGGGGTTAAAAGGAACTGTTCGTCACTTTTTCCGCCGCACTTATCGCCAAGTTCAAGCAGTGCGGGAGGTTTCTTTTACTTTAGAACCCGGAGAAGTTGTCGGGTTTTTAGGTGCAAATGGGGCGGGGAAAACCACCACGTTAAAAATGCTTACGGGGTTAATTCATCCTTCTAGTGGTGTTGTCAAAGTTGCAGGTTACACCCCGATGGAGCGAAAATCTGCTTTCTTACATCAGATTACTCTAATTATGGGTCAAAAGCAACAGTTAATTTGGGATTTACCTGCTTTAGACTCGCTGCGAATTAATGCTGCCGTTTATGGACTGTCTGACTTGGAATTTCGCTCACGTTTGGGTGAGTTAAGTGAGATGCTTTCTCTCAAAGAACAGTTGAAACAACCTGTGCGAAAGTTATCTTTAGGGGAACGGATGAAAGCTGAATTATTAGCTGCTTTATTGCATCGTCCCCAAGTTTTATTTTTAGATGAACCAACACTCGGTTTAGATGTGAATGCCCAAGTTGCGGTTCGAGAGTTTTTAGCTGAATATAATCAACGTTATCAAGCCACTGTTTTGCTCACCAGTCATTATATGGCTGATATTACGGCTTTGTGTAAACGGGTGATTTTAATTCATCAGGGCGAATTAATTTATGATGGCAGTTTAGAGGGATTACTTGAACGATTTTCTCCCTATCGAGAGGTCAAAATTGAGTTAAAACATTCGGTTTCTGACTCGGCAGAAATCTTTCAAAAAATATTAGCTAACTCTGGAGAAATTGAATCCATTCAAGGACTATCTGTGCGGTTGTTTGTTCAACGAGATGCCCTCACTCATACTGTCGCTCAAGTTTTAGCGCAAATGGATGTGTTAGATTTAACCGTTAGTGACCCGCCTATTGAAGAAGTGATTGGTCGTGTTTTTAGCCGGGGAATAGCGCGCTAAATTGATAATGATTTTCATTTTAGATACAAAAAGACTTTCCAAAGATAGAGAACACCAGTTTGAAGTCGAGTTAGAATACTGAAGATAATCGCTAGAAATCATTATAGAAATTCATCTGATGAATATCAATCGAAAAATTTTATCGGTTTTCTGTGGGTTGTTGTTGATGATTATCGTTGTTAGTTGTGAGCAAGTGAGTAATCTGCAATCAACAGCCCAAACCAATAATAACGAAGAAATTGTTGCAGTTGCTGAGATTCAAGGCGCACCTGATTCTAATGTATCTGGAACCGTTACTTTAACCGAAAATCAGTCTACAGAAATCTTACCAACGGTAGAAGTTAAAGCCGAAATTAGTGGTCTATCTCCCAATAGTAGACATGGATTTCATATTCACGAAACAGCCCAATGTGAACCGGATTTTGGGGAAGCAGGCGGACACTTTGATCCGGGTCCTTTTGGAGAAACAGATCCCGATGCGAATCATCCCTTTCATATGGGAGATTTACCAAATTTAGTCGCAGATGCACAAGGAAATGCTGTTTTAACTCATCGTACCAATCGCATCACGCTTTCACCGGGGCCGTTAAGTTTATTTGATGAAGATGGTAGTGCTTTTATCGTACACGTTGATGAAGATCAAGGTACAACAGGGGTTCAAGGCGGTGCAGGCGGTGATCGTTTAGGCTGCGGTGTGATTAGACAGTAGACTTTAAAAGCTTTCTAATTCCGAATTCCTAAGACCTGAGTCATGTAATCTCTCCACAATTGGGCGGCGTTTCCACTACTGCCATTGGTAGGTGAGTTGTCGTCATTCCCTAACCAAACCCCAGTTGTGAAGTTCTGTTCGGGGACAAAACCAATAAACCATAAATCTACATTATCATCTGTGGTTCCGGTTTTTCCGGCTTCTCCGAGTCCGAGAAACGCATTTTGACCTGTTCCATTTCGAGTAACACCCTGCAATAATTGAGTCATGGTACTGGCAACTAAAGGAGGCAAAACTTGAGGACGAACGGGATTTTCTCGATCATAAGAATAAATCACCCGACAGGTGGTAATATCAGTAAAATCACTACAATCACTACTGTCTAAAATCCGCTTAATCGCATGGGGACGATTAAATTGACCCCCATTGGCAATATTAGCAAAAGCCCCTGTCATTTCTAATAAAGTGACTTCACTTTGACCCAAAATTAACCCCGGAACCGCTTGCAGTTGAGAACGAACCCCCAACTGTCGCGCCATATTAATCACTGGATTTAAACCCACTTGTTGAGCGATCCGTAAAGCGGTAACATTTTCTGATAACGCCATCCCTCGATACATATCGATAAAACCACCAGAGCGATCGCATCCTCGAAAGCTTTGTCCCTGCCAGGTTAAAGGTTCACAAGAATAGGTGGTTCCAGGCGCAATACCTTGATTTAAAGCCGCTGCAAAGGCAAAAATTTTAAAGGTGGATCCGGGTTGACGTAAGGCTTGAGTTGCACGGTTAAATTGACTTTGTTGATAGTCTAGTCCGCCTGCCATAGAAACAATTTCTCCCGTTCCTGAGTTTAACGTCAAAATTGCCCCCTGGGAAAAGTTAGCCGCAACTCCGGTACTACTCAGACTATTGCGAAGGGCGTTTTCGGCTTGGGTTTGTAACTGGGAGTTTAAAGCGGTTTCAACAATAAAATTCCCTTCTCTGGCCAGTTGTTCTCCTAAAAGTTCTTGAATTTCTGTAAAAACATAATCATAGAAATAGGGGGCAACCGTGTTTTGAAGTAGTTCTTTTGCTCTGGGGTTAATTTCAATTCGCGATCGCCTCGCTCGATCCGCTTCTTCTTCACTAATCATCCTCAATTCTAACATCCGACTAATCACGCGATCGCGATACTGCACCGCTAGCTGATAATTTTGAATGGGGTTAAACGTATTCGGTGCAGGTAAAATTCCGGCCAGAGTCGCCGCTTCTGAAAGGGTTAATTCTTTGGCGGATTTATCAAAATAAAACTGGGCTGCATTTTCAAACCCATACAAATCAAGACCCAAATAAACCCGATTAATGTAGGTCAATAATAGCTTATCTTTGCTATAAACCGTTTCTAATTTTAAAGCGACAACAGCTTCTCGCAACTTCCGACCCGTAGAATCTTCAGTTCCCACATAGTCGCGAAATAAACTTCTACCCAATTGTTGAGAGATCGTACTTCCCCCTTCTCTTATCCTACCCCCTTCTACGTTGGTCAAAAAGGCTCGAGTAATACCAATCGGGTCAATTCCCAAGTGCCAATAAAAACGACTATCCTCTGAAGCGATTACAGCTTGGGGAAGATATTTAGAAACATCTGAGAGATTTTGAACTTCTAAATGGGCCGTATTACTCGACTCCCGTAGGGGGTTATTCTCACCCGAAAAAACAACCACAGGCCCGGTAATTGTATTAGGGAGGGGGCGAACCGAGAATTTTTGCCATTCTACTAATAATAATAAAGTCGCTGATGCACTCACCCCACAAAGACTCAGAAAACTGTACCAAAATAAACGAGTATACCAGGAGGGCGGATCAACATATTGCAAGCGGACTCCGTTGGCGAGTTCAGGAGGGCCAAGGGTGATCAAGTCTCCATGACGCAGGAAAAGTTGACCGACTCGACGTCTTCCCAGATAGATCCCATTGGTGGAGTTTTCGTCTTGAATAAAAAATTGTCTTGCCGGAGATTGTCCCTGACGGACTAAACACAAGTGAATTTGACTCACAACTGGGTTTCGGACCACAATATCACAGGAACGAGAGGAACGTCCTAAAGTGTAGCGATCACCGAGTAAAGGATAGACGTCAGCAGTATCACCATCTGCATTTTGTACCCAAAGTTCTGGGACACGGACATTGGGTTTGAGAATAAGCCGAGAAAAATTGACCTTCGCATGGAGGGTCTGAACCACTTGAGTGATTGTACTGAGAAGGGTTTTCGGCTTCTGTGGAGGCTTAGTGGATGTCATACTGAGCGATCGGCAAGCAGGACAAAGCGTTTCACTTATTTTACTCGCAAGTGCCTGATGTTGTGATCTATTGTTCGGTTGACATACTCACCGTCCTAAAGGAGCGGTGATTCTTTACGCTTCATTGAGTCGTGCTACCGAGGTAGTCTTACCGCCTCTCGACGTACATTTAAGGTCGTGCCGATGCC
>JBJHBL010000033.1:0-62989 GCA_050485465.1 Limnoraphis sp. | reverse complement strand
GTTTTTCTATTAGAGTTGTTAACATCTTTATTTTTGTAAAAATTAGCGATTGCTCTTGATTTTATCAGGTAGCGATCGCTATTTATTTACTATTTTTCACCCGACTTTGAAACAGCCCTGCCATTTTTGGGGGTTTGGGGGCGAGATATTTTGATGATGATTTCTGAATTTATCTAATAATTTGTACAGCGATCGCATTCCCCTTTGAGAATCACTTCATAATTTTCAACGTGAATCCCTTCCGGCAGTCGATCTAAGGGTAAATTACTAAACGTTTCCCAGTCAATATCTTGAATAACACCACAAGTTTGACAACAAAAATGATGATGGGGTTCAACTTTCGCATCATAACGAGTCACCCCTTCTTCTAACAAAACTTCCCGCACTAACCCCATCTCTCGCAACACCGACAATGCACTATAAACCGTTGCTTTAGAAGAAATGGGGAGATCTCGGTTCACATCCACCAAAATTTGTTCAACCGTCGGATGATCGAAACGAGACAGCAAGTTAGCATAAACGGCGAAGCGTTGAGGGGTGATCCTCAGACCCTTAGCTCGCATTCGTTCTTCAATCTCTTTACTAGCATTACTAACCATGATGCTTTATTTATATGGCTTTCCTTACTTAGATTATATCACATCTAAGGAAAGATAGTACATTATCTGAGTTTTGCTTTTTTACTTGACATTTTCTTAAATAAGAATTATTCTGAGATAGTAAGGAATCAGTCAAACCTTTACATCCTCAGAGGAGAACACTATGGATCTGTCAAACTCCAACACGGCCAAAAACCTAGAAGCCGCATTTGCAGGCGAGTCTATGGCAAACCGCAAATACTTGTTTTTTGCAGAAGTAGCGCGTCAATTGGGAATGAGCGATGTCGCCAAACTGTTTCGGGAAACCGCCAACCAAGAAACCGAACACGCCTTTGCCCATTTCCGTCTCATTCATCCTGAGTTAGTTGTCAAAGACGCTTCTAGCTTGAGTGAAGACGAGAAAAAAGCGATAATCGCTCGGTGTTTGGAGTTGGCTATTGAGGGCGAAACCTACGAATACACCACCATGTATCCCGAATTCACAACCCAAGCCCGTCAAGATCGAGACGACAAAGCGGTTGCAGAGTTTGAAGAACAAATCGCCGAATCCCGTGAACACGCCGGAATTTTCCGCAAAGCCGCCCAAAACTTTGGCTTCCTCACCTCAATTGAAAATCATCACGCCAACCAATACACTGAAGCATTAAAAGCTTTAGATGGCGTAGAACCTGTGACAAAAAGAGCCATTGGCGGAAAATGGATTTGTAAACAATGTTCCATGATTTACGATCCAACCGAAGGCGATCCTGATTCTGGAATTGCAGCCGGAACCGCCTTTGAAGACATTCCCGAAGATTGGTATTGTCCCATTTGTGGGGCTAGCAAAAAATCTTTTGTTCCCTACGAGCAAGCGATCGCTGCATAATAACAGTGGTAAAGAAAAAGGAAATGGGGATAAGCGGGACTTTTCTAGTTTTGTCCCCCTTCCAATTTCTCTGTAATTGAACAGTTAATTTGAACATATTTAACAGGAGAAAATCAAAATGCTAGAAAATCGTGAAGGTCAACGAGTTCCCGACGTTACATTCAGAACCCGCACAGATAGCGACTGGGTTGATATTTCTTCTAATGAATTGTTTGCAGGTAAAACGGTAATTGTGTTTGCGCTTCCTGGTGCATTTACCCCGACTTGTTCTTCAACTCACCTGCCTGGCTATAACCAGTTAGCTCCCGTTTTCAAAGCGAATGGAGTAGATGATATTATTTGCATTTCTGTGAATGATGCCTTTGTGATGAATGAATGGGCAAAAAGTCAAAAGGCTGCAAACGTCAAACTCATTCCCGATGGTAATGGTGAATTTAGTGAAAAGATCGGAATGTTAGTTGATAAAGAAGATTTAGGTTTTGGTAAGCGTTCCTGGCGTTATTCAATGCTGGTTAAAAACGGTGTGATTGATAAAATGTTTATCGAACCGGAAGTTGCTGGCGATCCCTTTGAGGTATCGGATGCCGAAACAATGCTCAACTATATTAATCCCAATGCGGCTAAACCGAAAGCCATTACCATGTTTAGTAAAGTTGGTTGTCCCTACTGTGTCAAAGCTAAATCTATGCTGAAAGATCGGGGTTGGGAGTTTGAAGAAATTCTCCTCGGTGACAGTATTTCTACTTCTTCGATCAAAGCAGCTACAGGTGCTACTTCAACTCCCCAAGTTTTTATTGATGGTCGATTAATTGGGGGTTCGGATGCTTTAGAAGAATATCTGAAATTTAATTAATCTATTTTTGGAAATGTAGCTTAAAAAAGGGACTGTGAACCGTGGGAAATTGAGACTATTCTAGAGATATGTTTCTCAGGGTGTTTGCTATCAGAACACATCAGACAGACTTCTTATAATCTGTTTGTTTGGTTCTCTTTTCTCAACCTTAGTAGTCAGATCAGTCACGTTTTCATAGCTCTCTGTTTTTGATTAGAGAAATTCATTCATTTGAGTTTCTCTATTTTTATCAAGGAACAGGTTTTGACTGTAAAATTTTTCTCCCCTCGCGGTCAAAAGGGTTGACAAAAGGGGGCGAATGCTGGTAGATTATGAATAGTATTTTTTATAATCGGATGTGAGCAAAAATATTTTTGTCACGACCATCCAATTATAAGACAATCATACCCGTAGCCGCAACAAAAAGTCAAGAGGGTCTAGCAAAAAACGCGAAATTTTCGAGGAAAAAAAAGAATGAGTGACTATAATCATCTTTCCCCTCTGTTTAAGAAATCTCCTGACAGATTCGTTTTAAGGCAGCTACAGGGTCATCGGAGGCGGTGATTGGGCGTCCAATGACCAGGTAATCAGCCCCCGCTTTTAAGGCTTGTGAGGGGGTAAAAGAACGCTGCTGATCGCCTTTTTCTGCCCAACTGGGTCGAACGCCCGGACAAACTAACAGAAAATCATCCCCACAGGTTTGGCGTAATTGTTCGACTTCTTGGGGTGAACAAACTGCCCCCGCCAACCCACTTTCTTGGGCGAGTAACGCCATTTTCAGGGCATATTCTGGGAGTTCTAAAGGGATGTTTAAATCAAAGGCTAATTCACGAGAATTCAGACTGGTTAAGAGGGTAATTGCGATTAAATTGGGAATGGGTTGATTCGCTGCATTTGCCCCTTCGATTATAGCATTTTGAGCGGCTTTTAAAGCAACTTTTCCGGCGGTTGCATGAATGGTGATTAAATCTACTCCATACTTTGCGGCTGACCGACAAGCGCCTGCTACAGTATTGGGAATATCGTGAAATTTCAGATCGAGAAAAATTCGTTTTTGTCGTTGTTTCAGTTGGGTTAAAATTTCCGGCCCGCTACTGACAAACAGTTCTAGACCGACTTTCCAGAAAGAAACTTGCGGTAACTGCTCAACAAGTGTGATCGCATCTGTGAGACTCGAAACATCGAGGGGAACAATAATTTTCTCTGTATTCATTCTTTAACTAACCGCACAAATTTCTTTTTACCAACTTGTAAAACGCGCCCGTTTAATTCATCAATTGAACTAAAAGTTAAGTCTGCATCTGTGATTTGTTCGCCATCGAGTCGGACTCCGCCTCCTTGCATTTGTCGTCGGGCTTCACTGCCACTTTTACACAATCCACTCGCACTCAAAATATAAAATAACTTCGCTGGAAAATCAATTTCAGCCAGAGAAAATTCAGGAACCGCATCGGCTTGTTTAACGTTACCGCCTGTGAGATTTACCGCCGCTTTTTGGGCTTCTAAGGCTGCATCTTTGCCGTGATATTGAGAAACAATATCTAAAGCCAATAACTTTTGTCGTTCTCGGGGATTTTCAGGCAATTGATCTAGAGGAAGTTGAGTTAAGAGTTCAAAATATTGAACAATTAAATCATCGGGAATTTTTTCAAGTTTAGAATACATCGTCAGGGCATCTTCAGAGAGTCCGACATAATTTCCCAGAGATTTCGACATTTTTTGAACACCATCAGTACCAATTAAAATCGGCATCAATAACCCAAATTGAGGCTTTTGTCCGAAATAGCGTTGTAAATCTCGTCCCACGGCTAAATTAAACTTTTGATCCGTTCCTCCGAGTTCAATATCAGCTTGCACCGCAACCGAATCATAACCTTGCATCAGAGGATAAAGAAATTCATGCAAATAAATCGGGGCTTCTTTTTCATAGCGTAACGCAAAGCCTTCTTTCGCTAACATTTGTCCCACTGTCATTGTTGATAGTAAATCCAAAATTTTAGCTAAATCTAGCTGAGAAAGCCATTCCGAATTATAGCGAATTTCTAGACGCCCAGGAGTGTTAAAATCAAGAATCGGACGAACTTGATCGAGATAAGTTTGAGCATTTTGTTGAACTTGTTCTGAGGTGAGTTGCTTACGAACTTCAGATTTTCCGGTTGGATCACCAATTCTTGCGGTAAAATCACCAATAATCAAAACAGCTGTATGTCCAGCATCTTGAAAATCACGCAATTTCCGAAAAACAACACTATGTCCGAGATGAATATCAGTTCCAGTCGGATCTATCCCCAATTTCACCCGCAAAGGCTGATCAGATTGAGCCAAACGTTGGTTAAAATTTTCATCAGGGTTTTGGGAATCAAGTTGTTCGGGAAAAATTTCACTAACACCTCGGCGCAGTCTTTTGATCGGATCAACAGAGGTTTCAGTTAATCTATCTGGGGTCGGTTGACTCAATGCCATAACTTAATTAGGATTTTTATTATTGCAAATACTCGATCAATTAAGCTAATCTTAATCGGGCGATCTTGTATAGCAATCAGCGATTTATATTTATACAGCATCTTACCATTGTCCGTTGCAATTGGGGTCGAGGATTCTTAGAGGAGAGTGAAGCTATCAGCACGAGTTTTCCCAAAACTCTCATTAATAACACCAAACCAATGCTGTATGCTATCACTTAGCGAGAGTGATCATCACGGTTGATGATCCTCAACCCATCTAGAACCCCTGTTGCCTTGTTTTCCTGAAGGGAGTGAAATCAACGTGTCATCAACGAACGCTATCCACCAAAACCCGCGAGTCAACGAAAACTCAGAAGGTATTTTTGACTTCGTTCAGTCGGTTAGCAAAGTCACGGCTGGGACGCTACTCAGTATCACGATGTTAGCCAGTTCAGTCGTGGCCGGAGGGCTAGTGGGTTTAGCTGTCAGTTTCCGAAACTTGCCAGATGTGCGAGTTTTGCAAAGCTACGCCCCCACAGAAACCACCCACATTTATGACATTCAAGGCAGACCCCTAGCCAGTCTTCACGACGAAGCCAACCGGGAAGTCATCACCCTCGATGAAATCTCACCTCATCTGAAACGGGCGGTACTAGCAATTGAAGACAGCAATTTCTACTACCATAAAGGCATCAACCCAACTGGGATTGTTCGGGCGTTTATTGCCAACTTAGAAACAGGCGAGACGGTAGAAGGGGGTTCAACCCTAACGATGCAGTTGGTGAAAAACCTATTTCTCTCACCCAACCGAACCGTCAGTCGAAAAGCCGCAGAAGCGGTGATGGCTATTCGTTTAGAACAAATTTTTGAAAAAGACGAGATCTTAGAACTCTATCTCAACCAAGTTTACTGGGGTCATAACCTGTACGGGATAGAAACAGCATCCCGGAGTTATTTTAATAAATCAGCCCGGGATTTAACCCTAGCAGAAGCTGCTATGTTAGCCGGATTAATTCCCGCCCCCGAAGACTATAGTCCATTTGTTGACTACAGAAAAGCCAAACTGAGACAATCCATTGTTTTACAACGGATGCGGGAGTTAAGATGGATTACCCCAGAAGAAGAAGCCGAAGCCCGCAAACAACCCCTATTGGTGGGTTCGATTACCTCCTTCCGCCAGAGTCAGTTACCCTACGTCACAGAAGCCGTTGTTCAGGAACTCACACGCAAGTTTGGCCGTGATGCTGTTCTTAAAGGCGGAATGCGGGTACAAACCACTATTGATCTCAACTTCCAACGGATGGCGGAACAAGTGGTCACCACGTGGCATGAACGTCTTTACTATCGAGGCGTTTACCGCAGTTGGAATCAAGGTCAATTGGCATTAGCGGCGGTAGACCCTCGCACCCATTTTGTTAAAGCCATGGTGGGGGGTGCAGATTATCAAACCAGTCAATTCAACCGGGCCATTCAAGCTCAACGTCAACCGGGTTCAGCCTTTAAACCCTTTGTTTACTATACGGCTTTTGCGACCGGGAAATATGCCCCAGAATCGACCGTTATGGATACCCCAGTCAGCTATCGTGATGGGTCTGGCTACTATTCACCCCGGAACTATGGCGGGGGTTTCTCTGGGGCTGTAACGATTCGTTCTGCTTTAGAAACCTCTCTGAATATTCCGGCGGTGAGAATTGGTCAATCCGTTGGCCTCAATCAAGTGATTGAAGTCTGTCGGATTTTGGGATTTAGAAGTCCCATGGATCCGGTGATTTCCTTACCACTGGGTTCAGTTGATGTCACACCCATGGAAATGGCGGCAGGCTTTGCCACCTTTGCCAATGAGGGTTGGCATTCTGAACCGACGTTTATTGTGCAAGTGACTGATAGTCAGGGAAATGTGTTATTAGACAATACCCCGAAACCCAGACTGGTCTTAAATCAGTGGGCGGTTGCTTCCCTCAATAGCGCTATGCAAGGGGTGATTACCAATGGAACCGGAACCCGGGCGCAAATTGGCCGTCCTGCCGCCGGAAAAACGGGAACCACTTCCTCTGAACGGGATGTTTGGTTTGTCGGTTACACCCCCCAACTTTCCACTGCGATTTGGGTGGGCCACGATGACTTCACGCCTTTGGGTTCAGGTGTGACGGGAGGAACCACAGTGGCTCCGATTTGGCGAGATTTTATGACTCGCGCCCTTTCCGGTCAACCCGCTCAAGGCTTCCAACCTGCGTCTAAATACGAACGACCCTAGAAACTTTCGGTTAGAGATGGCTGATTCACTCAGTTTGTTGGATTGTTGAACGGGCATCGTACAATAGAATATAGCCAAGAAATCTTGGGTTGCTCTATCTTGTGTTGGATAGATCAGCCTGAGTATTCTTGGGTGACATCGCCGTTTCTCCTCTGTAGAGGTTTAGGTTTTTTGATTTGCTAGGTACTTTTTTACGTTATGAATCAGCAGAACCCGGTTTCCTCCTCCGATACGCCCACGAAAGTTGAAGTTTCTATTCAGATTGACTCTGAATTACTCGATCAGATTAAACATTTAACCAATGATCCGAGTAAAGTGGTAGAAACGGCTCTGCGTCAGTGGCTTCGAGGTGAGCGTCCAGAAGATGAACTCGCTTTGACTCTCCAGCGAAATCCCCCCATTCCGCCTCGGGGTGAGTGGAATGACTAACTACTAACAGGCTGCCCTCGCGCTCCCCCCTCTGTTGTTTAAAGAGAGAGGGAGCAAAGGATTAGTGGCTCTCCGTCAGTGCTTGAACTCGATCTTTACCCGGGAGAGCAAACAAAAATTACCGAGAAAAATAGGTCAAGGGCCTCGCCTCTCTAGGGCAGCTTTCTGGTATGATTGTATAATCAGGTAGAAGGGACTCAATCTCTGTAAACACCCAATAATCTAACCGATAGACAGACCTATAAAACTCGAGTTAGAGGATTCTATAGGGGAAGGCTTCTCTTGGTAAAAGCTAATCGCAGCAAGTACCAGATCAACCAAGATTTTGGGTTTTGAACTGTATCGTAGGATATACGAGAACAGACCTCTGAAATGGGGTGAACGTCTGGGAAGACAAGACCTCTGAGTTGGATGTTGTCAAACATTTGATCGAAGCCGAGTCGCTGAACCAGAAATCTTAAGCAGTAATGCTAAGAAAATCCCCCGTTCTAAACAGCGTGGGAGTCTGTAAAAAAAGGGGTTAGCCTTTAAATAGGTTGACTGATCCGGGATTAAGAATGAAAAGCTAGAATCAAAAACAATCGCTGATTCAACGTCCTCCTGTCTGATCAGGCTCACTTCAAGAGTCGAATCCAGGTCAATGCTCTCAAATGATGGTATTAAGTCGGAGGTGCAGCTTAAATTCCTAGACTGCGTTGAGGTTAAAGGTTCTCTGTCGCAAACGCTGATGAACTCTAATACAGATTTTCAGCTGTCAAACTCATTTCCTGCCGATATTTGGCGAGAGTTGGGGGCTGATTTGGTCTTTATACAGGATGTATCGGGTAAGTATCTGTCGTTTTATTGGCAACAGAGCGAATCCTATGGTATTTTTGCGGACCAAGTGGTTGGCTCCCCAATGGGGGAAACCTTTGGCCCAGCTTTGCTGGAACCGTATTTAGAGCGAATCAGCCGTGTTCTTGAAAGTTCAATTCCAGAGCGCTTTAGCTATCCCTTTGTTTACCAAGAGCATTACATTCCCTTAGAACTGATTATTAGTCCGATTTTGACTGCCAATGGCGGAGTGAGTCGAGTCCTGGTGATGGGTCGCTGTCTAGACCCAAGTGAAATGAATTCCGATAGTGATCTCGAAGAAATTATTGCTTATCGCTCTTTACCCTCTAACTTTGATATCCAGCAAAAAATGCTGGTGCAAATTGCAGGAACCATTTGTCGCACCGTTCCCCCCAGTTCCCAAATTTATCAAACCCTTCTGAGTCAAATCACTCAAAAAATTCGCCGCACCCTCGATCTTAAACAAATTTGGCAGCAAACGGTTGCCAGTCTGGGTCAAGTTCTCCGGGTCAACCGCTGCATTATTTGCCCCTACAAACCGGATACTGTTCACGGTAATATTGCCTTTCTACAAACTCAAGTGGTGGCTGAATATCTGCAAGCCCCCTATGAAAGTATGCTCGGTGCAGAAATCTCTGTGGATCACGAATGGGGGTGGAGTCAAGCCTTAGCCACTCTAGAACCTATCGCCCTCGAACGAACTGCGACTCAAGAAGATCCCTATCAACGTCAATGTGTTTTGGTGATTGCCACATCCTATCTCGATCAACCCAATGGGTTAATTCGTCCCAATGGTTTGATTGCCCTGCATCAATGCGATCGCCCTCGTCAGTGGACTTTGGCGGAAATCGATTTTGTGCGGGAACTGGCTACTCACGTCGGCACCGCGATCGCTCATGCCACTCTCTATCAAGAACTAGAAGAAGCGCGAGTCGAAGCCGAAGCCTCTTCTCGTCTCAAAAGTGAGTTTCTGGCTAATACCTCTCACGAACTCCGTACTCCACTCAACGGTATGATCGGCTTTCTGAAGTTGATTATAGATGGGTTAGTCGATGATCGTGAAGAAGAACGAGAATTTGTTCAAGAAGCCCATCGCGCCGCCTTACATTTGTTGAATTTAATTAATGATGTTTTAGATATTGCTAAAATTGAAGCGGGAAAAATGGATATCGACTTCGCCCTCGTCAAAGTCAATGATCTCTTAAAAGAAGTCGAACAGTTTACTAAAAGTCAAGTTCAACAAAAAGGCTTAAATCTGTCTATTCCTCAAAACTCACTCCCTAAAAGTCTCATCGTTTATGCTAACTACCAGCGTCTTTTACAAGTGATGCTTAACTTGGTGGGAAATGCGATAAAATTCACCCATGAAGGCGGAATTAACATCAGTTTAGGTATCGTTCACCAAAAAGTGATCATTCACAATCAAGAATTCCCCGGTTTTGTAGAATTTCGAGTCACCGACACGGGAATTGGTGTTCCCTTAGAAAAACAATATCGCCTGTTTAAAGCTTTTTCTCAGGTGAATACAGGCTACACTCGTCAGTATGGCGGTACAGGTTTAGGATTAGTCATTTCTCAAAAACTGGTACAAGCCATGGGCGGTAGCGTTAAATTCTACAGTTTGGGCGAAGGTTTAGGATCAACCGTTACTTTTACCGTTCCTTTATATCAAGAACCCGGACAAAATAGTGCTGAAAATAATACGATTTTATTGGATGAAAGCATCCCTCCTCAATTGTAAATTAATAGGATTAAACTCTTGACATTCTCTACAAAATTTTCACAAGTCGCCATTGCTCTTGGTAGCAATTTAGGAGACTCCCTCGCCACCGTCAAAACGGCTTTAGATCTTTTAGATCAGACTCCCGGTATTGCTGTTAAATCTTGTTCAAGTTGGTACCAAACCGCACCCGTCGGACCACCTCAGCCCAATTATATTAATGGTTGCGCCCTCTTAGTTGTTGAAAACACTTCTGCAACCCTAACTCAAACTGCACAAAATTTCATGCAAACTCTCCTCAATCTTGAAGCCCAATTTGGACGAGTCCGACGGGAACGCTGGGGGCCAAGAACTTTAGATTTAGATATGCTACTCTTTGATGATTTAATGATTAAAACTCCCCCCTTAGAAATTCCCCATCCTCGAATGCGTGAACGGGCTTTTGTGTTGGTTCCCCTCGCAGAAATTGCCCCTCATTGGATCGATCCGATCACCGGAAAAGATATTGCTCAACTTGCCAATATGATCGACCGTTCCGGTGTTTGGAAAATGGGTGAAAAGACAACCTAATTCAAAAAATTAAGGTAATCTAGAAACAGTTCAATTTAATTTTTTCATTTAATGAAACCTGGTTCAGAACCGCCGGAAATTTTACAACAGCGCCTTTTTTATCGTGGACGTCGTTTCAGCTACGAAGTCAACCGTCTTCGTATTCCCAACGGGGCTGTCGGAGAATGGGAATGTATTCGTCATCCGGGGGGTGCCCTGGTTATTCCCGTGACTTCAGAAGGAAAATTAGTGCTTGTTAGACAATATCGCTTCGCTGTCGAAGGACGCACCCTAGAATTTCCTGCCGGAACCATTGATGATCATGAAGATCCTGCCGATACTGTTAAGCGCGAAATTCAAGAAGAAACAGGTTATCGCGCCCATAAATGGCGGAAACTCGGAGAATTTATTCTCGCACCGGGTTATTCTGATGAAATAATTTATTCATTTTTAGCCGAAGATTTGGAAAAACTTGAAAAACCACCCGCCCAAGATGATGATGAAGATATTGATGTGGTTTTAATGACTCCCCAAGAGTTAGAACAAGCTATCCTAGATGGTGAACCTGTAGACTCTAAAACTATTTCTAGTTTATTACTTGCTAAACCATTTCTCCAAAGCTACTAATTACTTGCTGTATCTTGTTAATCTTTTTATGTCCGATTTAATTCTATTTTGGCATCGTCGGGATCTGCGAATTTCTGATCACAAAGGGTTAGCCTCCGCTCGTGAAAAAAGTTCTCAGATCGTGGGGGTTTTTTGTCTGGATCCGAATATTTTACAAAAAGATGATGTTGCCCCTGCGAGGGTGGCTTATATGATTGGCTGTTTACAACAGCTTCAACAACAGTATCAAAAAATTGGCAGTCAGTTATTGATTTTACAGGATCAGCCCAGTCAAGGGATATCCAAACTGGCGAAAGCATTAGAAGCGAAAGCAGTTTTTTGGAATTCTGATGTTGAACCCTATGCCAAAGAACGCGATCAACAGGTTTCTGAGGCTTTAAAAGGGGTAAATGTTGCGGTGGAAACCTTTTGGGATCAGTTACTTCATGCACCGGATGAAATTCGTACTAAATCAGGAGATGAACCCTACAAAGTTTATACACCCTATTGGAAAAGTTGGAGTCAAAAAAGGAAAGAACGGCCGATTTATACGTTTCCTGAAAAGATAACGGGACTGACTGAACAAGAATTTAAAATAGCCCAAGAAAATGGAGTGATTGATTTACCCACAGCCCAAGAGTTAGGTTATATTTGGGAGAATGAATTTGTTTTAGAACCTGGGGAAGAAGCCGCTCAAAATCGCTTAGAGGAATTTTGCGATCGCGCTTTATTAGAATATGATGAACAACGGAATTTTCCGGGTAATGATGGCACTTCTCAACTGAGTGCAGCCTTGAAATTTGGGGTGATTGGGATTCGTACCGTTTGGGCAAAAACGGTTGAAGCCATGGAAAATACTCGCAGTGATGAAGCCCGTAATCAAATTAAAACCTGGCAACAAGAACTTGCCTGGCGAGAATTTTATCAACAGGCAATGTATCACTTTCCAGAATTAGAAAAAGGTTCCTATCGTCAACCCTTGAAAGACTTTCCCTGGAATAATAATGAAGAACATTTCCAAGCTTGGTGTGAAGGAAAAACGGGATATCCTCTGGTTGATGCGGCGATGCGACAACTGAATGAAACTGGATGGATGCACAACCGTTGTCGGATGATTGTTGCCAATTTTCTCACCAAAGATTTAATTATTAATTGGCAATGGGGCGAGAAATATTTTATGCAAAATTTGATTGATGGAGATTTATCTGCTAATAATGGAGGTTGGCAATGGAGTGCATCCAGTGGAATGGATCCCAAACCCTTGAGAATTTTTAACCCTATGACTCAAGCCCAAAAATATGATCCAGAGGCGGAATATATTCGTCAATGGCTACCCGAATTAAGGAGTTTAGAGACAGAAGAATTAGTCACCGGAAAAATTTCATCAAAAGATCGAGAAGCTTGTGACTATCCCGAACCTATTGTAGATCATAATCAGCAACAAAAGCAGTTTAAGTCTCTGTATCAACAACAAAAAGAAGCCTTTTAAGTCTGACTAAGGCTAGTTTTTTTATTCTGGATTCTCTAAAGAGGATAAAACTTCATTGCATTTAACTTTCTAGATAGCTTTAAGTTCTGGATCTAATTCAATCAGTTTTGAGTAATTAGTGATAAAATCCTCTATAGAGTTAATTAATCGCAAGTAATATTTTAACGTGGGAATAATTCTATTGGTGATCAGCGGGTTTGAGTTCATTTTCAGACTCCGGCTTGAACTTTAAAATACCAATATAAATTCGCAACCGTCATGTGAGAGGCTTTTTGTAAATTAGAAGAAACAAGGCTTTTAAATCCCGCATTTTTGGCTTGTTCACTCACATAACGTTCCGACTCTCGCCGCAAATCTGGGTTCATTAAAAATAAAAGTTGATCCTGTAGAGAGTTAGGGTGAGACTTTTGTTTTAACTCTTGATAAAATTGGTATTCGGGCGGTTCTGTAACGGGGGTTAATTGTGTTTCTGGGGGTTCTGTGGATTCTTGAAAATCCGAACTTGCTAATAGTTTTAAGTCTTCTGGCGGTAAACTAATTATCCAATCGATTTGATTTTCCCAGGCTGACAACGCTGCTAAATCATGGTCGTGAATGCGGGTCAATTCGGGGAATATAAAGTCTAATTCTTCTTCGGTTTCGCAACATTTGATCACTTCTAAGGAATCTTGACGAATTTTTTCTTGTAAGTCTGAAACGGACTGTTTTAACGCTTTGGGTTCATTTTGGAGTTGATAGGTGAGACAAATGGTTTGTTCTATCGCCCAAGCACATTCGTGTCTTCGCAGTTTTCCGGGTGCGGAAGTTTCTGATAACAAATGGGGACTATTATAAATCGCCAACGCTTCTCCGAGGGTTTGACGGGCGTTAGAAAGTTCTACTTTTCTCGCGTCTAAATCTTCGATTGTTGTGGCGGTTTTCATTAATTTTGTCGCTTGAATAAACCGCGAATAGGCTTTGAGATATTCGAGGCGATGCTGTTCAAATTTGATATCTTCCGCGACTTGATCCAAATGTTGAACAATTTCAACGCCCTGGCTTCTTAAGGCTTGTTTGAGGTCTAGAAAACCGCCTCGGAGTTCTAATTTTAATTGTTTAACGTCTTCTCGCAATTTAAAGGTTTGCCATAAATTAACCGCCGAAAGTACAGCCGTCGCCGCCACACCCACGCCGATAAATGCTGTTGTTGCTTGCAAGATTCCCAAGCTAGATTTAATAACGTCTAATTGTCCTAATACTTGTTGAGAACCCCTAATATTTTGAAAGATATTTCCACCAATTAAAGGTGATAAATGATCGTCGTTTATGAATGCACCTTTTGCAATTTCTACAAATCGACCAGTAACCGGATCTCGTACTAATGGCAAAAGTTGACCTGTATTTGTTGTGGTAGCTTGAACCAGTGTACCTGCGACTAAACGAGCTTGACTTTCTGCGCTAAAAATGTATTCTATCATTGTTAACTTTTTTATTGAATAATGACCCTGCTTTCTAATCGAATGATATACTATTTTCGTGTAGAAGCATTATTCTCATTCTACTCTAACTCGAATTGTAATGAATCAAAAAAAATTTATTTGTTAGTTAGTTTTCGCTAGAGAATTTTCATCTCCGTATTTTTACGGAAGTTCTCAATAAAAACCTATCAATCACTGAAATCTAGGAGATTGACGACTCATGGATTTATCATTAATTAATGCCGATACCGTAGATTTACTGTCTCGCATCACCGGACACGAACTTGAAGAAGAAGATCTCAGCCCTCCCGTTGTGTTTCTCGCCGCTTTAATCTCGGTGTTGTTGGGTGTGATAGCTGTCGATAACCAAGTCACTCAAGAGGAAATACAACGGCTGAAAATTACTCTGCGTCAGTTTCTTCCACCATCAGGAAATGTTAGCGAGTTGGTTAAATTAATGGTGAAAGGAGTTCGTCAACAAAATGTTTATAAAAATCCTAATGATTGGTCGTTGCTGACTGCATCTTTTTCGGAATCGGAAAAGTTGTTACTGATTGGGTTGGGTTATGAAATGTCAGCAGCAGATGGAAGTATGGATGCGCGAGAGAAAAAATATTTAGAAATTTTGGCGAATCACTTGAGACTTGAACCGCAATATTTAAACGTATTAGAATCGGCGTTTAGTAATCCGGCTTCTGTCGATAAGGAATATTTAGAAAAAGTCAGATTTTTACTTGATCCGGTTTGGTTTCACGATTTAGATCCCGTTTTTGTGAAAGCGGCGAGTCAAATATTGGCGGTTCTTCCGGTTTTTTCCGAAAAGAAAAAAAGCCAACAGCATCGCACGATTTCCTATGAGGCGTTACAAGCCTTTCAAGAATGCAAACGCCAGCTTGATCAAAAATGCTGTGATATTGAGCGAATTGTACAGGATTGTACGGAGAGAGAGTTTCTTCAGGCGTCTTTAATAGAGGACATTGGCAAAGTTTCTAAAAAGCTACAGTCTCAACGTTTTCGAGTTGCGGTTGTGGGTGAATTTAGTCAAGGAAAGTCAACGATTTTAAATGCTTTACTGGGTGAAGAAATCCAACCCGTTCGAGATATTCCCTGTAGCGGAACGGTAACGGTTTTGAGATATGGAGAACAAAAACGGGTGATTTGTTGTTACAAAGATAAACGACAAGAAGAAATCCCGTTAGAACAGTATCAAGAAAAAGCGGCGATTTCTGAAGAAGCTGCATTGGGAAATATTACCGAAAGTTTGGCGAATTCTGAAGTTAGTAAAATTAGCGAAATTATTTTTGAGCATCCTAACTTAGAGTTGTGTCGGTATGGGGTTGAAATTGTTGATTCTCCGGGGTTGAACGAACATCCAGAACGAACGGAAATCACCCAACAACTGCTACAAGATACGGATGTTGTGATTTTTGTAACGAATGCTTCGCGTCCTCTCACACAGGGAGAACGAGAGTTACTGGAAAGTCTGAAAAATCAACTCAATGGCAATGAACAGGAACCCGCCAATAATTTATTTATGTTGGTGAATTTCTGGGATTTACTTCGCAGCGAAAACAGTCGTCAGCAGGTACAAAAACGGATTGAAAATTTGGTGATGGCGCAAAATCCCATCATTAGCGGAGAAAACCGAATTCATTTTATTTCTGCACAAGCAACCCTCGATGCTATTTTAGCGGGAACGGAGAATGAGTATCTGCAAAGTTTTTCTCATTTTACCCAATCTCTAGAAAAGTTTCTGACTCAGGAACGAGGAGGTTTAGAGGTTAAGAAAGCAACGACAGAAGTTAATCAATTAATTCGGTCTGGGTTAGAAGGTTTGCATCAAGCTGAGAATCTTTTAGAAGGAAAACTACAACTCAATGAGGCGGGAAAGTCAGAAATTTTTGAACAAATGGGAGAAATCAGTGGACGGTATGTAAAAATAACAAACTTTGCAGATCAAGAAGTAGAAGATATGATTGACGAAGCTGTTGAATCTTGGAATAAATGGGTTGATCAATTGGATGAGCGCATTATTCAATCAAGCGAACAATGGACTTCAACCTATTCTCCATTCAAAGACAAAAAGAAGTTAATTAAAGACTATGGAGATCAATTTATGGCTTCTCTTTTAAAAGAAATTAAAGAATGGGAATCAACATTAAAAGATGACCTGTTGCTTGACAGGCTTAAAAATCTAAATGGATTCATTCAATATGAACTTGAAGAAATCAAAAATGATTTAACCCGATTAGATAGCAAACTCGATACATATATCGGTAATCAATTTACCTCTACTCTAATTGGAAATTTGAATGCTTGTCGAGAATTAGGGATTAATCCTACACTTAAGTCTCAGAAGAATGAAGAAGAAGATTTTCATGTATTTGCTGGTCTGGGAACCGCAGGTGGATTAGCAATAGGCGCAGCGTTAGCATTTACAGGAATAGGGTTGATTCCATTATTGATAGGTGGTGTAGGTGGAGCGGTCACTGGAGTAGTCGGTTCTGCATTATTTGGTAAGAATAAGGAGAGCATTAGTGCTAAAGTTAAGGAAGAAGTTTGTGAGGCAGGTTTGAAAAACTTTTATGAGTCTCAACAAGAAATTTTAAACAATATTCGCAACCGGATTGAAGCCATGTATGATACCCGAGTTGAATTGGCGAGTAATTTAATTAACCAAGCGATTTCACTGTGCGAAAATCTACTAGAACAGCAACAAAAAGATTATCAAAAATCTGTTCTACAGCGCCAACAAGATCAAGCTTGGATACAACAACAGCGTCAACGTTTGGAACAAGTTCGACAGGAAATAGAAGCCATTGTTCGTGATATTAACCCCTCGGTCAAAATTTAAGTTGACGGTGAAAACTAGAGAACAGTTATAGCAGTACAAAATTCGGTTAGGACATTTCTAAATCTTAGAATCCTTTTAAATTATTAGTTGATGAACGTCCGCAATGGTCAACCGCTTATCGGTTTGATGCGTCCCGTTTTCATCCCCATATTAGTCGAGAACGAGTTGAACGCATTGCTCAAATTTCTTCCGTTGATTGTCGATTATCTGCCAATAAAATTAAAGAGCGACAACAAGAAGCAGAAGTCGAGTTTGAGATGTTTCACGCTTCCCAACTCGATAAAAAATGGACGTATCAGCAAATTGCGATCGCGGAATATTTAGACACCTTAAGTGAACTATCAGCGCGATTAGAAAGTTTACAGGAATTTTCAAGTTTATGTCAACGTTGGGATATTAAAAATATTCGGGATATTCTCCCCAATGAAAATGCAAAACCCTGTTTCTATCTGCTTAATCCAAATTTTTGAACAACACAAGAGTCTAGAAAGAAAATTGCATTGATAGCAAGGTGAGTGTTTAAACCCTTTTATTAATGCAAAAAAAGTCGCCCTAAAGAGCGAGGCTTGTACCGCAATTTTTCACTCACCAAAAAACAACCTACACCCCGGGAACAGCGTT
Source organism: Limnoraphis sp. (assembly GCA_050485465.1). Classification (GTDB taxonomy): domain Bacteria; phylum Cyanobacteriota; class Cyanobacteriia; order Cyanobacteriales; family Microcoleaceae; genus Capilliphycus. The sequence goes on along the minus strand of JBJHBL010000033.1, from coordinate 45,436 downwards.
GTGTAGGCTTTCAGTTGTTCGAGAACCCGTGAACGTTTTTAGCCTCTGTTTCCAACACAGTTTAGTTGACCCGAACAGCTGAGGAGTTCAAATTGTACTCCAGTTCTTCCAAATTCCACACTTGACCATCCAGCGCCATTTGCTCAATTAAACTCGCTAAACGCAAAGCTTTAAGGGCTTGTTCTCCCCCAACAGAGGGTTGATTTCCGCCACGAACACAATTAACAAAATGCTCTAACTCAGCGTGTAAAGGTTCAATATTGCTGGTGTAAACTTTCTCAATTAATCCATCCTGTCGATAGAGTACCTGACCATAATCTGTTGTGTAATTTGCGGTGGTTTGACGATGAATTAAAATTTCATTATTGAGAAAATCCGCTTCTGTCAAAGAATTTTTACAATGAGCCACAATAGAACGCAATTTCCGATGAGTCACTTTACTCGCAATTAAGGTAGCAACAATTCCATTCGCAAAACCTAGCGTTGCTGTGACATAATCTAAATAGCCAGAATCCGCCGCCCGACTCCCACTCGCAGTCAGACGCACCACGGGGGAAGCCACTAACTCCAGCAACAAATCAATATCATGGATCATCAAATCTAACACAACCGATACATCGTTCGCCCGGTTTGAGTAGGGACTCATCCGATGGGCTTCTAAAGCGAGTAATTCCTCAGTTTTCAGAACTTTACTCAACTCTTGAAACGCCGGGTTAAAGCGTTCAATGTGACCCACTTGTAAAATACGTTGATATTTAGCCGCAGCATTTACCAAAGATTCAGCTTCAGAAATACTCGCAGCGATTGGTTTTTCAATCAGAACATGAACCCCTGCTTGTAAACAGGTCATTCCCACCGCATGATGTAAACGAGTGGGAACTGCGACACAAACCGCATCCACGTGTTCGAGTAAATCTTGATAATGTTCAAAAAAATGAACGCGATACTTACTCGCCGTATCTAGCCCTCTTTCCACATTAATATCCGCGACACCCACGAGTTGGATGTCTTTCAGCAAACTTAAGACGCGGGTGTGGTGTTGTCCCATATTACCGACCCCAATTACCCCAATACGCAGGGGTTGGGACTGGCTATGGCAACCCATACCCGTTAAATATCCCTCTGACATCCGATTAAGCATCCCTGGACTCTCCTCCACCACAGGCTATAGGCTTGTATCGCCTACTGAATAAGTCGTGCAAATCCATCCAGATACTATCACAGCCTCTCATTTTGTAAAGAATTTCTAAGTCCGTTTGAAGTTCCTCTACAGGGAAAATTTTTCACATCAGAGGGAAATGTAGACAAACCTGGAAGTCTTAGCCAAAGGTTGACCCATTCCAACCCCACATCGTACGCGGGGCGTCCGCAAATTCAATATAAATGCGATTTATGGGTATACCTAAAACTTGATTGATTTTCTGGCAAAAATCTGCACTCATGGTTTTGGTTTGACTCGCAGGTAAACCAATGCTTTTAATTTCCATGTAGCAAACGGGGTCTGTAGTCCCGGCAAATGTCATGGGAACATTGGCTTCAAAGGCTGTCATTACATAGCTTTCAGGTTTTCCAAGATGTTCAGCTAATGCAGCAGACAGGCTTTTGAGTAAGCTTTCAACGTCTGATTTTTCAGGAGTTGGGACTGAGGTTTGAACTTTAATTAAAGGCATAATAGACTAGGGTTGAATCATCGTAATATATTCCGGTTAGCCGCCATAATTCCAGCCTGTACTGGCTAGGGATAGGATTTCTCCTTCTCGGTGTACGCCTGCGGCGATGACTTCTCCCACAAATACGGTATGATCGCCTTGAGGCACTGTGCCGACGACTCGACATTCGACATAGCCTAAAGAGTCGCTAATAATCGGACAGCCTGTTTCTCCCAGGTAAAATTCTACATCTTCAAACTTGTTTCCGACTCGGCGTTGGGGTTTGAAGAATTTCTGTGCCATTTCTTTTTGTCCATCTTCGAGGAAGCTGAGAGAAAAGACTCCACTGGCTTCTATCATGGCGTGGGACTTGGAATCTTGTTTAACACAGTTCACCACAAGCGGGGGTTTGAAGGAGGCTTGCATTACCCAACTGGCGGTAAAACCGTTCACTTCTTCGCCGTCTTTGACTCCACAAATATACAGGGCGTGAGGAATTTTGCGAAGTATTGTTGTTTTGGCCTGTTCGTCTAGCAAGGGTCTATCCTTTAAGCTTTTACAGGAATTAGTGTATCAATCTTCTGTACATTATTGCAGCAACATCTGAGATTGAAGGTATAAAAGTAAGCTTCAAGCTAAAAACCTGTACAACTGCCAACATGAAAATAACATGAAATAAAACTCATGTTTCAGAATTGATTGTTCTTGATTTGTATAAATAAAAGAGTTCAAACTCAATCTTGGTCAAGTTGATCGCAAAAATTAACAGAACCCGGTGGTAAGATGTACGAATATATTATCAACTTCACGAATCAAGAACTACCCTGTCAGCGTATTCGTTCAGTACAGAAGTTTCAAACAGGTTCTCTTTTAGAAATTCCTCAAACTCAAGGCAAGGTGATCGCTAAAGTTGGCGTCATTATGAAAAACTCTTCTGATCAATTTCAAGATTGTGATGGTTTGTTATATCTTGAGTTACTTCAATATTTAGTCACCCACCATGAAAAGATTGGGAAATTTTACCTGCCCGAAAAATTAGAACTTGAGCAAAAAAAGTTTTTCAATTAAAGAAATAGGATGAGCAACAGGAGAAGATTAACCCGTCTTCTATGACTTTTAGAGATAAAATATTAGGGGATCAGAATGCTATTGAGTAGATTTTGAACGGCTTTCAGGCTAAGTTGGGGTTGAGTCCAGATTACAATACAGCGCTCTCCACTATGAACGAATTCCATATCATTCTCTTTACCCGGTTTCCCTAGTGCTTGAATCATTAACCGTGATAAAATACAGGGACTCTCAACCGCTTCAAAGATCACTTGCGTGGCGAAGATGGCTTCATGGTCTGTTGGGTTATCTTCGGGGTTGGTGACGTATTGTTGCTCAATTGATGCAATTTTCATTACTTTTTGGTTTGAGGTTTATGGCTTACCCTATAAAGTAACATCAACCTTGAAACAGATTTGTCCAGGGTTAACAAATTACCTCAAAATTTCAAATTCTAACTTCACCTCTGTTTATCCAAGAATTGATAAGACATAATCACATTGATTTACAGTATGATTGGTTGAAATATCAAAAACAATACCAGTATCTTTAGATTTGATTTCTACAACTTTCGGGAGATTTTCGGTTTTATTAAAACTCAGAATTTGATAAAGGGTTTCTCCGGGTTGAACAAAATTTCCTAGTTTTACTCGATTTTGAATCATTCCTCCGGTGGTAGCATAATATTTTTTGATCTGACTTTTGGGGCTTAGATGCAAGGGAAAACTAGAGGTTTTTTGAACAGGAAATCCATCTATGTTCAAGAGATTTTTACAGGCTAAATAATTTTTAACTCCCTTCACACCTTTTTCGACAGACTCTGGGTTCATAATCATTCCCGAACCGAGTTCTAATGTCCAAGATTCTATGTCAAATTGAACAGGTTTTCCCCACAACAGCGATAATTGTTTTTCTAAAGCTAACCAGGGTTTTAGAAAAGCTTCATCAAAAGCATCGCCATCATAATCATTCATTAAAATACCCGAATTCAGTAAGAAAGCTTTTGCACTTTCTTCGCGACTGTGAAAACAGTATAAATAGTCAATCGCTTGATTAGTTGAACTGTGTAAGTCAATCACATAATCAGCATCTAAACAGAGAGATTGCAGGATAAAACGATAATATTCAGGATAGGGAACATGATGGATAGATTGAATTTCTTGAGTGATGTTTTGAAAGGATTCTAAAATTTTTTGGCGATAGTTATGTTGAATTTCATTTAAGCTTAAATGCTGTTGGGATTGAGCGAATTCAGCAATATTTTCTGAGATTTTTTCATAATCCCAAAAAATGCGATTCCAGTCTTTGCCATCATAACTATTATAACGACCAGAGGAGAAATGATGAGCGCGTTGATTGACTCCCAGAGGATTACAGACAGGAACGAGCCAAATTTCGCCTCTGAGTTGGGTTTCATCGAGTTGTATGAAATCTTCTATTAACTGATGAATAACGGCATTGCCGCTAATTTCAGCCCCATGTAAGTTCGATTGAATATAGGCTTTTTTCCCAGCTGTTGAACCTTGGAATTTATAAACTTGCAGAGATAAAGAATCGCCGGATGCGAGTTGAATAAGCGGAATTGTTGAAATTGTTGGTTTCATTTATTATTGAATGAGAGAATGGAGTCCAAAACCCAAAGCTAAACCCAATAAAGACGTGATCAGTAAAATTAAAAAAGCCGACCAATTTCTGATTCCTATGATTTGCAGTTCGACTCGAACTAAAAGAGTGGCTGAAAGAATTAACAAAATTTTAGCAAACGTGTTTAAATAGGTGGCAATTACGACAATAATAAACGCTCCCATGAGAACGGAAACAAAAGTTCCAACATCGGTTCTAAACCATTTAATAATCGGTTTTTGTAACTGATTAGTCGGGGTTGTGAATAACAAACAAAGTCCGACAATTGTCAAAATAATTAACCCCCAAGCATAGAGCGTGATCTGCACTTCAAAGAGCGTCCATCCAAAGGTAAAATAGGTGGAGATTAAAAGCAAAAGAGAGAGCAAAGTCACTTTTTGAAGTTTGAGATTCCCAATCATCTTGATTCATCCGGGAATAGAGGGTTAAAGATTTGTAGAAATCGCCTGTACAGGACAAGCAGAAATACACTGTTCACAAACAATACAACGGGAGCGAGTAAAAGTGAGATAAAACGTTTCTGAATCAAGAGTTAAGGCTTCGGTGGGACAGACTCCTGTACATAAACCACAATCAACACAAAGTTCTTCATCAATCAAAATTTCTCGTCGTTCCAGAGATACCTTAATATTTTGAGATTGCATCCAATCAATAGCCGCTTCAAGTTGGTCAATATCTCCAGATAACTCAACAACCAGAGTCCCAACCTGGTTCGGTGCAACCTGAGCGCGGATAATATTAGATGCGACATTAAAATCCTTTGCCAACCGATAGGTGATTGGCACTTGAACGGAAGTGCGGGGAAAAGTTAGAGTGACCCGTTTTTTCATCCGAACAATTTTTTTATCATCGCTTTAATCATACCATTTAACTCTGTTGTTGTTCAACTCAAAAAAACACAAAATCCCAATCAGAGAAAAACGGGTATAATCTTCTTCACAAGCTGAAACGCTATGTTAGCATGGATGCAACCTACCCGAAATCCTGGATCAATGGGACTAGGGTCCCGTTTTTTTTTTACATTGATCAATCTAGGTTCTTCTGTTTAGGGAGTTCCGAGTTTAAAATTGCAAATCAAGCTCGTTTTTAGTCCGAAAAGATATCATCAATGAGAATGAACAAGCTCGCTCAACGAGTTCAACATATTCAGCAGTTTAGAAACCTCAGTCTACTGACTTTTTTTTTAGTGGTGTTTCCTCCTGTTGACGGGGTGCAACAGTCCTTTTTTCCTCAGATGGGTTCACCGAGTTTAGCAGCCAGTTTATCTCAAACTGAAGAAGCTTATCGACTGGGATCGGGCGATCGCATCAGTATTAATATTTTTCAACTTCCTCAGTATAGTGGAGAGTTTGAAGTTTTAGTAAATGGGACAATTAACTTACCGGAAATTGGCGGGGTATCCGTTGAGGGATTAACCTTAGAACAAGCCGCCACCCAAATTGCTAGTCAATATGAAAGTAGGCGCATTCTTAGACAACCGCGAGTAACGGTTAGCTTACTGGCTTCTCGACCTTTAATCATTGGAATTGCCGGAGAAGTCCATCGTCCCGGTTCCTACACCATAGGTCTAGAGGGGTCAAGATTACCCAGTGTTAGCCGGGTGATTAAAATTGCCGGGGGAATTACTCAATCAGCAAATTTGCAACAAGTTCAACTGCGGCGTCAGCGTCGAGATGGTTCACCAGAAGTGATCAATGTCAACCTGTGGGAACTCCTACAAACAGGAGACCTGCGCTATGATATTTCACTGCGAGATGGAGATAGCATTTTTATTCCCACCGCCAATCAAATTGATCCCACCGTTGGTTCTCAGTTAGCCAATGCTAGCTTTGCGGCAGATCAAACGGCACCGATGAATATTGCCATTTCTGGAGAAGTCCAACGACCTGGCCCCTATGTTGTCACGGGGGGAACTTCAGGAGGTATCCCCACCATTACCCAAGCCATTCGACAGGCGGGAGGGGTGAACCTGATGGCAGATATTCGTCGCGTTCAAATTCGTCGCACGACTCGCTCTGGACAAGAACAAACGCTAGAAGTAGATTTAATGCCGATCTTAGAAGGAGCCGATCTTCAAGAAGATATCTTACTCCAAGAAGGCGACAGTATTTTTATTCCCCCCATTGAGAATATTAACTTAGCTCAAGTGTCTCAACTGAGGACAGCAAGTTTTGCGGCTTCTCAAAATGAAGCACTGAATATTGCGATTATCGGTGAGGTGTTTCGACCAGGTCCTTATACTGTTACAGGTACTGCGAGAACAGGTCAAGCGGGGGTTCCGGGTAGTGGTGGAGGCGGAAACACACCCCCAACGGTAACAAGGGCGATTCAGGTAGCCGGGGGAATTAAACCCTTAGCGGATATTCGTCAGATTGAGATTCGCCGGGTGAGTAATTCCGGCATACCCACTGTGATTACAATTAATCTCTGGGAATTGTTAAAAGGGGGAGATGCGAGCCAAGATACGATTTTACAAGAGGGAGATACGGTTTTTGTTCCGACGGCTACCCAGGTGAATCCTGAAGAAATTGGTCAAATTGCAGAAGCGAGTTTTGCACCCAATACGATCCGGGTTAATATAGTAGGAGAAGTACAAAGACCGGGTTTAGTAGAGATTCCCCCGAATACTCCCTTGAATGAAGCTTTATTAAGAACAGGAGGGTTTAACTCCCGGGCTAATGAGGGTTCTGTGGAGTTAATTCGCTATAATCCAAACGGGACGGTCGAACAACGGCGAGTTCAGATTGATTTTGCTCAAAATGCCAATGATCAAAGCAATCCGGTACTCCGTAATAATGATGTGGTGATTGTCACGCCCTCTGGTTTAGCTAATATTTCAGATACGGTAGATAAAGTTGTAACGCCTTTAAATCGGATTCGCTCATTATTTGTTGTTCCATCAGCATTTATTGATGTTTTTAGAAATTTTTAGCGTTACCGTTCAGTGAATTGTCAACTATACTGGGGCTAGACTCAAGGGAAAAAATCCCTTGTATACAAGATAGGTTCGTTATTTTGTAAAGACTTATGATTAGGGTTGGACGAGATGCTCAATCGCTACCGACGACTTATGCTCCCCCTTTCGAGGATGATGATGAGGGAGGATTAGATCTAGGCCAACTTTTAGGAGCGATTCGTCGTCGTTTTCTGATTGTTTTGGGGTTAACAACGGTGGTGGCGGCGGCGGCGGTTTATAAAGCAGCGACAGATACCCCCATTTACCAAGCTCAATTTGAAATTTTAACAGAAGCATTAACCGTTGAGACTCAGGTCATTTCCGCAACGAACCCCCAAACCTTAAGTAGTCGGGAAGAAATTGTTGCGGTGAGAGCAGATGCAGTTAAACTAAAAATCCTCACAAGTCCGCGAGTGCTGCAACCCGTTGTTGAAAAGCTTCAAAGTCAATATCCAGGAATCACCTATGAGGTAATTGTTCGAGGTTTAATACTTAAACCATTGGATACAGATATCTTGGTCGTGGGGTATAAAAGTGTAAGCCCTGAGTTAGTGAAAGCAGTTTTGGACTTAGTGGCTGAGGCTTTTCTGGAATATAGTTTGCAAGTTCGCCAAGCGGATATTAATAAGGGGATACAGTTTGTTGAAGACCAACTGCCATACTTGCAAGAGCGGGTACAAGGTCAGCAGGAACGTTTACAAGGACTTCGACAACGGCATAATTTGGTAGATCCCACGACCACTGGCCAACAATTAGCGACTCAAATTAGTGGCATCGAACAGCAACGCCTGGAGACTCAGCTGCAATTGGGTCAAGCTCAAGCCCTCTATGGGAATCTTCAGCAACAACTGGCTAACGCTCCCACAGAAATGGCAACGGCTTCGGCGCTGGGTCAAAGTGCTCGTTATCAAGCCATTCTCAGCCAACTACGAATGCTCGATAATCAGATCGCTCAGGGGTCAGTTTTGTATTTAGAAGAAAGTCCCGAAATACAGGTTTTGCAGGAACAGCGAGATAGTTTACTTCCTCTGTTGCGTCAGGAAGGGGAGCAAGTTACTCGAGATGTTGCTAATCTGATTCAAGAGTTAGAATCTCGTTATCAAATTCTGACGGATACTCTAGAGCGTTTGAATCAACAAGTTAAACAGTTGTCGGTGATTAGTCGAGAGTATACTGATATTCAACGAGAATTAGCGATCGCCACAGAGAACCTCAATCAATTTTTGTCCAAACGAGAAGCATTTAAAATTGATGCGGCTCAACGAGAGCAACCCTGGCAGTTACTCACCCCGGCAGGGAGGCCTAGACCTTCTGTCGCCAGTGTTAAAAGAAACTTTGTTTTGGGATCGGTTTTTGGGATGCTTTTGGGTTTAGGGGCGGCGTTAGCGATTGATAAATTGAGTAATATTCTCTACACGGCTAAAGAGGTCAAAGATGTCGCCAGACTGCCGTTGTTGGGCATTATTCCCCTAGATAAACATCTCAAGGCTCAAAATGCGGGTGTGGATATGGGTGATGTTTTATTGAATAGTTCTGAGGGGCTAAGTTTAGATTTTGAGAACAAACCTCACAGCCTGATTTCTGTTTTTTATGAGGCTTTTCGTTCTCTGTTTACGAATATTCGTCTCCTCAGTCCAGATACCCCCATTAGTTCAGTCGTGATTAGTTCATCAGTTCCAGGTGAGGGTAAATCAACGGTTGCAATTTATTTAGCTCAAGCCGCAGCAGAACAAGGGCGACGAGTGTTATTAGTGGATACGGATTTACGTCATCCGAGTATTCATGGTCGCTTGGGGTTAGCCAATCTGCAAGGGTTAACGGATGTGATTTCAACGGAACTAGAATTTGATCATGTGATTCAACAATCTCCTCAAGAAAATAATTTATTTGTATTAACAGCAGGTTCGATTCCTCCGGATCCGATTCGAGTCTTAGCTTCTAAAAAAATGCTAGATTTAATGACTCAACTCAGAAGTGCGTTTGATTTAATTATCTATGATGCTCCCCCTTTAATGGGACTCGCCGATGCTTATTTATTAGCAGCAGAAACCAATGGGATGGTTTTAGTTGCAGGTTTGGGAAAAGTTAAGCGTTCAGTTCTAGAAAATGCTTTAGACCAGTTGAAAGAAAATTCAAACTTTAGCACGCCAATTTTGGGAGTTGTTGCTAACCGGGCGAAGAATGTGCCGTTAACATCCTATAATTATGGTTACGTGCGTTCTTCCTACAGTCAAAAACCTGTTGCTAATCGTTCCAATTATAATGCGGAAGAAACTGAGAATGCTGAGTCTTCACCCCTGGCTTTCTTCCGCAAAAAATCTAAATAGTTGACATGGATTGAATGATATTAATGCCCTAAATAAGGAAAAATTCGTTTGGTAGTTCTACGGTTTGGGTTGATAATATCTTGGGTGTTATTTCCCTGCTTTTCTCGAACAAGAACTTCATATCCTGTCGCCGTCGGAAGATAAGAACGAGTGATAATAGAAACTTTAGAGTTATCGTTAATATATTGGGCTTGGGGAGGGTTCGTATCCGGAATATCGGAGTTAATATAAATAAACCCTCCCTGAACAACCGTTGAACCATTGTTTCTGGTTTCTAAAATTGTACCCGGTTTTTCAGTTTTCAGCCCTAAAATCCAAAGTTGACCGCCATCATTCAGAATTTTAGCTTCTGAATCAGGAGGTATGATTTCAACATTTAAACTTCTAGCCCAAGCTTTTTGACCTTGGATTCTTGTTTCTCCGGAAACAAGATCTTCAAAAAATACATTTCCTGTTCCTTGGCTCGTATTACGATAAGATTTGAGTGCAGAGTGCTTAACAACGAGAGTGCGTGCAGCATTATGTTCTATACTGAGGTCTTCCATGCGCTCAATCACAACAACAGATTCATCTCCATTCTCAAATATAAAAATGGGATCAACAGCATCTCTGGAAAACCGCGCCCCCATTCCAATGATTTTTTGAACACTACCCCGAATTGCAACAGGTTCACTAATGTCATAAAAGCGATTAGGAAGAAATACGGTTTTCACCCCAGGAGTATCAATCGCCGCTTGAATATCTGCGCTGGTATTCCCTTGAACTACTGCAATATTATTCAGGTCATGTTGGATATAGGGTGTTTCTTCTATCGGGAGGTTAAGCATCTGAGTTTGGGTTGATAATCCTCTTAATGGTTCTCCACAACTCCACTCATTAATATTACCTCGTAGGGTTTCCTGTTGTCCGGTTTCACAGTTATAAATTTCTCCTGTATTTCGATATCCACTTTGCTTGATATCCGAGAGAAACACATTAATTGTTCGTCTTTCGCCGGGAGTCGCTCGACCATTTTCTCGATACTGAGTAATTAGAGCCGTTTTACTATTATTTTCACCTTGAAGTTCGGCACCAAATAAAGCTAAGGTTGCGCTATGTGCTTTGATAAAAACCGCTGGAACACTATTAATACTTTTTAAATTACGAACGGTTAGAACTTGCATTACTTGTTCAATTCCCGCTTGATTTTGTCGGCTTAAGGAAATATTTTCCATTGTGATTGAGTTGGTTGTTCCCCCTCCGACTAAAATTCCTTGATCAAAGCCTTCTACCGAGACATTTTTAATCAAAAGCGGGCCGATTTCAGCTGAAGTTAAATTTAACCCATGAGCGCCTTGACCATCACCGGAAATGATGGAAACATTAAACACACCACCACCATTATTAGAGTTGAGTTTAATTCCAATGGCGTCTCTATTTCCAGACCCAACATGAACGGTTAAGTTTTCAATGCGATTCCGAAATCCATTGGCTCGATTATCTTTGGTATCTAATACAGGTTTACTTTCTCCACTCGAAAACTTAGGATTATTATTAACCAGTTGAATAATCGCTCCTTCTCGACTTTCTCCTAAAAGAGTCGTACGTTTATAAAAAAGTCCCCCATGCGCTCCTCTCGGCCATTCTATGGTATCGCTAACAATATAGGTGCCATTAGGAACATAGACAATTTTGTTGCCGTTAGCAATTTCATCTCGGCTAATGGCTCGTCGAAAGGCTTCTGTATCATCGGTTATACCGTCGCCTCTTGCACCATAGTCTTTAACGTTAATCACCCCGCCTTCAGCTTCAGACAGATCTGGAAAAACTTCTTTTCGAGGCTGAGAAGGGAAGTTAAAACTGGTGAATAAAACTTCATCCTGAGATGATAGTTTTTCTGAGATTGGAAGTAGTTTTTCTTGGACATCTTGATAAATTTCACAACTTGTCGTCAAACAAATCAATCCAAGAAAAAATATTTTTCTGATCATATTAACCCTGGCTTTAATTTAAAAATTACCTAAATTCTGACACAAATTTATTTATAAAGCAAGAGAACCTGAACCCAATCTTTCAATGACTTAGGTTTTGAGTCTTCTACAGGCTTCATTGAACCTTCACCCATTCGATATTGTTGTTTTTTACAGTGATGTTCTTGCCATTTTAAACCCAAAATCATACCCACATAAAGCATATAACCCGGTTCTTCCATTTGGGTAAAAATCAAACCAAAAGCGATAGGACAAAGAGCAGTAAACTTAGACACATCATCAATACAGAGTCGTCGCCAAACCACCCACCAAATATAGATAAATGAAATTAAACCCAACCATCCTACATCTCCCCAAATACCCGCCCAACCAAATAGCGGTGAAAACATACTGGATTGATCCCCTAACCAACTATCTCCCACCACTCCCCAAATAGCAAAAGTAGCAGGATGTGTCGTTGAACCTAAAGGCCTTAGTAAACTATCATATTCTCGCAGCATCCAACCGCCCAATCGTCCAACGGTATGACCAGGGCCTAAACCCAATAACGGATGTAAGATGGATTCATAAAAGGTAGGAACAATCCGAAAAGTTGCTGTTTTCAACAGAGTGGCTTCTCCCTCTGGGCCGTAAATTTCGGGTCGCATCCAGGTTTGAAAAGCTCTCATTTCTTCAACATTTTCTACAGCCCAGAAAAACACATAACCGAGTACGGAGCCTCCGATCACATACTGAAGGGCTTGTACAATATTTTGAAACTTAGTCAAGACAAGCATGATTCCAGCAATTCCAAAAACTAGAATGGCTTGTTTGGCATCAGAAATATTCATGTGCCAAAAGGTAGCTAACGCAATAGCGGCGCGAAACCAGAGGGGAAGTTTTTTGGCTGCAAAAAAGTAATAAACTCCAAAGGTGAGTGAAACGGAAGCTCCCACAACGTGACCTGCTCCTCCTCCGATAAATACCCCTTTAATGTTATCTTCTAAGCCTTGACGAAGATGCAAGTTTAGAACATAACGTTGAACATAAGCAAAAATTAGATTTGTATAGGAAGAAAAAATGATAAAAGCTCGAAAGTGAGTTAATTTCTCGGGCGTGAGAGGGAGAGCAACAATAGAAATAATTAACAGAAAATGCTCACAAAAAAAGATGAAGTTTAAGGCTGCATTAATTAACCCTGCTGAATTGAGTAAGGCACTTGCAATATTAACTGCAAAAAATAGAATAACCGCTAGGGTGAGTTCTTGAACAATTTTAATTTGTTTTCTGTCTTTTATTTTAGTTTTAAGCAGTACAAATCCCAAAACCCAGGGAATAATTGCCAGATGAGCGAGATTAACAATAGACGGAAACTTAAATAGGGTTAAAACTCTCGAAAAGAAGGCAGATGAAAAGCCAAAAAGCACTAAGTGAGACAGCTTTATAAATCCTTTGCGCTTTTTCGGAGGTTGATAAGAGTATGGAGTTTGAGTTAGGTTTTCTAGGTGGTCTTCATAGGATTTCACAAGCAATTAACCTCGTTTCAATTAGACAGTCTGACGAGCCATTTCATAAATTTTCATCAGTTGATGGTAGTTTTTTTCGGGTGTATATTTAGCCTCATATTCGGCTCTAGCTGCGTCACGCATTTGTTTTAATTGTTGGGGTTGAGCGATCGCCTTTTCTACTATAGCAGCTAAATTGAAAGGATCACTCGGACGAAAATGCAACCCAGTATAATTATCCTCGACCAATTCAGCGATCGCGCCTAAATTAGAAGCAATTACAGGAGTCCCCTTTGCAAAGGCTTCTACCGCCACTCGACCAAAGGTTTCATACCATTTTGAGGGAAAAATCAAAAACATTGCTTCTCCCATAATGTCATAAACCTCAGTCATGGGTTTGCGTCCTAACCATTCTATATTAGACCGTCGTTGTGTGGCTTCTACCACTAAACCCGATAGGGGGCCATCTCCGACAATTTTAAGCGGAATTGGACTGTTTAAATGTTCCCAAGCTTGTAATAAGATATCCAGACCTTTTTCTACAGAAAGTCGCCCGACATAAAGCGCGTAACCCCCACTTCCTGAACCCATTTTTGGGTCTGGAGAAACAAAGTTAGGTTTCACGATAATTTTATCCTCCGGCCATCCCGCTTCCACAAATTTTTGTTTGGCAAACTGACTCAAGGTGACAAAAAGATTCACCTGTTTTAACCAAGTATTGAGAGCTTTATGAGCAGTTAACATGGCAATTGAGCCGGCAGTTGCGAGGCGGCTTTCTCGGTAGCAAGCGTGTACAAAGCCGGGATAAGGAATGGTTTTTCCGAGGCAATCTTCACAAACATTTCCTTGACGAAAAAACAGTCCATTGGGGCATATTAACCGATAATTTCTGAGGGTTTGAACTACCGGAACTCCGGCCGAACGAGCCGCATAATAAACAGAAGGAGAAATGAGAGGAAAAAAGTTCTGAACGTGAACAATATCGGTGGGGAATTTTTTTAGTTTTTCTTGAACAATTTGATAGGATTCTTGAGACCATATTGTTTTGAAGGCTAAATGAGCCGAATTAAAGCTAGCAATGCGATCGTTGTGTTCTTCGTAGCTATCAACTTCGTGTCCTTGTTCTCGCAGAAGATTGGCTTCTGCTTGGGTCGATTCATCTTCTCCCCCCCGAACTTGGTAATTGTTATGAATGCTGAGAATACGCATTTAATTGTTCCTTTGATCAAGAATAGATTGATAAATTGTTTCTAACACAGCCGCTTGTTTATCTTGATTGAAATTAAGTTCTACTTGTTCTCGCCCTCGCTGACTAAACTGTTGCCATAGGTCTAGATTATTTAATAATTTTAAACTATATTCAGCTAATTTTTTAATCTCTTTTTCGGGGGTGAGAAAGCCTGTTTCTCCATGGAGAATTGCTTCAGGAATTCCAGCATGATAGGTGCTAATTACAGGAAGTTTCATGGCTTGTGCTTCTAATACAACATTGGGTAATCCTTCAGAATCTCCTTGAGAAGCGGTAACACTGGGGGCTATTAGTATACGAGATCGGTTCATCCAATTTCGCACGGTTTCAGGGGATTGTGTTCCTAAAAATTCATAGTTTTTTAGATGTTGTGCGGCTAAGGTTTCCAGTTGAGTTTTTAACTCTCCATCTCCAATAATAATCAATTTCACTTCGGGTTTTTCGGTTTGAACCTGACTCATGGCTTTGATTAAATATTCACAGCCTTTTTTCTCGGTTAAACGTCCTACAAATAAGACTATTGGTTCTCGCTGTATTTCTGAACTCGGACAAAATTTTTGAATATCTACGCCATGATAGTGAGGTCTAATTTTTTCAGGAGGAAAGCCGTTTTCTAATAGTTTTTGTTGAATAAATTTAGAAACCGTTAAAAATAATGTTGTTTTTTGTTTGAGTGTTTCTAGACGGTTAAAATAAATCCAATGATTCAGGGAAGTATAGCGGGAATGTTCTAGTTTAACGGTTGCATCGGCACCTCGATAGTGAACAATGAGAGGAATATTGAGAGATTTTATCCAGGGTAAAACTAATACCCCGCTTAAGCCAAATTGAGCATGAATTAAAACTGGATTTAATTGTTTAACCTGTTGATAAAGTTTGGGAGCATAGCCAGATAGTTTAAAGAGTTGTTCCTGTATTTTTCCTTGGCTATTTCCGGGGTTAATGACTAATGTTCGTTCGGAGGGTAATTCTAATCCGGGAACTCGACGAGAACCGACATAATAGGCTGTAAATTGTTGAAATTTCTCTGCCGGATCTCTTATAAAGGTTTGGGAGGGCGGAAGCAATAAACTGTTAAATAATATAACTGTGGGTTTTTTGTTAGCATTCTGCATAAAATACACTCCTCGTGTAAAATTAACTAAAATTTAACCGATCATTTTTTCATACACTTCGGCGAGTTTTTGACCTTTAATTTCCCAGGAAAATTCTTCTTGAACTCGCTGTTGTCCGGCTTTTGCCATCTGCATTCGTAGTTGCGGATTTTCAGCTAAAGTTTGCATGGCTATTGCAATATCTTTGATGGCTTGTTCGGGAGTATTTGCCGGAATTTTAAAGCCTGTTTCTTCGGTAACTTGTAGGGCAGGCCCCCCTATATCTAAACAAATTACCGGACAACCTGCTGCCATTGCTTCTAAACACACTAAACCTCCTGATTCATGTAAGCTAGGATGAACTAAAGCTAGACATTGTTTGAGTTGGTTTAACGTCTCTTGGCGAGGGAGTTTTTGCCAAAATTTGACTTGATTTTTTATACCCAGTTTCTCAACTAAAGCTTCTAAGTTTTGCCGTTCTTTACCGTCTCCAATAATCCAATATTCTGTATTTTCAGGTAAGTTTGCTTGAGCAAAAGCTTGTAACCCCAAGTGAAATCCTTTCCAATGTAACAGGCGACCAATACTCACAAATTTAATTGAATTTCGTTCAAATTTAACGGCTTCTGCGAGTTGAAGAATTTCGTCTTGAGAAAGCCCTAATTGTGAGATGATTTCGATCTGAGTTGCACCCAGTTTTTGCAGTCGTTTGGCAGTGTCTTCGGTGGTTGCCCTAGCTAGAATACTACGTTGGGCTGTTAGGCGAACAAAGGGGTCAAATTCTCCGATATTTCTGATTATATCTCGGATGAGTTCATAGCGTTTTCCTGAAGCATTAAACTCTTTGCGAAAGGCTATTGGCGCGACTTCTCCGCCCCCGACTGGCCCCCAAACAAAGGGAACCGGAAGTAATGCTAAAAAACTGGGTGCGGCATAACGAACATAGGTGACATGATGAACGAGATCAAAGTTAATGTGTTGATGCAGTTTTCGGGCGATAAAATAGGCGGAAATTTGCCAAAGATAATAGTGTAAATAAACCAATCGTTGGTTTTTGTTGAGTTTTTGGAGTAAAGCGGAGGGTTCACAGTAGATAAATTCTACTCCCGGTAAAGGATTTTTTTGAAGTTCGGCTTCTATTGCTGGACGATTATTTTCTCGTGTTAAAACCCAGACTTGATGATATTTAGCCAGTTCTCGAACGATGTTCCATCCAACTCCGGGTTCTGAACCTTCTCCGGGACGACAAGCATAGGCTGAAATGAGAACTTTTAAACATTTCATCCTGTTTTCTGCTCCCTTTTTATCGAGATAGTATTGATTTTCAATCTATTCATAGATGCTCAAAGGACAAATTGAGTGACTTGGTTAAAAAAGCGGGCTGCGGCTTCAGGGCTATACTGATTCATTAATAGCTTAGATTGTTCACCCATTTTAGCAACTTGTTCGGGGTTGTGAATAAAAGACATCATTAACTCGGCTAATTTTTCGGGTGTATAAGGGTCAAAACAGTAACCATTTTCCCCGTCTGTAATGAGTTCCGAAGCTCCCGCAAATTTTGAGCAAAGAATGGGTTTTTCTAATATCATTGCTTCTAAAACAACCATTCCCCAAGTATCTTCTAAAGTGGGTAATACAAAGACATCAGCTTTTTTAAAATAGGCTCCTAGTTCTCCGTAGTTCACTCGACCCACCAATTGAACAGAATCAGTTAAGTCATTTTCCTGACAATATTGTTGCAGTTCTTCGCGTTGGGAACCATCCCCGACTATTAATAGAGTATAGTTTTTTTGTCCTTGTTTTTTTAAGTGTGTACAAGCTTCTAAAAGATAGTTTAATCCTTTTCTGGGAATAATACTTCCAACAAAGATAAACACAGGTTTTTGGGAAAAATCAAGAGAGTTTAAACGCTCAGAAGATTGACTAAAAAGTGCTTGAACCGCAGGAACTTCGTAGGGATGTACAAAGATATTTTCAGTTTTAGCATTCAGAATTTCTGTTAAATAAGCTTTCCCTGCTTTTGAATTGGTAATACAAGCATCAGCCGCTTTAACCATTGTTCGTCTGACAGTTAAGCGAGGGGTAGAATTTCGAGCATCAATACTCGGTGAACTTCCTTCATAAGCAATAATAACTCGCCATTTTCCAATGGGTTTAAACAGTAAAGCCAGCATTGTCCAAACCCCAAAGGAGTTAGAAAAAATCACATCGGGTTTAAATTTTAACAGTCGATTAACAATATTTAATGGGAGATAGGTAAAACTATAACCATAGCCTTTTGAGGATTTGAGAATGGGGATAATTTTTCGTTCTCCCACAATATCAATTTTAAAAGTGTCTTCAAAACCCGGTGCATAACCCCGCCAATTTGCCACAAATGCCGTCATTTCTGGATAGAGTTTTGCTAACTCTGCAAGAGGAGGATGCCAATAGTAAAAAGCAGAAGTAAGAAGCCAAGCAATGCGAAGATTATTCATTGTCTCATTTAGTCTTGGGAAAAACTCGAATTTTGAGGGCGGCGAATTGTGGCATATTGTCCTAAAAACGGAAGTCCACCCACACCAGGAAGGAAATAACGGGAAGTACAAAGTAAACCTAAAGCCGCAGCTGTTGTTGCATCAAAATAGGGTTGATAAAATAAGACTAAGGCGGCATCCCGGGTTCCCACTCCGGCAAAAGTTAAGGGTAATAATCCTGCTAAAATGGCGAGGGGAGAAAGGGCTAAACTTGTCCAAAAAGGCACCCAAGCATTGAGGGCTAGAATAAACAGCCAAATTTGCAGTAAATGGAGAAACCAAATAAAGATTGAAGTTATACTAATTTTAATCAGTTGAGTTTTATCCCTCCAAAAATAGTCGTGCATTTCTCCCCAAGAACTTTGCAGCTTTTTAAACTTTTCTTCCAATTTTTTCGGGAAAGTTTTGCGGAGATTTAAGAAAAAACAATCCGCAATTTGCTGTGATCCTAAAAGGGATAACCCCAAGGCTAACCCTAAGCTAACACCCAGAGTCATAGCCCAAAATAAGGCATCTTTTTCAGGGTAAACGATGAGTCCTAAGACACACCATAGCAAGAGTGATAACAGATCGCAAGTCTTTTCAAAAACAACCAGAGATAAAGATAGGGAACCGCTTAAATGTCCCCGTTGTTGAATAAAGTAAGCTTTGGCAATCTCCCCCATTTTTGAGGGTAAAATCATGTTCAGGACACTGGCGGCTAAAATTAAACGATTTGCTTCTGTAAATCTTAATCTTCTGCCCAGAGGCATGAGTTGTTGCAGTCGCCAAGCGGTAATCATTGTAATCGGAATTACCATACTTAAGCTGATAATCATCCATCGGCGATCGCTTTTTTGGAAAATATCAATTAAACCTGCTAGATCTATTTTAGCATAAAGAATAGCCAGAATACTTAAACTAACTAGAATAGAAACGAGCCGTTTTTTCACTGTTTTAAACCCACATTGTTTTGATCGTTGAGTTTTTCAAATTCAGACTTTCTCAACCGCAACTGCACATCTTCTAAAATTTTTCGATTTACTGCCATCACATCTGCGACTAAACCAAACATCCACAATTGAAACCCAATGATGATTAAAATAGCCGCTAAAATTAAACTGGGTGTTCTGGCTTTGGTCATATTATCAAAGAATAAAACCAACCACCGCACACAAAGTAAAAATCCCATTGTAAACGGAATACTCCCTAAGACCGCAAAAAATCTTAACGGTCTGTAGGTCATAAAAATGCGTAAAATGGTAAAAATTGATTGTTTAATATAAGATGGAATACTCTTAACTAAACGAGACGGTCGTAAATCAGGATTTGTGCGAATGGGAACCGATGTAATAGCAATTCCTTTTTGTCCGGCTTGAATAATGGTTTCTAAAGTATAAGTATACTCATTAAACACATTAATTTGCATGGCAGCATTGCGACTAAATGCCCGAAATCCGCTTGGTGCATCGGGAATATTAGTGCTACTGGCTAACCGAACCACCCAACTTCCAAGCTGTTGTAAGAACTTTTTACTGGGGGAAAAATGTTTGATTTTCCGAATCGGTCTAGCCCCGACAACAATTTCCGCATGACCGAGTAAAATAGGTTCAATTAATCGGGGAATATCGGCGGCACAATATTGATTATCCGCATCGGTATTGACAATAATATCAGCACCGACTTTTAAACAGGCTTCAATTCCCGCCATAAAGGCTTTAGCTAGGCCTTGATTGTATTCAAAATTGACAATGTGATCAACGCCGAACTTACGAGCCACATCAACGGTATTATCGAGGCTACCATCGTTAACAATCAGCCATTCTACACAGTCAATACCAGGGATTTCACGGGGGAGTTGAGCCAGCGCAATCCCAAGAGTTCTTTCTTCGTTGTAACATGGAATCTGGATAATGAGTTTAGTCATTCCTCAGTTTAGAAAGGATTGAGTATCGCAATTGCGATCGCTAAGATACTTTTAACCTTTAGTTTCACTTTTGTCTAGATCTTGGCTCTAAGAAATTGTACATCTGTCTCTCGCTGCTGGCGATATTTTGGGTACAGTGGGCTTTTTACGACTCTGTAGACTCAAGGTTCGAGATGGAATCAAAGATAATTTCTGCAAATTTTTGAGCCGAATTTTCCTGTACAAACTGCTTCATTTTTTCAGGACTACAAAAAGAGTTTTTAGCAGATTGTAGGAGTTGAGTTAATCCTTGAGCAATTTCAACGGGTTGAGTTGAATCAACAGTTAAACCTAATTCATACCGTTGAACTAATTCTCCCATTAATCCATAATCTGAACTCAGTAATGGTTTTTCTGCTGCTGCTGCAAGTAACAAAATTCCACTCATCCCGACATGACGTTGGTAGGGGGCTAAAATTATATCCGCAACTTGAAAATAGTTCGGAATGTCTGCGTCAGGAATATATTCATAATTTCCTAAAATCTGCACAGGTTTAGCCTGACAAATGGCTTGAATTTGTGATTTGAATTGTGTTTCGATTCTTGTTGTAAGATTTCCTACAAATAATAAACAGATTTGCTCACAGAGTTGAGCGGGTAAGGTAGAAATTGCTTCTAAAAGTTGATGAACACCTTTCCGTTCTGTTAACGCACCAAATAATAGAAAAACTTTGCGGTTTTGTTCTATTCCTACACGTTCTCGAATTTCAGTATTAGAAAGATAAGAAGGTGCAAAAGGTTCAACGGGATCAGGAAGATGAATAACGTTTGCACTCGTTTTAAAATGAGTATTCAAATATTCAACGGCGATGGGATCAAGACAAAAAAGAGTTTTGAGTTTTTGATGGTGTAAAACCCTAGAAATGATTAACTTTTCTCGCCACTGGGATTGTTTATTATTTCCTTGAGATTGAGCATTGTTCAATTGGTTATAGTGTAGTGTGGGACGAAAATAAATCCCGGAAAACGGACAAGGAGAGGATAAACCGACTGCTAAGGGTTGTTGACAGGTATCAAAATATAAAATCAGACCGTGATCGGCTTTTAATTGAGTCGCATACTTGCAGAGGATATTCCATTCTCGAAAGTTCCGAAAGGCTCTTTGTAGGCGGGTTTTTCTAGCGTTAATTCGGCTTTCTTCTTCTGTTGTAATCGCTACAAATTTAATGGGATTTGACGGGTTTAAACAGGCTAAATTAACCACATCTGCGTGTTCAGTGAGAAATTTTGGAATGACGACAATTGATAACTGTTCTGGTCGTTTTTGTTGATACCAATATTGAATCAAGTATCGAATATATGTTGGATGATGCCCCCCGATAGACAGATCAAAGAGCATGAGATGTTTAGGCTTCATTGGCTTCTATTTATTTTTTACCGATGATGGTCATCCCTCGAAAAAGTAGCGGGGTACTGGCAATTTTTCGCCGGGAAGTATAAGGAATCTTTTCAAGTAATATCTCGCTGATTTTAATCGAGGAAATCGTTGCAAAAAAGAGTGGGATTTCCAGATGAAGTTTTGGACTGTTTTTAATCCAGTTTACTTGAGAAAAGCCGACTTTCCGAAAGAGAAAATTGAGTTCTGTGACTGTATATTCTTTTAAATGAAATCCTGTTGCAACTTCATCAAAATATCGGGAAACATCATGGGGGCCTGACAAACGATTAGGTGTAATACAAATATAGATTCCACCCGGTTTTAAAGCATGATAAATATTTTGAAGTTGTTCTAGGGCATCATCAGGGTGGAGATGTTCCATCAGTTGGTGACTGTAAGCAATATCAACACTATTTTCTGCTACTGGAATACTGCATCCATCTGATAAAATAAATTCAAAGTTTTCAGGTAAATTCTCTTGTTTTGTAATCTCGGTAGAAACATCAACAGCGTAAACTTTTTCAACTTGTTTAGACACAGCCAGGGCTAGACTACAATCTCCTGGCCCGACTTCTAAATACACAGTTTCAGGCTTCAGGAAGCGTTGCAATAATTGCATTCGTTGATTAACAATCCAAGCTGTGGTTTCAGGACTAGCTTTACGGGTGAGTTGAGGATGATGAGGGACTTTCCGGTAAAGTTCATCGTAGACTTCGGTATAAAGGTATTTTCTTTGTTCTTTTGTAGAATTTTGGATGCGTTGAGCTAATTCTTTTTCAATCGTGTAATGTTCTTGAATTTGCTCAAGAGTTCTTGATTCTTTTTTAGGTATTTTGATAGAGGTCGTCATGTTGTATTTCCTAGTAGGCTGAGGTTTATTTTTACTCTAGTCATTAAGCGAAACATTAAACTATTTCTGAGCGTTTTTCAGAACAGATACTACTCTCGAATTGACATTCGGGTTTTAGGTGATAGCTTTTGATTCCACAATCGAGGAATAGAATAGGATGGATTGGCTGTGATCGCAATTCCTAAATAAAAACAGGCTTGAATGTAATCCTGATCGGCAAACAATAGCCCCGCTTTCCGGTACCAAAATTGTCCTAATGTCCGCAGTTGTTGAGCTAAACGTGCCCTAACAGGTTGTGAATCATATTCTTTAAGAAATTGACTTAAAAGAGGTTCCTCATTGCCAGCTAACTTTGCCCGATGGCGGGTAACAACATATCGAGCAACTTTTTTTTGCCAAAAAAACTTTTGCATAGATTGGCTACTCGAATGCACACGATACAACAGTAAAGGTTCAGGAATGACTAAAATTGGCCCAAAGTTTGCTAATCGTGCAATGAGTTCAAAGTCTTCTGCGGGGGTGAGAGAATAATTTTCTAATGACTCGATATACCCCCCTGCTTTTTCAAAAATTTCTTTATTAATTAAGGTACTTGGATGAATGACAAAGGGAATATGTCCTTCCGTCCAAGATTTGTAAAACTCATCTTCTGTGGTTGCACCTTGCTGAACGAAACTTAAAACCTTTCCCTTTGAACTAATATGACGGGCGTAAGTTCCCCAAGCTACAACATGAGGTTTTCCCTGAGCCGCGTTCATCTGTTTTTCAAACCGTTCGGGTTGGGCAATATCATCAGAATCCATAATGGCTAACCAAGGGTATTTAGCAGCTCGAATTGCTACATTTCTCGCACTACTTGCTCCACTATTTTTCTCGGTTTGCAGCACCTGAATTCGATGATCCTGTTCAGCATACTGTTTAGCAACCTCTAGCGTATTATCAGTGGAATGATCATCCACAATTAATAACTCAAACTCACGAAAAGTTTGATTCAAAACGCTTTCAATCGCAAAACCAATATATTTTGATGAGTTGTAAGCAGCCATGATGACGCTAATCATAAACTCTCCAGAAAATTGATATAGGTTAACAATTGGCTCAAACACCAGGCGAGAGATCAGAAAGATAACAACTTATATTTACTCCTCTGTAGGGTCATACCAAAACACACATTCTCGTTGTCGCTCTGATAATTTTTCTTTGAGTATGAGTAAGCCTTGCTTAGAAAAATGGCGTTTACAGAATGTTGGATTTTCAGGTTGTCTAGAAGTATAAGTATACTGTAAAGCTAGTCGATCTTTGACAGCACCTTTAGGTAATTGACCCCGGTGAAAAATACCATCAGTTCCTGCAAAGATTACAGTTTCTGCTGGACCGTAGCAACTTTTCCACTCAGAAGATGAAACAAAATGCTCCATCTGTTCATCAGTGTAAATTGACTTGTAGGGGGTTTTGAAGATTGTCAGAGATTTGTAAACAATTTCTAACAGTGAGGGGGTTAAATACCGGGGAATATAGTCAAAAGAAATTGTTTTTTCATCGACTTCGCTTAAATAAATCATAATTTTAAATTCCCGGCAATCTTCCCCGTCTCGATGCCATCGTTTTGAGCCAACATCTCGCCCGGCTTCATAGGCAATATCTTTCTTGAGATCTACTCCCAAAAAAGCCACCGGAAGACCTATATAGTTTTCGGCAATATCGAGCAAACGATCTTGCAAACCCCAGAGAAAGATATCGGGATATTCGGCAGCTATTTTGTCATAGTTTGCGCGAACAATATAAGTATTTTTCGTGTTAGTGAATCCTGGAGAATTAGCCGAAAAAGCGGACTTCACTTCGGGTAATAACCCATCAACAGCTTGTAATAGCTGAGGCGTGAATGGCAGGGCTAATTTATCTAAAGAGGTCATCCATATACCTTCATTGTTCAGTGCTTTAACAATCTGGCGATCTTCTGAGGACAAACTCGGTAATTTACCTGAATATTGAGCTGTTCTAACTTTAAACTTTAGCTCAGAAACTGCGATTTTTGATTTATCTAGAAATATTTTCAGCATCTTTTAGTACATCCCGAAAAGTTGATTGAGAAAATTCACAAAAGAAGTTTAAATCACTGCTGAACCCAGATTATGTTTTTCAGAAAATGTCAAGAAAAAGCGGGTTTAAGTGCTTGGCTCTCTTCGTTTTCTGGACAGCCTTGTGACCACTCTCAATAATCTAGCATTTTCTTTTAAGATTGTACGGTAAATCAGACTGTACAGTAACCAGAAACGCTTCACCTCAAGGTGTTGCCTAAAATTCTGTTTGCTTTGATATCTTTTGTTAAAATTGACTGAATAAAAATATTAATTGTCCCAAGGAACTGGGTTGACGGTTTTAGTCTGAATTCAGTGACTTTCATGTTTGGGGTTTGGGGTTTTATAAGGCTAGTTTAACCTAGATCGGGTAGATTGGTAAGATTTGACTATCGCTTAGATTAAACTTATCAAGAATAATCTGTATTATAAAGATAACTGATAAATACAGGATTGCCGAAGGCATTCTTGGTCAGCTAAAGTTACACCAGTAGAGGGAAATACAAAACTCATGTCAACTATGGCAACTCAGCCCCGAGTGGCTTTGTTTATGGCTTATCTGGGTGGGGGTGGTGCTGAGAGAGTCATGTTTAACTTAGCAAGTGGTTTAGTTAAGTATGGCTTGAGTGTAGATTTTGTGATTGGGAAAGTTTGGGGGCCACATATAGAAAAAGTACCCTCCGAGGTTCAGGTTGTAGACCTAGCCTCTTCTAGTATTTGGCAAACAACTCAAGCATTAACTCGTTATCTCAAAAAAGAACAACCTGTTGCTTTGCTCTCCGCCCAACATTATGCCAATGAAATGGCAATTTGGGCAAAACATTTAGCCCGAGTCAAAACACGAGTTGTTGTCTCTGAACACAATACCCTGTCTCAATCAATTCAACAGACCTCGAAAACTCGAAAATATCTGATTCCCTTTTTGGTTCGCTATGTTTACCCTTGGGCTGATGGAATTGTCACTGTTTCTCAGGGGGTTGCTCAAGATTTGAGTGAGTATACAGGTTTACCCATTCATCGTATTACGACCATCTACAACTCTGTTTTGAATCCTCAAATTCAGGAAAAAGCTAATGTCTTACTGGAACATCCTTGGTTTTCTCCGGGAGAACCTCCTGTCATTTTAGGGGTGGGGAAATTAGAAGCTCAAAAAGATTTTCCAACTTTAATTAAAGCTTTTGCTCAAGTTCGAGATATTCGACCTGCCAGATTAATGATTTTGGGTTGGGGACCAGAGCGCCCCCACTTAGAAGCTTTAATTCAAGAGTTACACCTGGAAAAAGATGTTGCTTTAGCAGGTTATGTCGAAAATCCTTACTGCTATATGGCTCGTGCTAAAGTATTTGTGCTATCGTCAGCTTGGGAAGGCTTACCAACAGTTTTAATTGAAGCAATGGGAGTCGGAACCCCAGTTGTTTCTACTGATTGTCCGAGTGGAGCCAGAGAAATTCTGAAGGAGGGGAAGTACGGTTTTCTCTCTCCTGTTAGAGATTCAAAAGCTCTCGCAGAATCAATTTTAAAGGTTTTAGCGGGTCAGACCAAATTCGTTGATCCGACTTGGTTGGATCAGTTTAACTCAGAAACAGCAACTCAACGATATTTAGAAATTTTAGGTATCGATTGAAATCTTTCATTTTAAAAGTCATTGACTGAGTAAAAATTTTCTCAATTTATATGACAGCAAACCGCGCCGATGTTTGTTTTTTTCTTCCTAATCTCAATGAAGGTGGTATCCAGAGAACAGCTGTGAATTTAGCGGATTACTTTGTTGATCAAGGTCTGAAAGTTGACTTTCTGCTTGACCGAGTAATCGGTCCTTTTGTTAAACAAGTTCCGAACTGTTCTCAAATTATAGACTTCAAATCTCCTCGACTCCGAGATTCTGTTTCTGCTCTCATTTCCTATCTAAAACGAGAGCAACCTAAAGCGTTAATTTCCTATACCCACTATCATGATGAAATTGCAATCTTAGCCAAACATTTATCAGGTGTCTCGACAAAAATAGCAGTCAGCACTCAAAATACACTTTTAGGAATCCCTCGCCCTCCCCTGCAAAATTTACCGGGTTTCTTAGGACTTACGCCCTATTATCCCCATACTTTAATTAAGCTATTTTATACTTGGGCTGATGTAGTTTTAGCCTCTTCTGAAGGGGTGGCTCAAGATGTTGCTAAAATTTCCGCTTTACCTTTTGAAAAAATTCAAGTTATCTATAATCCAATTGTGACACCTAAACTGTTAGAAAAAGCTCAAGAACCTGTTGAACATCCTTGGTTTCAAACAGGAGAACCTCCGGTTATTCTGGGGGTCGGCCGGTTGACAAAACAAAAGAGTTTTGAAACCTTAATTCAAGCTTTTTATCAGGTTCTTAAGCAAGTAAAAGCTCGATTAATTATATTAGGAACGGGGCCGGATCAAGCAAAACTCCAGTCTCTTTTATATAAGTTAAGCTTAGAAAATGAGGTAAGCTTACAGGGGTTTGTCGAGAATCCTTATGCTTATATGACTCGTGCTAAAGTATTTGTATTATCTTCAGCTTGGGAAGGATTCGGTAATGTTTTAGTTGAAGCAATGGCGGTGGGAACACCTGTTATTTCTACCGATTGTCAAAGTGGCCCGTCTGAAATTTTAGCAGATGGAAAGTATGGATATTTAACCCCTGTAGGTGATTCTCCGGCAATTGCTGAAGCCATTTTACAGGTACTTTATGGAAACTATAAACGAGTTGATTCTAACTGGTTAAATCAATTTTCAATTCAAAATTCTGCTCAAAAGTATTTAGAAGCATTAAGTCTGACTTGACTCATTTTTGGGTGGAAAATTAAAATCAATGATTTTGAACAGGTTTTCTAGTAAAAAATCAAACGATATAGTGGATTAATTATTGAGGAAAAATATGAAAACAACTTGTCTAATTAACAATTACAACTATGGAAAGTTTATTCTAGAGTCCGTTCAAAGCGTTCTTAATCAAACGGTGAGCTTTGATGAAATTATTATTGTTGATGATTGTTCAACTGATGACTCTACAGACATCATCAAAAATAACTTCAGCGATTATTCTCAAATTAAGCTTGTTTTAAAACCACAGAATGAAGGTCAACTCTCAGCCTTCAATGAAGGTTATCTTGCTTCGACGGGTGATCTCATATTTTTTCTGGATTCTGATGATATTTATCAACCTACTTATTTAGAAGAAGCACTCAACTTTTACGAAAAACATCCAGACTGTGACTTCTTATTTTGTGGAAATGAAAAATTCGGTACCCTGGAAGGAATCTCTTTACCTTACGAAACTGATCGAGATTTAGGTTATGCAATTATTCTAACTTTATATAATCCTCAATGGAAAGGAGTAATTACATCAGCAATTTCCATGAGAAGAAAAATTATCGAACGCTTTTTACCTATTCCTTATTTAGAAGATTGGCGCAGAAGGGCGGATGATTGTCTCATCTGGGGCGCTTCATTAGTTGGTGCAAAAAGATTTTTCATGGCTAAACCGCTCATTAAATATAGAATGCACGGTAGCAACTTTATGCTCACTTATCAAGCAAATATATCCACTGTATATCAGCGATTTGTTAGCTTAAACTATATGTTTGAAGACATTCGTCAGAAAATGAACTATGGCTCAGAACTTTATCTACTCGCACATCTTGAATTTAGAACAATTCCTTGTCCAAGCTATCAAGAATTTGTTTTATACTGTAAACTCATTCTGTCATTTAGTATTCCTTTATATAAAAAGTTTGGAATGCTCAAGCCAGTATTTCAGCATTATTGGAAAAATGGTCAGTTTAGATCGAAATCCTGAACAAGTTTCTCCAGACTCCTCGAAAATATTTTAGGTTTGTTTATCAAGATAAAAGTTGCCATGAGTCCTAAAGTTTCAATCATTACTCCAGCGTATAATTCAGAGGAATATATTCCTAAAGCCATTCAATCAGCTTTATCTCAAACTGAACCTGATATTGAGATGATTATCATTGATGATGGCTCTACCGATCAAACAGTAAAGATGGTTCAAGATTTTTCAGACCCCCGAATTAGATTATTGAAAAATGAAACCAATCAAGGTATTAGTTATTCTCGAAATCGAGCTTTAGCAGAAGCGAAAGGAGAGTGGGTTGTTCCTTTAGATGCAGATGATTGGTATGCACCTGAACGCATTGAAAAACTACTACAAATTGCAGAAAAACAGGAAGCAGACCTAGTTGCTGATGATTTATATTTTATTCAAGATGATCCAGAAAAACCTCAAGGAACATTATTTTGTGTGGATCAAGATTTTAATCAAGTTCGAGAAATTGATGTTATGACTTTAATTGAGTCAAATATGAAACCCGCTCGAATTAGTCCTCATTTAGGGTTGACAAAACCCCTGATGAAGCGGGAATTTTTAGAGAAAAATTTGATTAAGTATGATTGTCGATTATCAAGTGCTGAAGATTTTTTACTCTATACAATGTGCTTATTAAAAGGAGGAAAATTTGTTGTTATTCCTGAAGCTTACTATTATTATCGTCGTTCTCGTCCAGGTTCTGCATCAACCGATCAAAAATTACAAATTTTACATCAACTTTGTCTAGTAAATCAACATCTTTTAGAACAAGAGACTGTTAATAAAAATCCTCAACTGAGATGCTTACTTCAACAGTATTTGTTGCAAGTTGAGCAAGAAATTAATTACTATCGAGTCGTTAAACCGATTAAAGAAAAGGGCTTATTCGTTGCTCTATCACAAACGTTGCGTGATTTTAATTTACTGGTATTAACGCTTCAGCAAATTCCTTATATCTTGAAACGTCGCTTTTCTAAGTTTTAAAGGCTTTTTCAGTCAAAGCTTAGTGTTTAATAGGATAATAACTCCTGATAAATTGATAAATAGCGTTGAGTTTGTAATTCTAAACTAAACTCTTTTTCAGCTTTTTGACGAGCATAAATTCGTAATTTTTGATGGCGATCATTATCTTCTAAAACCCAAGCAATTCCCTGAGCTAAATCTTCAATTTCAAAAGGCTTTACTAGATAACCATCCTGTTGATGAGTCACAATATCTTTCAGTCCAGTTGCCGCAAATGCAACCACAGGAGTTCCACAAGCTAAAGACTCAGAAGCTGTCTGTCCAAAAGCTTCTTGAATCGAAGGAACAACCATCACATTAACAGAGGAATAGACTAAAGCTAGAGAAATATCATCGTGAAATTGACCCAAATAATGGGTTTTAAACCCTAAATCTAACGGATTTTCAGGTTTAGAATCTCCAAAAACAACCAGTTCAATATGATCATTCCATTCCGACTGGCTAAGTTTTTTTAAAGCAGGTTGAAAGACTTGAAATCCTTTTCTAAAATCTCCAATTGTTCCCGGAGAAGCTCCAAATAAAACTAATTTTTTGTCTTGGGGTAAATTGAGTAGCGATCGCGCAATTGACATCTCAAGGGGTTTATATTTCTCTAAATCAAGTCCATGAGGAATCACTTCAATGCGTAAATCGTTAAAAACAGAACTCAATTTCGCACAGTCAGCTAGCCAAATACTTGGGCTAATAATAGTTAAATTTAACCCTTTCCAGGCTTTCTTTTTCCATTGTAAAATCAAGCGAGAGAGGTCTTGATTTTGATTGCTTTTCAGTTGAGGACAAGCCCCACAAGAATCAGTATAGCGATCGCAGTTTTCAGCATAATGACACCCCCCAGTAAGAGGCCACATATCATGTAATGTCCAAACCAAAGGTTTATTTAATTTGGACAACGTTTCAATCTGCAAAAAACCATTACAAATCCAATGTAAATGAATAATATCTGGGTTAATTTTACTCAATTTAGATGCGAGAATATCAGGAAACCACTGGACTGCAAATCGAGTTTGTGGACGCTTAGAATAAAGTTTTAAGGGTAAGTTAGAAGCGGGGGGACCCAGTTTTGTGAGCAGACTTTTTTCCGCAATCACACTTTTATCAATACTGGATTTGGCGCGAACAAGCATTTGCGAAGAAATCTGAAATGATTGTAATCCTTTGTGTAGTCGGTAGGCGGCTCTAGCGGCTCCACCCTCAATATCAGAGGTGCTAAGATGTAGAATCTTCATAAAAAGTTTGACTTAAATTTTGACTGAGTTACAGTTAATACTGTAGTATAGAATGTTAACTGCCAAACAGGATAAGTGATAATTTTTTTCTTCGCATTAATAAATCCGTTGCTATCCAACTTATTACCAAACTCAAAACTGAGAATATCAACAAGTTCAAGCTTGAACCCCGGAACGTTTCCCCTGGATACACTCGATTTTCGAGTATCAAAAAAGTTTCTATGACTAAAAGATGAATAAGATAAATTCCAAAAGAACAAAGACTGAGGTTTTTAATCCATGGACTTCCAGGCAGATAATGAGAGAGTGCGATCGCTAATATTAATGCTAAATATCCTCGAGTGATTTCATGCAACGCTTTCGGTAGGTAGATGTGACCCCATCCATTAATCAAGCAGAATAAAATCAGTATTATCAGGGTATAAGCAACACTCTTTTTTTGTAGTTTTTCATTCACAAGGGGAGTTGCTAAAATCATTGCCATGAAAAGATAAGGTAAACCTCGAATGATCCAAGATAAAAAGACAAATATAATTCTGAGAATTTGATTGTATTTTAAATTTTCAGGTAAAGTGTTATTCCAAGTTTGAAAGCCAATCCCTAATCCATTAATAAATGAATTTCCTGAAGATAAGACAAATTCATAGAGAAATAAACTCGCAAAAAATAGTGAAAATAAAATCCAGATTTTCTGTTGATTTGATTTAAAAAATGATAGAGGTTTAACTATAAGAGTCCCTGTTGCGAGTAGAGGTAAAAAGTATAGCTGAAAAGCTGCACCCCCAAAAAAAATTAAACCAATTGGGTCTTGAAAAAGTTGATTAACACTTTCGGTTTCATTTTTAATTAAATATTTTAAGACTTTATAAAGAATATAAATTCCTGTCCAAACAAAATAAGGAATCATCAGTCGAGTTAATCTTGATTTAAGATTATATTGTCCTTGAGTTGAATAGATTTTACAAAATCCCAAATAGAAAGATGTCGCCAAAAAAAAAGGAACTGCAAAATCAGAGAATTCTAAAATTTGATTCCATAAAGATGATTCTATCGTTATTCCTTCATCAGCATGAACTATAACTACACCGAAAATAGCTAATCCCCTAAAAAAGTCTATTCCAGTTAACCTGATTTTTGCTTGCATATATTTACTCTCTCAATGAAAATTTCAGATTATTCATATCAACTGATTAAAGCGAATGATGCAAACACCATTGATACACTTCATAAGTTTTTGCTGCCACATAATCCCAACTCCATTCTTGAACAAGTTTAAAGTTATGTTGACCCATTGTTTCTAAAAATTGTTTCTTTTCTACAGATAAATTCATTGCTTTTAGCAATCCATCTTCCATTTTAGGATCATAAAAAAATACTCCATGATCATCTAGAACATCTTGAAAAAAACCTAAACGGGGAGCAATACATACCTTACTGTAAGACATTGCTAGTATGGCAACTCCTGAAGTTGTAAATATTTTGTATGGCAGTATAACGCAGTCACAAGCATTCATATAAACCTGAATTTTTTCGTCAGGTATTCCTTCTGGTGGAGTAGTAAAGATAATATTTTCAGAGTCTCCTATAGCTTGCGAAATAGAACTAATAAACTCAGCTCTAGAGACTTTACCTGCAATGATTAAAAATATATTATCTTGCTTTAGTTTTTTAAAAGCTTCAACACCATCTAATGTACCTTTACCTTTATGTATTCCTCCAAACATTAAAAAAACACAGTCATTATCCGGAATATTCAAAATTTTTCGTGCTTCTCGTTGAGATATATTATTTTCATAAGCTTTTATATAATTTCCATGAAAGACAACAAAAACTTTTTCACGGTTTTTCAATTGAAGTGCCGTGATCATTTCCTCCTTTGTGCTGTCACAATGAGTAATAATTGCCGTCAAAACTTTACCAATAATTACAGCTTGTAAAGGAAATATATTGTTCTGTCCATCAGATATCTTATCGATCCATTCATGGACAGTCCAAACCACTTTTACTCCAATCATTTTCAGAAATAAAAGTTGTGCGATAAAGAAAATAAACTTAATCCAGCAATAAATTTTACTTCTAGACACAAAAAAATAGTGTAGGGTTTGTAAGTGTAGAATAGCAGGCTTGCCTTGACTCAGTACCTTTTGAACAAAAAACACACTCCGAAAATATTCCTGAGCATAAACATTTTTAGTATTTAGATGCTGAATCAATAGATCTTTATAGGGATTTTCAAACCAATTGGAAAGCAGAACAACATTTAAAGACGTAACTTCCATAATTTTATACTCAAAGTACTGTGATATCGGAAAATCTTTCTTAATCAACCTTCATTTAAACAGAGTAGCCCAACTTTTTTAGCCAACTTCCAGCTTCTGGTTCAAGTTGTTTAAGCTGATCCTCTGATAACTTAACTTTCCAACGACCAATCGAGTCAACTTTTGCTTTCTTCACCACTATCTCACAAAATTTAGAGCGAGATTGAGGATTATTAATCTCTAAAAAGTCTAATAAGCACTCACATTCTTCTTGAGGATTGGTTACAAGATCTTCATAGCGTAACTCATAATATTGATTGGTTGGTAATTGAGATGAGCCTTCTAAAGCACCTTCTAAATATCTTCGCCAGAGCCACATACAACGATGAACATCATTTGTTGTTTCAAACTCTTCGATTCGATCAGCTTCCACCCAAAAACGGGCTTTAGGGCCAAAAGGATAGCCTCCTGGTTCTTTAGCACCTGATCCTTTCATATCATTTCGATACCAAGGTCTTTCTGCTAGAGAAATCGAAGCATCTCGTCCATCCCGAATAATATGAATAAAACGAGCATCAGGAAATGTTTCATATAAAAAGGGTAGAATAAAGCTATTACGAGGCGTTTTTTCTGCAAACCGCAAATCTCCATCAAAATGAATTCGTAGCAACCAAGAATAAACTCTTTTGTAAAAGGCTTGAGTTTGCTTTTTATCCCATTGATTTGTATATACGTAACGAACAGCCGCTTTTGTTAGTACAGGTTCAAAATGGTAGCTAACTTCAGGAAGTTCAGCAATACAAAGACCTAAAAACGTAGTACCTGATCGAGGAGAGCCAAAGATAAATATCGGCTTTTCTAAGTTAGGGAAAACACAACGTTTCAAGCGTTCTAGAGACCAAGGTCTTTTTTTCGGCTTGTAGGAACTTTTATCCTCTGAAAAAGTATACTGTATCCAAAAGGGAAGATTAAACCAAGTGATCGGTCTAATTTGATCTTTCCATGCTTCCCCAATCAATTTGGCTTTTAAACTGCTTAATAATGGCTTAAGATTGGTTTTCCAAAATTTTTTCATCTCTTTTTCTGATTAGACTTAGGTTGAGATTACATTCTATCTATGTTAATTATATATTAAATTTTGTAATACTAAATATTTTTATCGATTTTAAGTAAGCGATCAGCAACAGGTTGAACAAGCGTTTGAGTTTGACCATCAGGCCAAAAAACCTTAATTAAATCTGGTTTTTCTTGCTTTCCTAAACCAAAGTAAAGACGATAATGACCTTGAGAATAGTGTGAGTTTTCAGAGCTTCCAATTTGTTGAACTTGTGTGTTGTTTTTCACAACGACTTCAACTCGAGATCCAATAGCTTGAGGATTTACTAAAGAACCCAGGAGTTCAATTTCAATCCAGTGATTATCAACACTTAAATTTCGATAAAATCTAGATTGCCAAATTCGAGATGTATCTCGCTTAAGAATTTGATTCAAAATACGGTCTTTCAGAGGAGGAGTTTGTTGTAAAACCGAAGGAGTTTGTTGATAGGCAACTAAAACATCTCTATCCCCATCATTATCAGCATCAAACCAGACACAGCGAGCATCTCGTGTTTCAAATTTTGGAAATCTCATATCTAACAACTTTGTTTCTTCAAATTGATGTTGAGAGTTTTGTTGATATAAACCATTGGGTACAACATGAAGATCTGGTAAACCATCATTATTGAAATCAACCCAATTAGCGGTTTTTGCTTTGCTCGGTAAGCCTACTGAATCTGGACTCTTTACAACATACTTTCCATTTGTATTCACCAGCAAAATATTTTTATCTCCGGTGACAACGTAAACATCAAAATCTCCATCTAAGTCAAAATCCGAGACTGAAAATTTAGTAATTTGTTGGTTTAACTGTTCACTGAATATCTGTTGAAACTTACCATTTTGATTAACATAAAGATAGACAGTTTCCTCTTGAGAAGTAAGTAAATCCATATCTCTATCGTTATCAGCATCAAGCCATAAAGCGTATCCAACTTGAGGGAAATCTAAACCGACTTTTGAAGCTATATTAACAAACTGACCATTTTCTGTTTGTTGGTAAAGTTGATTGGGATAAGGTGTTGGATCATCTTGAGAACGACCACAAACAATATATAAGTCCAGTCGATCATCATTATTAAAATCAACCCAAGCTGATTGTCTTCCTGGACAACCTTCTTTATCAATTCCTAATTGTTCCGCTTGATCTTGAAGGGTGATCTGATCACGACTCATGAATAACTCATCATTTAAACGTTCAGATAAATTACTGATTTTTCCCCGAACTCCACCACGACTTATAAATACATCTTTATAACCATCCTGATTAACATCAGCCCAAGCCATGCTGTGACGATCTCGCCACATGATTTCAAAATTATGGGAATTAGGATGTTGTTTTTGAATCCCAATCTGAATTTGATTGAGAGGAATTTTTTCACTCATCTCAAAAGAGTGTAAAATTTCAGGGAACCCTGTTAAAATGAGCCATCCATTATTTTTTAGAGAGAAATCAATAGTATGATAAGTTTTTTCTAAAAATGAACTTTCTTTGATCTCGGTTTGAGAAAGGTGATTTTTCTTGACTTCAACAGGTAAAGACAACTTTAAACTTCCATTGATAGAGTCTAATTTATCTAGCTGATAAGCACGAATATGTAAATCAAAATTTTGTCGGTAGATATATAGTCCTGGATTGTCAAATGTAGGCTGATGATCAGTATCTTCTGCATGAGCAAACTCTCGATCTTGATCAAGCTTTCGATCAGATAAGATATCCGTAAAGTTGTTGAGTCCTTGATTTAACAGTAGATTTTGTCTGGCACTATGATTGAGGGTGAAAATATCTAGATAGTCATCATCATTAATATCTACAACTCCTAAGTCAAAGAGATCATAAGTAGCAGTTAAGGGTGTTTTGTACCTTGAAAAATAACTACCTGTTTTCAGGGTAGAACCCCAAAGCTGCCAAACTAGGGTAAAAACCATAAAAAAGCAAAAGGCTATGCAAAAAATCTTGAAGTAGTAAATTAATTTTTTACTCATTTTATTGATTAAAAATATAGGTTACTGTTTTTTATTAAATTAAAGTTAAAACAAAGAGACTAGTCTGATGTGACACTACTATTAGCATGATGACCTAAAACAACTTCTTGGTAACTACCCGATTGAATAATTTGACCTTTTTTCATTTTGTAAATACAATCGCAGTGTTTAACTGTTGTTAAACGATGAGCAATAATAATCATTGTTTTACTTCCACTCAAAGACTGAATTGCATCAGTGACTAGGCTTTCTGTTTCATTATCTAGTGCTGAGGTTGCTTCATCTAAAACTAAAATTTCTCTTTCATGGTACAAAGCCCGAGCAATTCCCACTCGTTGACGTTGACCTCCAGATAAACGCACTCCTCTTTCCCCAACCCGCGTTTTCACACCATCTGGTAGATTATCAACTACATCTTTGAGTTGCGCTCCTTGAATCGCTTTATCGAGTCGCTCTGAGTCAATTAAATGATCAGGAACACCAAAGGCAATATTTCTTTCTATCGTGTCATCAGTCAAAAAGATTGATTGAGGAATATAACCAATCAAATTTTGCCAGGCTCGTAAATTACTATAGATTGATTGATCATCGACTTGAATATCTCCCGACTGAGGTGTTAATAAACCTAAGATAATGTCTGCTAATGTGGTTTTACCTGCTCCGGATTTCCCTATAAAAGCAACAGACTGACCTTTCTCTAGAGTTAGGGATACCTTTTCAAGTGCTAATTCTACTGCATTTTGATAGCGATAAGTCACTTGATCTAAAACGATTTTATGATTAAATGTTAGGGCTTGAGGATTTAAGTCTTGAACTAAATTCAAATGGTCTATTTGTTCTTGATTTTTATCGCTCTCTAAATTCTCTAGTTCTTTTAAGTCCGAATAAAGTTGATTGAGAGCATAACTGGAATTTTTGAGGGTACTAATTCCACTGGTGAGGTTAGAAAAAGCCGGAATTAAACGAATAGATGCTAAAGCAAATATACTTAACGTTGAGGTTAGTTCCTCCATATTTTGATTAAAAAAGAGGCTGATTGAAGTAAAGCCAACTAAAAAGATGACAAGCATTGCTTCTGTCAAATAACGGGGAGAAAGTTTAAAAGCATAAAATCCAATGGATGCGTTAGCAAACCTCTCAGCTTGGTTTACACAATCTTCTTCAAAGTAAGGAGCGCAGCCAATCACCCGAGTTTCTTTAAATGCTCCTAAACCATGATTGACACTCCGCATCATGCCTTGATTAGCTTCATAGAGTTCTTTTCCCCAAACTTGAACTCTTTCTCGAAATAAATGTAACAACAAAGCCAGAGGTAAAGCAATCAAAATTAAGGAAACAACGGCTAGAGGACTAGCGATACACAAAAGTATGGAAATGGCTATCAAAGTAAATAGGTTGGCTGTACTATTTAATAAAGTACTTAAGATAGAGTTCGCAAATTTTGCCGTTTCTCCCACAACATGATCAATTAAACTAGCACTATTCTTGGTCAAATAAAAAGTATAAGGAGCATCTAAATAGGCTCTCATTAATTTGGAAACTAATCTCCCTCTTTGAATATAGCTATACTTAAAAATATAAGATTGAATCGACCAACTCATCAAGGATTTAAAGCAAAAAATTAAGACTACGATTATACCAATGACGGCTACCATCTGATTCGCTTGAGTTAAGCCGATAAAATTGTAAAACCAGCGAACCCAATTGTTTTCCTGAATCACTTGCTCTGGGTTACTTGCCAAACTGATAAAAGGCCCTATTAGACCAATACCAACAACCTCTAAGGCTGATACAAATAAAAACAGAAAAAGCAGTATCATTAAACTACTCTTTTTCGCTGGCAAGACATACAAAAATTTTGATAAATATCCGAGCATAGTCTCCTGATAACAACAGATTGA
Organism: Limnoraphis sp.; assembly: GCA_050485465.1. Taxonomy (GTDB): domain Bacteria; phylum Cyanobacteriota; class Cyanobacteriia; order Cyanobacteriales; family Microcoleaceae; genus Capilliphycus. Next base: position 7,913 of record JBJHBL010000033.1, on the reverse strand, counting down.
TGTTAATGGAAATTGACCACATTAATTAGAAAAATTGCTTAAAATTAAGCGTTATAGAGAGCAATGATGAGAAGTTTTTTGTTCAGAATAACCTCGGTCTCTAAAATTCAATAGCCTCTAGGAATCATTCGGAACCATGATTCAGAAAATGATTTTGATTGTTGAACTCCACATTGAGTGAGAATCTCAGAAGAATTTGACCTTCGAGCTTATGCTAAACTCCACCCGTGGAGCTGTTCACAGGATTATAACCTAACTCTTGACATTTTGGCGAAAATTTTTAAGACCCTCGCTAATTCAGTTAAGGGGGTTCCCCTTCAGATCTGCTCCTTGATCAGGAGAATCTCTCAGTTTTGTAAAGATTTAATGAAACAGTCGAGTCGTCTCTTGACAACGGTCATTTAAGGTGTGAATCTCTCTTATGGAGGGTGTTAAAGTATAGAGTTTTTTATATGAAAGTTGGAATATTGGCTGGCGGCTTGGGGACTCGTCTTTCCGAAGAAACCGTAGAAAAACCGAAACCGATGGTGGAAATTGCTGGAAAACCCATCCTGTGGCACATTATGATGCACTACTCCCATCATGGTTTTAAGGACTTTGTGATCGCTTTAGGATACAAAGCTGAAGTGATTAAAAAGTATATGGTTGACTACTGTTCTCTTAATAGTAACCTCACCGTTAAAGTTCAGACCGGCCAAGTCGAGATGCACGGCGGGGTCAAACCTGACTGGACGGTTGAACTGATTGATACAGGACTTTATACCAACACTGGAGGTCGAATTAAACGTCTAGCTCCCTACGTTAATAATGAGACTTTTCTGCTCACTTGGGGGGATGGAGTCTCAGACATCAACCTACATGATTTGATCGCATTTCATCGTTCTCATGGTAAGCTAGCCACCCTAACGGCTGTTCGTCCGGCGGCTCGTTTTGGCCACTTAGAACTAGATGGGGATCAAATCGTTGAATTTTCAGAAAAACCCCAAACCCAAGAAGGTTGGATCAATGGGGCATTTTTTGTGTTAGAACCGGGAGTGTTTGATTATATCGAGGGTGATGACACTCAGTGGGAAAAAGCACCCCTAGAAAACTTAGCCAAAGATGGTCAGTTAATGGCCTACAAATACACAGGTTTCTGGCAATGTATGGATACTTTGCGAGATAAACGTCGCCTAGAAAGCTTGTGGGAAACGGGTCATGCGCCTTGGAAAACTTGGGAGGAATAAATTAAAAAATGCGAGTTTTAGTAACAGGTCATCTGGGATACATTGGTACAATCTTAGTACCTCTGTTATTGAATAAAGGACACGAAGTCGTTGGCTTAGATAGCGATCTTTATCGGCAGAGTACCTTTGGGGAAGGAATTCAAAACATTCCGGAAATCATCAAAGATATACGAGATGTTGAACGTTCTGATATAGAAGGATTTGATGCGGTTTTGCATTTAGCCGGACTCTCAAATGATCCCCTGGGAAATCTCAATCCCGATTTAACCTATGACATCAATCATTTAGCCTCTGTTCATTTAGCAAAATTAAGTAAAGAAGCCGGAATTTCCCGTTATATTTTCTCCTCCTCTTGTAGTAATTATGGTGCCGGTGGGAGCGATTGGTTAACCGAAGAATCTGCCTTTAATCCGGTTACACCCTACGGTCGTTCTAAAGTCTTGGTCGAACAAGATGTTTCTCAGCTTGCAGATGACAACTTTAGCCCCACATTTCTCCGCAACGCCACTGCTTATGGGGTTTCTCCCCGTCTGCGGTTTGATTTAGTTCTGAATAATTTAGTCGCTTGGGCTTTAACAACAGGCAAGGTTTATATTAAAAGTGATGGCACCCCTTGGCGACCGATTGTTCATATTGAAGACATTTCTCGCGCCTTTATTGCTGTTCTAGAAGCACCTCGTGAGAAAATTCATAACGAAGCTTTTAACGTAGGACGTAACGAAGATAACTTCCAAATTCGAGATATTGCCAATATTGTTAAAGAAGTGGTTCCTAACTGTGAAATTGAATATGCTCCAGATGGGGGACCGGATACTCGGTGTTACCGCGTAGATTGTAGTAAAATTTTGCGTGTTTTACCAGAATTTCAACCTCAATGGAACACTCGCAAAGGGGCTGAAGAACTCTACGCTGCTTACCAAAAAGTGGGCTTAACTTTGGAAGAATTTGAAGGCCCTAAATACAAGCGTATTGCCCATATTCAACAGTTAATGAGTGAAGGACGCTTGAACGAAAGCCTGCGTTGGCAAACAAATGTTGCTACATCTGCTGTATAAGGAGAGTCGAAACCATGTCTGATGGAATGCCGCCTTGTCTGTCTTGTGGTTCCCAAAATCTCCAGTCAATTATTGACTTTGGATACACACCGTTAGCCGATGGATTGTTAACTAAAGATCAACTTGATCAACCTGAATACACTGCCCCTTTAGAATTAGCTTTTTGTCCAGATTGTGGGCTAGTTCAAATCACTGTCAGTGTGCCGCCGGAAATTTTATTTTGTCGAGATTATCCCTATTTTTCCTCCGTTTCTCCCTCTCTCCTCAAACATTTTGGAGACAGCGCAAAAGCAATTATTGCATCAAGAAAACTCGATGGGACTAGCTTTGTGATCGAAGCAGCGAGTAATGACGGCTATATGCTGAAAAACTTCGTCGAAGCCGGGATACCTGTTTTAGGAATTGATCCAGCTTCTGGCCCCGTTGAAGCAGCACAAAAAGCAGGGGTTCCTTCAACTTGTACCTTTTTTACTGAAGATTTAGCGAAAGAATTGCGATCGCAAGGTAAACAAGCGGATGTTTTTCTGGCAAATAATGTGCTGGCTCATGTTCCTGACTTAAACGGTTTTGTGGCTGGAATTAAAATTTTGTTGAAAGAGACAGGAGTCGCAGTCATTGAAGCACCTTATTTAGTCGATTTGGTTGAACATTGTGAGTTTGATACAATCTATCATCAACATTTGTGTTATTTCTCTGTGACTGCCTTAGACAATCTATTTAGAAGACATTCTCTCTACCTCAACAATATTCAACGGACAGCCATTCATGGGGGATCTTTACGTTTGTTTGTGGAACCTAAAGAAGCCGTTCAAGACTCAGTCAAATCTCTCCTGAAAACCGAGAAAGAACAAGGTGTTGATCGCATTGACTACTATAAAGACTTTGCGGGTAGCGTTGAAGCCGTTAAAACAGGATTGCTCGAAATTCTTTGGGATTTGAAAAAGCAAGGAAAACGAGTCGTGGGTTATGGTGCAGCCGCCAAAGCTACCACAATGTTAAGCTATGTGGGAATTAATAAAACCCATTTAGATTATATTGTAGACCTGAACCAATTCAAACAAGGTCGCTTCATGGGAGTGAATCATTTACCGATTTTTTCTCCGACAAAACTGTTAGAAGATAAGCCCGATTATGTGTTGATTTTAGCTTGGAATTTTGCAGAAGAAATTATCAAACAACAACAAGCTTATCAACAGCAAGGCGGGAAATTTATTGTTCCCATTCCTAAACCTCATTTGGTTGAAAGTTAATCTTTTCAAGTCATAAGGTTGATCGATAGGGTTGACTGGGTTTCTGGTCGGGTCATTTTCCCATTAAACCTGAAGCCCAATAATTTTTTTAAGTAATTTTCAAAAAAATCAAGCGAGGCTTCCCTACAGTTCAACAGGCAAAGCTTTAAATTTGTTTAAATTCTGTGACCACCAAAACTTGTTCAAAGAATTAATAGGGCTTTAAAAATAAGGTCTGATTTTAAAGTAATTGTAAAACTTCTGTAAATTTACTGAGGCTCCCATCAAAATATGTCAGTATGGATTTAATTTTATAATCAGTTCTATGGAACAAGTATGAACAGTTGACTTACGCTCACAGTTGTTCAACTCAAAAAACAGGTCGTTGATTTCCCCGACTTGGTGTTATGGGTACTCAAGATTTAGATAACCAACCTAGCTGACTACTGGTATTGAGAACCTCAAAGCGTTTCAGAGAAGTCCTGATGTACCATCTTTGACCTGAGTTTTCTCAGAAAAATTACCAGTCAGTTTAGCCATTGAGAACGATCAATATCTTCAGTTCACCATTAGGTTAAGCTAACTCCTCACGGCCCTTAACAGAAACCTTTGAGAGTGCAGCGACATTGATTTGTTGCTCTACTCTCGCAGTTCTATTTGATATTCTAATGCTGCTTTGTTTGACGCAGCGACTATAAACCTAGCTACTAAAATCCATTAACTGCTATGACTGCATTTAACTCTGACGACTTTAATAGTTTTATTCTTAATCCCCAATGGACTTTTGTCAATCCAACAGGAAATGGTTCCTATTCTCTGACGGGTGCAGGTACCGGAGATGCCATTCTTAACTTAGCGGTTCCGGGGGGTCAATATGACTTGTGGAACTCCAACACCAATGCAGTCCGAGTCATGCAACCCGCAGCGAACACGGACTTTCAAACGGAGATGAAATTCACCACTCAACCCACACAACGCTTCCAAATGCAAGGCATTTTGGTTCAGCAAGATGCAAATAATTGGTTACGCTTTGAAATTCAACATGGAAATAACGGCTTAACGATTTTTGCGGCGAATACAACCAACGGTAATACCAGTGCAAGTTTTAATGTTAGTGGTCTAACACCCGGTTCAGCTTCCTATCTCAGACTCACCCGTACAGGCAATAACTGGAAACTCGACTATTCAGGAAATGGGGAAACCTGGACAACCGCAGGCAATATTAACCGGGCGTTATCCGTCACACAAATAGGCCCCTTTGCGGGGAATTCTGGGCCGGCGTTTAATGCAGGAGTCGATTATTTTTTTAATACTGCTTCTCCAATTATTCCCGAAGATGGAGTCATTGCGAATCAACCTCCCGTCGCCAACAATGATGTAGTTGGAGTTGAACAAAATAACGTAGCAGTTATCGATGTTCTCAGTAATGATAGTGACCCTGATGGTAGTCTAGACCCAACCACGGTCACAATTGCCAGCAACCCGAATCATGGCAGTGTAGAAGTTCACCCCACCACCGGAATTGTTACCTACACACCCAATCTCAATTTTAGCGGTTCTGATAGTTTTACCTACACCGTTAAAGACAATGAAGGGGCAACATCCAATGTAGCAACAGTAAACATTAGCGTTACTAACCCCAACGCCCCTCAAGCCGTTAACGACAGTGCCACGACCGATGAAGATACTCCAATCACTATCGCTGTTCTAGCCAATGATAGCGCTCCGGGCGGTACTTTAGATGTGAGTAGTCTGCTCATTAGTAGCAATCCCAGTAACGGAACGGTTTCAGTCGATTTAGCCACAGGACAAATTACTTACACTCCCAACCTGAACTTCTACGGTTCTGATAGCTTCACCTATACTGTTGCTGATAATCAAGGATTTCGGTCAAGTCCTGCTACTGTCAACCTCACCATCACCCCCGTGAATGACCCTCCCGTTGCCGTCAATGACAGCGCTAGTACCAACAAAAACACGGCTGTAAATATTAACGTTACGAGCAATGACACCGATGTGGATGATGGTATAGATGTCACCACCGTAACGATTATGACGAATCCCAGTCAGGGGACGGTGAGTGTGAATCCAACAACGGGAATTGTAACCTATACACCCAATACAGGCTATGTGGGGACTGACAGTTTTACTTACACCGTTCAAGATACAGTAGGAGCCATTTCTAACCCCGCAACGGTGAATGTTGTCATTAACGAACCCCCTCCCATGACAGGTGGTCCTAATATTAATGTTTGGTACGGCACCAATCAAACTTTTGGTCATATTGGGCAACCCCAAGAGTGGATTAATATCATGGGTAAAGTCAGTGACCCTGATGGGGTGGCCTCTCTGACCTATTCCCTCAATGCTGGGCCGGAAATTCCTCTCAGTATTAATCAAGGGTTTCGACTAGCCAGATTCAATGATTTTAATGCTGATATTGCTTATAGCGCCCTGAATCCGACAGCCGTAGATGATATTGTCACCTTTAAAGCAACAGATAACCTGGGAAATGTTTCGACGAAGGATGTGACGGTTGAATATCAATCGGGTAACGTTTGGCCGAAACCTTACTCAATTAACTGGAGTTCTGTTTCTAATATTAACGATGTTGCCCAGGTGGTTGATGGTTTATGGGAAATTCAAGGGAATAGAGTTCGTACCTTAGAACCTGGTTATGATCGCTTAATTGCAGTGGGTGATGTCTCCTGGACGAATTATGAAGTCACTGTACCAGTCACCCCCCACTTTCTCGCGAATGTCGGTGCAGTCGGTCTGATGTTGGGATGGCAAGGTCATAACGATAACCATTTAAGCGGCCGACAACCTTTTGCAGGTTTTGAACCTTTTGGTGAAATTGGATGGTGGGAGGGAGGCCAGCTCAGGTTTTTAGACCAAAACAGGTCTCAACAGATGAGTCTGGAAGTGGGTAAAACCTACATTTTCAAAATGCGTTCGGAGTTACGAGACAATGGGACTCAATACAGTCTCAAAGTGTGGGAAGAAGGTCAGTCAGAGCCAGCAAATTGGAATTTAGAAGGTTTAGATGGTAGCGACCGACCGGGAGGGTCAGGTTTAGCCAGTGGTTCAATGCTATTGGTGGCTCATTATCACGATATCAGTTTTGGAAATGTGACGATTACCCCCATCGGCGGATCAACATCTAACCCACCTCCACAGCCAACCAATCAGGCTCCAGTTGCCAATAATGATAGTGCATCGGTGCTTTTAGGACAATCAGTTTTGATTAATGTTTTGAGTAATGATACTGATAGTGATGGTACTCTTGTCCCCACTAGCTTAACGATTCAGACTCAACCTACAAGTGGAATGGTGAGTGTTGATAGTAATGGACAAGTGACCTACATTCATAATGGTTCTACAACAACCAGTGATAGCTTCACCTACACCGTTCAAGATAATGATGGGGCGACCTCGAATGTGGCAACGGTGAATATTAGTATTAATAATCCCAACTCTCCGACTGCGAATAACGATAGCACGACTACTGATGAAGATACACCTGTCACGATTAATATCTTGGCAAATGATACAACCCCCAGTGGGGTTCTCAACCCCTCGACTGTGAGTATTCAGACTCAGCCGAATCATGGCAGTGTGAGTGTCAACCTGACAACGGGTGTTGTCACCTATACGCCGAACCTCAACTTTAATGGCAGTGATAGTTTTAGTTACACCGTTGGTAATAGTGATGGGTTTGTGTCTAGTCCTGCAACTGTTAATATCACCGTTAATTCTGTTAATGACCCGCCCATTGCAGTCGATGATTCAGCAACAACAATTAAAAATACTCCTGTTACGTTTAACCCCACCAGTAATGATACGGATGTTGATGGTACTATCGATCCCTCTAGTCTGAGCATTGTTAGTAACCCCACTCAAGGTACTTTGAGCATCAATTCCACAACGGGAGCCGTTACATACACGCCCAATACTGGCTTTTTAGGGACAGACAGCTTCACCTATACTGTTGCCGATAACGAAGGAGCAGTTTCTAACCTTGCAACGGTCAATCTCTTAGTTAACCCAGCGCCAGAAATGTTTGAATCTGATGATTTTAACAGTTCAACGCTCAATTCTCGCTGGACTTTTGTCAATCCAACAGGAAATGGCTCCTATTCTCTGACGGGTGCAGGTACCGGAGATGCCATTCTTAACTTAGCGGTTCCGGGGGGTCAATATGACTTGTGGAACTCCAACACCAATGCAGTCCGAGTCATGCAACCCGCAGCGAACACGGACTTTCAAACGGAGGTGAAATTCACCACTCAACCCACACAACGCTTCCAAATGCAAGGCATTTTGGTTCAGCAAGATGCAAATAATTGGTTACGCTTTGAAATTCAACATGGAAATAACGGCTTAACGATTTTTGCGGCGAA
>JBJHBL010000032.1:0-63158 GCA_050485465.1 Limnoraphis sp. | reverse complement strand
CCAGGGAATGCTGCCCAAGAGAGGGGGTCTGCCCAAGTGGAGCAACTGGCGTAAAGCCTACGGCATAGCTGCGCTTACCGCGAAGCGTCTCCGTTCGCGCAGCGTCTCCGTTCGCGCAGCGTCTCCGTTCGCGCAGCGTCTCCGTTCGCGCAGCGTCTCCGAAGGAGATAGGAGATAGGAGATAGGAGATACCCGAAGGGCACTTGAGGAAGCGCACCAAGAGAGGGAATGCTGCCCAAGAGAGGCGGAATAGTCGAGAAGCAACTGCCGAACCCGTAAGGGTCACTGATCACTGTTCACTGAAAAAGATGCACCGAACTAAAATTGTCGCCACCATTGGCCCTGCAACCGCCCAGCCTGATGTTTTACGGGCCCTGATCGAAGCAGGTGCAACCACCCTCCGACTCAACTTTTCTCACGGTACTCACGACGATCACCAACGGAGTATTCGGATGATTCGGCAAATTTCCTTTGAACTGAATCAACCCGTTGGTATTTTACAAGATCTTCAAGGGCCAAAAATTCGTTTAGGTAAATTTGAAGACGGTTCTATTGTCCTCAAGCGAGATGATCCCTTCATTCTCACCAGTCGGTTATTACCCGGAACCCAAAAAATTTCTTCTGTCACCTATGAACCTTTAGCCGACGAAGTGCCAGAAGGGGCAAATATTTTGCTTGATGATGGCAAAGTCGAAATGAAGGTGGAAAAAGTTGACCGACAAGCTAAAGAACTTCACTGTCGGGTGGTTGTGGGAGGTACCCTTTCTAATAGCAAAGGGGTTAACTTTCCGGGTGTATATTTATCGATTAAAGCCTTAACAGACAAAGATCGCAAGGATTTAATGTTTGGCTTGGATCAAGGGGTAGATTGGATTGCCCTGAGTTTTGTGCGAAATCCTCAAGATGTTTTAGAAATCAAAGAATTAATCGCTAGTGCAGGTAAAAACGTTCCCGTCATTGCCAAAATTGAGAAGCACGAAGCGATTGAACAAATGGAGGAAATTCTCACCCTCTGTAACGGTGTGATGGTCGCCCGGGGCGATTTAGGGGTTGAACTGCCCGCCGAAGATGTTCCGATTTTACAAAAGCGGTTAATTATCACAGCAAACCGTATTGGAATTCCGGTGATTACGGCGACTCAAATGTTAGACAGTATGGTGGGTAATCCTCGCCCGACTCGGGCTGAGATTTCTGATGTGGCTAACGCAATTTTAGATGGTACGGATGCGGTGATGCTGTCGAATGAAACGGCAGTCGGTAAATACCCCGTTGAAGCTGTGGCTACGATGGCTCGAATTGCCACTCGGATTGAACAAGAAGGAATAACTCGTAATATTTCGACGGTTGCTGATACGGGGCGCTCTGTTCCCAATGCGATTTCTGCGGCTGTTGCCCAGATTGCTCAACAACTGGAGGCGGCAGCAATTATGACGTTAACGAAAACCGGAGCAACAGCCCGCAATGTTTCCAAGTTTCGCCCAGCTACCCCAATTTTAGCGGTTACGCCTCATGTGGAAGTGGCTAGACAGTTGAGTTTGGTTTGGGGGGTTAAGCCGTTATTGGTTTTAGATTTATCTTCGACGGATCAAACGTTTCAATCGGCGGTGAATGTCGCTCGTGAAAATTATTTACTGTCTGATGGGGATTTGGTAGTCACAACAGCCGGAACTTTACAAGGGGTTCCCGGTTCGACGGATTTAGTCAAGGTGGAAGTGGTCAATGCTTTGTTAGGCAAAGGTACGGCGGTTGGTCAGGGTTCGGTCACAGGTCGGGCGAGAGTGGGAAAAGATGCTTTGCAGTTAAGTGATTTTAGTGCGGGTGATATTTTGGTTGTTCCTCAAACCAGCGCTGACTTTGTGGAAATCATTCGTAAGGCTTCTGGAATTGTCACGGAAGTTGATAGTTTAACTTCTCATGCGGCGGTGATTGGTCTGCGTTTGGGTATTCCTGTAATTGTTGGGGTGAAAAATGCAACCAATGTGATTCGCAATGGAACGATTTTAACGTTGGATATGCAGCGAGGTTCTGTATATTCGGGGGCAACAGGGGGTTAAGGGGGTTTTTTCGGGTCAGATATTTCCCCCGACCCGAAGAAGCTTGTATGACAGTTTCCCATCACAGGATCAGCCTAACATCAAGAGGTGATGGGTTTCTATTGGTTCTCCGAATTGGTTTCTTAATCTAATTGATCTATCTTTTTCACATTTTAAATTTTGATTTTATTTTTAAAAAGTATTCTTGCTCAATCTAGATGGGCTTGATAGAATAGAAAAATATTTCAGAAAATCAACTTCAATTTTTATAAATTAAACTTATATATCATTTGTTTACTTTTTATGAAGATTATTTTTGTTTAATCTCATTTTAATCAACTCAACCTATCATATAGACAAACTTGAAGGTCGGCAAATGCTCTTGAGCAAGACCCCCATACAGGTGTTTTGTGTGGTCAGGGAAATCTACACAGCCTCAATCAGATGAAGTTCTAGTTAGCACTTTATAGACCCAATTTTAGATAGATTGAATCTTGCTATTCTTTGTTGTTCTGCGATCATTCTATTAATTTAGACCACAGGTTTTAATCCAATAAACAATCTAATTAATTTTATGTTTTTTTTGTTTCACTTTACGCAACGAGAATTCCTAAAATTCCGATGGTTATCGGTATTAGTCGGGTTGAACTTGAGCATCGTAGCTATCCTTTTAGGATACCAAGTCTTTCGGAGCGAACGCAGGCAATTTCAGGAACTCATTCATTCAGAAAGTCAGGGAATTAAAGTCGCGTTTGAAAATCGATTAATCGATCAAACATCCTTTTTGAAACGGATGGGAGATCGGTTGATGTTGTGGGATGAAAAAGCTCCTGATATGGGGAAAACAGACTCAGATAACTATTTAAAAGCTTATCCCTATGTTTTAGGTTTTGCACGCATTAATGCTGATTCTCAAGTGGAATGGGTGCGTCCAAATTTAAAAATAAATCAAATTACTCGCTTACATGAGCAGATCAAACTTCAACAACAACGAGTCATTACTCAGTCTCAAAATTTAGCAGAAACTCAAATCAGTAATCTCGTTCAACTGAACTATTTTAATCACAAAATCAATGAAGGAGTTGTTGTTTATGTTCCCCTGTTCAAAGATGAGCAATTTCAAGGGTGGTTAGTAACGCTGATTGATGTGAGTCTCCTCTTAAATCGATTACTGATGGATCTCGCTGAAAACAACAATTATCAAATTACTCTGATTGAAGAAGAAGATCAAATTTATCAAACCCTCATATCTCAGGAAAGATGGCGCATTTTTCCACAGCAAAACACCTATACTCAAATCTTATCTCTCACCGTAAGTGGTGTCTCTTGGAAGTTAAAGATTGTACCCACTGCCAAACTCTATGACGAATATTATTCTGACCTTACTGTTGTGATTATTTGGGGAGGAATTTTTATTTCAGGGTTGTTAGGATTTATGATATATTTGCTCCAGGATAGAACGGAAAAACTAGAAAAAATTCAACAGCTTAACCAGTCACTCATGACTGTCAGCGAGTGCAATCAAGCCTTAGTCCGAGCCAACACAGAAGAAGAACTTTTAAAAGATATTTGTCATATCTTGATTGACCTGGGAGGGTTTAAACAGGTTAAAGTTAGTTTTTTACAACCGGATAAAAGTATCTCTTGGAGGGTCTATTCTCGTACGAATCAAGGCAATATTACTTGTTCTTCAAGCTATTTTAATAACCCAGATAGTTCTACGCAAACCGTTCTGAAAACCGGAACCTATAATAGGGATTGGGTGATCACAGACTTCCTGAGTCAGAGTATCGTTTATCGAAGTAGTTTTCCTTTAACTAGACCTCTCGAAAATTCCAGCAAACCTCAAATTAATTCATCGTTCATTCATCCTGAAGTTTTTGGGATTTTGGTTCTTGACTCCCTGCAAAAACAAGCATTTTCAGATCAAGAAATTCGCTTACTGCAAGAACTCTCAAACGATCTCGCCTATGGCATTACCAATTTAAGAACTCGTCAAGCCAGAGAAGAAAGTGAAGAAAAATTTCGCCAAATGGCAGAAAATTTAGAAGATATTTTATTTGTATGTTCTCTAGATTCTTGTCAAGTGATGTATGTGAACCCCGCCTATGAAAAAATTTTGGGGCGTAGTGGTCAAGAACTTTATCAAAGACATGATGCTTGGTTTGATGATGTACATCCTGATGATCGAGAATATGTTTTAGAGAAAATTAACAGTTTTATCAATTCGGGTGAACTGGCGATCGAACATAAAATTATCCGATCCGATGGCGAAGTGCGTTGGATTGCAGCAAAAGCATTTCCACTCTATAACAATGAAGGAGTAGTTTATCGGGCGGTTGGTATTGCTCAAGATATTACTGATCGTAAAAAAACAGAAGAAAAATTGAGTCAGCTTTCTCAACGCTTGCAATTAGCTCTTAAATCAGGAAATATTGGGATTTGGGAATGGGATATTGTCAATAATATTTTGATTTGGGATCGACGAATGTATGAACTTTATGGGGTTGATCCCTCAAATTTTAGCAGTATTTATCAAGCCTGGAAACAAGGACTACATCCGGATGATCGAAGGGAATCAGAATTGAATACTCAACAGGCTTTGTTGGGAGAAAAGGAATATGACACAGAATTTAGAGTGATCCATCCCGATGGTTCAATACGCCATCTAAAAGCGGATGCTTTAATTGAGTGGAATGAGAAAGGTGAACCTCAGCGGATGGTGGGAATTAACTACGATATTACGGAGCAGAAAAAAACAGAAATTAGTCTCAAACAGCAAAAAGAACTGTTACAAAATATCGTTGATCATATTCCGGTGATGATCGCTTTAATGGATGATCAGTATAATTTTCTCTGGGTGAATCAAGAATGGGAAAAAGTTTCTGGGTATAAGTTTGAAGAAATTCACCAGTTTGATATTTGGGCGGATGCTTTTCCTGACCCAGAATATCGTCAATATATTCTTAAAAAACTTAAAGAAGAAATGAGCCAGTGGATCGATATGAAAATTCGGGTAAAATCCAAACGCATAACCGAACAAACTTGGATGAATATTGATCTATCAAATCATAAAATTCTTGCTATTGGTCAAGATGTGACTCAACGAAAACGCGATGAAAAAAAGCTGCGAGAAAGTGAAAAACGGTTGCGTAAAGTTTTAGAAAATATGAGTGTGATGCTGGAGGCTTTTGATGAGAATGGTAATTTGATTACTTGGAATAAAGCCTGTGAAATAACAACGGGTTACACCGCAGAAGAAATGATTCATAATCCAGATGCAATCAAGCTTTTATATCCCGATCAGAATTATCGCCAAAAAATATTAAAAATTTGGGAAAATCAAAAAAATCACTATTCTGATTTAGAATTAGATTTAACAGCGAAAGATGGTCGTATTAAAACGATTAGCTGGACAAATATTTCAGAGCTTTATCCGGTTTCGGGTTGGGCATCTTGGGAAGTAGGGATTGATATTACTGAGCGCAAACGAAATGAAGAAAAACAACGGTTGTTATATGAAATTAATCAAGCCATGACTGCGGCGGAAGATTTAGATTCAGCATTAGAAGTTGCACTTTCGTTTATTTGTCAATCCATTCATTGGGATTTTGCTGAAGCTTGGATACCTGAAGAAAAAATACAATCTTTAGAACTTTGTTCTCATTTTTATAGCCATCATCCAGATTTAGAAGCATTTTTTAGGGGAAGTAAAAAAATTAAGTTTCGCTTACATGAAGGGCTACCCGGAATTGTTTGGGCGACTCAACAAGCTGAATGGTTATCTCCTTTATCAAAACAATCTGATTCCGTTTATTTACGTCGAGAATTAGCTAAATCTGTAAAATTAGAAACGGCTTTAGCAATTCCGATTAAGTTAGAGACTCAAGTGGTGGCTATTTTTGTTTTTTATTCTCTAAAATCTCGCGATCGCGATCAACATTTACTTGAGTTAGTTTGTTCTTTAGGAAATCAACTGGCTTTAACACTTCAACGACGGCGAATTGAACAGGAAGTGCGAGAGTTAAATCAATGCCTAGAAGAACGAGTCAAAATCCGCACAGCTGCCTTAGAAGCGACAAACCAAGCTTTAAAAGAAGCAAAAGCCAATGCAGATGCAGCCAACCAAGCAAAAAGTACATTTTTAGCTCAAATGAGCCACGAATTACGAACACCTTTAAATGGAATATTGGGTTATAGCCAAATTCTTCAACGGGATCAAGGTTTAACCCCTCAACAGCAGCAAAGTTTAGCCACAATTCAAAGGTGTGGTGAACATTTATTAGATTTAATTAATGATATTTTAGATTTAGCCAAAATCGAAGCCGAAAAAATGGAGTTACATCCGACTTCCCTTTGGTTCAATGATTTTTTAACAGAAATTACAGCCTTTTTTGACCTCAAAGCCAAAGAAAAAGGATTAACCTGGATTTATTTAGATGATATACAACTCTCGAGTTTTTGTTGTTTAGTTGATGGAAGAAGGCTACGGCAGATCCTACTAAATCTTTTAAGTAATGCGATAAAATTTACAGAAGTTGGTGAAGTGTTATTTGCAGTAGAAGTTATTGGCTCTATTGCCAAGTCTAGTGAATCTGTTAAACTTAGGTTTAAGGTTCAAGATACAGGAATTGGCATTGCGCCCCAAAATCTTGAACGTCTGTTTCAGCCTTTTGAACAAGGTGTGGAATCTTATAAACAATCTGAAGGGACGGGTTTGGGTTTGACGATTACTCAAAAACTTTTAGAAATGATGGGAAGCACATTAGAGGTAGAAAGCCAATATAATAGAGGAAGTTTATTTAGATTTGAACTTCAGCTACCCATTCTAGAAGTTGTTGAGCCATCTAATCACACTCATCCAGAGTCTAGATCAATTATTCGGGTAAAAGGTGCATCGCCTAAAGTTTTAATTGTAGATGATAACCTAGAAAATTGTTTATTGATGCAGGATTTTTTATCATCCATTGGCTTTAGGATAGAAATTGCTCAGAATGGTACAGTGGGTTTAGAAAAAATTGCTAAATTTCATCCCGATCTCGCGATTATTGACATAATTATGCCCGAGATGGGAGGCTTGGAAATGATCGAACAGGTTCGTCAAAATTCAGCCTACAGCAACCTCAAAATTATTGCGAGTTCGGCGAGTGTTTTTAGAACGGATCAGGCGTTATGTTTTGAGGTGGGAAGTGATGCTTTTCTGCTCAAACCTGTGGAAATTAATGAACTGATCAAAATGTTAGAAGATTTGCTTCAAGTTGAATGGGTTTATCGGGAAGAAATTTCTGCCAATACCTTATCGGAAAACTTGATTAATTCTGATCCGCAGTCTGAAGTTAAAATTGATAGTATCGTGCTGGAAAATTTATATGAGTTAGCTTTAGATGGAAATATTAAGCAAATCAAACAACAAGCTTTTGATTTGATAGAAGTTGATCCCTGTAATCGGGTTTTTGCTGAAGCCTTACTCAAGCTTGCTAATAACTTTAAAGAAAAAGAAATTTGTCAACTGCTTGAAAAATATCGGAGTTACAATCATGAATAAACCCTCGAATGTCAAAAGTAAAATTTTAATTGTTGATGACAACTCAGAAAATTTAGGAATACTGTTTAACATTCTTGATGCAATGGGTTATGATGTTCGCGTCGCTCAAGATGGAGAAAGTGCGATCACTAAAATTAAACGGGATCCCCCTGAACTGATTTTGCTGGATGTTATGATGCCCGGAATGAATGGATTTGAAGCCTGTTCTTATTTAAAAGCAATTCCAAACTTTGCAGAAATTCCGGTTATTTTTATGACAGCATTATCAGAAACAGTTGATAAACTGACAGGTTTAAAATTGGGCGCAGTAGACTATATTACTAAACCCTTTAATCACGAAGAAGTTTTAGCGAGAATTCAACTCCATTTACAACTCTATCAAACAACTCAAAAATTGAAACTAGAAGTGATTGAACGCAGTAAAGCTGAAACAAAGCTTGATCAACTCAATCAACAATTAGAACAGCAGGTGAGTCAACGAACTCATGAGCTAGCGATGACCCTAGAACAACTTCAAAAAACCCACCAAGAGTTACTATCTCGTAAGCAACAATTAGAGTATTTAGCTTGCCATGATGTTTTAACAGGTCTTCCCAATCGCACTTGGTTAATGTTTAGATTAGAGCATTTAATTGGGCGATCAAAGGTTGATTGTGGCTTCCATTTTGCCTTAATGTATATCGATCTCGATCACTTCAAAGTTATTAACGATAGTATGGGGCATATTGTTGGGGATGGTTTACTCAATCAAGTGGCTCGACGACTGCTCAAAACTTGTGAAAAATCTTTAGCTTCAGTTGTACGTTTAGGGGGTGATGAATTTGTCATTATCGTAGAAAATATTTGCCATATTGCACGAGCAAGTTCTTTAGCTGAAACCATTTTAGAACAGTTTAAATTGCCTTTGGAATGGGAAAGTTATCAATATTATATTAATGCCAGTATTGGAATTACTCATAGTTCCTTGGGCTATGAAGAACCCGCAGAAGTTTTGCGAGATGCAGATTTAGCGATGTATAGTGCCAAACGAGCCGGGCGGGGTTGTCATCGGCTTTTAACCCCTCACCTTCAAGAACAAGCCGCACTACGCTTACAACTTGAACAAGAACTGCGAAAAGCCATCAAAAATCAAGAATTTTGCCTACATTATCAACCCATTGTTTCCTTAAGAACTGGAGAATTGGCAGGCTTTGAAGCCTTAGTGCGTTGGCGACATCCTCAACGGGGAATGATATCACCCGGACTTTTTATTCCCATTGCAGAAGAAACAGGTTTAATTTATGATTTGGGAAACTGGATTTTTACTTCCGCCGTGACTCAGTGGCGAGAGTGGCAAAAAAAGTTTCCCGCTTGTTTGGATTTAGTGCTTCATATTAATCTGTCTGCGATTCAATTATCTCAGGAAAATTTCTTTGTTTGTCTTGAAGATTTGCTGGTCAAACATCAGGTTGATCGTTCGGGTTTAAAGCTGGAAATTACCGAAAGTTGTTTAATTTAAAACCAAGTCAAATCCTCTCGCATATTAGATCAAGCCAAGTTAATGGGTTTACAGTTATGTATTGATGATTTTGGCACAGGTTATTCCTGTTTAAGTCATTTGCAAGAATTACCCCTTGATAGCTTAAAAATAGATCGATCCTTTGTGATGAATCTAGGAAAAGAAGACAATGATCCTGCAATTGTTAGAACGATTATTGCCTTAGCACATAATTTAGATATGGAAGTCGTTGCCGAAGGAATTGAAACCGATGAACAATGGCAACAACTGCAAGCATTAGGGTGTGAATGGGGACAGGGATATTTGTTTGCGAAACCGATGGATATTCAGCAAGCAACACAAGCTATTCAATCTTTACAAGAAGGAACTGCAATCTTGATAGACAATTCATCAATCTTTGAGAATAGAATAGCCAATTAATAGATTGATATTGAATTTCATGGGGATTTCAAACTATCAGTTGAAAGGCAGTGGATAAGGGGTTAAACCAGAGGAGTCACATTAAACGTTAAGACATAGTCTGTTTCTCCTTCAAATTGAGAGACTCGCACAAAGTAAGTTCCGGTTTCGAGTGCATCAAAGATTAAGGATTCTGAAGCAATTCCTGGGTTCCTAGATGCGGCTAATATCTCATCAAATTCAATAATACCATTAGAATTGAGATCTTGTAAAAGTTCTAAATCTGCATCTGCCGTTAATTCACTCAAACGAATACTAACTTGACTGGCTTCATTGGGGATAATAAAGCGATAAATATCAACGGGATTTTCATCACTCACCGACTCAATAACGGTGCGACTTCCCAAGAGTGTATCGAGTTGAAAAGCACCGGATAAATCATCACGGGGATCAGCTGCCACACCAATTTCTCCCTGAAAAAGTCCGAACCGAAGAAAATGTTCAAATAAACTATTAACGCTACCTTCTTCAATGGCCAGTAAGGCTTCTGGGTTACGTTCTTGATAAAAGAGAGAATCAAAAAATAAACTGGGATTTCGTCCTTCAAATTGACCAAACTTTAAAAAGTGTTCAAAAATTGTCAGTCTTTCTTCTAGAACCGCAATTTCAACATCGGGATTTTGTTCTAAATAAAAAGCACTGTCAAATAATGGGTGAGGGGTGCGTTGTTCAAATTGACCAAATAAAATAAAATGTTCAATTTCATTCAGAAACCCTTCTTCAATTCCTCTGGCAACATCGGAATAAATTGAACGATAATAGGCTGGATCAAATAAAAGATTAGGCTGAAAACTTTCAAATTGTCCAATTTGCAAAAAATGATCTAGCCCGTTCTCAAACTCTCCCGCGTTCACGGCTTCTTCAACATCAGGATATTGAATAAAATAGAATTTTTCATCAAAAAAATCTTCTATGGTGAGCATAGACAGTAAATTCCTTAACGTTCTAATCTTCAGCTTTGTGTGACAAGACTCGGAAGCCATAATAACATGACTCACTGAATTTGAGATACAAAATCAAAAGCTTATATTTTTATTAAGACTTTAACCCAAACTAATGAGAATACATAATAATAAGCCCGAATCTGTGCGTTCAATCTTAAAAAGAGAGGTGCAATACATGGCTAAATCTGCATTAATGCGAGTGTTGCGTCAGGCTTACCGCATCGCTCAAATGTCAAGAAAAACAGGAGTTCCCACGGATGAACTCTTAGCAATGCAGCAAGAATATCAGCAAACTCATAGGGCTTTAACTCGTCGTCGTTTGTTGCAAGTCGGGCTAGCGGGTATGAGTGCAATGGCTACAGCAACAATCGGACAATCTCGACATCATGCTATTGCTCAGTCTAACAGTCCCGTGCTAATTGTAGGGGCAGGAATTGCCGGGTTAACGATTGCTTATCGCTTAACTCAAGTGGGAGTTCCTGTTGATCTTATTGAAGCTAGAAATCGGACTGGGGGGCGAATTAACACCTTAAATAAAGCAGCAGGAACACCTTTGATTGCAGAACTCGGTGGAGAATTTATTAATACTGATCACACCTGTATTCGCAGTTTAGCTGAAGAATTAGGTTTAAATTTAATTGATTTATTTGCTGCTGATGCCGGATTAATTCCTGATACTTATTTTTTTGAAGGACGACGGATTTCACTCGAGCAAATTATCAATGAATTTGTTCCAGTTGCCGTCCAAGTTGAAGCGGATTTAGAAGCCCTTGAAGATTTTGAAGATTATACCAGCGAAGATGAAGCAGCCCTGGCACTTGATAGTATTTCCCTGGCTCAATATTTGAATCAAATTCCGACAACTCCACTGATTCGACAACTTTTAAGAATTGCTTATACCATAGAGTTTGGTTTAAATGCGGAAGAACAATCACCGTTAAACTTGATTTATTATATCGGGACTGAACCGGGAACATTTAATATTTTTGGAGACAGTGACGAGCGCTTTTATCTGGATGGCGGTAGCGAAAGAATAACTCAACGTCTTGCTCAATTTGTGGCAGGTTCAATACAAACAACGACAATCTTAGAATCAATTCGAGAACAGTCAGGTGGTCGTTTTTTAGTGAGTTTACGTTCGGGGATGAGAAGCATGGAACGAACTTATCAACGAGTGGTTTTAGCCATCCCTTTTACTGTGTTAAGAACCATAGAAATTGAGGTCGAATTACCGGAAGTCAAACAACAGGCGATTAATACCGTTGGTTATGGAACAAACTCTAAGTTGATTACAGGCTATACCGATAAAATTTGGCGAACTCGTTTTAATTCAAGAGGAAATGTTTTCACGGATTTAGGATTTCAAAATACCTGGGAAAGCAGCAACAGTCGTTATGCTTCGAGTACCGTCGGTTTAATTACCAACTACACAGGCGGAACACGAGGAATTGCGATTGGGGCGGGAACAATCGAAGACCAAGCCCAACTGTTTAATACCCAATTTGAAGCCGTATTTCCGGGTATTAATCGAGTCGCAATTCGCAATCAAGCAAACCGAGCATTTTGGACAGGAAGCCCCTTTAGTTTGGGGTCATATTTATGTTATCGTCCTGGAGAATTTACGCGGTTCTATGGCGTTGAAGGGGAACGAGTCGGAAATCTATTTTTCGCTGGAGAACACACCTCTTTAGAATATCAAGGCTTTATGGAGGGTGCTTGTGAAAGTGGAGAATTAGTCGCCAGTGATATTTTAGAAGATTTAGGATTAACAGAAATTGCAGAAGCCACTCGCGCCAAACTTCGGTTTAATCGTCGTTTACGTCGTCAGGTTCGTCGCTATCCTGGAAGTCGAAGAATGCAAAGACGATTACGTTAAATGTCATCATCACAGAAAAAATGAAACGCTATTGGCAAGTTTTACAACTGTTTTGGACAACAGCAATTGCTGCTGAGTTGGAGTATCGGATTAACTTTATTTTAACAACAATTAGCAGTTTAGGAGGGTTAATCGGTAATATTTTTGGATTGTTTTTGTTTTATCGTACTGGATATAGCTTCGAGGGTTGGAGTTGGGAAGAAGCATTAGTTGTATTAGGAATTTTCACCCTTCTACAAGGCTTTTCTGAAACGTTATTAGTTCCTAATCTTAATCGAATTGTGACCCATGTTCAAGAAGGCACCCTAGATTTTATCTTGTTAAAACCGATTAGTAGTCAGTTTTGGTTATCGGCTCGTATGGTTTCTCCTTGGGGTTTACCTAATATCCTGTTTGGGTGTTTAATGATTGCTTATGCGACTCGTCAGTTAGACCTAAAAACAACGGATTATTTTCTGAGTTTTATTCCTTTTGTATGGGGAATGATCAGTTTATATAGTTTGTGGTTTGTATTGGGGGCGATGAGTATTTGGTTTGTCAAAATTTATAATGTGACGGAAGTTTTGAGAGGATTATTAGAAGCGGGTCGATTTCCGATGGTGGCTTATCCGATGATTTATCGATTTTTCTTTACTTTTATTATTCCCGTCGCATTTTTAACGACAATTCCTGCCGAAACCCTATTAGGTCGAAGCGAAGCCAGTTGGATCATTAGTTCAGGACTTTTAGCCCTTTTATTATTTTGTTGTTCTGCCGGATTTTGGCGGTTTGCCTTACGGTTTTATACCAGTGCATCGAGTTGAATTTTACCTTCGACCAATTAACCAATAGGTGTTCATTTTTCCTTTGCCTTTAATAGAAACAGCACCTCGTTTTTCAAAAATATATTCGGTTTTGAGTTTGTTATAAAAAGCCTCTGTAACTTGAATTTTTCCGGGTTCACCCGAAGACTCCATGCGGTAAGCCAGATTAACCGTATCGCCCCACAAATCGTAGATAAATTTATGGGTTCCAATCACTCCAGCCACAACAGTTCCGGTATGAATTCCAATGCGAATTTGTAGCGTTTCACCATAATCAAAAGGAAAATGATCAATCACCAGTTGCATGGCTAAAGCCATATCTGCAATAGCTTCTGCGTGATCTTCTCGAGGTTCAGGTAAACCCGCCGCCATCATATAAGCATCTCCAATGGTTTTAATTTTTTCTAAGTCTAAACCCTCTGCAAGTTGATCAAAGGTTGAAAAAATTTCATTCAATAATTTCACCAATTGAATTGGGGTTAATCGTTCAGAAAGAGCCGTAAAATTAACTAAATCTGCAAATAAAATACTCACTTCATCATATTTTTCTGCGATTAAACCTTGTTTATTATCTTTGAGTCTTTCTACAATTTTTTTCGGAAAAATATTCAATAATAATCGTTCTGATTTTTCCCGTTCTAATCGCAGTGCTTCTTCTGCGAGTCGGCGTTCTGTTGTATCGGTTGCCACGGATAAAACTTCTATTAAATGACCATTTTTATCAAAAATAGGTTGATTAACCCAAGTCACCCAAACCCGTTCACCATTACTGCGAATATTCTCATTTTCGTGAACCAGATATTGATCAGGATTCTGACAAATTCTCTCTAAAAGTTCTCGCAACTCTCGCCCTGATGTCTCCACTTCAGGAATAATTTTTCCCACTAAAGGCTGACCTAAAATTTCGGATTCTGGATAGCCAAAAAAGTTTAAACCATATTCATTAATAAATAATACCCGTCCAGACTGATCCCACTGGATAATTGCTGAACTGACATTATGAATAACATGATGAAGTTTAGCTTCATTATTTTTCAATGCTTCTTCTGTGATTTTTCGTTGACTAATATCTCTTGAAACCCAAATGACGGTGTTTTGAGTCAGGGGTGAAATACTACCGAGAAACCAAACTAACTCTTGATTAATCCTCATGTTATATTCCACTTGAACGGTTTGTTTGGTTCTTAAAGCAGTTTGAACACAATTAAGTAATCGTTCCGCTTCATCAGGAGGAAAATAATCGGATAACTTGCGTCCAACAATGGCTTCTGGAGTACAAAAAGATTGATGAGTTGGTGCTAGTTTTAATCCCCGTCCTGAATCATCTAAAACAATCACAACTTCCGTCATTGCCGCAAATAAAGCCTTGATTTCCGCTTCAGCTTTTTTCTGTTGCAGAATCACCCCCATTTGAGCCGCTGCCGCATAAACTAACTCAACTAAACGTTCATCTTGAGAGCGAGATTGTCTCATAAAGAAAACCAATACTGCTAAAACTGGCGTTGTGGAAATATCCTCAACTTGAAAGCTAGAATCTCCCAGCAGGGGAATTGCAAAATAAGATTTTAAACCATAGTTTTTAGCCGGATTTTCAGTTAAGACTGGATGACTGATCGGTAAACTGTTCGTTTTGATTTTTTCGGCTTCAATATCAGCAATCCATTCGGGTTGTTTGGACTGCCAAACTCGTCCAGCAATTCCTTCCCCAGGTTTAAATGTAATGCCTTCTAAATGAGAACGAAACGTTTCAATACCTGTAATGATTTGAGCATTATCTTGAGAACGACAACAATACCAAATTGGACTACATTCAATCACCACTTGATTTGCAGTAGGGATCCAAACTTCACCATAAATCCAGTTGGTTGTTTGACACAGCGTTTCTAAGGCAAATTCTAAAGCCGTTTCAAAATCTGGTGCTGAACTAATCACCTGACTTAAAGTTAATAGAAGTTGTAATTCTTCTTCAGCTTGTTGACGTTCACGAATTTGTTGTTGGAGTTGATGATTGGCTTGAATCAGTTCGGCGGTTCGTTCAGCAACTTTCTGTTCTAAAGAGGAATTTAACCGCTTTAACGCTTGATTTTTAAAGGCTAATGTTTTTTCTTGAGAGTAACGTCTCAGAGCCTCTCGAACTGTGAGAATTAAATCGGTTTCTTCCCAGGGTTTGGTGATATATCGATATAAATTTGCTTCATTAATTGCTCGAATAACAGGTTGGGTATCTGTACCGCCCGTGAGCATAATTTTTAAGGCATTGGGATATTGACCATGAACTTGAACTAGCAGTTCATCCCCCTTGATCCCTGGTAAAACTTGATCAACAATCAGTAAGGCAATTTCTACGAATTCTTCTTGGATATCTGCTAAAATATCGAGCGCTTCTTCTCCACTTTGAGCGGATAAAATTTCATAGTTTTCTCCCAGATATCGCTTGAGTAAATCGGTGAGATTGACTAAAATAGACCGTTGATCATCAACACATAAAATAGCCAGATTACTCATAGATTAGTATAAAGCTGAGGAAATAACATTAACTAAATCTTCCTCACTCCAAGGTTTATACAAGCAACGGTATAAGTTAGCATTATCTTGGGCGCGTCTCACGGCTACATGATCCGCTTGGCCTGTCAACATGACAGTGACAATTTGAGGATATTTTTCATGGACTTTAATCAGAAATTCATCTCCTTTCATTTCTGGCATTAACCAGTCTGAAATAATCATTAAAATTTCAATTTTATCATTCTGAAGCTCCTCGATAATTTCCCAAGCTTCTTCTACACTTTCAGCAATTTCATACAAATATTGACTGCCAAATCGTCTTTTGAGTTGTTCTTTGAGGCTTTCTAAAATGATCACCTCATCATCAACGCATACAATTGCTTTTTCAGACATAACAATACTCTGTGGTTGTGATAAAGGATCAAAAAAATTACGACTGAGATGTTTACAACGGCTCTGCATCTGAAAACTCAGACTGGGTGATGGGCGGTTGAGTCTTGTCCTTGGGCAACCAGACCTCAAATTGAGTCTGTCCCGGTTGGCTTTTAAATTCAATTTTGCCCTCATGCTTTTCTATAATTTTACGAGCAATATCCAATCCTAAACCACTCCCTTCACCCGCGGGTTTTGTCGTAAAGAATGGCTCAAAAATTCTAAGCTGAACTTGAGGAGAAATACCTTCACCTGAGTCTGTGATCGCAACGATCACACCTCCTTTCTGTTCCGAAACTCTGATTTTTAAGCAACCTTTACCCTGCATAGCATGAATCGCATTGTGAATCAGATTTGTCCAAACTTGGTTTAACTCATCAGGATAACACCAGATAGGAGAAGTCAACTCATAGTCTCGAACCAGTTCAATCCCTGAAGATAATTGATTGCGATACAGTTCTAAAACTGTTTCTACACTCTCAGTGACTTGAACAAGTTGTTTTTGACCACTATTATCATAACGAGCATAGCTTTTTAGTGCAAATACAATCTTGGTCGCCCGTTCAACGGCCATAATAATATTTTGACTGTTGATTTTGAGACTAATCAGATTGTACACTTGTTGTAAGATCCAGTCACTATCAGGATTTTTGAACAGAGGAAAGAAGGATTCAATATTTTCGTAAATTTCCAGGTCAACTAAAGTATCTGCAATCCGCCGCGCTTGTTCGATCCCCTCTTCTTCTAAACTTCGTGTAATATCTCGCTTAAATTGACGCTTTTCTTTACTATTTAATAGACGTTTCTCGGCTTGGAGTGAACAGTCTAGTAACGCAAAGAATTGTTTTTTCTGTTCCGGTGAAATTTCGTTTATCAGTTTAGGCAATGTTTCTAATAACTCTTGAAAAGCGGTTTGAGAATTATTACTCGAGGCTAAAATTGCGCCTAACGGCGTATTCACTTCATGGGCAATACTCGCAATGAGTTGTCCGAGTGCTGCCATTTTTTCGGATTGAATCAGATAATTTTGTGTCGCTTTAACTTGTGATAAAGCTTGAGATAATTCTAGATTTTTTTCTTGAAGATTTTTTTTTAAAAAACGATTCTCTAACTGCACCTGTACCCGAGCTAAAACTTCTTCAACATAAAAAGGTTTTGTAATATAGTCTACTCCCCCAACTTGAAAAGCTTTTACTCGATCAACCCCCTGATTCATTGCACTAATAAAAATCACGGGAATGTCCTGGGTTTCTGAATTAGACTTTAGGATTTCACACAATTTATAACCGTTTATTTCCGGCATCATAATATCGAGTAAAATCAAATCAGGCTTTACTTTTTCAATGCTTTGAATTGCCATACTTCCCCTTAATGAAGCTCTCACTTTATAGCCCAAACTGGTTAATATTTTAACGAGAAGCTGTAAGTTTTCTGGCGAATCATCAATCACTAAAATTTCTGCGGACAGTGAAGTTTTTTTAGATTGGGTATTCATCTTTTAAAAAAGATCATTTAAAGTTTCAGTGGATCCTCGACCCCAGACACTTCGCTCGGGGTGTTTCCGGCTGAATCAAGGTAAAACTAGAGAACGAAGATTATTTTATTTTATTAAAGCCTTTATTATACTACAAAACTTTGTATATAATAACCAAATAGAGGGTAATCGGGCGGTCTGTTTATGTGTTCTTTGATACAAAAAGCATTCATCAAGTATTGTTAATTATTTTGTGAGCAGGTATTATTGACGAAACCCGAGATATTCGATACAGAAGTTTACAAAGTATAACGGCTGATTTTTTTTCTGAACAAAGGTTTGTAGTGAACCCAAATTTTTAATAAAATGTTCAGAGTGAGCAAATGATCAAAAGCGTTCTTAAGAGAATGTTAAATAGGTTAGGGTTAATCAATGAGTTAATTCTCTATATGTAGCAATGAAAGTAACTCAAATATTGCCTTAACTCGAGTATTCATAAGTTGCAATACTAACTCTATCTCCTGATTCTAATCTAAATTCTAAATTCTTGCCCAAGCGGCCAAAACTTAAGTATATGCAAGATTAGAATCCTTTATATGCAAGATCAGAATAGGTTTTTCTCTAGCCTAAAACCTGGACGAAATCCAACCAAAAACTCCAGAATATTTAAATGATTAACCAATATTCATGAGTCAAATAGAGTCCATCAAAAAGAGCTTGTTCAACATAAAGTTCAGCACAGAGGTTAGTGAATGTGATCCAATTCCCCAATTGAAATCGTTGTATTAGTTTGTTCTCTCCCTCAAAACATATGTCCTATTCAATCCCTGACAACTGCTCTGGATGTGGAACCTGCCAAACAGACTGTCCGACAGACGCCATTAAACAAGTCGAAGGACAACTCTGGATCGATCCCACACTCTGTAACCATTGCGAAGGCTACTATCCAGAACCCCTTTGTGTGGTTCAATGCCCCATTAGTTGCCCCGTTCCCTTACAACCCAAAAAAGGGCGCTACAAAGCGACCGTCCGTATGGCCACCAGCCCTGAGATTTTTCTCAATGGCAAAAATAACCCCTTTGCCTCTTCGATGGTAATTTGGGAAGCGTGCAACTTACTCACCAGTGCCGCCCAAATTCCCTGGCAACTCAACGATCAGGGTCAACCCTACTATGAACGAAGCGTTAAACAAGGCGAAGGGGCGATCATCTTCCGACTCACCGATGACCTCGAGTCCAATCAACCTCAAATTCTAGAACAAGAAGCGGCATTAACCACCATTGAAAGTATTGATATTCGATCCGCTTGTTTGCACCTGATCTTTGCCGCCTATGCCACCACTGTCGATCGCCCTTGGGAACAGGAATTTGTGATTAGCGATCGCCAAATTGAACAATATCTCGGACTCGACAAACGCAAAGATCTCAGTAAAGCCACCAAACTCACCCTGATCAAAACCCTTGCCCAACAACCCTGTCAACTCCTGACTTCTATTGACTGGCCCCAACAAGGCAAAGTCAGAGGCTTTTCAGTCCCCGAAGATCGTCTCTGGCATTTACTCAACATCAAACACCACTTTCAACAAGATACAGAAGGCAATAAATACCTAACGGGTTTAACCTTCACCCTGAAAGCTGGGGCTTGGGCGCAATATTTCCTCAATAAAAACGACTACCGCCACCGCACCGCTTTCTATCAATACGGTACTTTACCCAGATTTCTCCTCAGTAGTGTGATGAGTATCTGGCAACAACACATCGGCGCCGCTAGAATGATGCTTTGGCTGCTATTCAAAGCCAAAATGGGAAGAAAACAGTGCATCACCATTCCCACCCTCATGCGAGTTGCCTATGGCGAGGAAAAAATGTCTCAAGCCAGCCTCCACAGTGAAAACCGCAAACGCCTGATTCGCTGCTTTGAAAGTGATCTCGAAGTTCTCAATCACTACGGCATTCAACCCGCCTTTGATGTCGCAACCTATGTCCCAGAAATCCAACCCCTGTGGGCTAAACTCGCCGAATTACCCGATGATGCAGAAGAAGCCCTTAATTTTTGGATTAATGATGGCGGCCAAGATCAACGCCTCACGGATTCGAGTCCCAGAGGCAAATGGAATCGTCTAATGAAAGCCCGCATTTCTTGGTTTAATCTCCCCCCCGAGTGGGAAAAACAACTGGCCAAACTCGACAAGAAAAAGAACACCCGCATCGCCCGCAAAACTCAAACTTCAACCCCCATCGGTTTATCGGCTAATCAAATTGCTAACGCCCGAAAACGCCGAGGAATTAGTCAAAGACTCTTAGCCGAAATGGCCGGAAAAAGTCAAAGCTGGATACGAGATCTAGAAAAAGGCCGTTTTTCCGCAAAACCCAAAGACGAAGCCGTATTAAGAAAAGTATTAGAAATCTAACCCTCGGAAATGGGGAATAGGGATTAGGTTTTGAGTATAGTCGAGTGAAGCGATCCCCCTCAATCCTAAATCCTCTAACCCCTTACCAATAACGGGTCACAGATCAGGCGTTAGCCCAATTAATATAAGGCAATTGACTGGCTGTAGCTTGAATGGGCTGTACATTCGCTAACAACTGACCACAACTATCCCAAGTTCCACTCAGGAACATTTGCTGTGATCCGGGGTTCATGTTCACCTCAACCGTTAAATCTCCACATTGCACCCGTTTTTCTGCTAAATTCACACTCATCGATTGTTGTGGATCAGCTTGTAGGGCTTGTTGTAACTGTTGAACCTGTTGCGGTGTTGCCGTTAAACAAGGGACCCCAATTGCGACACAATTTCCGAAGAAAATCTCAGCAAAACTTTCCCCAATAATGACTTGAATTCCCCATTTGGAAAGGGCTTGCGGCGCGTGTTCTCTCGATGAACCACAACCAAAATTGCTATTAACAACTAAAATATTCGCCCCTTGATATTGAGGCAGATCAAACGGATGATTTCCTTGAGTTTGTTGGCGATCATCCGCAAAAACCTGTTCCCCCAACCCATCAAACGTCACACAGCGTAAAAACCGCGCCGGAATAATTCGATCCGTATCAATATCACTCCCAACCAAAGGAATTCCCCGTCCTGAAATGCTTTGAATTTGACTCATTTTTTCCTTTCAAAAATCCACCTATTTCTACAACAACTCACGGATATCTGTGACTTCGCCCTTGACGGCTGCGGCTACCACCATCGCCGGACTCATCAACAATGTCCGCCCCGTAGACGAACCCTGACGCCCTTTAAAATTACGATTAGACGAAGACGCACTGATTTGATTTCCTTGTAGCTTATCGGGGTTCATCGCCAAACACATCGAACATCCCGCCTCTCGCCATTCAAAACCCGCCGCTTGGAAAATTTGATCCAACCCTTCGGCTTCAGCTTGTTTTTTAATCCGTTCAGAAGCCGGAACCACAAAGGCTTTCACCCCCTTTGCGACATGACGTCCCTGGGCAAATTTTGCCGCTTCTCGCAAATCACTTAACCGTCCGTTGGTACAACTACCAATAAAACACACATCCACTTTTGTCCCTTTAATGGGCGTACCCGGAGAAAACTCCATATAGCGGTAAGCTTCCTCGGCCACTTCGCGATCGCTTTCCGCAAAACTCTCTAAACTGGGAATGGTTTCATCCACTGCTATTCCTTGACCGGGTGTAATTCCCCATGTTACGGTCGGGGAAATTTCCGCCGCATCAAATACCACCACATCATCATAAACCGCATCCCCATCACTGTGGAGACTCTGCCACCAACTCACGGCTTTATCCCAGTTTTCCCCTTTGGGTGCAAAATCTCGTCCCTGAAGATAATCAAACGTCACCTGATCCGGGTTAACATAACCACATCGGGCGCCACCTTCAATGGACATATTACAGATGGTCATCCGTTCTTCCATCGACATCGCTGCTAGGGTAGTTCCCGCAAACTCGTAGGCGTAGCCCACACCGCCATTAACGCCCAGTTTACGGATAATATGCAGAATCACATCTTTAGCGTAAACACCGGGGTTTAACTCGCCATTGACTTCGATCCGACGAACTTTTAACTTAGACAGGGCTAAAGTTTGGGAAGCTAACACATCCCGCACTTGGGAGGTACCGATGCCAAAGGCAATTGCCCCAAATGCCCCATGAGTCGAGGTGTGCGAGTCCCCACAGGCGATGGTCATTCCTGGCTGTGTCAGGCCTTGTTCTGGGGCGATCGCATGAACAATTCCTTGATCCCCTGAACCGATATTATAAAAGCGGATGCCGTAGTCTTTGCAGTTGTTTTCTAAGGCTTGCATCATCTCCTCGGCCAAGACATCCACAAAGGGACGGGCTTGGTTTTCGGTGGGAACGATATGATCGACCGTCGCAACTGTGCGATCAGGATATAGCACGTTTAAA
Source organism: Limnoraphis sp. (assembly GCA_050485465.1). Classification (GTDB taxonomy): domain Bacteria; phylum Cyanobacteriota; class Cyanobacteriia; order Cyanobacteriales; family Microcoleaceae; genus Capilliphycus. The sequence goes on along the minus strand of JBJHBL010000032.1, from coordinate 41,194 downwards.
TTTCGTTCACGCAGCATAGCGAAAGCTTGAGGACTGGTGACTTCGTGGATCAGATGCAAACCGATAAAGAGTTGAGTTTGACCTGATGGGAGGGTACCTACCCTGTGCAAGTCCCAAACTTTATCAAATAGTGTTCCGTTGCTCATCTAGTTTTCGGCGTGAAGCAGATCGCTTTTGGCGATTAGAGGAAACGCCGCCTCTATATTGTTGTACAATAAATTAAATACCGAAACGCTTCAAAGTTGTCTTTATTTTATCAAAATTGTGACTTGAGTTCGATCGGCTTGAAAAAACCTGGATTCTAGCAGTCCGCCTTATTTGACGTTGCCGTAGGCTGTGCGCGGCGTTGGTTTGGGAATTCCTGGCTTTTAGCGAGGCGAGGATGTCATTTTAATCCCTCCAACAGGTGATAACGTTACCCCTCGACGGGCGGGTTTAACGGGGCGTTTTTCGAGTAATGTTAGGTGATAATTTTGGAGAATGTGAGCGATCGCTAACTTCAGTTCAAACTGGGCTAAGGCCATCCCAATACATTGACGCACCCCTCCCCCAAAAGGTAAAAACTCATAGGGGGAAAACTTCCGGTCTAAAAATCGTTCCGGTTTAAATTGATTGGGTTCGGGATATAAATCTTCGCGGTGATGTAGTAAAAAAATACAACCCACTAAACTCATTCCCGGTTGAAGTTCATAGCCTAAAAATTCCATCGGTTCATGCACGATTCGCGGAAAGGTTAACATTCCCACTGGATAAATGCGGAGTGTTTCATTACACACTGCGGTTAAATAGGGTAGCCGGAAAATGGTCATTGGGTCAGCATTTTCGGGTAATGTTTCTAACTCCTGCATCAATGTTTGATAAACTTCCGGTTGGCGATGTATCCAATACAACCCCCAAGCCATTGCAGTTGCTGTGGTTTCGTGACCTGCAAATAACAATGTTAAAAGTTCATCCCGCAATTCTTCATCGGTCATCGGTTGTCCGTCTTCGTCTCGCGCCGCCATCATTAAGTTTAAAATATCGCTGCGGCTTTCATCCCAATTTTGACGACGTTCTTCGATTTCTGCAAACAATAATTTATCGATTTTTTGGCGTATTCTCAAAAATCTACCCCAGGGACTCCACGCCCCCCAATCTTTTTGCAGGAATGGGAAGAATAATAAACTTGAACTGACCGGAGAGTCTGTAACAGATAATAGCCCGGTAATTAATGTCTTTAATTCATCATAGCGTGACCCTTCATAGATCCCAAAAACTGCCTGTAAAATTACGGCTAATGTAATTTCTTGCAAGGTATCTCGGGCGATAAAGGGTTGACCCGGTTTCCATTTTTCAGTGGCTTGTTGCGTAATTTTTAGGATTAATTCGCCATAGGTTCGCATTCTTTCGCCATGAAAGGGAGGCATTAATAATTTGCGTTGTCGTTTATGGCGATCACCATCTAATAGTATAACAGATTGAGCGCCAAGTAGGGGTCTCAAAATTCCATTTACAGAACCCGGGGCGGAAAACTCTTTCGTATCGCGAGTGAGGATTTTTTCCATTCCTTCTGGACTATTCACAAAGATTAGCCTGTTACCACTGGTTACATTTGTTGTAAAAATATCTGGGTACTGTTGGGCGGTACTCTCCATATAATCAACGGGATCTAATACCCATTTAATATGTTGAATAAAAGCAGAGGTTTTTGGGCCTGTTAATTGTTGCATGACTGTAAATATTTCGGGTTAAAAATTAGTTTTTTTCATCAATTTTAATACAGGTTTGAGAGTCGGGATAACTAAGAAGTTACTCTTAACTAATTATCCCGACTGATCAAGGTTAACTCTTGAGGCTTAAGGGTTGAACTGCACTGAGTTTTAATTCAAAAATCTTCTCAATGACTTCTTCAACGACCTTATCTGGTGTAGAAGCCCCCGAGGTAATTCCGACAACAATTTCTCCATCAGGTAGCCAATATTCGGCGATTTCAATGTCTTTTTCTAAGGGTTTATGTTCAATGCGATCGCCGTCAAGAATCCGTTCGGGGCTATCAATATGATAAGATGGAATTTTCCGTTCAATTGCCATTTCTTGCAAATGAGTGGTATTAGAAGAATTAAACCCGCCAATAACAATCATTAAATCCAGTTGTTCTTCAACTAATCCTAACATTGCGTCTTGCCGCTCTTGTGTGGCATCACAAATAGTGTTAAAACTTTGAAAATGTTCGGTTAATTGGTCTGGGCTGTATTTTTGCATCATCGTGCGTTCAAACAGCTTGCCAATCTGTTCGGTTTCGCTTTTCAGCATGGTAGTTTGGTTGGCAATTCCCACACATTCCAAGTCTTTGTCAGGATCAAATCCTTCAGAATAAGCGTGTTGAAATTTAGCTAAAAATTCCTCCCGATTTCCACCGTTTAGAATATAATTGCATACATATTCAGCTTGTGCGAAGTTCAACACCACTAAATATTTATCAGCAAAAGAACTCGTTGCGACCGTTTCTTCGTGTTTATATTTGCCGTGAATAATTGAAGTGTAGCTTTTTTTCTTATGCTTTTCAACAGTATTCCAAACCTTAGACACCCAGGGACAAGTCGTGTCAACAATTTTGCATCCTTTTTCATTTAAAAGCTGCATTTCTTGGACACTGGCACCAAAAGCAGGTAAAATCACCACATCTCCAGTCCCAATCCTAGAAAAGTCTTTTTTTCCGTCTACAACCGGAATAAACTCAACCTTCATATCCAATAAATGTTGATTAACAGAAGGATTATGAATAATTTCATTTGTAATCCAGATGCGTTCTGTGGGAAAATGTTGTCGGGTTTCATAGGCCATCGCTACCGCCCGTTCAACGCCCCAACAGAAGCCAAACGCCTCGGCGAGTCGGATGGTGACATTTCCCTGTTGGAGAGTATAGTTATTTTCCCGAATTTTTTGAATTAAACCACTTTGATAAGCAGACTGCATCACCCCTGCAACTTCTTCTTCATGTCCGAAGCCTTTGCGGTGGTAAGATTCTGATTGTTGCAGTGATCGTCTAAACGCTTTTGTATCCATACAGCCTAGATCTGACAATTTCTCATTTCTGATATTGTAAAACGTTCTCTGAAAAATCTCTACTCTTTGATCATTTTAGTGCAGAGGTTTCAAAGCAACTAAACTCAACTCAGCTGGAGGGGATAACGTTAAGCCTCGACGAACAGGTTTATAGGCTTTATTTTGAGGAAGTTTCAATTCCAAACCTGATAACATTGTAGCAAGAACCAACTTCATTTCGAGCATTGCCATAGCACTCCCAATACAGCGACGATGACCCCCACCAAAGGGAAAAAATTCATAGGGGGAAAATTGCCGTTGTAAAAATCGTTCGGGTTTAAATTGTTTAGGTTCGGGATAAATATCTTCTCGTTGATGAACTAAATAGGTACAGGGAAATAATACGGTTCCCGGTTTTAAAGCATAACCGCCTAATTCTAAGGGTTGTTTTAAAACACGCACACCGGATGTTAAAGTCACCGGATAAATTCGCAGGGTTTCATTACAAACAGCAGTTAAATAAGGAATTTTAGTGATTTCATTCAAATCAGGATTTTCACCCAAATTGGCTAATTCAAACCGCAACTTATCTTGAACTTCTGGTAAATAATGCGTCCAATACAACGCCCAAGTTAATGAAGAGGCTGTGGTTTCATGTCCAGCAATGAGAAGCGTCATTAATTCGTCTCGAAGTTCTTGTTCACTCATCGCTTCTCCCGCTTCATCTCGGGCTGACATTAATAGCGTTAAAATATCATCGCCGGAGAAATTATTATTTTGTTTCCGTTCTCGAATTTCTGCATAAATTATCTCATCTGCTTGTTGTTTGTAGCGCAAAAAACGACCCCAGGGACTCCAATTTCCCCAGTCTTGACGCAGGATCGGAAAAAAGATTAAACTCGCGGCTAAAGGAGAACCAATAGACTCCATCATTTCACTTAAAAGATATCGCAATTGCTGATAACGTTCTCCTTCTGTTAATCCAAATACCGCTTTCAAAATAACCCTTAATGTGATATCCTGCATTAAGGATCTGACTCGAAAGGGTTGACCGATTTTTACCTGTGACATCACCGCTTGGGTAATCTCACAAATCAGTTGGCTATAGGTTCGTAACCGATCGCCATGAAAGGGAGGCATTAAGAGTTTACGTTGACGAGAATGGCGCTCCCCATCAACAATAAAAACTGAACTGTCTCCCAGTAAAAAGAGTAATATACCCCCTCCATTTCCCGTTTTAAATTGTTCAGAATTAGCAGTAAAAATTTGTTCAATCGCGTCAGGATGGTTCACATAAATGAGGGGAGTTTCTGAGTTTCCAATCCGAATGAAGTCGCCGTAACGTTGATAATAATTTTCTAAATAGTCTAAAGGACGAGCAACAAATTTAATCATTCTGAGAACCCGAGGCGTTTGAGGGCCATCTGGTAAAGTCATTTTTGTTCTCCTTGTTGTGATTTTGCTCTTTGTTTATTATGACAAATTCTTGAGATTTTTTATCGATGGGGTTAAAATTTTTGTGGAATGCAGTCGGGTTTATCGTGGGTGGGTTTGTTGACAACGGGGTTAACGGGAAATAGTTCAAAGCCGCTTGAGAAGTTAATAAGGGTAAAATCTCTTGGGGTTCAGTGAACTGAGGGTAATGAGTTTTGCACCGATTTTATATCTTTCGACCAAGCAGGAATTAAACCCCAACGCATCCAGTTAAATTGTCTGTTTTTAGAGTTTGAATTCTGACTAACGGTAAAATAAAATCATAGATTGTATTAGACCCTAGTTTCTTTGATTCGGCATCACTCTTAAAAAATTAATTAATGTATGCTAAAATTTATATCAAAATACTTGGTCATGCCTAAAAAAATTCGAGAACTAAAAAGCCTCTTACAAAAAGCTGGATTTATTTATAGATCCGCTAAGGGTAGTCACACCAGATGGATTCATCCTCTACTCCCCGATCAACCTATTACCATTTCAGGAAAAGATGGAGATGATGCAAAACCTTATATCGAAAAAGAAGTCAATCGTAAACTAGAGATGTTGAAAAAAGTTCAAGAACAGCCAGGAGGAGATGAATGAAACTTCATTATACAATTGTGATTCAGTGGTCAAATGAAGATCAGTGTTACTTAGTGAATTTACCGGATTTTCCAACCCAACAATTCTACACCCATGGTGAGACCTATGAAGAAGCATTAAATAATGCTCAAGAGGTGTTAGAATTGCTGGTTCAAGAATATGAAGAGGATGGTAAACCTTTACCTCAACCTAAACCCTTAGAACACAATCTTAAATTGGCTTAAGCAACAGGTCAATCTTGAAAGAACTGATGAGTCAAGCTGAAAAAATTTAATTTCATGGCGTTCAAAAGGTCTGTTTTATCCTAAAATAATCTTATCAAATCAGATTTTACTCCTCCTATGTCTTATTATATCTCTCCCCGGTTTCTTGATAAATTAGCCGTTCATATCACCAAAAACTTCTTAAATCTTGCTAACCTGCGAGTTCCTCTGATTTTAGGAATACATGGACGTAAGGGAGAAGGAAAAACCTTTCAATGTGAACTGGTTTTTGATAAAATGGGATTTGAACCTGTAACGATTTCTGGAGGTGAATTAGAGAGTCCTGATGCGGGAGATCCTTCACGGTTAATTCGGTTACGGTATCGAGAAGCTTCTGAACAAAGCCGGGTTAGAGGTCAAATGTGTGCATTATTTATTAATGATATTGATGCAGGGGCGGGGCGGTTTGACTCCGGAACACAATACACTGTTAATACTCAGTTAGTTAATGCAACTTTAATGAATATTGCGGATAATCCGACAAATGTTCAGCTACCCGGAAGTTATGATGAAACGCCCTTACAACGAATTCCAATTATTGTGACAGGAAATGATTTTTCTACCCTATATGCACCCTTAATTCGAGATGGACGGATGGAAAAATTCTATTGGGAACCCAACCCAAAAGAACGAACAGAAATTGTAGAAGGAATTTTTCAAAAAGAACTTTTAAAACAGGATATTGTCAAGTTAGTGGAGGAGTTTACTGAACAGTCTATCGACTTTTTTAGTGCATTGCGATCGCGAATTTATGATGAACAGATTCAAAACTTTATTCATCAAGTCGGAATTGATCGGATTTCTAAACGGGTTGTGAATAGTGCTGAAAAACCACCGGAATTTCAAAACCCCAATTTCAGCTTTTCTCATTTATTAGAAATGGGTCATCAAATGGTGGCGGAACAGCGCCGGATTCAAGAATTAAGATTAGTTGAAGAATACAACCAATACCGCATTTTTCATCCCGATGCAACGCCACCCCAAGCGACAGAAAAGACTGTTCAAGCTTCAGAAAACTATACTCAAAAACCTCATCTTCCCTATAATCCGGTTATGCCTCCCCATCGTTTTGATAGCAAAGCAACAGCCGTGATGCAAGGGGATAGTCAAGGTTCAACCTTTATTAGTCAAGGTCAAGCTTTTACAACAAAATTGAGTTTAGACGTCCTTGAAAAAATTGAACAGATTGTTGAAAATGGATATCGAATCGGTTTAGAATATGCTGATATTCGTCGGTTTAAAACCGGATCTTGGAAAACCTGTTCTACGATTGAGAGTCATCATCAATCAGAAATTATCGCCGCAGTGGAAGCCTGTGTCTCTGAACATCCTAACGATTATATCCGTTTAATTGGGATTGATTCTAATGTCAAACGGAGGATGATTGAGATGATTATTCAACGACCTCCTGCTGAAAAAAAATGACAGTCAACCGAGAATGGGTTGTTTAAATGAAGGGTGTTTCTATCCCTTCCCAAATGGCGACTAAACCAAATATAATAAATAAACAACCCCCAATGGCCGTAATGGTTCGTTCAGAAATTTTTCCAGCAATTAATCGCCCACCTAAAACGGCAATAGCTGCACAAATACTATGACCTAAAGTTGCCCCGAGAACAACTCCGATGGGGTGATAGGTTGCCGCTAAAGCGATGGTTGCAATTTGAGTGCGATCGCCCCATTCTGCGGTAAACGTTAACAGAAAAGCCTTCAAAAAAATTCCGATTGGACTGAGACGCTTGGGGGATTTTGACTCACTTTTTTCAATCGCTTCAAGCGCTTCTTTTTCTTCAGTTTGATCTGAATTTTTTGACATTCTACTCGCATCATATAATAATTTTACACCAAAACCGAGAAAGAGAATCACTTTAGCGTAGTATAAATAAATATCGGGTAAGACAGACACAACCTGTCCAACAAAAACAGATAAAACCGTCATTAGTGCTAAAGCTGATGTTACTCCTAGAAACACCCATTTTCTAGAATAGCGAATCGAAAGAATAACACCAATAAAGAAAGTTTTATCTCCGAGTTCAGACAGAGTAATCAGTAAAAGTCCAGCCGTAAATGCAGCTAATATCATAGAATTTTAACTCCTGAGTTGTAGATAGAGATTAGAGATCAAAAATTAAAAACAATCTTGAATCATTTTTAACGTTGAATTCTCTTTTTATTTTAGACTGAAATGATCAAAATCTAGCAAAATCTTATTCAGTTTTTCATCTGTTTCATTAATGAATCATTTTTAAATCATTATTGATTCATCTTTAAAAAAACGGTATTATAAGAGAACAAATATCAAATTTAAAATCAATAAAAAAAGAAAATTAGACAACTCTGAATCTGGAGAATGACCGATAGCAAGATCTGCCATTCCAGTTTCTGATTCCCGAAGAACTGTAAACGGTCTCCAATCGCAGTAAGATCAAGAAAGGATCGCGCACAGATACGGATTGCCGTGTCGCCGCCCACCCACCAGTCAAATTCCACCTAAGCTGGATGTATAAAGGCAAACGATCCCTTAAAGTATTAAAGTATTTTCCACATTTGCAGTTGCGTATATTATGCCATTTCCAAGATCTAGCGGTATTTTGCTTCACCCCACTTCACTACCTGGTCGATATGGGATCGGAGATGTTGGCCCAATTGCCTATCAATTTATTGACTTTTTGCGAGACAGTGGACAACAACTGTGGCAAATTTTGCCCTTTGGCCCCACCGGGTTTGGCAACTCCCCCTACCTCTCCTATTCTGCAATGGCGGGAAATCCGTTATTAATCAGTCCCGATAAACTCTTAGAGGAAGAACTACTCACCGCGCAAGATTTAGCAAGTATCCCTCAATTTCCAGTTGATCAAGTAGATTTTGATGCAGTTAAAGCCTTCAAATGGAAATTATTTAGCAAAGCTTGCGACAATTTCAAAGAAACCCTCACCGAAGACGAAAACGAATTTGAGGAATTTTGCCGCAATAAGTCCTATTGGCTAGATGATTATGCTTTATTCATGGCTATTAAAGAAGCCCATCAGGGAGAAAGCTGGCACAAATGGGACGAAGACATTGCGCGTCGCAAACCGGAAGCCGTCCAAAAATGGCGCGACAAACTCGCCGATGAGATTTTCTTTCACAAATTCCTACAATTTGTATTTTTCCGTCAATGGTCTCACCTGAAACAATACGCCAATGAACAGGGAATACAAATTTTTGGAGATGTGGCGATTTATGTTGCCCACGATAGCGCCGATGTGTGGTCACATCCAGAAATCTTTTGTTTAGATGGCGAAACAGGTGAAGCGTCCTTAATGGCTGGAGTTCCGCCGGATTATTTTAGCGCAACAGGTCAACTGTGGGGAAACCCGGTTTACAACTGGGAACGGTTGCAACAAAACGGCTTTAACTGGTGGTTACAACGGGTACAGTCCATTCTTGACTGTATTGATATTATGCGGATTGACCATTTTCGAGGACTTCAGGCATTTTGGGCTGTTCCTCAAGGAGAAACCACTGCTGTTAATGGTCGTTGGATAGATGCACCCGGAGATGCTTTGTTTAGTCTGTTAAACGAAAAACTAGGTACACTGCCCATTATTGCCGAAGATTTAGGCTTAATTACCCCAGAAGTGGAGGAGTTACGGGATAAATATCAACTTCCCGGTATGAAAATTTTGCAATTTGCCTTTGATTCCGGGCCAGATAATCCCTATCTCCCGTATAACTACAGCAGTCCTAACTGGGTTGCTTATACCGGAACCCATGATAATGACACAACCGTAGGTTGGTTTAATCAACGGTCTTTGCAAGGTCAAGCGAGAGTCATTAGTTATGTTGGGGGAACCATGGGCTATGGCATTCACTGGGATCTGATCCGAGTCGCCCTGGCTTCCGTTGCCAATCAGGCAATTTTCCCCCTGCAAGATGTTTTAGGGTTAGGAAGTGAAGCCAAGATGAATCAGCCAAGTACATCAGAAGGCAACTGGGCTTGGCGGTTTGAACCGGGAGCGATCACAGATGAACTTCGCGATCGCCTTAGATCCTTAACTGAAACCTATGGTCGTTTGCCTGGGTAACTTCTCAAGACCTAAGAGTTTGGGTTAGGGGTGGAAGCGGGGGGCGGGTTATTCGCTTTAAAGATCGCCTCCTGCACCATACCCGGTTCTCCCAAACGTCGGCTTTCGCCATTGTTCACCGTTACCATCACTCCTCCGGCATTCCCGGCTACCACTACTAATTCTTCCTTTGCTTTCCAGGTGCGTCTAGTTCCTCCGGGTAAGATGCCTTGAAATTCTGTTTTTCCATCCACTTCAATCAAAACCCAGGACTCATCTTTAACGATCACAATCACTTCAACCGTTTGACTAACAGGGGCCGGAGGAGGAGAAGACTGGCTCGGTGTTTCTACAGTTTGACTCGCTTGTACCAGTTGGGGGGTTGTGGGGGATGCAGACCCATTGCCTGACTCCGAACCACTGGTTGTTGCTATTTCTGTTGGAGTTGGTGTCGGTAAGCCAATCATATTTGGAGAGGATTTGATCAGATAAACCAAGCCGTGCATCGTTCCCAGAATCAGCAGAATATAAGTCAAATAAAGATGGGTCGGGCGTAACTGCGGCAAGGGCAATAGCCAAGAGCTAGAGGTGAGCGAGGGAATAATCGGTTCCGGTAAGAAGAAATTCGCCAGTTCCTCCCCATTCAAGCCGAGAGCATCCCCGTAGCGTCGAATTAAGCCTTGAGTATAGACAGGTTCGGGTAACTTTTCGATTTGACCTTCTTCTAGGGCTTGCAGCAAATGGGAACGAATCATCGTGTAAGCCGCCACCATATCTAAGGACAGAGAATGGTACTCACGAGTTTGACGCAATTGTTGGCCAATCTCGACTAATCTCTGAGTTTGTTCAAGATCACCCATAGAACGACTATTGGAACCCAGATTTTTTCTAACCATTGAGAACGGTAAACTTATTTTCATACACACAACTCCTTGATATTTATATATGAAATTGAGAGGACTTTTGGCATATTAATGCTAAAGATTCACCTGAGCCACGCAAAAATTTCAGTTCAGATGGGCTTAAAGGTCGGCAGTCACCCAGTGCCAATTCAGGTTTTCCAGGGGGATTAAGCTGAATGGAACCAATAGCACTGCGATGGAGTTTAACAACGGGATAGCCCAGTTGTTCTGCGACTCGGCGAATTTGTCGGTTTCTTCCCTCAACCAAAACTACTTCTAAAAGGGTTTGAGAGGGATTTTCCTTTAACCGTCGCACTTGAGCGGGTTGGGTTTTTCGACCTGATAGGATCACGCCTTGACGCCATTGTTCTAACACCGCTTCTGGTAGATGACCTTGCACCCAGACTTGATAGGTTTTAGGAATATGGTGGCGAGGATGGGTCAAACGAAAGGTGAGTTCACCATCATTGGTGAGAATTAATGCCCCTGTAGAGTCTACATCCAAGCGCCCAACCGGATGAACTCCTTGTCCATTCTGCAATGGGGGAGGTAACAAGTCTAAGACTCGTCGCCGTCCCTGGGGGTCAGCACAGGTAGAAACAATCCCAGTCGGTTTGTTTAATAAAAGATAAATCGGCGCTGGCCGATCAGCAGGTTTAATCGGCTTTCCATCTACTTCTATAAAATCGGATGACGGATTTGCCTTCTGTCCTAAATGAGCAATGTTACCATTGACGCGCACTCGTTGAGCAAGAATCATTTGTTCGGCTTGGCGGCGAGAGGCAATGCCCCAACTGGCCATGATTTTTTGTAGCCTTTGATCCATCTTTTCACCTCACCTGCGACCAGAGGACAGGGAACAGCTGATTTGGGAGTCGAAAACCACCGAGATCGGAGAAACAATGTTCATCGTCTAGGTTTTAGTGTCAGTCTATGTTCTTAACCTTCTAGCAATGGCAATGATTTCAAAACCACGCTAAATTTTTGCACAGTTTGATAAACTATGTACAAATATTACAGCAATCGGTAATTCTTCCTAAGCTCTGTCAACTTGACATCCTCCCGTCACCAACACATTCGTTTTTTGGCGTGGGTCTTCTCGCTTTGTTAAGATAAATGCTTAGAAAAGTTCAGATAGAAAGGCGATTTTCTCTATGGGTTCAACTCCGACCACATCTAGACAACTGGTGAGCAAGGTTTTATCTCAAGCCGCGAAATTGTGGTTGCGATCGCAAGTTGAACAAGTAGATGCTCTAGATATCAAAATCACCGCTAATAATCGGGATTGTTTGACGGGTCATATTTCTGAGGTCACAGTCCAAGCGTCCCGGGCTGTGTATCGGGGACTACACCTGAGCCAAATTTTATTATGCGGATCGGGTATTCATATTAACATCGGTCAAGTTCTCAAAGGGAAACCGTTGCAACTGCTCAAACGCTTTCCCATTGAATGTCAAATCTCTATGCTTACAGATGATCTTAACACGTCCTGTCAATCTCCTTTACTGGTGCGTGCTATTTGTGATTTTCTTCTTCCTTTAATTCAATCACAGCAGGCTGAAAATCGCAATATTTCTTTGCCTAATGAAATTCAGGGGTTACAAAATCTGCAATTTGCTTTAGCCCAAAATCAATTAACGTTAACTGCGGAGATGATTTCAATAGAGGGAGAGTTAACGCCTTGTGTCTTTCAAACGGAGTTATCCCTCGCCAGCCCGAATGAATTACTGTTAACTTCTCCTTGTTTAACCCTTGTTCTGCAACAACAAACGGTTCATTTAGATGACATGACCATTAATTTAGGAACCGATGTCTCTCTACAAGAACTGAATTTGAATCCTGAACAAGTGGAAATCAAAGGAGAAATTTGGGTTAATCCTTAGTTGGAATTTATTAAGACAGTAAGGGTAACAATAACGTGATGAAATAATACACTAAGGGAGCCGTAAACACATAACTATCTGCCCGATCTAAAATTCCCCCATGACCCGGAATTAATTGTCCCGAATCTTTCACGCCTGCATCCCGTTTCATCATCGACTCGGTTAAATCTCCGAGTAAACTGGCCACCCCAATTAATAAACCTAAAGCCCCACCTGACCAGGGAAAACCCGGCCATTGTAAATACCAAGCCCCTGTAATAGCGACCGCTACACTGCCAATCACCCCAAACACCGCCCCCTCGACGGTTTTTTTCGGGCTAATGTCTGAAAGGCGAGTCCGCCCGAAAAACTTACCGATAATATAGGCCCCAATATCGGCCGCCCAAATGCAGAGAAAGGCCAGTAAGGTGGCTGTGAGTCCCACCGGAAGATTCACGGGATTTGTCCACAACTGATGCCAGTCGAGGTTTAATTGAGGATTGACAATGGCACTACTGATAAACAGAGAAGGGTGTTCAATCCCAACTCGCAGTCGCACCCAGTAACTCGGTAGATATCCCCCATAAAATAATCCTAAAATCGAGGCGGCAATATCAGCAATGGTCGATAGTTTGGGCTGAAACAATAGATAAAAACAAATGAGGGTTCCGGCTAGGGCAAACATTGCATCCACTAGACTGGGGGCAAAAGCAGCTGTAATCAGCAAAGCCTGACTCACAACCAAAGTTGTTTTCCCCGCCGGTTCAATTCCCTTAGCCCGGACAAGCTGAAAGTATTCCAGTTGACCCAAGTACACGATAATACAAAAGCCAATTGTAAAGTACCATCCTCCCCAAAAAATCATAGCGAGAGCGACGGTAATGGCGACAATTCCACTGAAGACGCGAGACCAAGACATAAGCCAGATAAGATTGCATGATGCTGGGTTGAACGGTTAAACCACTACATCCCCTAACTTTTAGTATGCCTGCATTAAGCAAACAAGTTACAACTGTTGCTAATCTAGTTTTTCGCCACTGAGAATAAACATCGGATTAATTGCTTCAAAGCTTTGACTCCCTCCCCGTCTTTCTAAACGGTTGATGGATGATTGAACGACTTCGACGTTACGAACTTGTAACTGGGCGAACCCTTCTGAAATTCCGTAGAGACTTTCTAAGTTAGAAGCTGTAGCGACAATTCGACCTCCAGTTTGCAAGTATTTCCAGGCTTCTGTCAAAATAGCCTTGATATCCCGTCCGCCTTCTAAACAGACTCGATGGGGAGTGATGGATAAATCTTTGAGACAGTCGGGGGCGCTTCCTTCCACAATTTCTACATTCTGTACTTCAAAGCGATCGCAATTTTGGCGAATTAAATTGGCAACATCGGAATCTCGTTCAACGGCAATAATTCGACCTTGAGGACATAATAACCCAATTTCAACGGGAATGGTTCCAGTTCCAGCGCCAATATCCCAAACAACGGAGTTGGGTTGGAGTCGCAGTTGAGAAATGAGTAATAAGCGAACTTCTCGTTTACTCATCGGAATACCGGGTAAACGTTCAAAGAGTTCGTCGGGAATACCAGGAGTAATATAGGGCCAAAGTTGGGAAGGCATTTAAGATTAGGTTACAGGGGACAGGGGATAGGGGATAGGGTACTTTTTTATTGGGGTTGGCAGATATTGAGGGTTTGGAGAGTCGGGTCACTGCATCCGGTGATTGTTCCACCTTGCGCTAATATATTTTGTAAATTGGTAATTGCCTCTCGGGTAATTTGTTCACCGGGCATTAAAATCGGAATTCCGGGTGGATAGGGACAAACAATTTCAGCACTAATACAACCGACACAATTTTCAATCTTTTGCCTTTGACTTGCCGCTTCAAATGCCTTCCGAGGGGAAAGCTTCACCGCAGGTAAAAAGGAGGGAGGATGGGGGAATTGACCGTTTTGGGGTTGAGATTTTCCCAGAGTCGAGAGTTGAGTGAAAGCGCTTACTAATTGTTCAATATCGGCGTTTGTATTGCCCAAACTTATAATAAACGTTAAATGCTTCAAACTGGGTAACTCGGCTGTTACTCCTAATTTTTGATGTAATATCTCGTCGGCTTGATACCCGGTTAACCCCAAGTCAGAGACTTTAATCGTTAAACGTGTGGGGTCTAGGGCGGTAAAACCCGGTTGGGGATTTTTGGGAAGTTCAAGGACAGCTATTCCCGGAATTTTGGATAAGAATTGTCTCGCTTTTTGGGCTAATATTATTGTTTTTTCCATTAACTCTCGGCCTTGATTTGCCATCTGTTGACGGGCGGCATCGAGAGAGGCTAATAATAAATAATTCGGACTGCTAGATTGAATCATTTGTAAAGCCTGATCAAGGCGATTTCGGTTAATAAGATTTCCTTGAAGATGTAACATTGAAGCTTGAGTCATCGCCCCTAAAACTTTATGAATCGACTGTATTACTAAATCTGCACCTGCGGTTAATGCAGCACGGGGAAAGTCGGGATGAAAGCAAAAATGGCTGCCATGTGCTTCATCAACAATTAGGGGAATATCATAGGAATGAGTGATTGTTGACAGTTGGTTGATCTGACCACAAATACCGTGATAAGTGGGATAAACTAGAAGCACTGCTTTGGCATCAGAATGCTGTTGGAGGGTGGTTTGTAAGGCTTGGGGAGTTATACTATAAGCTAAATCCCAATCGGCATTATATTCAGGTTGAATAAAAATCGGAATTGCCCCAGATAAAATTAACCCAGAAATCACAGATTGATGGATATTTCGAGGTAAAATAATTTTATCGCCTGTTTGACAAGTGGCTAAAATTGCAGCAATAATTCCCCCGGTTGAACCATTGACTAAAAACCGCGTTTTTTCAGCCCCAAATGCAGCCGCAGCCAGGGTTTGTGCTTCCTCAATTACCCCTTCCGGTGCAAATAAATTATCTAATTCTGGTAATTCGGGTAAATCGGCACGAAAAACTTTTGATCCTAAAATAGTTTTGAACAGAGGGTTCATCCCTTGTCCTTGTTTATGTCCCGGTGCATAAAAAGCAGCATGAGGACGGTTTGCTAGGGTTTGTAGGGTTTTGAGTACAGGCACTTGGCTTTGGTCTAACATTATTTATACAATCATTTCTAAATAAACTCGCCCGCCGGGTTTGAGAATCGATTAAAATATATTGTAGAACAAATTCAACCTATCGGAGTTAACAACCTCTAAAAATGATCAACAAATGGAAACCCGAACTCTTAGCCCCTGCTAAAAATCTAGAACGGTTAAAAGTTGCAATTCTCTATGGGGCAGATGCGGTTTATGTGGGCGGTCAAAAATATGGTTTACGGGCGCGGGCGGATAATTTTACTGATTATGATTTGCAACGGGCGGCTACCTTTGCCCATCAACATAATGCTAAACTTTATGTGACGTTAAATGCGTTTTTACATGATATTGATTTTGAGGGTTTAGGAGATTATTGTCGGTTCTTAGAATCTATTGGCATTGACGCGGTGATTGTTTCTGATTTAGGGGTTGTTCGGGTTGTTCGTCAGAGTTCTAACCTCAATGTTCACCTTTCAACTCAAGCCTCTTGTTTGAATTCTTCTGCGGCTGAACTGTGGAAAAAAATGGGTGTTCAGCGTTTAATTGTGGGGCGAGAATTGAGTATTATTGAAACGGGTTTAATTGGGGAAAAATCTGGAATTGAGGTAGAAATGTTTATTCATGGGGCGATGTGTATGGCTTATTCGGGTCATTGTACGATTTCTAATTTTACCGCAGGTCGAGATTCAAATCGAGGCGGTTGTATACAATCTTGTCGATTACCTTATAAGTTGGAAAATCAAGAAGAAAATCCTATTACGTTTATGTCTTCCAAAGATTTATGGGGAGTCAATCAAATTGCAGAGTTTTTTCAACATAAAATTTGTTCTTTAAAAATTGAAGGACGGATGAAGTCTTCCTTTTATGTGGCGATGACCTGTAAGGCGTATCGACAACTGATTGATGCTTATTTTGAGGGAACAATTACACCGGAATTTATCGAGAAAACTGCACAAGATTTAGAATCGATTCCCCATCGGGATTATTCTTCAGGTTCTTTAGAAAATCCGGCGGATAGTAACAGTGTTTTTGGTCAATTATCAGGAAATAATCGCGGAACTCACGAATATTTAGGGATTGTTATTGATACAACACCTGATGATTTGGCTATTCAGTTATTAGAACCCTTAGCAGTGGGAGATGAAATTGACATTATTCCACCGCAGGGAGAGACGATAAACTGGAAAATTACTCAACTCTTTTCTGTGACAGGGGAACCTTTAAACAGCATTCAAAAAGACAGTGTGGTTTGTCTTCCCAGAGTTGAGAGTCTCAAAAAGATTAACAAATTAACTGTGATTCGACTTGCCCAAAAACAAAATAGTCTTCAACCTGAACTTGTTACTTATTCTTAGAGTTTGAATGGAATTTAACACCTTTGTCTCATCTATTGCTGATTTAGAATGCTGCGTTAAAGCGCCAAATTTACAAGAGGTTTTACTTGAACCTTTCTTACTCGCTCGTCAAGGTAAACTTTCCCTAGAAACGGTAGAATTTATCGCCTCGGAAGCGGTTAAACGTTCACTGCATCCGGTGTTAGTTTGGGATATTTTAATGACAGAAAAATTAATGATGGAAATCTGTCAAAAACTATCCCCAGTTAATCTTAACACCTTTTCTGCTATTCGAGTCTGTGACCCCGGTGCGGCGTGGTGGCTGAAAACTCATTTTCCGCAGCTTAAAATACAGCTTATTGCAGAAACGGGAAATCATAATCTTGAAGCATTAATGGGTTGGTGTGATATTCTTGGAAGTTCTTTAGAACGGTTAATTTTATCAATAGAACTTCCTGAACAACAACTGATAGAATATTGTGAAAAACTTCCTGTGGGTTGTGAAGTTTTAGGTGTGGGACGAATTTTGTTATTTTATTCTCCTCGTTCTTTATTAGCCCAATCTTTATCGGTAAACCCTTCAGAAGAAGTTCGTTATATTGAAACCACTGTGGCGTCTGAAGAAACCCAAAATCGACCTTTTCCCACGATAGAAACTCAACATGGAACTTTGATGTTTTTGGATAAGGATCAGTTTATTTTAGACCAATTAAACTCCTTAGAAAAGGCAGGTCTACAAACAGTTCGGTTAGACTTAAGACATTTAAGCCAAGATGATAATATTGCCGTTAATATCGATCAGATTTGTCAGCAAATTATCGAAAATCCCACCCAATTAAAAACCCAATGGTCTAAACCTATTCGCGCACCCTTTTTTAAAGCAAATCGCACCACGTCTATTTTTAATCGGATGAAGTCAAAGGCAAAATTAGCCGAATATCGCACTGAAATTGGACTGGCGGAAATAGTTGCAGTAGAAAGTAAAACAGCCGTTATTTTTTATGCGTTACAACCCTTTGAGTTTTCCCAAATTAAGGCTTTAATTTTACCCACAGGGGAAGAACGAGAACTTCCTGAAGAACTAGAATTTCGCAACTTAAAAGGAGAAGTGATCACAAAATGTGATGGGGAACAAATTTTGATTACAAATTGGTTTAAAAAAGCGATGCCAGGAGGATTACTTTTAGGTAAAATAGAGAATGGGTAGAAGTTCTAATCCTTATTTTAAGTTTAAACAGTTTACCATCTTTCAAGACCGTTGTGCGATGAAAGTGGGAACGGATGGTGTACTTTTAGGTGCGTGGACAGGGGTTGAAAAGGCTCAGAATATATTAGATATTGGTACGGGGACGGGTTTAGTAGCGTTGATGCTGGCGCAGCGTTCCCTGGCGAAAATCGATGCGGTAGAAATTGATGAATGTTCATCAATGCAAGCGCGAGAAAATGTAACATTATCTCCCTGGAAAGAACGAATAAATGTTTACTCTAGTTCGATTCAAGATTATGCTCACTATTGTACAACAGCATATCATTTAATTGTCTCAAATCCTCCTTTTTTTGAGAATGCTTCTAAAGCCTCTGAACCTGCGAGAACGGTGGCGCGCCATACGGATATGTTATCACCAATTGATCTCTTAAATATTTCCCAAAAGCTTTTAAAACCCGATGGACGGTTAGCGGTTATTTATCCTATTGAAGCCGCAAATAGTTTCCAGAATACGGCTACAAAATATGGTATTTTTTGTCAGAAAAAGCTGTTGGTTAAACCCACTCCCACCCGTTCAGCTAAACGAGTTTTAATGGAATTTAGCACCACTCAAACAAATCCGGTAGAACAAACTCTCAGCATTGAAACAGATAGACATAGGTATACTCCGGAATTTATTGATTTAGTCAAAGATTTTTATCTAAAGTATTAAATTGCCTTGATTTATAGCTATAATAGATGGGGAGATTGAGCGAGTTGATTGATTATGTTTCCTGCAACGTTTAAACGTTTTAGCCAAGCTGAATATCATCGCTTAACCGAACTGGGAATTTTACAAGAAAGCGATCAGATAGAATTAATTCGAGGAGAATTAGTTAAAAGGGCTGCAAAAAAAATGGCTCACGAAGTTTGTCTAACTAAACTTTTGCGAGAACTTACTAAATTAATCTTAGAGCGAGCAACCTTAAGATGTCAATCTCCAATTTTGTTATCTTCCAATAGTAGACCCGAACCCGATTTTACAATTGTGTTTAATGCTTCTGATGATTATCTTGCTGCACATCCTACGGCTAATGATATTATATTAGTGATTGAGATTTCGGATTCATCCTTGAGCTATGATCGAGAGATAAAATTACCCTTATATGCTGAAGATAGAATTTCTGATTTTTGGATTTTTAATTTGAGCGATCGCATTTTAGAAGTCTACAGCAAACCCTATCAAAAACCTCAAGGCGCTTGGGGGTATCGCACCCAACAGATTTTTTTACCCAACGAAACGATTTCACTTCTTCAATTTTCTAATTTATTCCTAGATTTAGCAAAAGTTTTCCCTCAACAATAGTTTAAGTTAACTTGATGATAAAATGAGTGATTTATTCAATACCGAACTTTATTTTAGTTCAGAAAAAGACGAACTCTTTGAAAAAGGAACCTGGCCAAAACCCTTTGTTTTTAACGAAGAAGTGGTGCGGGTATTTGATGATATGGTGTCTCGTTCCGTTCCCCTTTATCGAGAGGTGGTTGCTTGTGCGGCGCATTGGAGTTTAGCCTATTATCAGGAGGGAACAAAAGTCATTGATATTGGCTGTTCAACGGGAACTTTTTTAGAATTACTCGGACGTTTTTTAAAGCAACCTGCAACATTAGTCGGGATAGATAGTTCGAGAGCGATGTTAGAAAAAGCTGAAACAAAGTTAGCTGAAATCTCACACATTCATCAAATCGAACTGATTTGTAATCAAGCGGAAAACTGTTCCTTTGATCACAGTAGTGTTGTGGTGATGAACTATACCTTACAGTTTTTACCCCTGCATCAACGTCAAAGGTTATTGCGAAAAATATATGAGGGTTTAGTTCCCGGTGGGTTGTTCTTTCTGAGTGAAAAAATTCGGTCCGCTTCTCCCCAATTTCAAGAAACAATTACCCGACATTATGAAGCCTTTAAAACTCGCAACGGTTACGCCAAAACTGAAATTGAACGCAAGAAAGAAGCTTTAGAAAATGTGTTGATTCCCTTAACTGAAACTGAACAAATCTCAATGTTAAAAGAAAGTGGGTTTGAACAGGTTGATTCTATTATTAAACTGCATAACTTTATTTCGTTTGTTGCGTTAAAATCTGCGTAGTTTATGCGTTAATCTGAAAAAATTAAATTCCTTATATTTCAAGGACGAAAAACTCGTTCAAAGGGCTGTTTCCGATAACGCCTATAGATATCAAAATCTTGATCTAGAGTAGCGATCGCAGCAATATTTAAACGTTCATAAATTGCAACTAGAGATAAATCCGAAAAATCACCCGGTAAGTCAGCATACTGGGCATTTAATTCAGCAATACGCGCAAAGTCTTGTGGTAATAATGACTCACATTCATAAATATTATTCGCTAGATGAGTGAGAAATTCATTTTGTACCCGCCAGTCAGATGCTAATAACCACAGCACTTCTGTCACACAACCTACTGTTGTCACTAAGCGACTGGTACAACTGGCAAAAAAATTAACGACCTTAACATGATATTGATCAGCAGAATCATAGAAAGCTACCAATAAACCTGTATCAACTAAAATAGTCAGATGATAGGTCATATTTCCTGTTGACGGCTTGCTTGTATCCGAGATGCAATGATTTTTCTACGAGTTTCTCGATCTGATAAATTACCCTCTGAAAGTAAGTGCTTGGGTATTCCTCCCATCCGGTCTAAAATTGATTGTTGAGATAGAGAAGTTTGGAGATAGTCTCGCAGCAATTTTTTAATTAACGCTGAACTTGTTGTTCTTTCCTGACTTAAAATTTGAACTAAATATTGCTCTGCTTCTTCATCTAGGCTAACGTTTAACATAAATTCTTACTTCCTACTCTTGATTTATATATTATATTCTATCATAATTTTTGCTGATCTAATAGAAAATTAACTTTAAGAATTGATGAACTGTTGAACCGCAATTAAAAGATCTGGAAAAGCCAGAGGTGAAATTGTTCCTGTTGTCAAGATCAATTCTGAGGTATAATCATCACTAGGATTTCTAAAGACTTTGAGTTCAACATTTTGATTAATTTTGTTGAGTTTGATAGCAGCAAGCCTAATTTAACCACCAAGACACCAAAAACACAAAGAAGTTGTAAACAAGCTCCCTGCTGATTGCTATAGGCGTAAATTTACGCTACTCTAAGATAGAGGAATCTGTAAATGTATCGATCTAAAATGTTAGATGAAAATATTGGCTATGTTGCGCCGGATTATCTTGAACAATATCATCACACAATTGAACGAGAAACCATTTTAAGCATCAGACACGAACGAAACTCACAACGATTTGCAGCTAAAACTCAACCCTATTATCAAGCGGTTCAAGCGGTTCAAGATATTCATACAAATAAATTTGACTTTTCCAATTCAGTGGTTAAAATCGGTGAAGCAGATGAACTCTCTCCCGAACAACAGCAACGATTTATTCACGCTCTAAAAACCTTTTGTCCCTGGAAAAAAGGCCCCTTTGAACTGTTTGGAACCTTAATTAATGCAGAATGGCGTTCCGATTGGAAATGGGAACGAATTTTACCCCATATTCAACCTTTAACAGATAAAAAAATTGCGGATATTGGCTGTCATAATGGTTATTTTATGTTGCGGATGGCGCATCAAAACCCAGCTTGTGTGATTGGGTTTGAACCCTATGCTAAACATTTCTGGAATTTTCAACTCTTTCAAAATCTTGTCCAACAACAAATGCTTCACTTTGAACTGTTAGGCGTTGAACAGATTAACTTGTATCCTGATTTTTTTGATACAATTTTTTGTTTAGGAATTCTATATCATCATACTGATCCAGTGGGTTTACTGCGAAAACTACATCAATCTTTAAAAAAAGACGGAGAAATTATTATAGATTGTCAGGGAATACCCGGAGATTTACCTGTAGCCTTAACCCCTCAAAAACGGTATGCACAGGCGCGAGGAATTTGGTTTTTACCCACTCTATCTGCGCTCGAAAATTGGATCAATAGAGCAGGTTTTAGTCGCATAAACTGTTTTTTTGCTGAACCCCTTTCAACGGAAGAACAACGCCGTACAACTTGGGCTGATATTGATAGTTTACAGGAATTTTTAGATCCAGAAAATCCAGCATTAACCATCGAAGGTTATCCGGCTCCCTGGCGCTATTATATAATTGCTCACAAAGATTAACTCAGTTAAAATGAATGCTGATGATCCGCTATAATTAAGAATGAGATTAGATATTCTGGGAGTAGGTAAACTATTTATAAGCTGATCATCTCCCGATAGATCATCTCATAAGTCGGCTATTACCGCCACAACAAATTTTAAATCAACTTCAACCTTCTTAATCGAAAATTTGTGATGAAAACTCGTCGATGGTTTTGTTCTTTTCTGCTTTTTTTAGCAACACTACAACTGGTGATTAGTTGTAGCAATGGATTTGATTCTGTTAAAAATCTAGATGCAGGTGTTGGGGAAAAAATAATCGTTTTAGGTGATAGTATCGCCTCTGGATATGGTGTCGCAGAATCAGAAGCTTTTCCCAATGTTCTCAGTCGTCAATTGGGTGTACCGATTTTAAATCAAAGTGTTAATGGAGATACCACAGCAATGGGATTAAACAGACTTCAACAGGATGTGATTTCTCAAAATCCCTGGTTAGTGATTGTTGAACTGGGGGGAAATGATTATCTCAGAAGAATTCCGCCTGCTGAAACTGAACAAAATTTACGAGAAATTGTGACTCAAATTAAACAACAACAGGCGATAGTTGTTTTACTCGGAATTAACGTTGGTTTAGTCAATGACAGTTTTAAACCAATGTTTGAACGGGTTGCAAAAGAAACGCAAGCTTATCTCATTCCCCAAGTTTTAAGCGGAATTTTAGATAATCCTAAACATCGACAAGATGATTTGATTCATCCCAATGCAGTGGGACAGGAAAAATTAGCCAGTCGTGTTGCCCAAGATTTACGTCCGTTACTCCAAGAGGCTAAATGGCCTCCTAATTTAATACAATACAAAGCTTCTTAAGCCTAATTAGAGTCGTAGGGTGCGTCAAAAGACGATGAGACTCCGGAAATATTGGTGTAAATTGACGCACCATTTAACGATTGATTAAATTTTTCAACTCTTTAATCAATGCAGGTTGTTTAACCCTTGTAAAAGGTTGGGTTAAAAGTCCTTGACTGGGACTGAAAAGAAATGCTAAAGTAAATAAGCCCGATGCAACTAATACAATTGCAGGGCCTGAAGGCAAGTTATAATAGTAACTCAAATACATCCCCGTAATACTTGAAATCACCCCCACTCCCACCCCCAAAAACATCATGTGATGTAAACGACTCACCAGTAAATAAGCCGTAGCTGCGGGGGTAATTAACAGCGATAAAACCAACACCACCCCCACCGCTTTTAAACTCGCAACAATCGTTAAGGTGATTAAGACCATTAACCCAAAATTGAGTAAATTCACAGGTAAACCAACAGCTTCAGCCCCCAACGGATCAAAGGTATAAAACAGCAATTCTTTATAAATTAAAACCACAATTAAAACAATCGCTACAGCAATGATCGCGGTATCTCTAACATCATCTAAAGTCACCCCGAGAATATTACCAAAGAGAAAATGACTCAAATCGATTTTATTATCTTTTTGAATCACTGTAATTAACGCAATCCCTAACGCAAAAAATGCAGAAAAGACAATTCCCATCGCTGCATCTTCTTTAATATTGCTGCGAGTCCGAATCACATTAATAATCGCTGTACTGATCACCCCCGCAATAAACGCACCGACAAAAATATTCGCCCCAATGATATAAGCAATAGCTAACCCGGGTAACACCGCATGGCTAATGGCATCTCCCAATAAAGCGAGTCGTTGAACCATTAAATAACAGCCCACAACAGAACAAATAATACCCACTAAAATGGCAACAATCAAAGATCGTTGCATAAAGCTATATTGTAAAGGTTCAATTAAAATATTCAACATTGAATTTCACTCATCTTCAGCTTAAGCAGCATTTTCAGAAAAGAAAACAACCTTCCCACCATAAGCACGACTTAAGTTTTCCTCTTGGAGAACCTGTTGACGGCGACCCGCAGCAATCAGTTCTTTATTTAATAAAATGATATCATCAAAATTCCGGATAGATTCTCCCAAATCGTGATTAATCACGACAACCACCTTACCTAAATTAGCTAAATCTCGAAAGATTTGAAAAATAATATTCTCCGTTTTTTGATCAATCCCCACAAACGGTTCATCAAAACAGAAAATCTCTGCTTCTTGGGCTAAACTTCGCGCTAAAAATACACGCTGTTGTTGACCTCCTGACAACTGACCAATGGGACGATTTTTATACTCTGTCATTCCCACTCGTTCTAACGCTTCCATCCCTTGACGACGACTCACCGTAGAAAAGCGACGAAACCACCCCGTTTTGCGAATTCTCCCCATCATCACCACATCCCAAACTGTTGCGGGATAAGTCCAGTCAATTTGTGATCGCTGAGGAACATAAGCCACCCGTTGACGCTGTTGACTCAGGGGTTGATTTCCATACATTACAGGTTCACCCTGCGCCGGAATTAACCCTAACATCGCCTTCATTAACGTACTTTTTCCCGCCCCATTAGGGCCAATCATTCCCGTCAGTCGTCCCGGTTGAATTTCAACAGAAATCTCTCGCAACGCCTCAACGCCTCGATATTGAACGCTGAGATGGTTAATGCGAATTCCAGAAATCCCCACAGAGACAGATTCCAGTTGAGGGGAACGAACGCTATTGTCAAAGAATTGTAAGCTGTCCATCAATTTTTTTGTCGCTACGATTTCTAGGATAACCCAAAAATGAAAGAATTATGAGATACTCAATGAAAAGATTATGAAAATCATTCAAAAGTGAGGTTAAACATGACTATTCACAAGGCTTTTCGCTCTATCTTTGGGTTAACGACAGCCGGAGTTGTACTGGGAACTTTATTAAGTAGTTGTACTCTGGAGGTCACACAGACTGTTGATGGCGATCAACTTAGAGTGGTTTCAACCAGTACCATTATTGCGGATTTAACAGAAACCATTGGCGGTGATCAAATTCAACATCAAGGAATTTTAGAACCCGGTGTTGATCCTCATGTTTATGAACCTGTTCCGCAAGATAGTATAGCTTTTGAAAGAGCCGATATTATTTTTTATAATGGCTTTAATTTAGAACCGGGATTAATTAGATTAATGAACGCCGCAGGTGTTTCAGCCAAAAGAGTCGCCGTTGCAGAAGTTATTACCCCTTTACAACTCGAAGAAGACGGAGAAATTGAACCGGATCCTCATGTTTGGGGAAATGCAGAAAATGGCATCTTAATGGCGAATAAAATTCGCGATCATTTAATTGAACTCTCTCCCGAAAATCAAGAATTTTTTACCGAAAATGCAGCACAATTAACCCAAGAATTACAACAAGTTCACACTTGGATTACAGAACAAATTGCAACAATTCCTGAAAATCAACGGAGATTAGTCACCACCCACGATGCGTTTCAATATTTTGCCAATGCTTATGGTTTAGAAGTCACCGGAACGTTAATTGGGATTAGTACCGAAGAGCAACCCAGCGCCCAAACGGTCAGTCAATTAGCCAATGCTATTCGAGAAAGTCAAGTTCCCGCGATTTTTGCAGAAACCACAATTAACCCGCAATTAATCACAACAGTGGCTCAAGAAGCAGGCGTTCAATTAGCCGAAAATGAACTCTATTCAGACTCGATAGGCGCACCGGGAAGTGACGGGGATAGTTATATTAATATGTTAGTTTCTAATACTAAAACCATTGTTGAAGCGTTAGGGGGAAATGTGACGGCTTTTGAACCTCAAATTTCAGCCCAAGAGAATTAAACCGTTGTCATCCATTCTACTGGACTGGAGGAGATGCCCGCACCGCTAACTCAATTACAAACTCAGTTCCCTCTCCCAAAGTCGAAAAACAGCTTAACTGTCCCTGATGATTTTTGGTGATAATTTGATAGCTTGTGGGCAATCCCATTCCGGTTCCTGCACCAATCGGTTTAGTCGTAAAAAAAGGATTAAAAATCCGGGCTTTAACTTCAGGACTCATGCCCCAGCCATTATCTTGAATCGAAATAGAAACCTGATTTTCTGAAGAAATTTTTGTTGTAATTGTGATGCAGCCTGCATAATCTAATGTGGAATTTAATCTTTGTTCTTCAATGGCATCAATTGCATTGGCTAACAAATTCATAAAGACCTGATTTAATAAACCAATATAACATTCAACTAAAGGTAAATTACCATAGTTTTTAATCACTTTTATCTCTGGATTTCCCGCCCGACCATTCAATCGATTTTGTAAAATAACCAGGGTACTATCAATATTTTCGTGAAGATCAACTGCTTTTAAATCGGCTTCATCTAAACGAGAAAATGTTCTCAAAGATTTAACAATATCGCGAATTCTATCGGCTCCTGTTTTCATCGATTCTAGTAATTTAGCAAAATCACTCAGCAGATATTCTAGATCAAGTTCTTCTATAAAATTCGCAATGCTAGACGGTGGATTGGGATAATTTTCTTGATAAAGGTGAATCAGTTGGGTTAATTGATGGGCATACTCAGAGGCGGGTTGTAAATTGCCATAAATAAAACTTACAGGATTATTTATTTCATGGGCAACTCCGGCAACTAACTGACCTAAACTTGACATTTTTTCCGCTTGAATTAGCTGAACCTGGGTATCTTGAAGTTCACGATAAGCATTGCGGAGTTCTTCCGTTTTGACTTGAGAATCTTGATAGAGTTGAGCTTGGTAAATGGCAATAGAAACTTGATTACCAATATCTTGCAAAAGTTCAATATCTTTATCCTGCCAAGGTTGATGACTTGAAATTCGTGCCATCTCAAAGCCCCCAATTTGTCCGCCTGTGGTATGCACAGGTAAGCAAACATAGGCTTGAACATTGTAACTCTTTAAAAACCTCTGAGTTGACTGATCTTTTAACTGTTTTAAGCTATCAACTCGATAAATTTGATTTGTTAAAATATGTTCAAAGATTTCCGGAAAATCCTGTGGAGAATAGGAACCCAGCCAACTTGATAATTGAGGAACCTTTTTCTCTTTAATCACCACCCACAAATCTGAACTTTCATTTTTCTGATACCAAGCAAAGGAACAAATATCAACAGACAGTTCAACAAAAATCGCATTAATGGCATTTTGTAAAATAATCGATAAATCTAGAGAATTCCGAATTTCTGAACTAATACTATTAAATAATTGAGTGCGATTCAAAAGTGAATGAACTTTAGCTTCTGCCTGTTTACGATTGGTAATATCTCGAATAATACTCAATACATCATCGTCACCACACTTAACAAACCGTGATTCATAACTTCTCAAACCTTCTGGAATTTGCAGGTCATATTCAAGCAACTGCATTTGTTCAGTGGCTAAAGTTGCTGCTATGGTTTGTTCCACTTGTTCTGCTAACCATCTAGGCAAAGCGTCATAGATATTTTTACCCAAAAATTCTTGAGGAGCAATCGCCATTGAAACATCCGGTGAAGTCTTGCAGTCAATTAAGATTCCTGAGCGATTGTAGCGCAGCATCATATCAGGAATTGCTTCTAGTAAAGCATGGGTTTGAGCCTCACTTTTTTGTAAATCTCGCTGTCGTATCGCTTCCTGTGCCTGTTGACGTTGGGTAATATCTGCAATAATTGACCAGATATATTCTTGACCATTAGAACCCGTCACTTTCATCCCGATCAATTCAACGGGAACAGGTTGACCATTCTTGCGAATATATTCTTTTTCATAGGGGCCATATCGCCCAATGGTATTTAAAGATTCCAGGTGGCGTATTTCATCTTCAGTGTACTTTTCTGGAGTTAAATCCCAGTAGCTTAACTGATTTAATTCTTCTAGAGTGTAGCCTATAATATCTTCAGTCGCGGCGTTGACTTCAATAAATTTTCCCTGCATATCATTGAGAGCAATTCCCAAAGGTGAAAGAGCAAAAAGCGATCGCAATTTTTGTTCACTCGCCCGCACATTCGCCTCAGCTTGTAAACGTTCGGTAATATCCCTGGCTGCTCCATAAATAATTTGTCCCTGGGGAACACAAGACCATTCAATATGCCGATAGGTTTGATTTTTCGCTCGATAGCGGTTCACAAAGCGAGTGACAATACACTGATTTTGTAAGTTAGACATCGCCTCTAACGTTGCGGCGACATCATCTGGATGAACAAAATCTAAAAAGGGTTTGTTTTCTAGTTCTTCTAGGGTATAACCCAGCGTTTTTTCCCAAGCCAAGTTAACTCGGCGAAAATAGCCCTGCATATCAGCAATACAAAGTAAATCCAGGGAAATGGTAAAAAATTGCTCCAGTTCAAGTTCGGCCGCTTTTCGCTTGGTAATATCCATGATCACACCGAACATTTTGACCACTTGTCCCTGCTGATATTCAACCTCGATGCGTTGGTTGAGATAGCGTAGTTCTCCATTGGGACGCAGAATGCGAAAATCAAAGCTTTGGCTAATTCCCTGCTGGGCTTCGGTGATATGCTTTTGACACAGGGAACGATCTTCAGGATGAATTTTTTGGAGATATTCCATTAAAGTCGGTGCTTCCTGCTCAGGAGTCAAGCCAAAAATGCGAAAGATTTCATCTGACCAAGTGAATTTTTGCGTCGCTAAATCAAAAGACCAGTTGCCAATATGGGCGATTTTTTGGGCTTGTTGAAGTTGTTGGGTGAGTTCTTGTAGGGCGATTTCTTTGGCTTTGCGTTCACGAAGTGTAGTTTGCTGTTCGCTAATATCGCGAATATAGCCATGCCAAAGGATACTACCATCTGGCTGTTGCTCGGGTGTGGAATGACCGTGTAACCATAACAGTCTCCCATCTCGATGGTATGAACGATATTCACAAGACCAGGGGGTTAGGTTTTCGGCTGAGTCTGCGATCGACTGCTGGATGCGGGGTAAGTCGTCAGGATGAATCTTCTCAAATAGGGGAGTACCATCCTCGCGCACGGCTTCGGGACCGATACCATAAAATTCCCGTAGCCCTTCACTGACGTAGGGAAAGTGGGAAGTGCCATCTGGACGAAGCCGAAACTGATAAATTATACCCGGAATATGACGGGCAATTTGTTCGAGACAATTCTGAGAATCAAAATTGTGTTCAGTTTTTGACTGTAACTTTTGAAGATCTTCGTCCATCATCTAAGAAAGAGGAGAATTTTCTCTTTATTTTAGCCTTAGTTATTTGACACTTAAATTTTGAATCTTCATATTCCCCACTCTCCTTTCCCGTTCTAGAGTTTCAGTATTCTAATCTCGATGCTAAACCGCTATTTTGCGATCGCTTGATGGCTATCTATGCAAAGACGTACCACAATCAGTTGTTCTCCGAATTCTGGTACATCTTTACATTTGCAAGTTAATCTGTAACAAAGGTTTAAAAAAGTTATGGATACAAGCCGCGATCGCTTAAAGCTTGCGCCACACGACCCACGCCCAGGGTATAAGCCGCTAAACGCATAGAAACCCCTTGTTTTTGTGAACGTTCGCTCACACGATGATAAGCTTGTACCATCAATTTTTCCATTTCTCGGTTCACCCGTTTTTCATCCCAAAAAACATAGGATTGACCTTGCACCCATTCGAGATAACTCACCACAACACCCCCCGCATTCGCGAGGATATCCGGTAACACCATCACGCCTTTTGCTTCTAACATTTGATCGGCAATTAATGTAATCGGTGCATTCGCCGCTTCTACGACAATTTTGGCTTGGATTTTATCTGCATTATCTTCAGTAATTTGATCTTCTAAAGCCGCCGGAATTAACACTTCACAAGGTAAGGTTAACAAATCCGCATTAGAAATCATTTCACCGCCAGAAAATCCGGCAATACTATAATGATTTTGGGCTGCGTATTGTTGAAGGGCGGGAATATCTAAGCCATTTTCATTAAAAAGTCCGCCCGAAACATCAGAAACGGCTAAGATTTTAGATCCCGCTTCATGTAACAATTGTGCTGCTGCCGCCCCAACTTTTCCGAAGCCTTGAATCACAATTTTTACGCCTTCCAGACTGCGATTTTGTTCACGTAAAGCTTCGCGCACCGCAATCATTACCCCCCTTCCTGTGGCTAAATCTCGACCCTTAGAACCGCCAACAGACAAGGGTTTGCCCGTTACAACGCCTGGAATTGCCCGACCCATATTCATTGAATAAGTATCCATCATCCACGCCATTTCACGGGAAGAAGTGCCAATATCGGGGGCGGGAATATCGAGTTCAGGGCCGATATCTTTAATTAATTCACTGACATAACGACGGGTAATGCGTTCGAGTTCTCCTAAGCTATAATGATTGGGATTAATGGCTATTCCACCTTTTGCACCACCATAGGGAATTCCTAACAGCGCACATTTCCACGTCATTAACATCGCCAGGGCAGATAATTCTTGTAAACTTACGGCGGGATGATAGCGGGTTCCGCCTTTGTAGGGGCCAAGAACATCGCAATGTTGCACCCGGTGTCCGGCGAGGACTTTGACTAGGCCGTTATCGAGTTTAACGGGAATAGAAACGGTGACAACTTTCCGGGGTTGTTCGAGGATAACGGTAAGATTTGGATCGATTTGCAGTTGGTCTGCGGCTTGTTGCAGATAGCTACAGGTGCGATCATAAGGGCAAATATAAGCGGGAGTGGGTGCCACAGGGACTTGTAGTGATGAAACCATGAGTTTGAACCTCTTAACGTATCGTTCAGACTGAAAATCAGGAAATCGAGTCGGGCATTAGAAAAAGGAACAGGAGGGAAGCTATTTTTTGCCTCCTGTACTTCTACTTATCAATTTCTATGATGAATTCCTTGATCCCTTACTGGATTTCCTCTATTTCTAGATTAACTCAAATTTTTGAGATTGGGGAAAATTTGTAAAACTTGTTACAGTTTTAGATTTCAACCTGTAGTGTGTCGGCTGCTCAGACTGCCGGGCTGAGGATCACGATCACCGATGAGGGGGTCAAAATAACGATAAGATTAAACCAAAGATGGATGTGCTACTGTTCACAAGGAATTTGAGTTCAGTTCACTTCATGGGTGTTCACAATTTTTAAGGTGTTTAACAGGTTATGTGAGTGATGAGTGAGGCTAGAATTCTGATTGTTGAAGATGAATTTTTGATAGCTCAAGGGTTAGCCCGGAAACTGCAAAAGTTAGGCTATCAAATTCTGGATATTGTGGCTTCAGGCGCGGAAGCCATTCAACGCACCCGTGAGTTTCATCCCGATTTAATTCTGATGGATATTTTAATTGAAGGAGACAAAGACGGGATAGAAACGGCGGCGGAAATTTATCAATCTTATTTTGTTCCGGTGATTTATGTCACGGCTTATGCTGATGATCAAACCTTAAAACGCGCTCAAAGTACGGGTTCTTATGGTTATATTCTCAAACCATTTAATGAACGAGAATTACACGCTACTATTCAAATTGCACTGGGTAAACATCAACAGGCGATTCAACTTCAACAGTCTTTGTTGAGTGCGGAAGCGAAAAGTCAAGAAAAATCTCAACACCTTTCAAAGGCTTCTCATAATTTACGTAACCGCATGACGGTTATTCAGGCTATTGCCGGAATTTTACATGAATATGGAGAGCAGTTATCATCTCAGAAAAGACAAAAACATCTCGAATTAATTCGGGCTTCGATTCAAAATATGGATAATATTCTCGAAGATGTTTTATTTTTAGGTCGCTCAGAATCTGCAAAACAACCTTTTAATCCTGAGTCTATCAATATCATCGAATTTTGCCAAAGTTTACTGGAAGAGTATCAAGCGATTACTACTGAAAAACACACTTTGAATTTTTTCTATAGTAGTAATTATTCTCAAGCTTACTTGGATATAAAACTGTTATATTATATCTTGACAAATTTACTCTCTAATGCAATTAAATATTCTCCGAATGGAGGCTGCATTAACCTAGAATTTAGCTGTGATTTACAACAAGTGATTTTTCGAGTTACAGATGAAGGCATTGGGATTCCCTTTAGTTATTATCAAAAACTATTCCAGCAATTTGAACGGGCTTCTAATGTGGGTAATATTAAGGGAACGGGGCTAGGTCTTTCGATTGTTAAACAAGCGGTTGATTTACATCAAGGTGAAATTACTTTTCAGAGTGAATTAGGAAAAGGAACCACTTTTACTGTTAAGTTACCTCATATTTTACCTTCTGAAAACATAGCAATTAAATCCGACACTTTATCGGATTGTTTAGAGAAAAAGTAATCAGGATTGAAAGATTTTAATTGATGACTTTTTTTAGATTAGAGTAAAAAATAACACGATATTCTCCTTTTTGGGCTATTTTACAGGGAAAGGTTTACTGTATATTCTATCAATTTTAAAGACAATAAAGGTCTGATTGTTTTCCCATGTTAGCTTATGAATAACAATATCAGCGTGAGCCATCCAATTCTCATCAACTAACAGAATAGGGACATCTATCGGGATAATTCTATAGCCCTCCTTGCAAACTTGATATGGTGATCCTAGATTCAATTCTTTTGGATAGCCTTGAGAGGGCTTAAGTTTTAAAATGCTATTAACTTCACAGGGCATACCCATTGTTTTTTCCTGTTAATTGACTTGCATAATATAAAAAACATACCCATAATAAGCTGAGTATTGGCGATAGAGATCGATTTCCTGTTGATGAAGTTCAATAACTGCTAATTTCTCAGGATCATCTTGATATTTTTGAAACAAGGGGATTAACCTTTGTTCAATGGGGATGTAATAATGCTCCCACCAAGCCGACTCAGGAAGCACAAAATAACCGATTTCTTGATATCCTGCCCGTTGAATCATCAATCGATTGGCTTCAATATCCAGCATTTGTGGATAGTCTTTATCCCAAAAATGTTGGACTTCTTCCGGGGGGTTGGGTGCTAGCCAAGAAATTTCTGTTGCAGCTAAATAACCTTGTTTTTTTAACAACGGTTTCCAACAAAAAAGCGCGTTTTCAAACCCAATACTATAGGCTGAACCTTCCGCCCAAATCAGATCGAAACTGCCGTTATTAAATTCCAAAGCGGACATATCGGCGTTAACAATTTCAATCTGATTTGCAACGCCTTTTTCCACCGCTTTTTGATATAAATTATCCAGAAAAGGTTGATGATTATCAACAGCAATCACTCTCCCCTTTGACAGTTCAACTAAATCTAAGGTTTGCATTCCTGGGCCACACCCTAAGTCTAAAATAAGCGGTTTTTCAGGTAAATGGGTTAACAACGAATAAGCCTTTTTTGTCGATTCAAAATCCCCTGGCCCTTCACGGAGTAAACCTTGATGAATCTCGAAAAATATTTCTAGGTTCATGTTAAAAAGTATTGAGAATAGTAAGTTAAGTTTAGGTATCACCCACCGATAGGTTAGTTTATCATTGTTTTGTTGGGTTTCGCTCTCAGAACAAATTGATTCATATTTCATTGATTGAAATTGGCTCAACCCAACCGACAAGTTAATCTGAATTTCACCCCGTTAATTCTAACGGACAAACGTGAGACTGTTGTTGTAGCCATTGTTGTCCAACTTGTTGTAACGCCTCGATAACAGGTTGAAGTTCTTGACCTTTTTCAGTCAGAGAATATTCAACTCTGGGCGGAATTTCGGGATAGACTTTGCGTTTAACCAAACCGTATTGTTCAAGTTGGCGGAGTCGAATCGTTAAAGTTTT
Organism: Limnoraphis sp.; assembly: GCA_050485465.1. Classification (GTDB taxonomy): domain Bacteria; phylum Cyanobacteriota; class Cyanobacteriia; order Cyanobacteriales; family Microcoleaceae; genus Capilliphycus. Next base: position 7,575 of record JBJHBL010000032.1, on the reverse strand, counting down.
TGTACTAATTCCCGGTAACGCCTCAATCAGTTCATAGGTTCGCCGACTCCCGCCAAACAGTTCTCTGAGAATCTGAAGCGACCACTTCCCCCCGACCCGATCCAGAATAAATTCGATAGGAGACGTAATTTCTAGACACTGAGGGACATTCAGCAGTAATGGCGTGGAGTCCTCTGTTTTGACCTTCATGGCAGCATCCTCATAAACTTCATCTTTTTTAATAATAACCTAAAAATCCTTGTCCTCGCTATTCTTTTCGTTTTGTAACTATGAAGAACCCCTCAAGGATGATTGCAATTTTCTGAGAAAACAATAGGATGAAAGTAGAGCAATCAAAAACCAATTGTAACTCGACTCCCCGTTCAGCCTTTCGTTAAAAAGACGTAACATTCGGCAAATAACCTCTGGGGATCAATGATTTTTGATTTTACAGACTTGTTTTAACAAAATCGAAAGAAACGGTTAGCCCGTTTCCTGTTTTAGCCAAACCTGCAAAAAACTCTACTGAAAGATAGAGGCTTTGCGGGAAACTCTCTCTTTAGTTCGGAGTGGATTTACTGATGTTAAAAACTTTAGCCCTACAAAAAATTTCCCCTGTTAAAGAACAAGCACTCGTGTTGTGGTTTGATCAGGTGGGAATAGATGATATCAGTTTTGTCGGTGGGAAAAATGCCTCTTTGGGAGAAATGATTCGTCAATTAATGCCTAAAGGGGTGAATGTTCCTCAAGGGTTTGCCATTACAACTTATGCTTATCGCTACTTTTTGAAATCAGCAGGTTTAGAGGTAAAACTACGTCAACTTTTAACGGATTTAGATGTTGATGATTTACCCAGTTTGAGAAGTCGTGCTGAACAAGCCAGAACTTTATTAATTAATACTCGCTTTCCGGTAGATTTAGAAAGCGCGATCGCTCAAGCCTATTTAAAATTATGTGATCTCTACGGAACAAAAGTTGATGTTGCTGTTCGTTCTAGCGCAACCGCAGAAGATTTACCCGATGCTAGTTTTGCCGGGCAACAGGATACTTATCTAAATATTCAAGGCTGTAAAGCGGTGATTGAAGCGACTCATAAATGTTTTGCTTCTGTGTTTACAGATCGAGCGATTTCTTACCGGACTTTGAAGGGTTTTAATCACTTTGATGTGGCTTTATCTGTTGGGGTTCAGAAGATGGTACGCTCTGATTTAGCAGCCTCTGGGGTGATGTTTTCGATTGATACCGAAACCGGATTTAAGAATGCTGCTTTAATTACTGCGGCTTACGGTTTAGGGGAAAATGTTGTGCAGGGGGCTGTTAATCCTGATGAATATTTGGTGTTTAAACCGACATTACGAGAAGGTTTTAAACCTATTTTAGATAAGCGTTTGGGAACGAAAGCTCTGAAAATGATTTATGATGCGGAGGGAACAACAAAAAATATTAGTGTGTCTCCATCGCAACAACTACAATTTGCTTTAAAGGATGACGAAATTCTCCACTTAGCCAAATGGGCGATGTTAATTGAAGACCATTATTCACGAGTGCGGGGCTGTTATTCGCCGATGGATATTGAATGGGCAAAAGATGGCATTAGTGGGGATTTATTTATTGTTCAAGCCCGTCCGGAAACGGTACAATCGCAAAAATTAACCCAAGTTCTTCAGCAGTATAAGTTACAACAAAAGAGTAAAATATTAATTACAGGTCGGGCGGTTGGCGATCGCATTGGTCAAGGTCAAGTACGGGTGATTCTAGATGTTAAAGACATGGATCAATTCCAGGCAGGGGATGTCTTAGTCACGAATAAAACCGATCCAGACTGGGAACCGATTCTCAAAAAAGCCAGCGCCATTGTCACCAATTCCGGGGGAAGAACCTGTCATGCGGCGATTATTGCACGAGAATTAGGCATTCCAGCGATTGTGGGATGTGGCGATGCGACGACGGTTTTACAAACAGGTGAAATGGTGACGGTTTGCTGTGCAGAAGGCGAAGAAGGTCATGTTTATCAAGGGTTTTTACCCTTTGAAATCGAAGAAACAATATTAGAAAATCTGCCCAAAACCCGCACCCAAATTTTGATGAATGTTGGCAATCCGGAAGAGGCGTTTCATCTAGCTGCAATGCCTGCTGATGGGGTAGGATTAGCGCGTTTAGAGTTTATCATTGCCAATCATATTAAGGTACATCCTTTAGCGTTGATCTATTTTAATCAACTCACCGATGAAAACATTAAGGCACAAATTGAGCAATTAACAATACAATATGATCACAAGCCTGATTATTTTGTAGATAAACTAGCTCACGGAATTAGTATGATTGCGGCGGCGTTTTATCCCCATCCCGTGATTGTCAGAATGAGTGATCTCAAAAGTAATGAATACGCCAATTTATTAGGGGGTCGTGAGTTTGAACCGGATGAAGAAAATCCGATGATTGGATGGCGAGGGGCTGCCCGTTATACTGACCCGAAATATCGCGAAGCATTTGGCTTAGAATGTCAAGCGATTAAGCGGGTTAGAGATGAAATGGGGTTAGCCAATGTCATTCCGATGATTCCCTTTTGTCGCACTCCCGAAGAAGGAGAACAAGTCTTAGCAGAAATGGCAAAATATGGCTTAGTTCGAGGTGAAAATGGGTTACAAGTTTATGTAATGTGTGAATTGCCCAGTAATGTTTTATTAGCCGATGAATTTTCTCAGGTGTTTGATGGATTTTCAATCGGATCCAATGATTTAACCCAGTTGACATTAGGCTTAGATCGAGATTCGGGTTTAGTCGCCCATCTGTTTGATGAACGGAACCGGGCTGTCCGCCGCATGATTGAAATGGCAATTACAACCGTTAAACAGCAGGGGCGCAAAATCGGAATTTGTGGTCAGGCGCCGAGTGATTATCCTGAATTTGCTCAGTTCTTAGTGAAATTAGGAATAGATTCGATCAGTTTAAATCCAGATTCAGTCGTGCCAATGATTCTGAATGTTGCTGAAATGGAAGCAACGACGTGATCGAATGATATAGTTTGGGTGGTGTAAGTCAAGTTCTAGAATTTGGGAGGAGTCCTAAGTTCTGGACAAGCCGAGGCTGCTGAGGTTAGAGTATTACCAAAGCAGTCTTTTTTTTGCTAAAATATTCTCGCAATGAAATAGAATTATACACGAAAACCGAAATACAGGTCATGGGTCTAGGGTTAGAGAGATCAGTCTACAGAAAAAGAACTTAACCCATAAGTTGAGCTTTCAGAGTGGCTTCATCCCAATAGGATTGCAACTTTTGAATTTTTCCGGCTTCATTGAATTCAAAGATAGCAATTCCAACCCCCGTAGCTGTGCGACCATTTCTGGCAACAACATTCATTTTCCACTTGACTGCTGCTTCATTCCCCCCAATAAAAATTTGCTCAGGTGTAATATCTAACTTATCATAAAACTTCGATAAAATTTCAAAAAATTTCTGGGCATCTTGTTGAACATTTAGGGGTGGTTTTCCCACCGGGTCATAAATCAGTGCATTTTCAGCAAAGGTTTCCAGCCAACCCTCGGAATTTAAAGCAGAAACTTGCGCGTAATATTGGGTTAAAAATTGTTCAATCTCAGTTTTGGACATAGCAAGATGCTTCTAGGTATTCGCTTTAATAATTATAAAGCAATCAACTCCAGATTGTGAAAACTAGATAGCAAGCCAAGCCCTTGTATTCCTTTTTTGAATTCAAAGCCTCATGGGAGACTTGTTCAAAAGGTGATCACAGGTGATAAAATAGGATAAACCCTTTTCGTCCATCTAGATTCTTAGATAGAGAACATCACCCCAAACGCTGCATGAGTATCTTCACATTACAATCGGTCAAAAAAGATTTTGGAATCAAGGAAATTCTCAGAGAGGCGAATCTCAGCCTTGATGCCAGCGATAAAATTGGTTTAATTGGAACCAATGGATCGGGAAAGTCAACCTTATTAAAAATAATTGCCGGGTTAGAACCCGTTGATAGTGGTCAAGTTTTAGTGAATTCTAAAGTCAATATTGTTTATCTATCCCAAGATCCAGAATTAGACGATAATAGCACCGTTATTGAACAGGTTTTTTCTAAAAGCGGTGAACAAATGAAGTTAATTTGGGAGTATGAAGAACTCTCACAAAAAATCGCTAAACATCCAGAAGATAGTCAGTTAATCAGTCGTTTATCAGCCGTTACTCAAGCCATAGATTCGGGTAATGCTTGGGAACTAGAAACTCAGGCAAAAATTATTTTAACGCAACTGGGGATAGAAGATTTTGAAGTCAAAGTGGGAAGTTTATCAGGAGGATATCGCAAACGAATTGCTTTAGCTTCCGCCTTACTGTCTAACCCCGATGTCTTATTAATGGATGAACCCACCAACCATTTAGATGCCGATTTAGTTGAATGGTTACAAAGCTATTTAAACAGTTATAGAGGCGCTTTACTGTTAATTACCCATGATCGTTATTTTTTAGACAAAGTCACCAATCGTATTATTGAACTTGATCGAGGGGATTTATATAGTTACACTGGAAATTATTCTTATTTCTTAGAAAAAAAGGCAGAATCTGAAGATATTGCAGTTAGTCAACAGCGCAAGTATAAAGGCATTTTGCGGCGAGAGTTGGAATGGTTAAGACGAGGACCAAAAGCCAGAAGCACCAAACAAAAAGCAAGAATTCAACGCATTGAAGGAATGCAGGATACTGAATTTAAGCAAGCCCAGGGAAAAGTTGAAATTTCGACTCCAGGGCGACGAATTGGGAAAAAAGTTATTGAGTTAAAAAACATCTCAAAATCCTACGAGAATAGACCCATTGTACAGGATTTTACCTATACCTTTGAACCCGATGATCGCGTCGGAATTATTGGAAAAAATGGGATCGGAAAATCAACCTTACTCGATATGATTACCGGGCGACTTCAACCCGACTCAGGAACTGTTGATATTGGTTCAACCATTCATATTGGTTATTTCGATCAACATTCCGAAGATTTAAACCAAGCATTAAACGAAGAACAGCGCGTGATTGATTACCTCAAAGAAGTCGCTGAATATGTGAAAACCGCCGACGGAACGCAAATTACCGCCTCTCAAATGTTGGAACGGTTTCTGTTTCCTCCCAATCAACAATATTCACCCATTCATAAACTTTCAGGCGGTGAAAAACGGCGATTATTTTTATTACGAGTATTGATGAGTGCGCCCAATGTGTTAATCTTAGATGAACCGACAAACGATTTAGATGTACAAACGTTATCTGTTTTAGAAGAATATTTAGAAGAGTTTAACGGTTGTGTTATCGTTGTTTCCCATGATCGCTACTTTTTAGATCGAACCGTTGAGATGATTTTCGCCTTTGAGTCTGAGGGAAATCTCCGTCAATATCCGGGGAATTATTCCGTTTATTTAGATTATAAAGCCAGAGAAGAAGAAGAAGCCGCCAGTCAAGCCACAACCGTTAAAGAAAAAATTTCTGAAACGCCAGAAACCGAAAAATCTCAACGTTATTCTTGGGATAAAGACGGAAATCGTAAACTCTCCTCTAAAGAGAAAAAAGAGTATCAGGCGTTAGAAAAGAAAATTGCCAAGTTAGAAGCTGAAAAGGAAAAATTAGAAGCGGAATTATACAATGTATCCCCTGGAAAAGTTAGCCAAGTTCAAGAACTGCATCAAAAGGTTGAACAGTTAATTACAGAAATTGATCAAGCGACAGAACGTTGGTTAGAATTAGCAGAAATTGATTCTTAACCTTGAATGGCTGTAGTGTGGGTGATTCGTAGTATAACGCACCCATGAGGTTTTATCACTCTAAAAACCTAGTTTTTCAGAGAAACCGGGTTTTTTGTATATTGAACTGATGAAACCTCAAATTTTATTGCCAATTCCCCACTAAAACAAACGGCGCCCAGTAAAACGGATGACGAGTTCTATCATTATTTAAAAGATTCAGTTGAGCGGTTCGTAAGGCTTGGGCTTTATTGGATTTGTGTTGAGGATTGGCTAATTCTCGATAAAAATAAACCATCAAATTCGCGGTACTTTGATCTTCAACCGTCCATAACGTGGCGAGGGTGCTACGCGCTCCCGCTCTGACTGCAATTCCGGCTAACCCTAGCGCCGCTCGATCATCTCCTTTTACCGTTTCACAAGCACTTAAAACTAATAACTCAATGGGATTATTTTCGTCGGGTTTTCGCAGAATTTGGTCAAGGGTTCTGACATCTATTCTATCATTATAAGTCAAAATAAAGGTTTCTTCCGCATTAGAACCAAACTGACCATGAGTGGCTAAATGAACCACTGGAAAGGGTACCTGATTAATTAAAGTTTGTAGATTTTCACGGGTAAATTGTTCGTTTTTACGCTTTTCGTGATTGGGAATAGTTTCAGCAATTTGAGTTAATTCTTCATCAACAGCTGGAAGCGTTCCTAATTCCCCAAATGTGGGTGCATTACTCGCTCCTCCTAAGAATGCTTTTAAGTCTTTCTGAATCAAAGGTTGTGGGTTTAAGAGTTGTAAACCGGGAGTGAGAGCAATCGCATATTTTTCAACTAAAAACGCCTGACCATCATATAATGCTCCCATTGGGATATTGCGTAAACTGCCATCTAAAACAAACACTAACGTATCAACTTGACTATTCTTTAAATCCACTTCAGCCGGACGAATGAGCCAGTCATAAACCTTTTGAGTTAAATTGATCAGTTCCGGTGTTGTTGCCGTATTTCCATCCCTCGGGGGCTGAATTAATTCACCTTGCAATTGTCGAACAGTGCGGTTAATTTCTTCCCGATTAATTTGGGTTGTATAGAGTTTAAAATTAGCTTGGGGCTGTGTTGGAAAACTCACAATAATTTCTAAGCGATTCGGTAAAATAATCGGATAAATTACAGCAGCCGTTTGAGCAACTTCATCAATAATTTTGGGGTTAGCATCCACACAAGTATCTCGAAAGAAGTTATTCAGTTCAGCTAACTGTAAAGACTCAATTACTTGGCGAATATCTCGAATTTTGAGTTGAAATTCTCCAGGATCTCCAGCAATTTGAACTTGATTGGCTTCTTGTAACTGTAAATCAACCAATTCTCGATAAACAGGTTCAACACTTTCACGGAAAGAAAACTGTACTTCGGGGTTAATTGCAACTAAATCACTGCGTAAAGATTGTAAGGTATTAAAAGCATTAGTATAAGCAGCAATTGCTCCTTTTCGATCTCCTCGTTGTTTACGAATTCGTCCCAGTTGCCAAGAAAATTGATAAGCAATATCCGGAGAATTATAAGTAGGAGCAATACTCAAGGCTTGTTGGGTAAATTCTTCGGCAATTTTCCATTGTTCAGCCTGTTCATAGAGTTTTCCAAAGGTTCCCAACCCATAGGCTTGACCTTTAATATCTCCTAAAATTTGGGCTTGAGTGACAGCATTTTGTAAAAGTTCTGCAATAGTTTCTAGTCTTAAATTTTGGGGTGAAGTCGCCCACTGGAGAGCCAATAAACTTTTAGCAAAATTAATTTTAGTATAAATTCCAGTTCGACTGGGGGGTAAGGTTTTTAACGGTTCATAAAGCATCTGCCACAATTGTTCTGCTTT
>JBJHBL010000031.1:0-63574 GCA_050485465.1 Limnoraphis sp. | reverse complement strand
AGAATTTGCTCAACTCCTCGGCGTTAAACGGGCAAAACTGCCGAAATTGATGTTTTCTGAGCATCATCAGTCTCATGCGGCGTCGGCTTATTTCCCGAGTCCTTTTGATCGGGCGGCGGTGTTGTGTTTGGATGGGGTGGGAGAATGGGCGACAACAACAGTTTGGTTAGGAGAAGGAAATTCTATAACGCCCCAATGGGAAATAGACTTTCCCCATTCATTAGGTTTATTGTATTCAGCCTTTACTTATTATACCGGATTTAAAGTCAATTCTGGCGAGTACAAATTGATGGGGTTAGCCCCCTATGGTGAACCGAAATATGTGGATCAAATTCTCACCCATTTGATGGATTTAAAAGACGATGGAACCTTCCGGTTGAATATGGATTATTTCAACTACACCGTCGGTTTAACCATGACGAATAAAAAGTTTGATCAACTGTTTGAAGGGCCGCCCAGAAAACCGGAAACAAAACTGTCTCAACGAGAAATGGATATCGCAGCTTCAATTCAAGTTGTGACCGAAGAAGTGGTTTTACGGTTAGCCCGAACTGTTCAAAAAGAACTGAATGTTGATTATCTTTGTATGGCCGGAGGAGTAGCGTTAAATTGCGTTGCAAATGGTCGTATTTTGCGCGAAGGGCCGTTTAAAGACATTTGGATTCAACCCGCAGCCGGAGACGCAGGCGGGGCGTTAGGGGCGGCTTTAGCAGTGTGGTATCAATATCACAATCAACCTCGAATGCTTGAAACCGAAAAAGTGTTCGCAGAAGTGGGGGCTGTTGAAAACTCAGTTGAAAATTCATTGGTTCAAAACACAGCCGTTGCTACATTACAACCCAAGTTAAAAACCGTTCCCGCCCCCAAAGATCAGATGCAAGGGTCTTATTTGGGGCCAAAATTCAGTGATGAAGAAATCTCACTTTATCTCGATTCAATTAATGCGGTTTATCTACGGTTAGAAGACGCTCAATTAATGCCCCGTTTGGCTGAAATTCTCGATGATGGCAACGTTGTCGGATGGTTTCAAGGTCGGATGGAATTTGGGCCGAGGGCGTTGGGTGGACGTTCAATTATTGGCGATCCGCGCAATTCTAAAATGCAGTCGGTGATGAATTTAAAGATTAAATATCGAGAATCTTTTCGACCCTTTGCGCCGTCGGTTTTAGCGGAACGGGTTTCGGATTATTTTGAGATGAATTCTGCGAGTCCTTATATGTTGTTAGTTGCACCTGTGAAAAAGGATCTGCGTATTCCGATGACAACAGAACAACAACAGTTATTTGGAATTGATAAACTCAATATTCCTCGTTCAGAAATTCCAGCAATTACTCATGTTGATTATTCGGCACGGGTTCAAACCGTTCATAAAGATACAAATCCCCGCTATCATAGTCTGATTTCTCACTTTGAAAAACGTACTGGATGTGGTGTAATTGTCAATACTTCCTTTAACGTCCGGGGTGAACCCATTGTTTGTACACCGGAAGATGCTTATCGCTGTTTTATGCGAACGGAGATGGATTATTTGGTGTTAGAAAACTATCTTCTGGCAAAATCTGACCAAACACCCTGGGAAAAAGATGAGTCTTGGAAACAGGAGTTTGAGTTAGATTAATTTGAATCCCCCTAAATCTCCGCCCCCTAAATCTCCGCCCCCTAAATCCCCCAATTCTGGGGGACTTGGAAAATTGCAGGTAGTTGGAGGACTTGGAACTCTAATTCCTCCCAGAAATACCCCCAGAATTGGGGGTCACGGGGGCGGGGGCTAGAGGGGATAAAAGAGAGGGAAAGGAAATCATATCAGTTTAGTTTTTTACACTCAATAAACAAAGACATGGATCACGATATTCCTAAGCTTGACAAAAAAGGTTTACGCGAGTTCGGACTCACAACAGGCGGCATTTTTGCGGGGTTGTTTGGGTTCGTGCTTCCTCTGGTGTTTCGACACTGGCCCCCACCGCTTTGGCCCTGGATTTTGGGTTCAATTTTAGCGGTTTGGGCGTTGATTATTCCCGGTACCCTCAATCCGATTTATTATGGTTGGATGCGGGTGGGGCTGGTGTTAGCCTGGATTAATACAAGGATTATTCTGGGAATGGTGTTTTACGCTATGATGACACCGATGGCCTTGATCAAACGAATTTTTGGTAGTGATGCCATGCAACGGGAATTAAACCCGGATCTCTCAACCTATCGGGTGGGGAGTACAATTAGAAATCGTGAAAGTATGGAGCGTCCTTTCTGATGTTTGAAGCCACATTAGACTTTTTAAAAGACTTATGGGCGTTTATGAAAGAACGCAAAAAGTATTGGTTATTGCCTCTGATTATTACTTTGGTTTTGTTAGGGGCGTTGATTGTTTTGTCTCAAGGTTCTGCGATCGCTCCGTTTATTTATACCCTGTTCTAAAATATGAATAAATGGAAGACGGGGGCGATTAATTTGAGTCTCGTTTTAGGGAGTATCGCCACGGCTTTGGGACTGGTTGAGTTAGGTTTAAGGAGGATGGAAATACCCGGTTATCAAAAAGCTTCTGAAGCTGTAAACTGGGTTCCATCAGTGTTTCATACTGCTGATCCGGATCGCGCCTGGGCATTGAAGCCTGGGGCGTCGGGTTGGTGGCGAACCGAAGGAGAAGTTTATATTACGATTAATTCTCAGGGATGGCGCGATCGCGAACGTTCTCAATTTAAACCTGAAAATACCCTGCGGATTGCTGTTTTAGGAGATTCTTTTGTAGAAGCATTTCAAGTGCCTTTAGAACAGACGTTTTTAGCGGTAATGGAACGTCAACTGAGTCAATGTCAATCTCTACAAAATCAAACCGTTGAAGTCTTAAACTTTGGGGTTCAAGGCTATGGAACCGCTCAAGAATTCATTACATTACAACAAGAAGTTTGGGATTACGATCCCGATTGGGTGATTCTGGCGTTTTACACGGGCAATGATATTATTAATAACTCCCCCCAATTGGAATATGATCGCTATCGACCTTTTTATATTATACAAGAGGGGGAATTAGTTCTCGATTATTCTTTTCATCAGCTTAATATTTTTGAACGGAACCCCTATGCAGTTTCCAGAGTTGATCAAATTTTTGGAGGCTGGGGGGAAGGTTCACGGATATTATATTTAGTTAGAAAAACAGAATTAGAGGCGAGAAAACGTCAACTGGGGGAAAATTTTGTTCAGTTGCGGGGGAATACGTTTAAACCACCAACGGATGAAGTTTGGCGAGAAGCTTGGGAAATCACTGAACGATTAATTGTTAAAATGGCAGAGGAGGTGACACAAAACCAAGCTAACTTTTTAGTGGTAACGTTAAGCGATCCTCAGCAAGTTCATTATAATCCAATAAAGCGTGAAGCATTTAAAGAAAGACATGGCATCACCAATCTATTTTACCCCGATCAACGAATTCAAGTTCTGGGAAAACAAGAAAATATTCGCGTTTTGAGTCTAGTTGAACCCTTTTTAGATTATGCTGAAAACTATCAAACCTGTTTACATGGTTTTGAAAATGCTGCCCCTTGTGGAGGTCATTGGAATGAGGAAGGGCATCAACTCGCAGGTGAATTAATCGCGAATCAATTTTGCAAATAGGTAGAAGAAAATGGGTAAACACAAAGCTTGGATATTGAATCTAGGTTTAACCCTGGGAAGTATTTTGTTTGGTGTATTTCTTGGGGAAATGGGTTTACGGTTAGCCGGAATTGAGGGGCTAAAAAAGCTGCCTCAGCCGGGTCATGGAAACTTTTCTCCTTCTTTTTATACCATGTCTCATCCGGATTTAGGCTGGACAAATCGACCCGAGGCGGAGGGGTTATGGCAACAAGAGGGGGAAGCTTATATTCAGGTTAATTCTGATGGGTTGCGAGATCGGATTTATCCAAAAACCAAACCAGAAAATACATTAAGAATTGCAGTTTTAGGGGATTCTTTTACCTTTGCCGCACAAGTTGATGTAGAAGAAACCTATTGGTCTGTGATAGAAAATGAATTACAATCGTGTTCAGGGTTACAGGGAAAACAGGTTGAAGTGATTAATTTTGGAGTGGATGGTTATAGTACCGCCCAACAGTTACTGATGTTACGCCAAAAGGTATGGGATTATGACCCAGATGTTGTGGTGTTGGGCTTTTTTATTGGGAATGATATTATAGATAATTCACCCCAGCTTGAAAGTAATCATTATCGACCATTTTTTGTGTATCAAAATGGGGAATTAGTCCCGGATTTTTCCTTTAGAAATCTTACCCTAGAACATAGCGATCGCTATTGGATTACAAAGGTTGATCATCTTCCGGCTTGGTTAGTTAATCGTTCTCGAATTTTGCAAGTTACAAAAAAAGCAGAACGAGATTTCAAACAAAAAAATTTACTTCAACATTTAAACACCCTCACTGCCCAAAACTTTCGAGAACCAACAGACTCCGCCTGGAAAGAAGCCTGGAAGGTGACAGAAGGATTAATCACCATGATGAATCAGGAAGTTCAAGAACAAAATGCCGAGTTTCTATTCGTGGCGATGGCTGATCCGATGCAAGTTCATGCCAATCCAGGAGTTCGTGAATCGTTTATGAAAACTCATCAAATTGAAAATTTATTTTATCCCAATCAACGATTGCAAGCATTAGGACAGCGTGAAAATTTTCCGGTATTCAGTTTAGTTGAAACCTTCCAAAGTTATGGGGAAGAAAACCAAGTTTGTTTACATGGGTTTGAAGATGGTTTTCCTTGTACGGGACATTGGAACCCCAAAGGACATGAACTAGCGGGAAAATTAATTGCAAATCAGTTGTGTCAACAGGTAACAAAATGAACAAGAAACTACAACCTTTTTTAATCAATTTAGGCTTGGTTTGTGGAAGTTTTCTGTTTGCTATTATAATCGGTGAAATCGGTTTACGTCTAGCAGGAATTAAAGCCCCTTTACCCCCCGATCCAACATCAGAAGATCTCGCCTATCGAGTCGATGATCCCCACCGAGGTTGGGCGCCTCGTGCGAATGCAGTAACAGTTTGGACGGGTGAGGGGGAAATCAGTGGCGTTCAGATGAATAGTCACGGAATGCGCGATCGCGAACGAACGATTAACAAGCCAGAAAATACCTATAGAATTGCTTTTTTAGGGGATTCATTTATTGAGGCGATTCATGTTCCTTTAGAATATACAGCCGCGGCAATTATGGAAGAAAAATTAGCCGAATGTCCGGGGTTAGAAGGGAAAACAGTTGAGGTGTTAAATTTTGGCGTTCAAGGTTATGGAACAGCCCAAGAATTAATGACGTTACGCCATCATGTTTGGCAATTTTCGCCCGATTTGGTGTTATTAGGATTTTATCCCGGAAATGATATTCGCAATAATTATAAACCGCTAGAACATGATCATTGGCGACCTTATTTTACCTTAGAAAATGGAGAATGGGTACTGGATGATTCTTTCTTAAACTTAACGCCACCTGAACGAGATTACTATGCAACCTCTAGAGTCGATTATTTACCCCAGTGGCTGTTAAGACGATCTCGAATTTTACGATTAGTTCGACAGGCGGAAGCAGAATCTAAGCGCCGTCAGTTTGAACAAGACTACCAAGAAATTAATATCAATTTTTATAAAGAACCGCCTGATCAAAACTGGGAGGAAGCGTGGAAAATTACGGAAGGATTAATTACATTAATGCGAGACGAAGTTCAAGCTGAAGGGGTTGATTTTATGGTGGTGACAATTAGTGATTCTTATCAAGTTCATCCTGAATCTGAAAAACGTCAAGGGTTTATGGAAAGCCATGATATTCAAGATTTATTTTACCCTGATAAACGCATTAAAGCCGTCGGTGAACGAGAAGGATTTGCGGTATTTAGACTCGCAGAACTGATGCAAAAGATAGCAGAAGAAACCGAGGAGTGTTTACATGGATTTGAGAATGCGTTACCCTGTGGAGGTCATTGGAACCGCAAAGGAAATCAAGTGGCGGCAGAGTTAATGTCGAATCAAATTTGTCAACAAATTATTTCTCCCTAACTTTTTAATTCACCCCCTTCAACATCTTAAATCTGATGAAAAAATTATCTCTCAGACCGTTACCATTAATTCAAGCCCTTCAATTTGGGCTATTTGTTGGTTTGGTTAATTTAATTCTTGTGGGCGTTGCAACTGAGGTGGTTTTATTTTTTTATATTTGGATGACAGAAAAGCGAATTATTTATACTCAAAATCGTCCAGAAGACTCTATTAAAAACCTGTTCAATTTTGTTGAACTGTCTCAACCTGCTTTAAACAATGAATCGATGATTATTCGTTTTCATCCGTTTTTTGGCTATGTTCTAAAACCGGGAGTTTTTCACCATGAATTATCAGGTTTAAAGATTAATAACTATGGATTCTTTTCGCCCTATGATTATCCCCATGTTAAAACTAATCGTAATCAGGTGATTATCGGTATTTTTGGCGGTTCTGTGGCGAGTGATTTCACCGTGAATGAAAATATTGATCCTTCTCATTCGCGAACGTTAATTCAACAGTTGAAAGTTTTACCTCAGTTTAGTGACAAAGAAATTATTGTTTTAAATTTTGCCAATGGGGGATATAAACAACCACAACAGTTGTTGATTTTAAGTTATTTTTTATCACAGGGTCAAGAATTTGATTTGGTCATTAATATTGACGGATTTAATGAAATTGCCCTATCTCCTTATAATAATCAAGCTAAACTTGACTTGGCAATGCCCAGTTTTCAACATTTTCAACCGTTAGTCAGTTTAGTCAGTGGTGATCTTTCAGCAACAATCAAAATGGGAGATATTGTGAAACTTCAACAGCACTTAAATCAAGCCAATCAACAGCTAAATCAATGTAAAATGGCTTTGTGTTATGGGGTTAATTTTTTAAAAATACAATATTTTTCTCAGCAATATCAACAAAAAGCTAAAGCCCTTGACCAATATCAAATTCAACAGCAAGCCAAAACAAATCCGGTTCAAGAGAGTTTGATTTCATTACCCAAACAATCCGAAATTTTACAAGAGGAAGTGATGCTGAATCAAGCGGTAAATCAATGGTTAGAATCTTCTCAAATGATGTATCATTTACTAGCAATGCGTCAGATTCCCTATTTTCATGTGATTCAACCCAACCAACATTATCCTACGTTGCGGGTTTTTTCATCGGAAGAACAAGGAATCATCCAAGAAAGTCCCTATCGTCAAGCGGCTAAACAGGGCTATCCGATATTAATTTCTCAAGGTGAACAGATGCAGACATCTGGGATAAACCTTTTGAATGCTGTTAAAATATTTGATCAGACTTCAGAAACCGTTTATCGAGATAGTTGTTGTCATTATAACCAACTGGGACAAGATATCTTGACTCAATATATTGCTGAATATGTTATCAAAACCCTGAATTTGAAAAAGACCCTCAACTAAATTTTGATTAGTATTGACTTCATCAATAAGGAGAAAGCATGAAATTCAACATTAAACTCTTTCAAGAAGGACTGAAAATCACTTTGATTAACTTGGTTTTTTTATTTGTTTTTCTTGAACTGGGTTCTTTAGCGTTTTATTTTGTGAGAAATCAACAGTTGTTTTATACCCGTGAAAAATCTCAAAGTTATCAAGATTTGGGGATTAATTTAGAAGGAGTCCGCGTGGGGGGAGAATCGATTGTTGAACGCTTGCATCCTTTTTTTGGATTTGTTCAGAAGCCGGGCCCCGATTTTAGACCGGGTTTTAAGTATAATAATTATGGGTTTATTTCTCCCTATAACTATCCTTTTGAAAGAACGAATGAGAATCAATTTATTGTTGGGGTCTTTGGCGGTTCTGTTGCGTCTAACTATTCGATTTATGAAGTTAACAATCAAGTTTTAGAACAAATTTTTAGACAAATTCCTCAATATCAAAATAAAGAAATTATCATCTTATCCTTTGCTGTGGGAGGATACAAACAACCGCAACAATTATTAATTTTAAACTATATGTTGGCGCGGGGTCAACAATTTGATTTAATTATTAACATTGATGGATTTAATGAAGTTGCCCTTTCTAATTTGAATAATCAACGTCAGCTAGACTTAGCTATGCCGAGTCCCGCTCATGTTGAACCGTTAACGGGACTGGCTAATAATAGTTTATCAGACCGAGCGCTGAGAACACTGCTGACCATTAAAGAAGATAAAAAACAGTTAGAAGAGAGTTTAAATAGATTACAAGATTGTCAATTAGCGGCCTGTCATGCAGTGATGTCTATTTATGTTGAAAATTTTGTGAAAAACTATCGAGAAAACCTACTCAGATTTGAGAGACATAGAAACAGACCCCTGGATGATGATCAAGAAAGTATTATTTTCTTTTATAATCAAGATCAGGTATTCCCCGATGATGTATTTTTTGAGGAAGTGGCTGATTATTGGGTACAAACTTCTACCTTAATGCACCAAGTGGCTGCGGCTAATAATATTCCCTATTTTCACTTTTTTCAACCCAATCAATATTGGCAAACGAACCGACAATTTAGTGATGCTGAACGGAGAATTGCATTGAGTGACGCGAGTCCCTATGAGAAAGGGGTGAGAATTGGATATCCGTTATTATTAGAGAGAATTGAGCAGTTACAAGCTAATAATGTTAATATTTTTAATGCCGTTAATGTTTTTGATGACATCCCTGAACCAGTTTATGGGGATAACTGCTGTCATTATAATGCTAGAGGGGAAGATATTTTATCCAACTACATTGGGCGTTCAATTGTACAAGTCTTAACTGGAAAGTCTGTTGAAGATTAAACTCGTAATTAAAAGATGAGATAAAGTGTTGAAAACATTTTCAGAAAAAAAAATGATATACTAGGAGAAGAATCAGAAAAGTATAATGGTGCAAATATTGATGAATGATCTCGGACAGAGCTTATCCCAAAATATAGACTTAATTGTTGAGCGCTGGGTTGAGGCGGTTCACTGGGATGGCAAGATCGGTAGTGCGAAAAAGCTTGCACATGAAGCCGTTAGAGATAGCATCCCTGATGTTCTTGCTGAACTTGCTAGGCTACTTTCTCAACAATCTGAAGATTCTCAGGAATTAGAAGAGAAAAGTTTGAGTCACGGATTTGTACGCGCTGAACAAGGATATGATACAACAGAAATTGTTCGTGAATACCGTCTTTTAAGAACAACTATTTTAGAAACTTTAGATGAAGATTTTCGCAAAAGTTCGGTTGAGGAAGTGCTAAACACTATTCAAGTTATTGACCGCATTTTAGACGAAATTATCGCTTGTAGTATGGACAGTTATATTGAGGCAAGACTGCATGAACTTCAACAAATGCAAGCTCAATTAATGTTAACCAATCAAGAGTTAACCCGCCTCATTCAAGTCCATAAAGAGAACCTGGCTTACCTCGCTCACGAACTCAAAACGCCCCTAAATTCAATTATTGGTTTTTCGGATTTACTCCTGAGAGAACAGCGTAAACAATTCAAGTTAGAAGGTCAAGCAACACCAGCAAATCTTGATCATGTTGAACGAGTCCTTCGCAACGGACAACAACTGCTTAAAATTATTAATGATGCCTTAGAAATCTCTCGTTATGATCAAGGTCAAATTCAACTCAATTTAAACAAAGTTAATGTAGGATATCTTGTTCAAGAAATTGTTGAAGAAGGACTGCGACCCCAAGCCGAAGCCAAAGGACTCGAACTGTTTGTGAATGTTGAATTTGCTCCTCAACACATTTTAACAGATTCACTTCGGATTCAACAACTGGTCAATAATTTAGTCAGTAACGCTATTAAATATACAAAATCAGGAGAGATTCGAGTTACTTGTCAGCAGCTTAATCAACAGGAATGGTCAATTATTGTTGCCGATACTGGAATTGGTATTTCTAAAGAAAATCAAGCCAATATTTTTGAATCCTATTTTCAAATTGAACCGAGCGAACAACCTCTACAAAGTGTAGGGCTAGGACTTGCTATTGTTAGCCGAATTGTGAAACTATTTAACGGAGAAGTACAATTAGAATCGACATTAGGAAAAGGGTCGGTTTTTACGATTAAGTTGCCTTGTTTGATCGATTAAAATTAATCAATTTTATTGAAAAATTTGAGAGTATCGTTCATAAATTTTTTGAAATAAAACTTCTGCGGCGAATTGATTTCCGGCAATATTCCAATGGGTATCATTGGGTTTATAGAGGCGAGTTTGAGAAGAAGCTGCAATAAATTCATCCATTAAATCAATGTATTCAATATTGTTATTTTCAAAGGCTTCATGTAACATTCGGTTAGGAAGTCGAAAGTCTAATTTATCGGGATCATTCGGATCAAACATTTCTACAATGGTTGCTTGTAAATTTTGATCCACCTGAACTTCATCAGGAATAATCACCACCACTAACTTAATATTACGATAGTCACAAATAGCTTGAATTTTTAGCAGATCATTCATTGCATCTTGAAAATAGCCTTTAAAAATGTCATCAGCAGGGTTTCTGACAAACATATTACTTTTATTTCTAGTATCTTTGAGGTAAGATTCATCTGTGCGGGTGGGTGCGTCGTCAATATAAACAAGATTCGGATCAGCGCCTAACCCTTCATATTCCGTTTGCAGTTTAATCAGCGATCGCAAAAAAGAAGCCACATAAGAAATTTCCCAGCGTCGTTCATTGGCTTTGAATTGATTATCCATAAAATCATTACCAATATAAAAAGAAAGCAACAGCATATCAGGTTGAAATTCTAAGCCTTCATTCAGTAATAAAGACAGATAATCTCTGGGTCCCATTCCCGGAATTCCCATATTAATTAACTCAATTTGTTGATTTTGTTGAGTGAGTTTTTCTTCTAATACTGTAAGATAATTGTATTGATGGGGAACAATCCCAAAATTAAATGAATCTCCAATCGCAATAATTCGATAACTTCCATCAGGTTTTTCTAGGGGATATTCTCGATCTTTGAACCCACGAGAATTTAAGGTAAAACCTAAAACTTGATCATGAGGTTTTCCTCGCCAACGGTTGTAAGACTGATCGGGAAACAGAAAAGTTGGGTTAATTCGATGATAAATTCTGAAGGTTATTTCTGATAAAATCAAAGTAATTATGGTGATAATTAGGGTTTGTATTGTCAGAGATTTAAGCTGTTTAAGTTTCATCATTTTTAGCTTCTAAAAGTTGGACTAATCCGAAATAGATTTAATTCTCAGATTGAAAGAATTGATTAATATTAGGTTGCAAAGATTTAAACAAAATCTCCGCTGCCAGTTGATTTCCTGCCGAGTTCCAATGGGGTTCTTGCAGAAGATATAAAGGTTGGTTTTGTTGTTCGGCTTGAAACCGATCTAAAAAATCAATATAGGGAATATTATTGGCTTCTAAATGTTGTTTGAGAATATCTTGCATACAAGTAATTTGATAGTTTTCAGGGTTGAGGTCAAACCGATCAACAACTTGATTAAATAATGCTGGATTAACTTGAAATTCATCAGGATACATCGCCACAATAAACTGAATTCCCCTCTCTTGCAAAATCTGATTCATCTCGGAAATACTGCTGAGAATATAGTCAATGTTTTTATCCCATTTTCCTCGTTCTAAATCCTGGGTTCTGCAAAAACTTAAACGGTTTCTTTCCACTTCTAAAAAGGTTTCTAAGGAGAGAAAACCGGGAGACTTTTCGAGGGGAGGATCAACTGTTTGACTGAACAGTTGGGGCTGAGATGATGCGGTTAATTGAGGGAAAGACTGTAAGGCTTGTTGAGATTTGGCAGTTTCTTGAAAAACTTTATATTTTTGTTGGATAAATAGCCATAATCTCGACTGTCCAATAATTGGATAACCGAAGATGATTAATTCTTCCCGACGATCAATATCAATATAAATATCATTGACAATAATTCGTTTGCGGTAGGGGTCAGCATCTAAAAAGTCATTTCCTACAAAAAATCCTAACACAACTAAATCAGGATTATATTGTAAACCAAACTTTTTTAACATTTCTAACTGTTCTCCCGTGTGAGTTCCAGGGTAGCCTGTATTAATCACTTCCACCTGTAATTGACCATAATAGTCTGTAAATTTATTCTCTAACAATGCCGTGTAATTTCCCTCTCTTCCTCCCGCCCAGTTAAAAGAATCACTAACAACAACCATCCGAAATTTTCCCGGTTCTCTTTCTAGGGGATAATCACGATCATTAAACCCAAATTGATTATTTCCGTTGGCATAGGGACGAATCCTAAAGCCTAAGTCGGGGTCATATTGATAGAGTCCTTGAAATAAATAAGGTTCGAGGACAATCATCAAAACTTCCACTAAAAATAAAGGAACAACCGTCCAACAAAATAATAAAATTAAAGTTTGACGAATTTGTTGAAAAGAGATAGATTTAAGCGGTTTCCACATAAATAATCTTGAATAAATGACAAAATTCAGGGCATCTAACCTTGAGAACGAGAGTTTTGATCAATCGGCATCACTAACACTTTATCCACACGATTTCCATCCATATCAACCACTTCTATCTTTAAACCTTGCCATTCAAAAGAATCAGTAACCGAAGGAATGCGACTCAAATGAGTAATTACAAATCCTCCAACAGTGTGGTAATTTCCCTGATGGGGTTGCACTAATCCTTGAATCTCAAACAATTTAAAAAATTCCTCAACTTCTAACATTCCATCTAACAACCAAGACCCATCCTCCCGTTGAATCACTTGAGGTTCATCCTGATGATCCACCATCGGAATATCACCCACTAATTCTAACAAAATATCATTCAACGTGACTAATCCTTGAATCACACCATACTCATCTACAACAATCCCAATATGAGTTCCGGTTTGCTTAAACATTTCTAAAATTCGCAACGCCGAAGTACTTTCAGGAACAAAAAGCGGTCTGCGCAAGGAACGAGTTAAATCAAGCGGTTGATTTTCCAACATTTGAGATAACAAATCCGTCACTCGCACAAATCCTAACACATTATCTAATCCCTGCTGACACACTAACACTCTAGTATAAGGAACTTGATTCAGTTTGTGGCGATTTTCTTCGGGCTTATCCTCTAAATCTAACCAAATAATTTCCGGTCGAGACGTCATCAAACTTTGTACCGGACGTTCACCCAACTGAAACACCCGATCAACAATATCCTGTTCTGCTTCTTCAACAATACCCGATTGAGTTCCTTGTTCAATTAACATCTTAATTTCCTCTTGAGTCACTAACGGTTCATTCTGAACTTGGCTCCCCAAAAGCCGTAAAATCAGTTCAGTAGATAAACTTAAAAGATGAACCATTGGAGACCCCAATTTTGACAAAAAATTCATCGGTCGGGCAACAATAATGGCAATCCGTTCAGGAGAATTTAACGCCAACCGTTTCGGAACTAATTCTCCAAAAATCAACGATAAATAAGAAATAAAACAAACCACCACCGCCAAAGCGATCGCATCACTATAGGGCGCTAAAACCTGAACTTGCTTCAGTTCAACCGCTAACTGATCCGCTAATGTCGTTCCACCAACCGCCCCCGCTAAAATTCCAATTAGCGTAATCCCCGCTTGGACTGTTGATAAAAAACGATTCGGGGTATTTGCCAAATCTAGCGCAGTTTGGGCGTTTGGATTTCCCCGATTCGCTAACTGTTGCAAACGCGCCTTGCGAGATGATACGATCGCAATCTCACACATCGCAAACACACCATTCGCCAAAACCAACAAAAGCACAATCAAAATTTCATTGAAGACGGTAAACATCTAAAAAATTTCCGATGAAGGAATCGCTAAATTCTCTACAATATTAAAACAACTCTCCTTGCACCCCACTCGAAAGTATCTATGACATTTTCTGCGATTGTTCGGGCGACTGCGCGATCGCCGCTAACCCGGGAACTGCTGACCAAACTCAATCAACATCAATCCCTGTACCTCAACGGCGTTTCCAGACTCCCCAAAGGACTGGTGGCTTCAGCTTTAGCCCAGGAAGCGGGACTGAACTTATTAGTTGTCACCGCCACTCTAGAAGAAGCCGGGCGCTGGTCTGCCCAACTCGAAGCGATGGGATGGTCTACGGTTCACTTTTACCCCACCTCAGAAGGTTCCCCTTACGAACCCTCCTACTCAGAAGAAATGATCTGGGGACAAATGCAGGTGTTAGCTGATTTGGTCAACCCGGTAGAAAACCCCGCAGAAAATGGTAAAATAGCCCTAGTTGCCACCGAGCGATCGCTACAACCCCATCTCCCCCCCGTTGAAGCCTTTAAGCCCTACTGTCTCACCCTGACACGGGGAATGACTCAAGACTCCAAACAGCTAGATGAACAACTCGCCACACTCGGCTATGAACGGGTTTCTCTCGTCGAAACCGAAGGTCAATGGAGTCGTCGGGGCGATATTGTCGATGTGTTTCCCGTCGCGGCTGAACTCCCCGTCCGTTTAGAATGGTTTGGCGATGAACTTGAACGCATTCGCGAATTTGACCCCGCCACTCAGCGATCACTTGATAAAATAGAACAGTTAGTCCTCACCCCCACAGATTTTACACTCTGGGGAATTGGAACAGAAGCCTGGAAAATCGATCACCCCGCTTCCCTACTTGATTATTTACCGGAACTGACCTTAGTCGCGATCGACGAACCCGATCAATGTGCCGCCCATGGCGATCGCTGGTATGATCATATCCAACAGAGTCTATTAGAACAAACCCCCTCAACCCCCCATCCTAAACTTCATCGTCAATTTACCGACTCCTTAAACCAGGTTTCGCAACGTTTTGATCGTCTATATCTATCAGAACTCACCGAAGTCAACCCCTCTCCCCTGGTTGCAAGTTCACCCAGTCTCAACCTCTCCAGTCGCCCCGTCCCCATCACCCCCCATCAATTCGCCAAACTCGCCGATCTGATCCGTCAAGAACGAAAACGTCATTTTTCCATCTTTCTCGTTTCCGCCCAACCCAGTCGATCCGTTTCTCTGCTGTCAGAACACGACTGTCCCTCAAAATTTGTTCCCAACCCTCGCGACTATCCCGCCATTGATGGCTTAATTAAAGATACCCCCGTCGCCCTCAAATATACCGGACTCGCCGAACTCGAAGGCTTTATTTTACCCACTTTTCGGTTAGTTGTGATTACCGACCGAGAATTTTATGGTCAACATTCCCTTGCTACCCCCAGTTATATTCGCAAACGGCGACGGGCGGCATCAAAACAGGTTGACCCCAATAAACTCCGTCCGGGAGATTATGTCGTTCATCGTCAGCATGGTATCGGGCAATTTATTAAATTAGAAAGCCTAACTATTAATAACGAAACCCGGGATTATTTAGTTGTACAATATGCTGATGGATTATTACGAGTCGCCGCCGATCAATTGGGAACGCTATCGAGGTTTAGAAGTACAGGCGGAAAAGTTCCAACTCTTAATAAACTTTCTGGGAAAGCTTGGGAGAAAACCAAAAATAAAGTTAGAAAAGCTATCCAAAAAATTGCCGTTGATTTACTCAAACTCTACGCCCAACGCGCCCAACAAACTGGGTATAATTTTCCGCAAGATACCCCCTGGCAACAAGAACTTGAAGATTCTTTTCCCTATCAACCCACCCCCGATCAGTTAAAATCAACCCAAGATGTTAAACGGGATATGGAAGCCGAACGTCCGATGGATCGCCTCGTTTGTGGAGATGTGGGCTTTGGGAAAACAGAAGTTGCGATTCGGGCAATTTTTAAAGCCGTAACCGCCGGAAAACAGGTGGCATTTCTTGCCCCAACAACGATTTTAACCCAACAACATTATCACACCCTTAAAGAAAGATTCGCCCCCTATCCGATAGAAATCGCATTATTAAACCGCTTTAGAACAACGGCAGAAAAAAGAGACATTCAACAACGATTAATAACCGGAGAAATTGATATTGTTGTTGGCACTCATTCAATTCTCAGTAAAACCATTCAATTCAAAGACTTAGGGTTATTAGTCGTTGATGAAGAACAACGCTTTGGAGTCAATCAAAAGGAAAAAATAAAAGCCCTGAAAACCCATGTCGATGTATTAACTCTAACCGCCACGCCCATTCCTCGCACCTTATATATGGCGTTGTCGGGAATTAGAGAAATGAGTTTAATTACCACACCGCCCCCCTCTCGTCGCCCGATTAAAACTCATTTATCTCCTTATAATGATGAAACCATCCGCACGGCCATTCGTCAAGAATTAGACCGAGGTGGACAAGTGTTTTATGTCGTACCCAGAATTGAAGGCATTGAGGAAAAATCCGCGAAAATCCGCGAAATGGTGCCAAGCGCGAGGATAACAACCGCCCATGGTCAAATGGATGCAGCAGAATTAGAGTCAATTATGCTAACCTTTAATGCCGGAGAAGCAGAGATTTTAGTTTGTACAACTATTATTGAATCCGGCTTAGATATTCCTCGCGTTAATACGATTTTAATCGAAGATGCTCATCGGTTTGGGTTAGCTCAATTGTATCAGTTAAGAGGGCGTGTGGGACGTTCAGGTGTTCAAGCCCATGCTTGGTTATTTTATCCTCTGGCTGCCGATGGACGTGCTATTTTATCGGATGATGCCCGTAAACGCTTAAAAGCCATTCAAGAATTTACCCAGTTAGGTTCCGGTTATCAACTGGCGATGAGAGATTTAGAAATTCGCGGCGCAGGTGATATATTGGGTGCAGAACAATCGGGTCAAATGGATGTGATTGGATTTGACCTGTATACCGAAATGTTAGAAGAATCCATTCGGGAAATCAAAGGTCAAGAAATCCCGCAAGTGGATGATACGCAAATTGATTTGATGTTAACTGCCTTTATTCCTTCTGATTATATCCCCGATAGCGATCAAAAAATGACAGCTTATCGAGAGGTTGCCTCTTGTAATAGTCGCGATGAATTAGTCAGATTAGAAGAAGATTGGTGCGATCGCTATGGCCCCATACCCACCCCCGCCCAACAATTAATTCGGGTGATGGAACTCAAACAAATTGCTAAAAAACTAGGCTTTTCTCATATCAAACCTGACAAAGAAAGCAAACAACATATTATCCTCGAAACCCCAATGGAAGAACCCGCCTGGAATTTATTAAAAGAGAAGTTACCCGCCCATCTCCATTCTCGGTTTGTTTACAGCAAAGGTAAAGTCACCGTCAGAGGTTTAGGGGTAATGAATGCCAGTAAACAACTGGAATCTTTAATTGAATGGCTGGAAAAATGCACCGATGTTCTCAGCGAGAAAAAAGAAGAAGTGATTCAACTCAGTTAATTTCCTCAAATCTCAACTTGAGAGGTATATAGCGCTACGCACTAGGCAATATTGCTACAGGCAGCTATGCTGAAAGCAAAAGGCAAGAGTGATAACTGATAACTGTCCCCTGTCCCCTCTGCTATATACCCATTTTCTCAATTCTAACTATAAATAAAGAAGAATAAAAACTGTTCACGAAAAATATTCCCGAAATATTCCCGTTAATCTTTATCCCCTCGAGTTGAACAGTCGGGAAACTGGGTTGAACAGCTAATTTTTATACATCTTGTAAATTATACACAATTTTTCAGTTTTGGCTCAAATGTTGGGCAAGACAAACATTCTAGATTTTCTGTTCCAGCAGTTTTTTTGACATCCGTTGAATTTCTTAACCTAACGTTATTCTATGTCTAGACAACCGAACTCACAAGGAACACAAGGCATAATTTAGAGTGAATGAACCTATGTTATCATAGATAATTTTTATTTTAAAGCGTCCATCAAAAAGTTATTTTAGTAGGGAGAATACCTGAAACTATCGGAGTAGTATGACATCTAACTAAAGATAGTTACTTTTGGATTTGACTTTTGTTTATATAGAGGGTAAAGTTCTTGCGTCTATCCTGCCAGTCAAGTTCCTGAAACTTGAGAGATAGCCTATTTTTAGAATAACAAAAGGAGATATTTTACATGACATCACACGACCCCGTGCGCCGTGCTGCTGCTGCATTGACATCCTCTGCATTTTTATTACTGACAGCCTGTCAAACCGATCAAACAGTTGATCTATCAGGAGCAGGGGGAGTATGCCCAGCCAGATTAAGATTTGCAGATACAGGAACAGAAGGCTTAGAAGAATTACGGCGTGATTTTGCCGAATTCCAAGCCACAATGGAAGATATTTTAGAATTAGATATTGAATTCTTTGCCGTCACTGATCGCACCGCAGCCGCCGCCGGAATTCAAGCTGACCAATTAGATATGGTCTTAGCCGGACCCTCTGAATATATTGCCATTAGAGCCAATGCAGGCTTAGAACCCGTCGTTTCCATTGAACGCCCAGGATATCGCTCCTTCATCATGGTGAGGGCAGATAGCGATATTCAAACCCCCGAAGATCTGCGCGGTCGAACCATCGCCATGAAAAGCCCTGGGTCTACCAGTGGTCATATTGGGCCGTTAGCATTGTTAATGGATGAAGGACTAGATCCTGAAAATGATGTCGATACCCGACTGCTTGGAGATTTGAGAATAGAAGTCTTTGCTGCCGGAGATGTTGACGCCCTCGGCAGTGGCACCAGTGATCAACGTCGGGTACAAGAAGCCTACGGCGAAGACTTTTATCGCTTAGTTGCAGAAGGGCCTGAACTCCCCCGAGATGTAATTGCCACCAGTCAAAGAATTCCACAAGAGTGTAACGAAGAAATCCAAGAACGAATTTTAGCCAACCAAGAACGGGTCTTGAATGCCCTCCTCGCCTCCAGTGAAAAATATGGTGAGTCCAGCATTCATCCCGTCAGTGATGAGGAATATGAGCAAATGCGAGATGTACATCGGGCAGTCGGGATTGATTACGGCGGCCTTTAATTTTTGTCATCAATTGTTAGTTTAATTCCTCAGAAATGGAGATCAAAATGTAATGCTTTCTTTATCAATTCATAACATCGTTAAAGAATATCCCGACGGAAATCGAGCCGTAGATGGGGTGAGTTTTGATATCACTCCCGGAGAAGCCACCATTCTACTCGGTTCAAATGGTTCAGGTAAAACAACCCTTTTAAAGTGTATCAATGGCTTAAATGAAGCAACTTCGGGCAATATTTATGTCGGGAACTTAGATGTGGCAGAAGCCCGACGCCGAAACGCCAAAAAACAGCTTAAACAAGTCCGGCAACAAGTGGGAATGGTATTTCAGCAATTTCACCTGATAGAAAACCTCAGCGTCTTACAAAACGTTTTATTTGGGGCTTGGGGAAGACAATCTAAACCCTGGAAAATCTTCGCCCCCTTTGCCCAAGATCGTGATCGCTATCGAGCCATGGAATGTCTGGATCGGGTAGGATTAAGCGATTTTGCCGCCCGTCGTGCCAGTAATCTTTCAGGCGGTCAACAGCAACGAGTCGCCATTGCTCGAATGTTAATGCAAGATCCTGAAATTGTCTTGGCCGATGAACCGATTGCCAGTCTTGATCCCAAATCAGGGCGAGAAGTGATGGATTTATTGTGGGAAATTGCCGAAGAACGTCAACTAACTGTGATTTGTGCATTGCACCAGTTAGAAATTGCCAAAGAATATGGAAATCGTTTGATTGGGTTAAAGTTTGGCAAATTAATTTTAGATAGTTCCGCTCAAAAAATTAGTGATGCAGAACTTCAACAACTTTATGCCGATGTCCCCAATCATGAGTCTCACGACGATTTCAACAAAGCGGCTACTCAACAAAAAACAAAAATGGAGGTGACAAGTCGATGAGTCGGGCTGATTATCGTCGTCCAGATTTAGTTGAAAAACTCCCCCCAAGAATGGGTCGCATACCCATTGTTTGGCTGATTGGATTATTGGTTCTGCTCGGTTTCTTTTTACACGGCTTGTATAACGGGATGTTGTCGCCGACTCGCCTGGTTGCTGGCTTAAACAATATTGGGCGGTTTTTATCCCAAGCCATTCCCCCCGATCTCAGCCGAGCGCAAAACTACTTTTGGGCATTATTAGAAACCTTTGAAATGGCTTTAGTGGGGGCGGTATTGGGTGTGCTATTAAGCCTTCCGGTTTCCCTTTTGGCTTCTCGAAATACCACTCCCTTCGCAATTTTACGACCGATTACACGGGCAATTGTAGCAGCAATTCGGACAATCCCCGATCTAGTTTGGGCGTTAATTTTTGTCGTCGCCGTCGGGTTAGGGCCAACCGCAGGCATATTAGCGATCGCCGCCGATACTTTGGGATTTTGTGGAAGATTCTTCTCAGAACGAATTGAAGAATTAGAACCGGGTCCCATTGAAGCCATGCAAGCCACAGGTGCCGGAACAGTCGGCGTGATTTTAGGAGCAGTTTTTCCCTTAGCTTTTCCTTCCTTTGTCGCAACCAGTCTCTATGCCTTAGAAAAGTCTATTCGTTCAGCAGTGGTATTAGGTCTAGTCGGAGCAGGTGGAATTGGGGTTGAACTCAGTACCGCCATGACCCTATTCCGCTATGATGAAGCACTCACCATCATTCTAATGATTTTAGTTGTAGTGATGACCGCAGAACAAATTTCAACCAATATTCGCCATAAAGCCCTTTAAAGTCACTTTTGGGATGATTTGCGAATCATCCCTATTCTCAGTTCTCTGCTCCTCGCCAATGTTTATGCTTCCAATAGCACGTATAAAAACAATTCTAAACGGGTGAGGAGTTGTTTGAGTTCGACTAAGACTATTTCGGGTAATACAGGTGCCATAGAAATCGGGTCACGGGGATAAAGTTCCATCCAACGTCTGATCAAAGCCATTAACGGTTGGGGACTTTCATCAATTAACGGCAGTAAACAAGTCACCGTGCGAGTATCGATCAAGAAAGGTTTATCCGCAGAGGCGCTCAGATAGTTCGTGATTGCCAGAGGTTTCTGAGCCTTTAAACTGGTTAGACACAGAGTGCGAAATTGATCCGTGCGTAACTGGGGATGTAATGAGACTTTAATTTCTGACCAACGGGTTGCCCAGTCTGTCGGTTGCCATTGAGAAACAGGCGTTGAGGAAGGTTGAGTTTGAGGGGAAGCGCACCAAAAATCTAACAAGCGATGAACCGGATGGAGATACTCAAAAAGCTGAAGTTTTTCAATCACAGACATTTGAGGTAGACGAGTCGCTAAAACAGGCGGGAGTTGATCCGGGTTTTCAAACAAATTCCACAGGTGCCACTGATGCCAGTTCACCATCTTGATAAATTCTAATCCTGCTGCTTCCAGGGCTGTAAACACTTCTGTAATGGTATGACCTTTGTCCCCCTGAAACAGATAGTTCATCAAGATTT
This sequence comes from Limnoraphis sp., assembly GCA_050485465.1. Taxonomy (GTDB): domain Bacteria; phylum Cyanobacteriota; class Cyanobacteriia; order Cyanobacteriales; family Microcoleaceae; genus Capilliphycus. The sequence continues at coordinate 42,295 of JBJHBL010000031.1, read as the reverse complement.
GTTCTGTTGCATCGGGTTGTTCTAACTGCGATCGCCAAGTTCGTTCTTTAACCGTCACTCCTCGATGTAGAGATTTCATTAAAGATTGTACCGCTTCAACCTCTTGGCTTTCTGGATTTTGATCAAATAATCCCAACATCCGAAAAGCTGCCTGGGCTTGATAGAGTGGAGTTCGTTGCAGAGAACTGTGTAAATTTGCTCGAATGATTCCATCCGGTTTTAACACCGTTTTTAAGGCTTGTAATCCTTGTACTAAATCCGGATAGAGATACAATACCTCATCACAGTTGATATAATCAAACTTCATTCCCAGACGAGACAAATTTTCTAAATCCAGAACATGAAATTGTAGATCTGGGCGACTGTGGTAACGCGATCGCAATTGAGCTAGAGTAATAGATTCTTCTGAAATATCCACTCCGACAACTGTTGATCCTGGGTTAGCTTCTGCTAAAACTAAGGTTTGGAAACCCGTCCCACAACCTGCATCCAGGATGGTCATTCCTTCTGTAGATACGCTACGATGATGCCGCAAATAGTAAGCAGTCACCACACTATGAATAAATAAAAGATTCAGATTATCCTGGGGAGATTGATCCACAGGAATCCGAGGATAAGGGCCATAGTTAAACTGTTGCCTAATCTTTTCTAGTTCTGCATCTAGGTTTTGTTGCATAATTTAAAGCTGATCTGGGCGAATCTGCGATCTAGGTTCAAAAAGCCCTATACCAGCAGTATACAACTTGATTTACTGGTATAGAACTTAATTTCTCAGTAAACGACTTTATTTAATCGCTATAACATTAACCCAGCCCAACAATTAACTATTCAACCGTCACAGATTTTGCCAAATTCCGAGGCTGATCCACATCTAAACCGCGACGAGCCGCAATATAATAAGCCAAAAGTTGTAGAGGAATCACCGCCAAAATCGGAGAGAACAACTCATCGACAAAAGGAACAGGTAAAACATCATCAAAAACATCAGATTTATCTAACATTTCTTTAGCTGTTACCCCAATTAAATGAGCATCTCTCGCTTTAGCTTCTTGAGCATTAGAAATCACCTTTTCATACACAGTTCCCGGCATAGCGATCGCCACCACAGGTACATCTTTATCTAATAATGCAATTGGCCCATGCTTCATCTCTCCAGCCGGGTATCCTTCCGCATGAATATAACTAATTTCTTTCAGTTTTAACGCCCCTTCCAAAGCAATCGGAAAATTAATACCCCGTCCTAAAAAGATAAAATCTTGGGTATTACTAAACTGATGAGAAAATTCTTCAATCTTTGCCTCTTGAGTATTTAAAATCAATTCAATTTGAGACGGTAACTTCCGTAAATCTTTAATCAAATCTTGTAAACGAGACTGGGGTAAAGTTTTTCGCCGCCAGGCTAAATCAATAGCTAACAAATAAAACGCGATCACTTGAGCAGTAAACGTCTTTGTTGCCGCCACCCCAATTTCAATTCCGGCGCGAGTATTAATCAAATGAGGGACTAATTGACCCAAAGAACTTTCCGTACGATTAGTAATCCCTAAAAGTCGAGGTTTAAACTCAGCAGGTGCATTTAAACGACGTTGTTTTTCCATCGATAATGCCGCCAAAGTATCCGCCGTTTCACCCGATTGAGTCACCCCAATTGTTAATGTATTCGGTCTTAAAGGCGAAGGTGCATAACGCGCTTCCGAAGCATATTGAACCGTAGTGGGTAAATCCGCTAATTGTTCCAGTAAATATTTCCCGACTAAACTAGCGTGCCAACTCGTCCCACAAGCTAAAATATCTACCTGTTCGAGATTGTCTAACAACTCATCGGGTAAATCTAATTCTACCGGAGATTGATTGATATCAACCGGAGCCGGATGTAATTCATCCGTTGTTTTCTGCTCTAGTTCTAGATCAAAATTATTGTTAATATAAGCTTGCAAACAGTCTCGAACCACTCCCGGTTGCTCGTGAATTTCTTTGAGCATGAAATGTTTAAAAGAGTGTTTCTCAACCAGAGTTGGACTCACATCGAGAATTCGCGGCATTTTATTGAGGCGTTCACCTGCAAAGCTATAAACCTCAACTCCTAAATGGGTTAAACGCGCCAATTCACCATTTTCTAAACTCAGAACCGTTTGGGTATAAGGAACTAAAGCAGGCGTATCAGACGCACAGAAAAATTCACCTTGACCTAAACCAATAGAAAGCGGCGCTTGTTGACGAGCAACAATTAATTCATTCGGAAAATCCGCACAAATCACAGCGATCGCAAAAGCACCTGTCAGTCGATTAACCGCTTGTCGTACCGCATCCACAAACACAGAAGGGGAACAAACCATCCCATCAGGCGACGGTTGAGAAAGACATTCAGCAATCAAATGAGGAATAACTTCTGTATCCGTATCAGATTTAAACTCATATCCCTTTGCTTTCAGTTCTTCTCGTAACTCCCGGTAATTTTCGATAATCCCATTTTGAACCACAGCCACTTTTCCATCCGGGGAAAGATGAGGGTGAGCGTTACGTTCTTCCGGTTTTCCGTGAGTTGCCCAACGAGTGTGACCAATACCAATTGTCGCCGACATTTGAGTATTAGCGAGTTTATTGCGGAGGTTATACAGTTTACCCTTCGCCCGAACATAGTGAATCTGATCTTCGCAGACCGTGGCGAGTCCTGCCGAGTCATAGCCGCGATATTCAAGTTTTTCTAAACCACTCAACAGGATTTCACTAGCGGTTTGAGTGCCGATATAACCAACAATTCCACACATCTCGGTTAATAACTCCTACGAAGGACAATATAAAATTTGAACAAAGAAACGCTTAAAGCTACAGCACTTTAGATTCAGTTTACAGAAAGATTTAAAACCAAATGGAATATCGAGTCACAGTGGAGACTCTTAGAGTTAAGGTTGAGTTTAATCAATTTTTCATTGAATCCGCTACCCTGTTGCTGTTGACCCCGTTTCAATAGCGTTTGATCTGAGTTCACTATACAGGGGAAATCTTTGTGATCAGGTTTTGAGAGATCTCAACTCCAGCCTCTCAAACTCAAGTTCTAGCGCAGGGAACAGGGAACAGCAGATCTGATTAAATTTTGGGTTTGCTGAGTTTCTGGGTGTTATCAATGGATCAACAGACGACTCGCGAAGCACTACAGCAAAAAATAGAGAGGAAGTTAGTTCTCCCTCTCTACAACTTTCAAAATGGCAATAATGACTCAAAGATAAGTTCAGATGAACTTCTTGTTTGTCCCAGATGTTAGTAAGCCAGACCCATACTCCGGGTTGTTTCAGCACCCAGATAGACCCGAATGCTTAGGAAGTCAGTCGGACAAGCCGTTTCACAGCGCTTGCAGCCAACACAATCTTCTGTACGGGGAGAAGATGCGATTTGGCTTGCCTTGCAACCGTCCCAGGGAACCATTTCAAGAACATCTAAGGGGCAAGCACGAACACATTGAGTGCAACCGATACAGGTATCGTAAATTTTTACTGAATGAGACATTGAATAAGTTCTCCAAACGATCTCAAGTTTTGCAGGATCTACAACGATGTAGATTTTATGGCAAGTTCTAGAGCAGAATTATCGTATATATTCCAACACTTTACCTCAGTGTTTAACCAGCAAGATACACAAGGCGATAAAACTTTAGACTCTGTAATATTATGTTCAGGTCAGGGGGACAGTTTACAGTGACCAGTTTACAGTCCTAACTTTTGCAAAACAGGTTGAGTAGATACCACATGACGGTCTAAGCCGAGTTTTTTGGGTTCGATACCTAGCGCTAGGGCGACCAGTTGGGGAAGATGTAGAATTGGTAAACCCAGGGGACGCTCAATCACTTTTTCAACTTCCGGTTGACGAGAATCGAGATTGAGATGACATAAAGGACAAGGGGTTACTATACAATCAGCCCCCAAGTCTATTGCCTCTTGAATGTGATTTCCTGCCATCTGAAACGAAAGGTCAGTGGCGTAACTTGAAAGAGGCCAACCACAACATTGAGTTCGTCCCCGATAATAAACCGGAGTCGCCCCCACTGCACGAAACAGATTTTCCATCGACTCCGGTTGATAGGGATCATCATAGGGAATACTGGTTTGAGCGCGTAACAGGTAGCAACCATAAAACGCCGCACAATTTAACCCAGAGAGTTTACGAGTGACGCGACGTTGAATTTCATCTAAACCATAGTCAGCTACCAACGCCCAGAGTAAATGTTTAACCTCAGTTGCGCCCTTATAGGGTGAACAGCTTTCTTTGGCCAGGAGTTGATTAATTTGTTCAAGATAAGCCGGGTCATTTTGCTGAACATCCTTCAAGCGTTCATCCACTCGACCAATAACCCCCTGACAAGTGCTGCAATGGGTTAAAAGCGGTAAATTTAATTCTTCAGCTAAAGCAATATTACGCGCATTCACCGTATCTTCCAGCAGTTGGGAATCTTCCTTAAACGTACCCGACCCACAGCAAGAAGCTTTCTTGAGTTCGAGTAATTCAATTCCCAGGGTTTGAGTCAAAATCGCAGTAGACTGATAGAGTTCTCGACAAGCCCCTTGAGCCACACATCCGGGAAAATAGGCGTATCTTAAACTTTGAGATTTGGACATGATGCTTAGTGTTCTCCTAACGGTGTCAAGCGGGGTACAATAACCTTGCTATCTCCATGTTAAGAGCGCAAATTCCCAATCTGCACGGAAAAAAGAATGAAGAACGAGAAACAGGGTACTGTTCCCTCTGCTCTGGGAAAAACCCACAAATGATTAACGCAGCGATCGCGCTTTCCGATAATATGGTATACGCGGCATCCAAATAAGGAAACAATTAAGTATGAGTGATACCTTTGAGAAAGTCAAAAAAATCGCGGCTGAACAACTCGGAGTCGATGAAGGCGAAGTCAAGCCAGAAGCAAACTTTGTTAACGATTTAGGTGCAGATTCCCTAGATACAGTCGAACTGGTCATGGCTTTAGAAGAAGAATTTGGGATCGAAATCCCCGATGAAGCTGCCGAACAGATTGAAACTGTGCAAGCGGCGGTTGATTATATTGACAGTAAGGTCAAAGCCTCTACCTAACTTGTTCAAAGCCAGATTGTGTGACGATCACATGAGCAACCTGCTCTGAACGTGACCTGATGCACCAAACAACTTCAACCGTTAAACTGTGACCGATCAAAAAAAGTTGGACTGAGATCCACCGTCTTTCGGGGGTTGAGAGAAGTTACTCCAGTCCTTTTCGGGGGGTTGTTCGAGGCTAAAATTAGCACTCAAAACTCCTCAAAAAAATTATAAATAGATTGGACTCAGACCCAATAGATTGTAGAAACCTATGTCAGCTACATCTAGAGTAGACGCTCATAGTAAACTAACGGAAGAAATCCTCACGAATCAATCTGGTACTCAGGACTCAAAAGAAATAGACTCAAGCTGCAAAAGTCTTGCTTGACAACTCAACTCAACGTCAAGTTAGTTGACAAAACAAAGCTTTGAGTGGGTCGGAAGTTAGATTGAGGAAATGCTCAAAGGGTTGCTCTAGAAATGATCACACAATCTGAAGCAAATCTGAAAATTTGACTTTTTGCAGAAAGTCTATTTCAAGGGTTGAGGACAAACTGAAGCCTTACAACTGACCAGAAATCATAGATAATTGTAGAGTGCCATTGACAACAGATCATTCTGAGGAAAAACAGATAAACATTAGTAAACAACTTTTGGAAAAAATCGGTTTTTCATTCTAGATATCAGGATCTAAATGTTCTGCATTTTGGGTGGTTAACTGTTTGAATAAAAATTATGGATAATATAAACCGCAAGCGCGTTGTTGTAACAGGTCTGGGGGCAATTACTCCCCTGGGAAATACTGTCGCTGAATATTGGGAAGGATTGCTCAGTGGACGCAATGGGATCAATCCGATTACTTTATTTGATGCTTCACGCCATGATTGTCGCATTGCAGGGGAAGTCAAAAACTTTGATCCTTGTGATTACATTAGTCGCAAAGAAGCGAAACGGATGGATCGGTTTGCTCAGTTTGGAGTATCTGCCAGTCAACAAGCGATCGCTGATGCGGGATTTGTGATTAATGACTTGAATGCAGAACAGGTGGGTGTAATTATTGGTACTGGGATCGGAGGCTTAAAAGTTCTCGAAGATCAACAGGAAATTAATCTGACTCGTGGCCCGGATCGCTGTAGTCCGTTTATGATTCCGATGATGATTGCCAATATGGCAGCCGGACTTACTGCTATTCATACCGGAGCCAAAGGGCCGAATACCTGTACTGTAACTGCCTGTGCAGCAGGTTCAAACGCGGTGGGTGATGCCTTTCGCCTCATTCAACGGGGCTACGCCCAAGCGATGATCTGTGGCGGGACTGAAGCGGCTGTTACCCCCCTATCCTTTGCTGGATTTGCCGCTGCCCGCGCTCTTTCCACTCGCAATGATGATCCCGCCCATGCCAGTCGCCCTTTTGATCGCGATCGCGATGGCTTTGTTATGGGTGAAGGGGCTGGAATTTTAATGTTAGAAGAACTAGAATATGCTCTGTCTCGCGGCGCTCGGATCTATGCAGAAATTGTCGGTTATGGGATGACTTGCGATGCCTATCATATGACTTCTCCGGTTCCCGGTGGAACAGGTGCGGCACGGGCGATGTCTCTAGCATTGAAAGATGGAGGGTTAACGCCGGATCGAGTGAGTTATGTTAATGCTCACGGTACTAGCACTTCGATGAATGATTCGACCGAAACCGCAGCCATGAAAACGGCTCTCGGTGAACACGCCTATAATATTGCGGTTAGTTCTACAAAATCGATGACAGGTCATTTATTGGGCGGTTCAGGGGGAATTGAAGCGGTTGCAACGGTATTAGCGATCGCAAATGATCACGTTCCGCCAACTATTAACCTAGAAAATCCCGATCCTGAATGTGATTTAGATTATGTTCCTAATGTTAGCCGGAGTCAACCCGTTGAAGTGGCGCTGTCTAATTCTTTTGGCTTCGGTGGACATAATGTAACCTTAGCATTCCGCAAGTTTCAACCCTAATAGCTCAATCTTCAATAATGATTCAACTTCCATGCGGGCAAGATGCCTACACTACAGGCTTAATATAGATAAGTTTTATCAGTAAAAATGGACTGTTAAAACTTTAAAAGCCCGGCTTGTTAAAAAAACCGGGTTTTTTATTGTCGAATTCTCTGTTAAATTTTCCTGATTTCAAGTTAACGAATCAGAAAGTCGAATTGAGTCAAACTCAAAACTATTTAGATGCAGATTTATCCCGTTTTTTGCTTTGTTCTCGCTTAAATAAAGCCCCAAACCCTAACGCTATTCCCGATCCTAATACTGTTAACGGTTCAGGAACATCTGTACTGGCATAAATAACATCACCGGAACCTCCATTCCCATTTTTAACATCATAAAATACCGCAGCTTCTGAAGCACTAAAAAAGCCCGGAACAAAAGCAAAATTAAACGTAATTGTTCCCAAAGTTGCATCATTAACTGCAAAGTCAAGTCCTAACAAATTTCCAAAATCATCAAACTCAACCAAAGGTTGACTCACAGCATCCGCTTCAGTAAAGGTATTATTAAATGTATTAAAGTTGAAATTCAAATTCAACGCATTAATATCTGAAGTTCCGCCTGGAGTAATAGTATCAAAAGTAAAATTACCATTGTATGTTGCTCCCGCTAAATCTCCGGAATCAAAACTCCCACTGAGATTAATAAAATAAGCCTCAGCCGGAGTAACATTCATCACAACAATTGAAGTGGTGACAGCAGCAGTAGTTACAGCGAACTTTTGAAAGAAGTGAGTCATGGTTTTTCTCTATGAATTGAACAAAATGTACAAAAAGTCAAAACGTAGTTTGTAGGTTGGGTTGAACCTTCCCCGGTTTGGCAGAGGTAGGAGTGAATAGAGAGTCAAGGGAAACCCAACAAAACCTTTAATTGTATGGGGTTAAATGTTGGGTTGCGTTCTTTAACTCAACCTACGGGGAAGGACTAGCACTCAACAAAACCTTTAATTGTATGGGGTTAAATGTTGGGTTGCGTTCTTTAACTCAACCTACGGGGAAGGGCTAACAGTCAAAACTGACTTAGAAAATAAAATGGTCAGGATTGTTCATTAATGCGCTATCAACACCCTGAAGTAAGACAAAAGAGCGAGGAGAAGCTGAACCTGCAAAGCCATCTGGATCAATAGAAAGAAGTGTATCTCCATTGACTTGACTAAAGGTAATATAACCTTCTGCGATGGGGTCAGAACCGTCAAAACCAACACTATTAAGAACCCCTTCTAAATCAAGTTTGTCGCTTCCAATTTCAAAATCTGTGATGATATCACCAGCTTCAACTAAAGCGTTATAACGGAAAATATCATTCCCAAGTCCACCGGTCAGAATATCTCGACCACGAGAACCAATAATCGTATCATCTCCATCAGTTCCGATTAAATTATCTCGTCCAGGAGTACCTGTAATCACTTCACCTGGAACTTGAGTCGAACTTTGAAGGTTTAAACCCACAATAATTGGATCATGGTCAGAAGATCGGAATTGATCCGGACTAAACAGACTATCGATTTGATTGGCAGACTTAAAATTAGTGTTGTAGTCTAATACATTGGGTTCATCAGCATTAATATGCCATTTCGCCGCCCCTGTTACCTGTTGGGTGAGGCTATCGGTTGCTAAAGCATGATCCAACGCACCCCATTGACCACTAAACACAAAAGAATAGGTAGCGTTATCAACCAAATTATTAAACCCTGCGGCTTCTAAGCCGGTGATCGGATCTTCTTTGGCGTAGGCGTTTAAGTCCCCCATCACCAAATAATCTGGATCATTAACCCCGGTTGGATCAGTGGCTAACCAGTCCCCTAAAGCGATCGCCGCTTGAGTCCGAGAGAAGTTACTATTTCCTTGTCCATCCCCTTGATCTTCATCTCCCGGTTTACCTGTCGGACTGCCTTTAGACTTCAAGTGATTATTAACAGCAGTAAATACCTCACCCGTCGCATTTTCCATAAAGGACTGGGCTAAAGCCGGGCGCTGAACACTGCTATCAAAACGCGGGTCAACACTACTATCGAGGATGGCAGTTACCCCAACGGGAGTGACGGAAGCAGGTTTGTAGATAAACCCAACCGCGATCGCATCCGTCCCCACTTGCGGTGTACCGGGGTCAATAAAGGCGTAGGTTCCCGCCCCGGCGATCGCATTTAACCCATCCACTAAATCTTGAATTGCACTCAAAGGGCCAAAGCCATCATTTTCGATTTCAATCAAACCGACAACATCTGCATTTAAGCCCAAAATCGCCGGAAACAGCTTCGCCCGTTGACGTTCAAACTCAAATTGATTTTCTGCCCCTCGTTGTTCAGGACTGGTAAAACCGCCCCCCATACCATCGCCGTTAAAATAGTTGAGAACGTTAAACGCGGCTACTTTCAGACGTCCGCCTACATCCGGAACTTCATCCGGGCGGGGGTTTGTGGGTTGGAAGTCAGCCGGGGCGAGAGGTTGAATGCGATAATTACCAATATTGGCATCACCGAAGCGATCATCAAGAATTCCGGTGAGTCCTGTTACCGTATCGCCTCCCCGTAGGGTATTTGTGGCGCTGAGGGGTTGTCCATCGCGACCATGAATAATCGGATCGGGGTTTTGTACTGTTAACCCATCATCAAGAACAATCCGGCGTTTTGCGAGTTCATTTTGATAGGCGGCAAATCCGCTAACACTCGGGGCGTTAAACTGAGTAAATTGATCCAAACGTCCATCAGTTCCCGGTTGGTTACTCGCGCCATCGGAAGATAACACCACCTGTCCAAACCGCCCCAGTTGGAAATGTTCTGTCACGGTTAGGGTGGAAGGAATCGTTACCCGCATTCCCTCATAGGCTTCTAACTCGTCGGGACTACTGAGGGGAAAATTAATCACCGCAGGGGTGGGTAAGGGGTTATTGCTGCCAATAATGGTGACATCGCTGACGTTGTTGAGTTGCGTGAGGCTGCTGCTACCACTGGTAAACTCAGACACAACGCCCGTAACTCGAACTTTATCGCCTTCGGTGACATCCACCCCAAAGTTATCGTCAAAGATGAATAAACCTTCGGAAGTTAGGGGATTATTATCGGCGTTAATGTCTTTTTCTTGAACAAAAAAGCCTCTTAGGTTCCGGTCAGTATTGGCATCAAAGGATTGAAAATCACCCACAACAATGGCTTCAATGGTTCGGGTTTCTCCCAGGAAGTTGGCAACTGGGCCTGTTCCTTGAATCTCATGGATGCGAGTAATATTCAACACCACATCGTTATCAATGATATTGGCGATTAGATTGGGAATAGCTAAGTTGTCATAGGCTGGGTCAGTGCTGGTCACAGTATGGGTGATTGTACCTGTGTGGGGGCCTTCAACCAGGTCATCATCAACTGCTTGTACAGTGATAATTTTTGGGATGGTGTCTGTCAGAGTAACCGTTAAAGAAGAAAAGAAATTAACCCCATCTTGACTGAGGCGAGTTTGTCCGTCATTTGCTGCGATCGCAATTGTTACCGGACTGCTAGGTGTTGTATTCAGGGCAATTTGATAAGTATCGGTGGTTTCGCCTTCTTCGTTGACTTCGGTACTTCCGCCTGTTTCAATAATAGAAATACCGGGTAAAGCACTGCTTGAAACCTGAAGATCATCAATGGCTAACCCGTGATCATTTCCAGGATCATTAGCATCAAACCAACGCAACCAAATTTCTTGACCTGGCGCTAAAGAAAACCCGGTTAAAGTATCAGAAAGTTGAACTCGATTTGCACTATTATTACCATCTAATGCCCCAGCACTACTGCTAGCAATCGGCCCGACAAAATCTAAAGGATCAAAATCAATCCAGGTTCCTCCGGTTAAACTGGGGGCATCAATTTGATAGGCAAAATCAAGTTTTTGTTGAGTGGTATTCCCTCCATTTCGCCACTGTTCGCCTGTATAACTAATCGATAAAGAAGATAATGTGGTGTCTGTATCGTTGTAGAAACGGGCGCCATATAAAATACTAGAAGTGGCATTAGAGGCAATCGACCCTAAAGCGCGATCGCTATTTCCTGTTGAACCAAAGCTATACAATGCCCCGGTTGTGGATGTACCGGGACTGGCGTTGTAGGTTTCGCGAGTGGAGTACCAGCCTTCAAGAGTCACTCCATCAATCCAGGGATTATTTGTACCGGAGACAGCGAGGGAATTAAAATCTTGAAAGTAGGGCGTACTGAGAGAAATTGTTCCAGACGGTTGAGTCACGACAGGTTCCCCTAAGGTCAGAATGTCGCTACGGAATTTCTGCAAGTTGTTTTGGGGTAAATCTTTGGCAGCATTACCATCGCCGTACCAATCAATATCGCCGTTATCGATTAAGACTTGAATTTGACTGGTATTATCGAAGGAGGCAGGCAGTTCAACAATAGATTCAAAACTTCCACCCGTATTGAGCGCGCCTAAATTGGTTGTCCGTTCTATTGGGGAATCAGCCGGGTTGCCTGTCCAGGTGTAGAATTTAAAGTCTTGACCGGGTGTACCGCTTCCTGCAGGGCCTGCAATAATCAGATATTCGTTATTAGCGTTGCGTTCAATACTGCGAATTCCTCGCCCCCCTAAATCGAGTTCGATGGGAGTTCCGAAGCTGGCTGAACCTTGACCGACGTTGGTATCCACAATCGTGGTAAAGTTGGTCACAGGAACGATGAGGGCTTTTTCTCGGGTATTGGTATCGGTTAACGGGGCGCGGAAGGCAACATAGGCAGCCGTATTGCTTCCCGGTGCCATAGCCAATCCTTCAATATTGAAACCGTTAACCCCTTCTGGAATAATCCCCTCTGCGGCGCTGGCGCCTAAGCCTAAATAGTTGCTGCCTAAACCATGACCATTACTACTATCCCAAGCAATCAAATCGGTTTCGAGAAATTCATAGCGACCCACATAGGTTAAATTAGCACTTGCACCAGTTCCTGAGAGGTCGGTTGAAAAAATACGTTCCCGGTTCGGGCGATCGTTGCCACTGCTATTATTACTGTGGGAACCGATCCAATAAATCCGATTTCCGACTCGGGTTGAACCTTCGATATCAACCTCTTGGGGTTGTCCGTCTAGGTTTAAGCGAGTGGTCAAGTCAAATTCAGCGATGGGTAAACCGGAGTTTTGGCGATCATAAAGACGAATGACTTGATCTTCGTCATCCGCCACTAACATATAGTTATTATCAATGGCTATTGCGGTACTGGCATCACTTGCCCCAGTATGAAACCGTGTGGTTGTTTCTCCGGCAGCTGAGGCAGCATAGCGAATAATATAAGCATCCGTATTACTACCATCGCTCACTTCAACGGTTATATCACTGTAACCGACTCCGATGGGTGTAATGGTTAGGTTACGACTCGCCCCAGTTCCGGTTAGATTTAGGTTCGTATTGGGAACAACAGAAGGGTTATTACTGGTTGCTGTAACGGTTAAATTGTTTAGGGGAGTATCGGGGTCAGCGAGTGTAAAATTAATCCCCAAATTTTTGGCAGGGTTGGTTAAATCATTAATTACTCCACTGACAAAACCTGCTCCGGTTGAGGTTAAATTTAAGAAGCCGGTGGTCGTTGTGGTATCAACTTCTATGGTAGGAGCGAAAGGATTTAGGGTTTGAATACCTCGAAGTTCAAGGTTATCAAAGCGGAATTGATTGTTCCCATTTCTATCGAGATCATTAATTCTAATTTGTACAAAGGGTTGGTTTTCAATTGCGGTAATTGATGTTAAATCAATATTGGCAACATTCCAACTTCCGCCGGGTACTAAAGGAGCGTTGTTAATGGCTCTTGTCCAGTTGAAACCGCCATCGGTACTATATTCTAGATCAAAAGAATCTGCTGAGTCTGAGCGATAATCAAACCGCAGTGAAATATCTTGCCAATCTCTAGTATCTAGAGTTAATAACAGTTCGGCATCGGTACCACTGCCTCTAATATCGTCCCATGCAGCAGCACTTCCGGCAGGGTGACTAACTCCTGCAATATCTGTATAGGCAATTCCCGCTTTACCATTATCATCAATATCTTGATAAAACATTTGCAAGGTGGGAATACCTCGCACGTTTTCGGTTTTAATGGGTAAGATTGTACCACTTCCAATATTGTTGAGGGTGTCGAACGTCCAAATCGCCATCTGTTGGACTGTTCCGCTACTAATAATTTCGCTCATTTGAGTAGAGATTCTCCCGGTTTAGAGTCTAAAACGCACAGGCAAGTTTATCTTAAATCTCACAAAATGTTGTGTCTAGATTTAAGTGTTTTATCCCGAAATCACGAAAACAATGAATAACTATTCTCAAGGATTAGTTACTTCAATAGATATGAATAAAGGTATGGCTTTATTTTCGTTCTGACTGCAAGCCTCAAATATCAGTTTTTCAGAGATACCATCTCCGAGAATTAGATTGATTTTAAGGTCAGAATGAAGAAGTGAGCTTCCGTAAATTCACTAAAATTAAGTTAGAGGTTCAAGGTTAATTTCAGATTAACGATGTGTAAAAATAATAGGTTTTGATTTTGTTTTTACAGAAGCTTTATATAAAGGATAAATTTCTAAGGGTTTTTCAGTTCAGCAGGAAGACAAATGCGTACTGGAATCGTCTTTTGGGCTGAAAACCGTCAATCCAGTTAATGAACATCGCCCATCTGCTGTTAAAAATTTGCGGTGAGGGTGAGGTGCATGACCCATCAAAGTACATCCTATAGATGAGGAAGAACACACAATAGATTGAAAAAGGAATTCTTCTGATGTTAAAAACAATTGTAACCACCGCGTTGGCATCCACCGTTTTGATGGTCGGTATGATATCTTCTGAAGTTAAGGCTCAGACTCGTAATTCTAACGTTAAAACGGCTACCCCTTCGACTGTTCAGGTTTCCCCGACTCGAGAACAGACCCCTAACCGAGTTGTTGCGCCTAGTTCTAATGATTCGACCAAGATTGAGACGACTTGCACTGGAGTAGCATCTTGCAATGACTTCATTGCCTTGTGCGCGGCATCTGGAGGTGACTTTGTAGGCAATACTTTTGACTCCCAAGGACGTCCCTCAACGGGTAGTTGTAAGTCTTAGGCTGATCTGAATGGAAAAAGGTCAGATTTATAAGTTAAGGGCAGGTTGATTCTGTGGTTTTGAGGAAAACAGACATCTGTGTTGAACTTGCCCCTAATTCGGCAAAAAATAGTCTTTCTATGATCCTTTACTTGTGGCTTTTTTTCTACTAAAATCAGCTTCAGTCAGTAGGGAATCTGCAAAGGCGATCGCTTCTTGGGCAGAACGTCCACTGGCTAACTGGGCTAATTCTTCTCGGCGTTGAGGGTTGGTCAGTTGCATAACTCTAACAACGGTTCGTTCTTCTCCCTCCTGTGGCTCGTGGATCACTTCTTTTTTGACGTGAAAATGGCGATCGCCCATAGCGGCGACAATGGGTTGGTGTGTCACACATAACACTTGATGACATTGACTGAGTTGATGGAGTTTTTGGGTAATGGCTTGGGCGACTCGTCCTGATACTCCGACATCAATTTCATCAAAGACTAACGTTCCTGAACCTGCAACTTGAGAAAAACAAGCTTTTAAAGCTAATAAAAACCGACTCATTTCTCCCCCAGATGCAATTTCTCCGAGGGGTTGTAGAGGTTCACCGGGGTTCGGACTAAAGCAAAATTCGATGTAATCAGCACCATTTGAGGTGGGTTCAATGGGGTGTATTTCGACTTGAAATTTTACCTTTTCCATTGCTAAAGGCTTCAATTCTTGAATTAAACTTTTTTCCAGTTGTAGGGCGGTTTTTTGACGGAGTTGAGTTAAGATGTTACAGTCTAGTGTTAACTGTTTTGCGGCTTCTTGATAGGCTTTTTCTAAAGCGTCTAAGGATTGTTCACCTTCTTCTAAATCTTTTAGTTCAGCTTGAATTTTCTCATAGTAGCAGATCACTTCCTCTAAGGTTTGACCATATTTTCGACAAATTTGTTTAAGCTGTTGAATACGATCTTCTACCTCTTGCAGTCGTTGGGGATCAGACTCTAACTGTTCACCATAACTGCTAATTTGTCGCCCCGCTTCGGTGACTTGGGCGAGGGCATCTTCTACCATTGCTAAAATCGGTTGCAGTTGCGGATCATATTCTACCATATCTAGGAGTAAATTTTCAGCTTGGGAGAGTAAATCTGAAGCGGCTTGTCCCTGATCATTTTCATAGAGTCCTTGATAGATTTTATAGCTTTGTTGTTGGAGTTCAACCACATGACTGAGGCGTGTAGATTCTTGTTTGAGTTGTTCTAATTCATCAGCATCGGTTAAATTTGCCGCTTCTAACTCTTGGGTTTGATATTGTAATAAGTCTAATCGTTGTAGGCGTTGCTGTTCAAATTGACGGCGATTTTCTAGGGTGTTTTTAGCTTGGGTAGCTTGGCTATAAGCGGCTGAAACCGTTTGTTTTGCAACAATTACATCTTTTCCGCCATAGAGATCTAACCAGTCTCGTTGTAACCCTGGTTGACTCAGTTGTAAGGTTTGACCCTGGGCGGTAATTTCTACAAAGCGATCGCGAATTTCATCTAACAGTTTTCGACTGATTAAAATCCCATTTAAACGGGAACGGGTGCGAAGTTTTCCCCCAGATAAAGTAATTTCCCGACAACAAACTGCCAGGGTACCATCGACTAAATCAATTTCTTGTTGAGTTAACCAAGTGGCGATCGCCGGTTCAACCTCAAAAGTTGCTTCTAAAATTGCTCGTTTCGCCCCGGTTCGTATCACTCGCCGATCTACTTTTCCGCCTAAAACGGCATCAATGGCATCGAGGATAATTGATTTTCCAGCACCTGTTTCCCCGGTAAAGACATTTAAACCTAATCCCAGTTCAAGATCGAGATGATCAATCAGAGCGAAATTTTCAATCCGCAGCGATAATAGCATTTTTGGATTAAATAATAATAATTCAAATCAAATACTCAACAGAATTTAAACCGAGTCAGGCCTTATTAGTAACTCAGGAAGAATTAGAGTTACTAAGATTTGGTCTTTTGTTTTAAGTCCTAACTCTGAACTGGAACATCGGCTTTCATTTTATCAACAACCCGGCGCAACACCCCATTAATAAACCGATAGCTGTCTTCATCGCTGTAGCGTTTCGCCAGTTCAATGGCTTCATTGAGTGCAACTTGTTCTTGAGTTCCCAAGTACAATAATTCTGTTACCGCAATTCTTAAAATATCACGATCAATCCGAGGTAAACGGCTCATTTGCCAGTCTACCATCGCCTGATTTAACAGTTCGTCAATTTCTGTGCGATGAGCATTAACTTGAGTTAAAATCTCAATGGTGTAGCTAACGACTTCTTCCTGTCGAGCCAATTGAATGAGTTCAGGAAATTCGACCGCCGTTGCTAAACGATTAACCGCACTTTGTGTCAGTTCAATCGCTTCTTGAATCATTGCTCTAGCGCTTTGGAGATCGCTGGCTCGAAATTGACTTCCCATCAGGTGATCGCTTCCCCGTTGCAATTCTACCATTGCTGTTTCTAGGGAATCTTGACTTTCACTAGCGAGGGTACGAACAACAGCTAATATAATGTCTTGAATTTCTTGAGTGGCGAGTTTTTCTGAACGGCTTGGGAGTTGACCAATACCTAAAACAGCGAGTTCACGAGCACTTCGACGAGCTTGCATAGAATTCCCCAGTGAGTGTAAACAACAGTTTGATAACGATCCGAGTTGAGGGATTGATCTATTTTACCCCTCCTCATGGGGGGGTACAGTTTGTAGTCGGTTCTCGTTAGAGATTAACCGTTCCAGTTTTTGATCGTTAACGGCCGGGGTGGGAGTCGGTTTCAAGGGTGAGGTTGAATTGACAATACCACCAGACACTATAATTTTAAAGGCATCTTCGACGGATAGGGAGAGGTTGACCACGTCATTCGTCGGAACCACAGCATACCATCCACTGGTAGGGTTGGGGGTTGTGGGAATAAAAATGCTGATCATTTGTTCTGTCATCAGGGATTGTATTTCTTCGCTGACATTTCCCGTGACAAATGCGATCGTCCAAATTCCATTTCTGGGATATTCAACTAAAACCACACGACGAAATTTATCATTAGAATCTTTGAGCAGGGTTTCTAATATCTGTTTGAGGGTTTTGTAGACTGAACCCGCAAGAGGAATGGCTTGAAGCACTTGTTCGCCGAAATCAAGCAGCCACCGACCTACTATATTACGAGCCATTAACCCAATGAATAAGATCCCTAACAGGGGTACTGCTAATCCCACGAAAGCGCTCAGTAGATTCACTAAAATGGGATGGAGTCCATCAAAGGGGTTAAGCTGTTTAGGAATCCGCGTTAAGAATTCTATCACCGAACTGGCGATAGTAATTGTTAACCATATGGTCGTTGCCAGGGGGATAACGACTAACAAACCTGCGATCAGGTCATTTTTTAAGTCTTGTTTTAAACGTTGGAACACAGAGCGTCCACTCTCCTCCTCTATTGGGACTGCAGGTCGTTGATCAAATTTGGGTTTTGGGGAATCAAGATTATTTTTGGTGGACATTACCATCCATTTTAATGGGTTTTATTAATTCCCTGGCTGTGTTTAGCAAGGGTTAACATCAAAGCCATGAGTTCTACTTATTACTTCTAACAATTGTAAAGAATTATTGCAAGCTGTTTCAGGTTTGGATCATTTCTAGTGGACAGGAGACAAAAGACCGATCACAGGAAATGGGAAGACCGTTTACACTTGAATGCAGTCCTCAGCAGTCCTGACTTGACAGGCGACGCTAGAGTTTTGCGGGTAAAAGACCTACTGGAAGTAGGTTTCAGAAGTGATAAGTGTCAAACATTTTTAGGCAGACGGCGATCGCGGATAAACCGCTTGAACTGCCTTGAACCAGATTTTATTATTGTATGTCAGTCAACTGTATCTTGGAAAACAGTCTTTACAACCAGTGGGGAGACCGTACGATGACTCTAGAGGGCAATTTTTCTCTAAACTAGAGAATGTGTTTGTTAAGCATCCTCTCAGAATATGAGTCTACCTATTTCGAGTCGCTATCAATTTACCAATGATTTGAACATTTGTCGGATTTTGAATGGAATGTGGCAAGTGTCCGGCTATCATGGACGAATTGACCCCAAAGCCGCCATTGAGAGTATGTTTCAATATCTGGATGCGGGTTATACCACCTGGGATCTTGCGGATCATTATGGCCCTGCCGAAGACTTTATCGGTGAGTTTCGTCAACAAATTCTTCAGAAACGGGGTCAAGAGGCTTTATCTAATATACAAGCGTTTACAAAATGGGTGCCTCGACCGGGAAAAATGACGAAAGCTATTGTTGAGAAAAATATTGATATTTCCCGTCAACGGATGGGAGTAGAAACTCTAGATTTATTACAGTTTCATTGGTGGGAATATCGCGATAAAAGTTATTTGGATGCTCTTTCTTATATGAGTGAATTGCAAGCGGAGGGCAAAATCAAACATTTAGCGTTGACGAATTTTGATACAGAACATTTGAAGATTATTGTTGAAAACGGGATTAAAATTGTTTCTAATCAAGTTCAGTTTTCTTTGGTTGATCAGCGTCCGTTAAAACAGATGGTTGAATATTGCCAACAGCAGAATATTAAGCTTTTGCCCTATGGGGTTTTGTGTGGCGGCTTTTTATCAGAAAAGTATTTGAATCAACCTGAACCACAAAATTTTAAGCTGGAAACAGTGAGCTTGAAAAAGTATAAAAATATGATTGATGCTTGGGGAGGTTGGAGTTTGTTTCAAGAACTATTAACGACCTTGAAAACGATAGCAGATAAACATCAAGTCAGTGTTTCTAATGTAGCGGTGCGTTATATTCTTGAACAGCCGACAGTTGCAGGTACGATGATTGGTTCTCGTTTAGGCATTTCTGAACATATTGAGGAAAATGCACGGGTATTCGAGTTTAGTTTGGATACAGAAGATGATCAAAACATTCAGACAGTTTGCAAAAAATCTCAGGATCTCTTTCGCCTGATCGGAGACTGTGGAGATGAGTACCGTCGTTAGGATTTTGCACATTGAGTCCGATTATTGTATGATGAGTAAAACTGGAATTAAAAAATTATAACGATGTCCGCAGAACCTTTAACCCCAGAAATTAGCGATCGCATTTGCGCTCATATGAACGATGACCATGCAGATGCTATTTTACTCTATGCTAAAACTTTTGGTCAAGCTCCCAGTGCGACTTCTGCGCGGATGGTTTCTATTGATCCAGAGGGGATGAATTTAACGGCTTTAGTTGAGGAGAAATCTACATCTTTGCGCGTTTTATTTGAGCAAAAACTGGAGAATTCAGAAGACGCTCATCATACCTTGATTGAGATGGTTAAACAAGCTCGGAAAATGTCTCAATAGTCTTGTTAAATTCTTGAGTAATATCTGATAATCTTAGGTTTTTTGAAGTTTTTTGATGGCTTGGCGTAGGCGTTGCAGGTAGGGCTTGACAATCTCTCGATTTTGTTGATCAAGTTTAACAACTTGTCGATGAATTTGCTCTAATTTTTGGCGATCTGATAAAGAGGTTGAAGCTGACACCTGAGATGTTGAGGTTGAAACAGGTGTGGTTTTCAGATCTTCTAACTTTTCTTCAATTAACTTGATCCGAACATTCATCACTTCCCAATCTTGTTGGCGAATCACATCATGTTCTAAACTTTGAGTGACTCGTTGCAACTCCGTTAACACTTCAGTAATTGGATCAAGTTCAGTTTGTTCAGAGGGAAAATTGTTCATCTGTTCGTGTAGAGATTGTACAACCAGATGTACATCTGTGATCGTCGATTCTGTGTAGTGTCGAATTTGCTGTTCAAACCGTTGTCTATTAATTAAGTTTAGCCAAAGTGCAGCCG
This sequence comes from Limnoraphis sp., assembly GCA_050485465.1. Classification (GTDB taxonomy): domain Bacteria; phylum Cyanobacteriota; class Cyanobacteriia; order Cyanobacteriales; family Microcoleaceae; genus Capilliphycus. The sequence continues at coordinate 22,331 of JBJHBL010000031.1, read as the reverse complement.
TGATCGGAGTTGCAGCATATAACATCTGTTGATACCACGCAGCAGCCACCAGGGAACCAATGGTTGATCCAACCACAGAAGTGTATTCGGCGACTTTAAACCAATCCGTTGACGTTTTGGCAGGAGTTGAAGAAAAAGCTTTTTGATTCTGCATGGCGATCGCGACAACAAACAGTGACAAAGCAATGCTAACCCAAAGGGGGACTAATTACTGCTATCGACGACAAAACCAGAATACAGTCTATCTGCCGACGTCTTTAGCGATCAGTCTTTTTCATAATACTTCATATTTTTCTCTAGATTTAAACGTTAGGAACTGTCCCCAATCGTTTTAAGATGATTACAGGGACATTTACAGAAGCCGAAACTCTGATAAACGGCTATTTTGTTTTTTTGAGCATTTGTCCCCGTTGTCAAGTTTAAGGAAATGGTATCATGGGTCTAAAAATTATTGAAAGTTTTGAGGGGAGTTTTACTCTCGATCCCCAAGCCAAAACGACATTATTTAACTTACTGTCGAGTGAAACGTTTCTCCATCAAGTCAGCCAGCAAGTCAACGGAAAAACGCTTAAATTTACCGAACTTTTATTTCAACCTGTTCCCTACAGTCTCCAAACTCCGAAAGGAATGCCAACCGAATTTGAAAAATACCATGAATCAGAAGATTTTATTATTATAAACGTTCCGCCTAACTTTATGTTTCAAGCTAAAATATTTCAACCCAGTCGTTTGTGTGCAATTTATCGCCAAGCTGAGTGAAAGTAACACTTAAGCAATTGATCTACTACTACATTTGAACATGACAACTCAAAGCAATATTTCAACTTTAGCCAGTTTAGACCCTATTTCCTACATTGACCAACAAGGTCAACTTCCCACCTTCTTACAAGGAAAAATCGGAGTATATGCCATTTTTGATCAGCATCAAGTCTTGCAATATGTGGGGTATTCTCGCGATATTTATCTAAGTTTAAAACAGCATTTAGTTCGTCAACCTCAATACTGTTATGGGGTGAAAGTACAAACCATTGAACGTCCGAGTCGCACAATTTTAGAAGAAATTAGACAGGCTTGGATCACTGAAAATGGTTCAGTTCCTCTGGGTAATTCTGAACAAACTGAACAATGGAATCAACCTATAAACGTTAAACCTTTTATGACAGAGGAAGAAAAAGCAACCTATGAAAAAAGCGACGGAATTGAGCAAGAAAAGTTATTAAGACAAGTCGCAAGACGAATAGAAGCTGATATTTTAGAACAGTTGAAACAACGAGGTTTACAAGAAGAAATCCGCTTTAATCCCAAACTGAAAACCAGTGGTTTGTTAGATTTAAAATAAACAAAAAAATGGGATTTCAACTCAGTAATATTATTCCCTGGGGACGTAACTTTCAAGAATATCTAGAAATGTTTTCCTTAACTCCAGAGGAATTAAAACGTTCAATTCTTGACTGTGCGGGTGGCCCGGCTTGTTTTAATTATGAGATGAACAAACAAGGATATCAAGTTATTTCTTGTGATCCAGTTTATCAGTTTTCAGCCGATGAAATTCATCAGCGTATTCAAGCTACTTTTGCAACTGTTGTTGAACAACTCCATCAAAATCAAGAGGATTATGTTTGGGAAAAGATTAAATCTCCTGAACATTTAGGAGGGTTAAGAATGGCAGCAATGCAACAATTTTTAGATGATTTTCCCCGAGGGAAAGAACAAAAACGATATTTAACAGCAGAGTTACCCAAACTTCCATTTAATGTTCAACAGTTTGATTTAGCCCTCTGTAGTCATTTATTGTTTAGTTATTCTCAGCATTTATCTTCAGAGTTTCATCTAGACTCTATTTTAGAGTTGTGTCGAGTCGCCACAGAAGTGAGAATTTTTCCCCTCTTAGATATCAGTGGTCATATTTCTCCCCATTTAACCCCTGTTATCAGCAGTTTACAACAGCAAGGATTAAAAGTAGAAATCGAACCTGTTGCCTATGAATTTCAAAAAGGCGGAAATCAAATGTTACGGGTTTTTTCAGGGAAAAGGGTTAAAAATTCTGAATAATAAACTCTGAATAATTCAATCTTCCCTATTCTCGGTAAAGACTATTTCTATTTTTTTCATGTTATAACAAGTGATAACAGCTTCATAAAAGTCTATTCATGCTGTCAATCTTTGAGACGGGTTATCAATGTTACTCCCCCTGATGGATCAACATCTTGATGGGTGACTCCCCACTTCCCAAAACCATAAAACCTGGTAGAGAATACACTGTAGAACTAAAAAAAGTTTGGTCTTTGCTAGGGGCATAGCTCAAAACAAAGCAAGCCCCTCTAGGAAAATACCAAATAACTTTTTTAAATTCAAGCGGGTTATTGCAATCACCCACTTTTACCCCCTAAAAAGGGTTGACAGCTTGTATTTTTAGAAATCAGGGTTCATCACATGAAACGCACAATTGTCTTAGGTTCCATAGTTTTATCCGCAGGTTTAACGCTGACTCAAGCTTCTTTCAGTGTTAATAAAAATTCATCACAGTTATCAATTCATCCACTGACGGCAGAATTTGAATTAATCGTCTATGATGCAACGAATGAGGATGGAGATCGAGAACAAGTTAAAACCAAACCGAAAACCTAGTCACAGGTTTGACGTTCTGACCTGGCTAAATCGCTGAAAATTTCTAGAGTTAACAAGCTTCTCAAGTTACCCCTCGTTAATTCAGAATCACTAGACTTCACTTGTGCCTGACCTGCTGCTAATCTGACAGAAAGAACGTCAATTTGTCTTGAATGCGTGAAATTATTGTGTTTGAGTAATGGTCATGGGGAAGATGCGATCGCAGTTCGTATTTTGACTGAACTACAACGTCTTCCCAACCCTCCCCAGTTGGTTGCTTTGCCTTTAGTGGGTCAAGGAAAAGCCTATGGTCAACTGGAAAATGTGCCAATCGCAGGCCCAGTCCAGCAGATGCCTTCTGGTGGTTTTATCTACATGGATGGGAAACAATTTTTTCGAGACTTGCAAGGCGGTTTATTGCAGCTAACCCGTCTTCAACTTCAGATTATTCGCAGTTGGGCGAAACAGGGGGCATTTATACTGGCTGTTGGAGATATTGTACCGCTTCTGTTTGCGTGGCTGAGTGGTGCAAATTATGCTTTTGTGGGTACGGCTAAGTCTGAGTATTACTTGCGAGATGAACTCGGGCTTATACGGCGTCAGTCTTGGATACAGCGTTGGGAAGGGTGGTCAGGTTCGGTATATTTACCCTGGGAACGGGGGTTAATGAGTCATCCTCGTTGCAAGGCTGTATTTCCCCGAGATCAGTTAACCACAGAAACCCTGTTAAAATGGTCTATTCCAGCCTATAATTTAGGCAACCCGATGATGGATAATTTGCAGCCTCAAACGCCCTCTGTTGTTGACCCAGAAACACTCACAATTTTACTGTTACCCGGTTCTCGGACTCCTGAAGCCCAGGAAAATTGGCAAAAAATCACTGAAGCCGTCCGTCAGTTAGTATCAGATGATGTTGCGGCAAAAAAACACCCTGAACAGCCCTCAAATTTAGTCTTTCTAGCCGCCATTACCCCTTCATTAAATCTCCACTCCTTTGAAGCCGATTTGATCGCGTCTGGATGGAATAAAACCCCGTTAGAGAAGGCTTCAGAGGTTCAATATACCCAGAAAAATGCGACCATGATTTTAACCCATCGCTTTAATGATTGTTTGCATCAAGCTGATCTGGCTATTGCAATGGCGGGAACCGCTACCGAACAGTTTGTGGGTTTAGGAAAACCTGCGATCGCCTTTCCGGGTAATGGCCCCCAATACACTCCCAGATTTGCAGAAGCCCAGAGTCGGTTGTTAGGGCCTTCATTAATTTTAGTCGAACATCCCAGAGAAGTTCCTCATACTGTGCGATCGCTATTAGCCGATAAAAATCGCTTAAAATTAATCGCAGAAAATGGTCAAAAACGAATGGGACAACCCGGCGCCGCTCACCGAATTGCCCAATGTTTAATTGAAAAAATGAACAATTCACTGTAAACTGTAAACTGTAAATTACCCGTGTCGTTTTTGATGCCAATTCCAAGCGTGGGTAATAATCGCATTTAAGTCAGAATATTGAGGGTTCCAACCTAAAATTTGACGCGCTTTTTCGCCACTTCCAACTAAAGCAGGCGGATCACCCGGACGGCGATCGCATTCAACGGCTTTAATCTCTTTTCCGGTAACTTCTCGGGCAGTTTCAATCACTTCTTTTACCGAAAATCCATTACCATTTCCCAGGTTGAAAACCTCTGTTTTCCCACCCTTTAAGAGATATTCTAAGCCTAAAACATGAGCCGTTGCTAAATCGGTAACATGAATATAATCTCTCACACAAGTCCCATCAGGAGTGGGATAATCTGTCCCAAAAATAGATAGAGAGTCTCGTTTACCCAAAGCCGCCATTAACGTCAAAGGAATTAAATGAGTTTCCGGGTTGTGATCTTCTCCTAAAGCACCTTCTGGATCGGCTCCAGCTGCGTTAAAATAGCGGAACCAAACGGATCTAAAATCATAAGCATGATCAAAATCAGCTAAGATTTTTTCAACCATTAACTTACTCATCCCATAGGGGTTAATAGGATTTTGGGGATGATCTTCAGGAATAGGAACCTGTTGGGGAACGCCATAAGTTGCACAAGTCGAAGAAAAGACAAACTTATTAATAGAAGCATCTTTCATTGCTTCTAATAGTGTTAGGGTGCCGATCACATTATTACGATAATATTTATCCGGTGCCGAAACCGACTCCCCAACATAAGCATAAGCCGCGAAGTGCATCACCGCATCAATTTGACGCATCGAAAACAAATGATCCAGCAGTTGACGATCATTGGTATCTCCCACAATTAATTCTGCTTTGAGAACCTGTTCAACGATATCCCGATGACCATAAACCAGGTTATCTAAAATAACCACCTCATAACCCGAACGTTGTAGCGCTAAAACCGCATGAGAACCGATATATCCAGCGCCACCTGTGACCAAAACTGTTTGAGACACGTTAAATCTTAACTCCTATTTAAGGCAACTGAATTTGATTTTTTAATCACTCAATTAATCGTCCAATCTGTGAGATGAAACATCTACAGCTTGAACATCTATAGTTCCCGGTGGGGTTAAGCGACTAAAATGACCCTGTTCAACTTGAAGGGGTTCACCACAATTGGGACATTGGCACTGTGTTTGATTGAGTGCTGTAAATTCATAGCCACAGACGGGGCATTCATCTTGAATGAGATTTCGGCTTAACCACCACTGCACCCCAACAAATAACAAAACGGGCATTAATATTAAAATCCCGATCAGGATGATAATTGAATTAACAAGCCATCCCAAACCGATAGAGGTTAGCAACCAAAACACCGCCAGGAGAATCAGCCAGTTGCCTACTTTGGAAAAATTAAATTTTAGGATTTTGGGCCGTTCCTGGTTCACCGTGTTCTCCTTAAGCGTTCATCGATCAATCATCCGTTTTTTCTATAATACTACTTACAATTGAGTAGTTTTTGAAGTTGTACCCGAAAGGCATCTTGACCAAACTGTTTTAAACTCTGTTCTCGTAGCCATTCACCTTGACACCGTTGATCGTGACCTTGCAAAATTTCAATACAAGCTTGAGCTACTGCATTCGGATCTCGGTGCGGGACTTGCCAGCCTAATTTTCCATCTTGCAGAGGATCAGCCGAACCATCTGCATCACCGGATAAAACGGGAAGACCACAAGCCATTGCTTCTAAGTACACGATACCAAATCCTTCTTGAGATGGCATGATATAAGCATCGGCAACTCGATAATGATCGACTAAATCTTCTGTGGGAACGAAACCTGCAAAAATCACTTGATCCGCAACACCGAGTTCTTGGGCTAATTTGGCTAAACGAGGTTGATCATCTCCCCGACCAATCACTAAATATTTTACATCAGGAATACTCTGGGAAATTTGTGGTAAGGCTCTAATGGTAACATCAACGCCTTTATAAATATCTCCTGACCATAACCGAGCGACGGTCATTAAGACTTTAGACTCTTTTAGATTATACTTTTCCAGGAGATGAGGCGATTTTGCACCCGGAGTAAAGCGATCGCCATCTACCATACAGGGTAACATCCGAAATTTTGTTGGATCTAACTGATTAGCTTGACAGGCGCGATCTCGACTATAGCGGCTAATCGTCCAAATTTGATCGGCTTGTTGCAGGGCGTTACGATATTTTGGGGGAAGCGGTTCCCAGACTTCTTTTCCGTAGGTGAGGACAGTATAGGGAACGCCCAAAGGTTGACAAATGACTTGGGCGAGATGGGCTAAATTAATATGACCACAAAATACCCGTTGGGGACGGTTTTTCAGTAAACATCCGAATAGAGTTACAGCCAGTCGTAGGCGTCCAAGAGCGGGGGGTTTCGTTTTGAGATAATGAAATTTAACGCTACGGTTTTCGTAGGGGTTGGGACATCCGGGCGCATCTCGCAACAGTAAAATCTCGTTCTTGAACTCAGAAGGACTGAAGGGTTCAAGGAGATCAACATAAGCGTGTAAAATATCTTTCACATAGGACTGAATGCCTCCTTCGCAGGAGAAGATTTCCAGGAAGCACCACAAGAATTGGGGATTGAGATCAGTTTTCTTGTCCAAGTTGTTGAAGGAATTTTGCAGTACAACTCTTTCTATATTAAACCCCTAATCAAAGACGTGGCTTTCCTCCCCACCAGTAAATTTTCAGGGTAGGGTATCTAGCCACGTTTTTTAGAACTTCCAGGTTTAGTTGCCGTAACTCACAACACCTTTGACTAAAGTCTCGAAAACCTCTACATTTTCAAAGATAAAGTATACAAAAAACGCACCACTAGCACCCCCAATTAAAAAACTGCCTCGAAATAAACTCCAATCTTCCGAGGTTTTCAGCCAGTAGAAACGGTTTTCAGAATTTGTGGCCGTCGGTTGATCAGCTGAGAGGGTAATCGAAATTCCTCCAATTAACGCTATAGTTAATAAGAGTGCTGCCTTGAACTGGGGCTGATTTGACCCACTAAAAGCAATAAATAGTCCGATGAGAAAATACCCGTGAGCCAAACAAATTTATAAGCCGCGAAAGGCGGGTGAAATTTTCTGACGGTAAATCGGTAAATTCCTCAGAAATAGCAGGGTAAAGAGGGATCTAAATGACAGAAGCTTTTGTGTAATAATTGTTGTAGCAATTAAGCGCTTAGACTCAATTAGCCTGATCGTCTACTTCTGATTCTAGGCGATTGATGCGATCGCTTCTATTAATCAAATAGCTAAAAGCGGACTAACTGCAAGTTGCCGACCCGTCTGTCAACACAACCAACATTTCGGTGAGCGCATGAGTCCCACAACTTTTTCTCAAACTGCGATCGCTTTGCTTGGGTCAAGATGCTAGCGCGAAGCGCTATAACTTGGTTATACTCAAACTGATTTCTTCACTCATTGGCTGCCACTTCAGTACCATAAAAGTGCTTGAGTCCTATAACCTGTTGAAGATCTAGTTTTTATGCCCATTATATCTGTGATCCATACAACGGCTTGCCGAGCGCGACTCCGAATTCCTCAGTTAGCAGATGAATCTCTTTTTGCTGAATACCTGCTGCAAGCAGTTCAAGAACTCACAGAGATCACAACAGCCCGAGTCAATCTTCACGCTCAATCGCTGATTGTATATCATCAACCCAACTTATCCATTACAGACCTCTATCGCCGGATTATCCAAGCTGTTGATCGAGCGACAACCCTATGGCTGTTAGGGGAACCCTTGCGATCGCCTTCTCTAGAACAGTCTACATCCTCTAAGACTTGGCAAGCGGTCGGTTGGGTACTTTTAGCAACGGGTAGTTATGCTGTGATGCAAGCCGCAGTTCGGTTGATTTCGGGCAGTCTTCACCCCTTCCAAATTGTGTTTCTCAGCAATCTTCTCGGCGCTGGGTTGCTCCTTCCCTGGTTAACCCCAGAGGTGTTAAAAACAGAAAAGCTTTCACTTCATAGCTTACGAGCCATCTTAGACGCGGGCGCCTCGGTGCTGCTCGTTGCTGGGTTGAGTTTAGTTCCTCTCGCTCAGGTTAACGCTTTGGGAGCAACAACCCCTCTGTTTGCCATCTTGGGAGCCTCATTGTGGTTAGGGGAATCTTTACATCCTCAGAGATGGTTGTCTTTAGTGCTAGGAATTGTGGGAACGTTGGTGATTGTACGCCCAGGACTTGCAGGAATTGGATTGGGTTCTCTCCTAGTATTGGGCGGATCAGTTGCTTTTGCAGGGGTTGTACTGTTGCTGAAGGTTTTGTCTCGAACTGATTCTAGTTTAACCAGTATTGTCTACAATGCGCTTTTATTAATTCCCCTAACCTTCATTCCCGCTCTTTGGGTTTGGACATTACCGACTTTTGGAGAACTGCTACTTTTAACCCTGATTGCAGGACTGGCGATTATTGGTCAAGCCTGTATGTTTGAGGCTTTAGAAAATGCAGATGCAACGGCTGTCCTTCCGGCGGACTTTGCTCAATTTATTTGGGCAAGTGCTTTGGGATATTTATTCTTTCGAGAAGTACCGGATCTGTGGACTGGGTTGGGAGGATTATTAATTTTTTCTGGAGTTCTCTTTGCTGCGGATGAACAGCCAGAGGAGTCTGATCGTTCACCCCTTCTAGAACTGGTTACATCTTCAACTGATCTTGAGTCAGAGTAGACCACCAAAAGGGACGTAACGCATTCAAAATCGCTAATAAGTTCGCGGTATTATTAATAATTACTACTAAGACCGGATCGAGTATTAAAAATACCCCCAAAGTTGTAGCTCCCAGGTGAGGTAGGCTGATTAGAGCAATATTTTGCTGTACGATGGCGATCGCTTGATCTGCCATTTCAAAGGCTTTGAGTAGGGCTGTTAAATCTCCATAAGGTAATCGTAAGTCGGCTATTTCTTGAACCGCAGTACAAGATTGATGGGTTCCTACAGCAATATTGGCATAGCAGAGGGCGGGATAATCATCCATGCCTTCCCCCATATAAACAACTGTATGCCCTTCCCTTTGAAGACGACAAACAAAAGCTTTTTTATCTTGGGGGCTGAGTTCAGCAAAAACCCTCTCCGGTTCTATCCCCACCTGTTCTGCGATCGCCCTAGCCACTTCTGGACTACTGCCTGTGACCATATACACCCTTAACCCTCGCTCCTGTAAACCCATAACTACGGCTCGACTTTCAAACCGCACAGTTGCACAACAGGTAATTTGTCCGACCAGTTGGTGATCAACCGCCACATAAACATACCAATAGCCCCGATATTGCCCATCCTGTATACCGGGTTGATTATCTAAGTCATCTGGAAAAACAATTCCCGCTTGCTTGAGATAGTTGCGACTGCCCACAATCACTTGCTGATGGTTCACCTGGGCAGAGACGCCCAAACTATACCCGGTCTTGGGATAGCAGACTTGACTGGGAGGAATGGTTAACCCTAATTGTTGAGCATAAGACACAATTGCACGAGCAACTGGATGCTGCCACTGCTGTTCACACTGTTCTGCGGCTGCCGCCATTGTCATTAACCAGTGAGTGGGTTCTAAATTTTCTCCATTCAGGGGCAAATCTTCCTGATTCAGCATCTCAATTATAGCGACCGACAGTTCTCTTTCAGTCAAAGTACCTGTTCGGGCAAATATGACCGTATCAGCTTGTTTTAAGGTTTCAAATACTCGCCCGGAACTCACCTCAATATTTTGCTGCTGGGCATACTTGAGCATAGAAAGAATAGCAGTGGGAGCCGAAAGCCGAATTCCGGTAATCAAATCTAACTGGAGGGGAGCTAAAGCTCGTTCTAAATTATTCGTGAGTAAAAAGAGGGTTCCCGATAGTGCGAGAGTCGGTACAATTAAACTCTGACCCATTGCTTTAGCCGAGTTACTCACTTGGGTTTGCTGTAGAGGAGGAACCTCCGCAAGTAACAATTCCTGAGCATACTGAGTCTCTTGACCAAGTGCTTCTACCTCCATCAACACCTGTCCATCTAGAACTGTACAACCTGCTAAAATACGTTTATCTACACCTCGGGGCAAAGGTGTTGGTTCTCCTGTCAGGGTACTAAAATCGAGCCAGGCTTCTCCTTCTAAGATCCGTCCATCTGCAGGGCAGAGATCCCCAGGTTGCAACAGTACCCGGTCTCCTTGATGCAAATCTGTAAAAGGAATATCCTGGGGTTGCCCTTGCTGAATCACCCGCACCTGTTCACAGTTTAGGATCGTACTCGGCTGAGAGGGCATAGGAGTTTGACAGGTTGATTCTTGCAATAAGTCAGCGACTTCACCCAAGATTAAATCAAGGTTTGGAGCGACAAAATCTCCAGTCAAACCATAGAAAATTGTCCAGATTGATTCTAGGATTTCTTCATCAAATTTTCCCTGCGCCAAATCTTGACGAGTACGCTTTAATAGGGGGAGTGCAGCCACAAGGGTAATAGCGCCCAAGATCACAGGAGAAATCGGCAGTCCGGCAACAGTAGCCAGTAGAGCAGACCCCAAACCAATGGTCGGTAAGGCTAATCGCTGTAAAAATTCAACATCTAAAGGATCGGGAGTGAAAGAAGGGTTTGAACTCTCACCCTCTCCAGTTGGAGTATAAAGTAATGAATGATCAACAGCAAACTCTTGCAAAAATTGCTCGGTTTGTTTAAAAATGACCTCTCCAGTGAGTTGGCTGGGGTTATAGTCGATAATCAAAGAGCGAGCCAGATCGTTAACACGGATAGAGATGACTCCAGTCAGGCAAAAGAGAGAGGATGTTAAGGCTTCAACCCCATTTGAATCCTCTCTAATCATTGCTATTTTTAACCGTAGCCGCCCTTGAACCTGATGAACGATCTGAACTTCGCTAATCATAAGAATGGTTGACTAAAGTGAACAAGACTCTCAAGCCAATTGGATGTTTTCCCCTTAATCTTCTAAGGCTAATTTAAAGCAAATAGCCGATAGAATAAAGAATGGAGTTCCCGGTAACAGGGGTAAAATCACACCAATTACTCCCACGACAAAACTAACGGCTCCTAAAGTTAAAAGCGTTGCCTTGCGAATATTGTTGAGTACATTTTCCATCAGAATTTCTCCAATTCAAACGTTGATATTCTGAGCTTTTGACTTCGGGTAGAGATCGAATCTTGTCCGTCTATCTCTACCCAAATGTGAGCTTCTAGTTAAGCTTCTAACTGCTCAGATTGTGATCTATAAGGGAAAGGCAATGGAATGAGTTTACCTGAGATGGGATTAAAAATCTGCAAGGACTCATCATAGCTCCAAGCAACTCCATCGGGATCTTTAGCACGACTCCACTTTTCAAATTTTGGCTGTTGCTTTCGTCGAGAAATGGTTTGGGGCGAAACCCCAAGTCGATCTGCCAAGGTGGTTTGATTTAAGGCTTCTACGACTGAGGGTTTAATCATCGTCGGTTGATGAGATGCCTCTTGGGAAATTGCTAAAGATTGTGCATCTGTCTGTGTTGGTAGTGTTTGCTCAGAGAGAGTCAGAGTCTCCTGAACCTCTAGCGTAGAACTTACCGGATATTCAGAAGACGGCTTAAGAGAAGGAGTTAGCCAATCGGTTGGTATGCCACTGGGGCCAAGGAGGGGTCGGAGTCCATTCAGTTCTGCTAAAATTGCAGAACCATTGTTAATGAAGATCGCCAGCAATGGGTTAATCACTAAGAAAACACCTGCAATGACCGCCCCGATGTTGGGAAAGATGACCAGTGCAATGTTTTGATTAACAACCTCCATTGCGTGCGCTGCAATTTCTAAGGCTGAGAGAAGTTGATGAAGTTCATCTTCCATCAAGACCACATCTGCGGTTTCTCTGGCAATACCACTCGCTCCGGCAAAGGAAATCGAGACATCCGCATAAGCGAGGGCAGCAGAGTCATTAATCCCATCTCCACAAAAGGCAACAGTTTTACCGCTCTCATGCAGGGATTTTACAACTTCTACTTTTCGTTCGGGAAAGGCTTCAGCATAGACATTTTTTCGGGGGATGCCTAAGTCATCTGCAACTGCATGAGCAACCCGGGTTTCATCACCACTGAGGATGTAGACTTCTATGCCTTTAGCCTGCAAAGCTTCAACAACCTCTCGGCTCTCGGGTCGTAGGGGGTCGCTGTAGAGAACCACTCCGGCTAAACTGTTTTCAATGGCGACATAAACCAGCGAGTGAGACCCCGATTCTAAATTGGGGTAGCGCTGATGCAAATGATTCATGTCTACCTGCTGCTGTGCCATCAATCGATGACTCCCCACTAAGACTTTCCGTCCCTCAATTTCAGCTTCTACTCCCAGTCCCACATGGTATTCCCACTGGTCACAGTGACCCAGAGGCAGTTGATGATTGCGGGCGTGACGAATGATTGCTTCTGCGACGGGATGGGTTAACCCTTGCTCGGCTGTCGCGGCTAAAGCCAGGAGGCTTGACTCTGAAACATCGGCACTGAGTAACTTCACGCCTGTTACTCCGGCTTGTCCTTGAGTCAGGGTTCCGGTTTTGTCGAAAACAATCACATCTACTTCCGACAGGAGTTCAATGGTGCGGCCGGTACGGATTAAGACACCATTTCGAGCCGCATAGGTGAGTGCTGACAACACTGTGGTGGGAACAGAGATCCGAATTCCGGTGCCGACATCCAGTGTCAAAATTGAAATCGCCCGACTTACATCTCCACTGAGGGTTCCTACAAGAGCAGAAACGAGTAGGGTTGGAGCGACTAGCTGGTTTGCGACCAGGGTTGCAAAGTTAGAAACCCGGGTATCAGAAACGGGAGCAGACTGCATTAGGTGAGCAATGACTCCTGCGCGAGTTTCTGCTCCGATGCGTTCAGCTACAATACACAAATACCCGTCTACCAAGATGGTGGAAGCAAAAATTTCTTCTCCTTCACCGCGAGTAATGGGAATGGATTCTCCTGTCAGTTTGCACTGATCGACTAATCCGGATCCTCGCACAACGGTACCATCAACTGGGATTTGATCGCCAGGATAAACGATCACGCGATCGCCGACAATCACCTGGTTCACGGGAATTTTCAACTCAATTCCATCACGCTCAACAATTGTTTCTGTTCCCAGACAGTTTAATAAGTCTAGGGAAGCTCTTTCACTTCCACGAGCTGTGATATCTCGAATCGCTTCTCCACCTTCGACCATACCTAACATCAGAGCAGGTGGGAAGAAGTTCCCCTCTAGGGTATGTAGAGTGATGGCTAATCCATCGAGTAAATCAATGGCGAGTTCTCCACGATTGAAGAATGCAGAAAAAGCCCGATCATACACCGGATGAGTTCCGGCTAAGATGATCGCTCCGACGATTAACCCTGGTAAGGGTACTTCGATCATCACACCAAAGCCAAGCAATAAACCCAGAGCAGGTAAACTGAGGCGGTTCCAGAGATTCACTTCGGTATCGTTGTTGTTGGAATCTGTGGATTTGGCACTCAGTGCTGCTTCTAAGTCTATTTGATCAGCTTGTTGAATGGTGTGAAAAAGCTGAAAATCACTGTTTTCCAGTGCTTCTTGCTCTATCTTAGTTCTGTAATGTACGATGATAGACTGAGCTGAGGGGTTAATTCGTACATATTCTACCCAATCAAAGGATTCAATTAAGCAGTGCAATTTCTGGGCATACTCTGAATCGTCAATCAGTCGAGGAATCCGAATTCGGATGCGAGAATTCGTCCGATGAACAACTTCGCATTGGATTTGACGATTCAAAGTTGAGGTCTCTTCAACAACTTGACAATCTCCTCCAGGCTCAGGACTCGACTCTTCACTAGACTGAGATTCAGGATCAACAGAATCGGTTTGTACAGATGGGGTCAGAGGATTGATCCGACTACCAGAAATCATTGATTATTTTGTTGAAACAACAGTTGAAGGTTGACAGGCTAGAGCTAACACAAACTCACACAACTCTTGAGCTTTGCTCTTAGCCGAGTGAACGGATTGCATTAGGTTGAAATTCAGGTCAGCTACTCCGATGAACGAGTAAGCGAACGTTACATAAGTTAGCCTTGAGGCTTAGTTAGACTCGATATGAATGGACTTGGGCGGTTCCAAGTCTTCTTGAGATTTGGTACGGGTTGCTCGATGTTCTTCCTTTGCTTCTGCTAATAAATCATTGAAGGATTCTTGCGCTTCTGCAAAGCTGGATTGAATATTTTCTACTACATCTAACCCCCAGACCATTACATCTTTAGTGGCTTCTCGTGCTGAATTAGAGACAGACTCACCCGCATCTTTGACTTTTTCATCATCTTTGACCAGATCGCTAATAACATCTACAAGCGGAGCAAGTAAAACTGCACCCACGCCAGCGGCAAGAGCCGTCATTGGCTCAATCCCTAACAACAGAGCTTCTAGTTCAAACATAGTTAATTTCGCAATTCATGTAGATCGAATGGTTTAGTGAAATTATAAACCATTAACATTATTCTAGGAAACTAACGTTAAAATAAGGTTATGAATTGAGATCAAATATACTGAAGAGGACAGCGATCACTCAGTTGGGTCGCAACAATAGCTCAAGTCTAACTGAAGAATGTAGCGTAGGTAACATTTTAATCTTAATCTGAGAAGTTGATATTTTCTGTGAGGCTGGGCGATCAAAAAAAAGCTTGACAATTGGTAAAGAAGATAGATACTATGGATAAGCGGCGTTAAATCTAGCGCATCTAGAATTGACCTGCCTTTGATGAACTGCATAGAATTAAATCATTACGTTGAGTTCTAGACTGTAGTTCTTCATTCAATAACCACTTTGTAAAAAGCAAGGAGGAAAAATGGACAGTTCTGGTAGTCCTAGCGGAACTGCATTACAAGAGTGTTCTGATTCTGTGAGTGAAGACCCTCACCTGGGCAACAGTAAGCTTGTTAGCGGCTGATTAGCAGTATCGATACTGAATTTAATCATTTAATTGTAGATAGTATTGTTTACTTCCAGTTCTAATCGTCGCAACTCGCCACAAAAGCAAAGGTAAGGAAGTACACAGTGATATAGAGAGCTACTTCTAAGGGGTAGCCGTTGCCTAGTCCTGACTCATTTTTTCATAAACGTTGTCCTATCACTGTACAGTTTATTAACGAAATAGTGATCCCTATTCGTCTGTTTTCATGGATAGTGGTGTAACTATTTCGATAGTTTCTGTGCATTGGTTATCAGTGTTGATGAACTCTGAAAAGGGTCATGTTCAATTGTTTCATTGATCAATTATCGACAATTTAGCCAAGGTTTTTTTGATTCATCCAGAATAGCAAAACAACGCAAAAACTCGTGCGTTTGCTTTGTAATGCAGTGCAAATTACAAAGTGAAAATCTTCTGATGTTCTCAAAAATATAGCCAGTTCAGCAAGTAAAAACCTAGTTTTAGATGGAGGTAGAATAATGACTGAACTCCTTTTTCAACATTTAGTTGAGCATATTACTTTAGAGGTACTTGGTGTTGCTTTGAAACCCCATCTCAAAGCATTCTACAAACAAGTTATTGATGATTACCTAGAAACATTAGCTCCCAAAAAATCGACTTGAATGTTTCAATCTGTAGAAACTCTTGGTTTCTGTGAACGAATGCAGAAGCCAAGAGACTAAATATTTTCTGTTAAAACTCGCTGATCGTAAGCCGCAGCGATAATTCCAGCCACATGAGTTCCATGCCCATGAAAATCCATCGGATTATTATTTTGACTGACAAAATCCCAACCTCGCACATCATCAATCCCATTATTTCAAATTTCACCTGGATTATTCCAAATCTTATAAAATAGCTCTGGATGGTTATAATCTACCCCACTATCAATCACCGCTACCCCAACATTTTCTCCAGTTATTCCCTGCGCCCAAACTTCAGGAGCTTTAATTAAATCTCGTCCCCAATTATGACCTCCTAAATTGCGAGGAAATTTTAGATTATTAATTTAGATTTAATCTCATTAAATTCAGAATAAAAAGATTGATACCTGTGAAAGTTTCAACATTAGACTTACATTCAGCCTAGATTGAAACCCACAGGTATCGAATTCGTTAAAATATGCGGATGGGGGTTAAAGTTTAGAACAAGCCCAAAGTTAAAGATTTATCAATGGGGAAGGTTGCTCCGATACCTAACCACAGGGTTGCAAAGGTTCCAAACAGGAAAATAGCAGTTGCAACCGGACGACGGAAGGGGTTTTGAAACTTGTTAACGTTTTCGATGAAAGGAACAAGAATCAAACCAACAGGAATCGCAGACATTAAAGTGATTCCTAACAGTTTGTTGGGAACAACCCGCAGCATTTGGAAAGAAGGCCACAGATACCATTCGGGAAGAATTTCTAAGGGAGTTGCAAAAGGATCAGCTGCTTCACCCACCATTGCGGGGTCAAGCACTGCTAAACCGACAACTAAAGCAAAAGTCCCTAAAATAACTACAGGGAAAGTATACAGCAGGTCATTCGGCCATGCAGGTTCGCCGTAGTAGTTATGACCCATGCCTTTGGCAAGTTTGGCACGCAATACGGGATCACTGAGGTCTGGTTTTTTTAATGTTGACATAGTTGTACTGAGTCTCCTTACTCAAGTCTTCGGTCAGTATTGGTTATCAATTATGAGTTTGAGTGATGCTGATTAGTGTAGCAAAAACTACTCGAGTTCACCTTACAAGGGGCCGGAGATGCCTTGTTTACGGATCATCAAGAAGTGCATTAACATGAACACAGCAATCAGCCAAGGCAGAACAAAAGTATGCAGAGTGTAGAAACGGCTGAGGGTTGATTGACCAACCGCAGATCCGCCCCGCATCAGTTCAACTAAGGTTGTACCAACAATGGGAATGGCTTCGGGTACACCAGACACGATTTTAACCGCCCAGTAACCCACCTGATCCCAGGGGAGAGAGTATCCTGTTACCCCAAAGGAAACGGTGATCACCGCTAAAACCACACCTGTTACCCAAGTAAGTTCACGAGGCTTTTTGAAACCGCCTGTGAGGTAAACCCGGAAAACGTGCAGAATCATCATCAGTACCATCATACTGGCAGACCAGCGATGGATAGAGCGAATCAGCCAACCGAAGTTGACCTCGGTCATAATGTACTGTACAGAAGTAAAAGCTTCTGCTACCGTCGGTCTGTAATAAAATGTCATCGCAAATCCAGTGGCAAACTGAATTAAGAAGCAAACCAGAGTAATTCCGCCCAGACAATAGAAAATGTTGACGTGGGGAGGAACATACTTGGTGGTAATATCGTCTGCGATCGCCTGAACTTCTAGACGCTCGTTAAACCACTGAAATGCTTTTGATTCTTCTATTTCCTTTGAAAACATGAAGCTAGAATCCTAAAAATGAATTGCTGTTTGGATTGAGTTCATCGATTCAAGCTCGAGGCTTGTCTTGATTGATGCGATCGCGATCGCACAGCGGTTTTCTCTGTGGGTGAAGTCGCACTGGGTTGACTCTCTGATTGTTTGATCTCTTCAGTGAGCTTTGAGACGCTTTGATCTCTGTCGGCAAACTGTTGAGCGATCTTTAGTTTACAAGAGTCAGTGAGATAATGGTACAACTCCTCAAAAGGAATCAGCCGATCAGGTGCGATCACGTAGTCCATCATTCAAAAATGTAACATAGCTTTAACTATAATTTCACAAAACCTTGTTGAATCAAGTGAGTCTCAAGCGGGGGTTCATCACCTCGTGTGATTGAATAGAATGCCTTCTTCCGTTGCGATCAGGGCTTGCCCCAAATTTCAGGAAAACCTTAAAATTAGGTGATATGCACAAAAAAGTTTTTCAGATTGTACTACTCGTTGTTTTGCAACTCACCCTAGTGGTGGGAGGATGGACTGCACCTGCACTGGCGATCACTGAGGAACAAAAGCTGGTGAGTGAAACCTGGCGGATCATCAACCGAGCCTATGTTGATGAAACGTTTAACCATCAAAACTGGTGGTTCATTCGTGAAAATGCCCTTCGTCAACCCTTAAAAAATCGAGAAGAAACTTATCAAACGATTGAGAAGATGTTGGCGAGTTTGGATGATCCCTTTACCCGGTTGCTCAAACCCAATCAATATCGCAGTTTACAGGTGAGTACCTCGGGAGAACTGACGGGGGTGGGATTACAAATTGCTCTGGATGCTGAAACTGGACAACTAACGGTGATTGCCCCGATTGAAGGGTCTCCGGCGGCGCAAGAGGGGATTCAACCTCGCGATCGCATTTTGAAAATTGATCATGTTCCCACTGCTGAATTAACCCTGGAGCAAGCGGCTACCCAGATGCGCGGGCCAATCGGTTCGACGGTAACGCTCACGGTTCAACGCTTTGATACCCAGAAAATTGAGGAGATTCAACTGATTCGCGATCGGATTGCGCTGAATCCGGTTTTTGCTGATCTGCGATCGCCCAATGCCGTCCCGATTGGTTATATTCGCCTGAGTCAGTTTAGTGCCAACGCAACAGAAGAAGTGGCTCATGCGATTCAAACGTTGGACAATCAGGGGGCAAAAGCCTATATTCTTGATCTGCGAAATAATCCCGGCGGATTGTTACAAGCCGGAGTCGAAATTGCTCGATTGTGGCTCGACGAAGGAACAGTGGTCTACACGGTGAACCGTCAAGGGGTTTTAGGTAGTTTTGATGCTGTGGGTTCCTCATTAACTCAAGCCCCATTGGTGGTTTTAGTCAACCAAGGAACAGCAAGTGCGAGTGAAATTTTAGCCGGAGCCTTACAAGACAATCTTCGCGCTCAATTGGTAGGTGAAAAAACCTTTGGGAAAGGCTTAATTCAATCTCTGTTTGATTTACCGGATGGTTCCGGCTTGGCGGTGACAGTAGCCAAGTATGAAACCCCAGATCACCACGATATTAATAAATTAGGAATTCAACCGGATCAAATTGTACCGACAAAAGCGTTAACTCGCACTCAAATCGCCACTGAAGCTGATCCTCAATATCAAGCCGCAGTTGAGCTATTAGTCTCTCAATTTGCAGTCGCCAAAGCTTCGTAATATCAAGTGCCAGGGAGTGGAACCCGTAAAAATGATCCACTCCCCGGTTCCTGGCTAATGTAATCCTGCGTATTCGGGGGAATGGGCTGACTTGGGTTGACCTGCGGTGTTGTCTTCTTCCAGCCAAATCACCTGTCGTTTCCCAGGAGCGATGCGGTTGCTATACTCTTGCATGATAGTAGCTGTTTGTTGCGGGTCAAAATGACGTTTGAAGTCGGCTTGCTCAGACGCCACTCGCTCCTGGGTTAATAGAACTTCTGATTGAATTTGACTCAGCTTTTCTCCAGTCGAGCGATAATGGGGTAGGATTTGCACAAAAGCAGAAACAACACAGGTTGATAGCAAAATGTTAGTCACCAGTTTAACGCTGGCTTCAATAGCAACGACTTGATGCCGTTGAGAACGTCGCTGTTGAAGCCTTTGAGGATTGAGGCGGCGGCGACTCGGGAGTTTGACTGGGGGTTGAACGGGAGTAATCGGCTGAATCGCTTGCATATTCTTTCTCTATATCGGTATCAATTTTTACGAGTTCCCCGAGGTCAACCTCTGAGTCTCTCAATACCAGTTAAGCATACAAATATAAACATACAAATAGAACAACAGAGTATTTTTTTGTTCCTCTCTGTCTAACAGAAGCGGTTCAGACAATTCAACATGAACCGTGATCGGAATCTAGTCCAGTTTGATCGTCTAGAACCGTTTTCCCCCTGAATTGATCAGGGGTGTAATGGACGCAACTTACTTGTAAAGTTCAGTCGCCAGACGGAAAGCCATGATTCCAGGGAACAGAGCAATCACCAGAGCAACAAGAACTTGAGTATCTGATAGAGACATCGTTAAAAAACTCCTAAATTTAGAGGTCGATTGTTCACAAATTTCAGCGATATTGAGCATTTTGGGAAGGGTTTGTAACAACATTAAACAAAATTCCCCCGATGGGGGATTGAGTTTTGTCCCCAACCCCAAATTTTGAGAACTCACGTTAAGATTAGTGAAGCATATTCTCATGGATCTGGAATCTATCCAGATTGGCGACTTCTGAAGCTCTAGGTTTTTCTGTTCCCCTTTGGGAAAAGTGCCAGCTTTAGAAGTGGTCTAATTCTACCTGTGGTCAAAAAAAATACAGGCTATCATAGGAATATAACATCGTCAATGTGGGATCAAGTGTTAGAAGTTTCTTCACCCGAAGTGGGTCTAAATGTGTTCTTTTTGCTGATTATTTTGGTTGCTCTAGAGGCTGTGCTATCGGCGGATAATGCGATCGCACTGGCTTCAATTGCGGGTAGCCTGGAAGACAAAAGACTCCAACGTAAAGCCCTCAACATCGGCTTAATGTTAGCTTTTGTTTTACGGATCGCTCTGATTATTGCAGCAACTTGGGTGATTCAGTTTTGGCAATTTGAGCTAATCGGGGCATTATATCTACTGTGGTTGGTGTTTCAATACTTTACCTCACAAGAAGATGACGATGACTCCGACAGTGGTAAAAGCTTCTCCTCATTATGGCAAGTTATTCCTCTGATTGCCATGACCGATCTTGCCTTTTCTCTCGATAGTGTCACCGCAGCGATCGCGGTTGCAGATGAGACTTGGCTGGTAATCGTCGGTGCAACATTAGGTATTATTGCTTTGAGATTTTTAGCGGGATTATTTATTCTCTGGCTTAAGGAATACACCCATTTAGAAACCGCAGGTTATCTCACGGTTGGTTTAGTCGGAATACGATTGCTGTTGCGAGTGGTCAATCCTGCATATATTCCCCCAGAATGGTTACTGATTGTGATCACAGTTGGACTGTTTGTCTGGGGATTTTCTCAACGTCGAGTTTCTGAAAAATTCGACTAGCTCAAGCAGAACAAACAAGAACGTTAGGGGAAGCGAGAATTCAATCCTTTCTTCCCCTAAAATATATGCTAAATTATTCAACCAGCCAGGACATCAGGCTCGGTTCCCAACCGCTCAGTTCTTCTTCTTTGAACCACAGACTGATTTCCCGTTGTGCAGTCTCGATCGCGTCAGATCCATGAATCAGGTTCCGACCAATACTCACCGCATAATCACCCCGAATGGTACCGGGTTCTGCTGTTAGAGGGTTGGTTGCACCAATCATTTTACGAGCCGATGCGACAACGCCTTCACCTTCCCAAACCATTGCTACAAGTGGGCCTGAAGTAATAAACTTCACTAAACCATCAAAAAACGGTTTCCCTTTGTGAACATCATAGTGATTTTCGGCAAGTTCTTTGCTGACGCTCATCAGTTTTAAACCAACAAGAGTAAACCCCTTCTCCTCAAAGCGTTTAATCACTTCACCCACGAGGCGGCGTTGAACACCGTCGGGTTTGATGGCGATAAATGTGCGTTCCAAACCAGTCTCCTCAAATTTGCTTCTTACCTACATCATCCAGATTAACCTGATTAGGGTTGTTTGTTATCATCTTCCCTATCCCCTGCAACCTGTATAGCGCTAGGCAATAGGTAAGAGGCAATAGGCAAGAGGCAATAGGCAATAGGCAATAGGTAAGAGGCAATAGGCAATAGGCAATAGGCAATAGGCAATAGGCAATAGGCAATAGGTAAGAGGCAACAGGCAGTTATCAGTTATCAGTTATCAGTTATCACTGGTCACTGTAAACTGTCTTCACTGGTCACTGGTCACTGGTCACTCTCTTGCAAACTTTGCTCTCGACGGAAACCGCCGGGCCGCAAGTTTGCGCTGGTCACTGTTCACTGGTCACTGATAACTGGTCACTGTAAACTGTAAAAGCTGGTCACTGTAAACTGTAAAAGCTGGTCACTGTAAACTGTAAACTGTAACCGACTCCCTATTCCCGATCCGTCATTGAACACGCTAAACTGTCAGATCGAGGCTCACAGCGCGAGGATGAAAAATCATATGGAATTACACTCGATTAAAACTGAGGTTAAACTGGGCAAATTATCCCCTTCAGACTCTTTAAATTCTACTCCCCCGAACCCGAATTCAGTGGTTTTATCTCCTCAACAATCTTGGACAATAGAAGACAGTGAAAAGTTGTATCGCATTCTTGGCTGGGGTGAACCTTATTTTGCGATTAATTCCGCAGGTCATGTTACGGTTTCTCCCAAAGGCGATCGCGGTGGCTCGTTAGATTTATATGAATTGGTAGAGTCTCTCAAACGTCGCAATTTAGGACTTCCTTTATTAATTCGTTTTCCGGATATTCTTGAAGATCGCATCGAACGTTTAAATGCTTGTTTTGCTAAGGCGATCGCTCGTTATAAATATGC
>JBJHBL010000030.1:0-67069 GCA_050485465.1 Limnoraphis sp. | reverse complement strand
AGCTAGAGTATCATTCTTGAATATTTACCTAGAATTAGTACAGTTTTTTAGCCTTATTACTGAAAATTAGGGAGTCGAATTGACTCCCCAATTTTGTAAAATGAAACAGCCCTGCTGGGGGCTAGGGGGGCAGTTAATATGAGTTTTGGGGCGTTACCGGGAACGGCAGAAGAAGCAAAAGTAATTGCACCTTTATTGTCTGATGTGACAGTATTTACTCAATCTCAAGCGACAGAAAATGCGGTTAAACAGTTGCAAGCACCGAAAATTTTACATATTGCAACTCACGGCTTTTTTCTGCCAAATCTTCCTAGAGTTGAACCGGATAATACTTTTGGGTTTATCTCAGAAAACACTCAACCAAATACCCCAATTCAAGAAAATCCTTTGCTGCGTTCCGGTTTGGCGTTGGCGGGTTTTAATCCTCGTGAAAGTGGTGAATAAGATGGGGTATTAACGGCGTTGGAAGTGGCAAATTTACGGCTGAGAGGCACAAAATTAGTGGTGTTATCAGCTTGTGAAACGGGGTTAGGAAGTGTTGAAAATGGCGAGGGTGTTTATGGTTTGCGTCGGGCGTTTGTGTTGGCGGGGGCGGAAAGTCAGTTAATGAGTTTATGGAAAGTTGACGATAAAGGAACTAAAGAATTAATGATAAAATATTATCAAGGGTTACTGCAAAATCAAGGACGTTCGGAAGCTTGGCGTCAGGTACAATTAGAGATGTTGAATTCTGAGCAATATCAACACCCTTATTATTGGGCGGCATTTGTTCCGATTGGAAATTGGAGTCCGATGGGGTTTTGAGAAAATGGTGATTTTTGCAGATTTTATGTTAAGATAGAATAGAGCTTATTCATTGATTTTATCTTCAGGGTTAAGGGTTGGCATTCATCCTCAAACAAACTATGAACGAATCGGAGATTAACCTATTACTTAAAAATTTAAAAGAACCCGATGAAACAGTTCGCCGTCAAGCGACCCATCGACTGTGGAGACTCTGGTATGAACAAAAAGGAAGCACGGGACTCGAACAAATTCGCAAAGCCGAAAACTGGATACAAAGGGGAAATACAACAGAAGCCGAAGCCATATTAACTCAACTGATTAAAGATTTACCCGACTTTGCAGAAGCCTGGAATAGACGGGCAGTTTTGTATTATGTTACTCAACAATATGAAAAAGCCTTAGCCGACTGTCAAAAAGTGATAGAATTAAACCCGATTCATTTTGGGGCGCTGCATGGAATGGGGTTATGTTATGCGGCGATGGGTAATTTTTCTTCAGCAATTCAAGCCTTTCGACAAGCCTTAGAAATTCAACCCTATTCTGTTGAAAATCAACGGTTCATTTTAGAATGCACAGCGCAATTATAAGTCTCAATAAAAAGGGGCTAAACCTTGTCGATTTAACCCTTAGATCTTGTATCGAGATCGGCTATATTAACAAATATTTATTATTGATTAGACCAAGCCGGATGAGAGAATAGCGCCTCAATCACCCGAACCCCTCGCAGTTGATTCGATAGCGGTAAATGACCCGCAGGTGCGGTTAAATCCCAAGTAAAGCCTTGAGGATAGCGAGTCCAGTTTCCATTCTGACGCCAGCCAATTTTTGGCCAAAGTTTGTCCCAGTTTCTCCCCACGCCTAACCACAGCTTCCGTTGGACAGAGTAGCCAAATTTTCCTTCTGAATAGACTCGCCAGAGGAGATCAAGACTGTGCAAATCTGCAATGGGGAAGCTTTTCACTTCAGAAAAATAGATCCATTTCCGTTGTAAAGCCGCTTGACCCGCGAGTTCACATAACTTTTGTAGGGTTAATTTGTCGGCTTCTTCAAAATCTTGTTGAACGAGAAGCTGTTGTAGGTGGGTGTAGTCTACTCCTTCTTGTGAACGAGGAGAGAGTAAACCTTGGGGAAAATGGGTTTGCAGAAAGCTTTGAACCTCCGAGGAGTTTGCCGCGTACAGGATTTGATAGACTTTCCCCTCAACAGGAGTCGCAGAAGCAGATTGACGTTCTAACAAAAACTCCATTAATAGGGGTAAAGCAATTTCCCCCGCCTCCGCTAATGTTTGAATTAGTTGAAGTTTCGTATCAGTCGAACCCGAAGTGAGTTGAGATCGAACTTCATCTGGGTTGAGTGATGCGTCCTGTGCTTTAAATAGGGTTGAATCAGTCATAGGAGGCGTTGTGGAGTGTGTAAATCCTCAACTATTGTACAGGTCTATGTTCCTTAATTGGTGCATCGCCCTAAAATCCGATCCACAATGGCGCTGGTAGACAGAGGAACTTCAACTTGAATCAAAGCGATTTGACCGCCATAGGCTAAAATAGCAGGAGTTTCCGGTAAGGTTTCTAGGGTGTAGTCGCCTCCTTTGGCGTAAATTTCCGGTTTTAAGGTTTCAATCAACTGAGTTGCAGTGGCTTGGCTAAAAATCACAACGGCATCTACAGGTTTGAGAGCGGCTAAAACTTCGGCTCGTTGCATTTGAGGTACAATAGGACGGGGAGGAAATCCGGGTTTTGCAGGTTTGATGGTTTGCACTGAATGATCACTATTTAAGCCGACAACCAGCGATCGCCCCAAAGTTTTAGCTTGCTTGAGGTAGCGAATATGTCCGGCGTGGATCAAGTCAAAACAACCATTCGTTAAAACCAATGGACGCCAAGCCCCTGGATCAGAGGAGATTGCCTGTTTTAATTGTTCTAATGTGTAAAGATTTTTGAGATTTAATGAATCGGTATCAGCCATGAGTTTTGATGTGCAATGATGATAGTCTGAATTTCAGTTGTCAACCTGTCAGCATCTTGTTAACGGGTGTTCAAGAAAGTTCAAGCTGTTATGTTAGGCTAGCGTTAATTCAGTCACATGGTTAGCCCGTATCATTTAACTCTGGTGTCAACATCAGTCTATAACCCCCCCCTTAAAAATCTGTATTCTTTTCCTGCGGGTTTTAGACACCAAAAACCATCTTAACTCGCCCCCTGATTACCTTACCCTGCTACAGATGCAGATGATCACTGAGTTCACTTAATCCTATGAAAGCAACTACTAGCCGTCAATTTCCCTCACTCGCCGCTTCGAGTGTTAAGCTGATCGGGGCTATCTTAATTGTCTCTTCTTTAGTAGACTACCTGATCTTATTAATTCCACCTAATTTACTCAATCGAGGATGGCAACTGAATGTTACAAGTCAACTGGTTGATCGGGGAATTGTCCCGATGGTCGGGATGGGCTTGGTTCTCATTGGTTTTTGGATGGATAGTGTAACTTCTGGAGGAAGTCAAAAACCGATTAAACCTTTAGCTGATTTGAGATTTTGGATCGCGCTTGTCGCGAGTATTTTGGGACTGGTTTATTTATTGCTTTTTCCCTTACATTTGAATAATACTCGGTTAGCACGGGCGGAAGCTTTAGACCAAATTCAACAACAAGCTTCTCAAGCGGAAACACAATTGGAAACACAACTGGGAAGTAATCAGTTTCAACAACAAGTTGAACAACGGAAAACGCTGCTGAGAGATCAGTTTAGTAGTGTGATTCAAGATGATCAACAGCTCAATGAATTGTTAGCCCGAGATGATCTTCCTCAACAAGTTAAGGAAATTCTTGAAGAATCTCGCACTAATCCTCAAGCTTTAGATCGGTTTTTAGAACAGCAAGCTGATAATTTACCCACTCAGCTTTTAACTCAAATTCGGGAACGCCGTCAACAACTTGAACAGGAAGCTAAAACTCGTTCTTTGAAGTCTAGTTTACAGACGGGAATTAGTAGTTTATTACTGGCAATTGGTTATATGGGTGTCGGTTGGACTGGCTTAAAAGGAGTTGGAATTTTGGGCGGTGGACGCCGCAAACCTGTGGGTTAATTTTCTCTGAATGGGTTTCTTGTCATCAGTCAGCAGTCTCGTTTTAACGATGAAAAACGCTCTCCTTTTTTCAAATAATTGAGAAGATGAGAGAGGGTTTCAGCTTTTGAGTCAAAACTCTAAAGCTCTTGACTCGAAAATGGGTTCAAAAACAAACTGATGGCTGATGACTTTATTAGAGTTCGTTGAATTGTTGATGTTTTGATTAAAATTGATGATTGTCTAAGTTCTTCCAAAACTAATGTTTTCAATTTATATTCTGACTTACAATGATGAAATTGATATTGCCGCTTGTATTGAGTCGGCAATGCTATCTGATGATATTATTGTAGTAGATTCTTTAAGTAGCGATCGCACTGTTGAAATCGCCCAACGTTATCCGGTTCGTGTCATCCCCCATGCTTTTGAAAGTCACGGACGCCAACGGACTTGGATGTTACAGGAAGTTCCGACTAAACATGAATGGGTTTATATTCTCGAGTCGGATGAACGCATGACTCCAGAACTTTTTGCAGAATGTTTAGAAGCGATGAAACGTTCTGAATATGTTGGTTATTATGTCGCAGAACGAGTAATCTTTCTCGGGTATTGGATTCGTCGCAGTACCCAATATCCCCGTTATCAAATGCGGTTATTTCACAAAGAAAAAGTCTGGTTTGATGATTATGGTCATACGGAACGAGAAGTTTGTCAAGGGCCGACCCATTTTTTGAAAGAAACTTATCCCCATTATACTTGTAGTAAAGGGTTATCTCGTTGGCTGGATAAACACAACCGTTACTCAACAGATGAAGCCGCAGAAACTGTTAAACAATTAGAGTCAGGAACTATTAATTGGCGAGATTTATTCTTCGGAAAATCAGAAGTTGAACGACGCCGGGCGTTAAAAGATTTATCTCTGCGTTTACCTTTTAGACCGTTGATCCGCTTTATTTATATGTACATTATATTAGGCGGTTGGTTAGATGGTCGATCTGGGTTAGCTTGGTGTACATTACAAGCGTTTTATGAATATTTAATTGTACTCAAAACCTGGGAAATCCGCAATCTACCTGTTCCCCAATTAACGCCTGTCAATAGTCCGACTGTTGAAATGAAAGAAACCCCAGTTTCTTCTCCGGTTTACGAAGAATAGGAAATTGGGAATCGGGGGAGGGGTTAGCAGATTGAATCAACTCGATTAAAACGCCATTCCCCAGCCCCACCTTCCTAATATCTATCTATGCGGCGGCACAGTATTTTTCGTAAATACCATCTAACAATAAATTAAAAGCAAAAACAGCTTCTTCTACTGCTGAAAGAGCAGCTTGTTTTTGGGCTTCGGTTTGACAGAGTTTAACCAAAGCATCACGAGTCATTTGACTGTGAATTTCATCCGCTTTTTCATGGACTTTAAAAAAGGCAACTGCATCAGAAGATGTAATCCCATAATAGGTATTCAGTCCAGCGATTTTAGTCGTAGAAACTTCAGGAATTTGGGCTTCATAAGCATATAAAGCCGCTAACCCTTTAGCTGCATCTTCACTGCGAGAGAGTTCTTTTAAAATTCTCACAGACTCTTGAGTTTTATCGAGGTGTTGACGTTCGAGAACAGCTTTTCTATCAACACCTAATCCTTCAGCAAAACGTAACCAAAGTTCAGGATGATTAGCAGAACCCCGTTCTTCTTCAATTAAATTTTCTAACAACATCTGACGAACTTCTAAGTCATCACAAGCGGCATGAGTCGCGCTAACATAGGTCGGGAAGTGATGAACTTGCAGATAATATTCTTGGGCATACTCTTGCAGCATCTCTAAAGTTAGTTTCCCTTCATTCCAGAGTTGATAGAAAGGATGCTTCAGGAGATGATTGTCGTTAATAATTGTGTCAATCTGAGTTAAAAACCCTTGCGTAGTCATGGCTTGTTCTTGGACTAGCATACTTCACCCTAATGATGTTGATGTTTGTGAATTGTATACCAAATTGGGAAGTTGTCAAGGCAAGAGGGAGTCGGGAATAACGGATCAAATGCTAGACTTAACAACTAGATGTTGCGGTCAATTCAGATAGAAGCGATCGCAGAGTTTCCTTCATTTCCTCAGTCGTCGTTGTCGCCGTCCCAAACTGACGAACCACCAAACTGGCGGCTAAATTCCCTAAAATAGCAGCTTCCTTGATCGAAGCCCCCCCACACAAGCCTAAAGTTAACGCTGCAACCACCGTATCCCCCGCCCCCGTGACATCAAAAACATCGGTACGGTTAAACGCCGGAACATCAGATGAAATCAGACCACCCTGATCTAAACGAGAAAACAGACTCATCCCATCTTCACCCCGAGTCATCAAAATATGAGCCGCTTGGGTAAGCTTGAGCAAATCTTCTCCGGCTTGAGTGAGAGTGCTATCATCAGTGATCGAATATCCCACCGCCAGTTCTGCTTCAGGGAGGTTGGGAGTAAACACAGTCGCCCCGGGAAACCGATGTAAATCCTTTTGAGTATCCACTACCGTTAACGGGTGAGACAAAGCCGCTTTAATGGTTGCAGGAGTTAGAACCCCATCCCCATAGTCCGAACAAACCACTGCATCTACCGTATCCAGTTGTTTATGAATATAATCTGCGAGTTGAACCTGTAAGTCCGGATCCGGTAAATCATCAGATTTACGGTCAATTCTGACAATTTGTTGAGTGACCGACTGACGCGCATGACCCGAAATACGAGTTTTGGTGACAGTAGGGCGATGAGGGTCTAGCAACATTCCCTGAGTCTCAATTCCGGCTTGCTCAAAAATCCGTCGCAGCGCTAAACCCTGTTCATCCTGACCCACAAAACCTGCAACTTTCACCCTCGCCCCCAATTTCGCCAAATTATACACCGCATTGGCTCCGCCACCGGGAATCTGACGAGTAGCTTCATGTCGTAAGATTAACACCGGAGCCTCACGGGAGAGCCGTTCGACCTGACCTGTGAGATATTCATCTAGGGTTAAATCTCCCACCACTAAAACCCTTGCTTGAGAAAACCGATCTAAGCGTTGTGTCAATGAGTCCGCGATCGCACTCAGTTGGGTGAGAAAAGAAACATCTAGAGTCATAATTCAAGAATCAGGACATGAACAGTTAGCGATCGCTCCTGTTGCCAGAAAACCAAGTCAGGAGCAACTTAGAATTTTAGCAGTTCCCGTCTGCGCTTTAAGAAGGCTTTTTCAGTTTGAGAACAAAAGCCTTGAGTTGAGCCACCTGCTTTTTGAGGGCGTTCATTTCGGCTTGCATTTTTGCCACTTTCTGTTCTAATGCCTGAATTTTACCCGCATCCGCCCCGGTTGTTTCCGAAGTCGTTACAGCAGGTGCTGCACCTGGTACGGGGGGGCGAAGTTTGTTTGCTTTGGTAAAAGCTGATTTGATCGCCTCGATCAGTTGCTTTTTCTCAAAGGGTTTTTCGATAAACTCAAAAAACTCAAAGGGTTCGGCAATTTTTTCTGTTACCTCCTCTTTACGACCCGACATTAAGACTAATGGAATTTTCCGCAGATCGTTATGAGCTTGGATCTGCTGGAACACTTCCCAACCGCTCAACTTGGGTAACAGGAAATCTAACATAATTAAGTTAGGATGTTCCTGATGAACCAGTTCGAGTCCTTCTTTACCGTCTTTGGCTTCTAATACGTCAAAGTTGCCGGGAGGGAGCATTTCTCGCACCCGCACCCGAATAACTTTGCTATCATCAATAACCAGGATTTTCCGACCTGCCACGACTGACTCCCTAGTGATGAGTGTAAGTGTTCCGATTTGAGTCTATTGTGACCCATAGTTTAGAACTTAACCTGAGTTCTACACATACATTAGATTAATCTGGATCAGCCTCAAAGGGCAAAATAGATAAGATTTTTACTTTGAAGATGTCAACTCCAACTCACTCCCCGTCTACACCTCAGCCTAATTCCCTGCGATCCACTGTGGCGGCGATGCCTGACTGGTTGCGGCGTCCCATTGGAAAGGCGAGCGAACTGTCTCAAGTTCAGCGTATTATCAAACAACGCAAGATTCATACGATCTGTGAGGAGGGACGTTGTCCGAACCGAGCGGAATGTTATGCCAATGGTACTGCAACATTTTTATTGATGGGGCCGACTTGCACTCGTTCCTGTGCGTTTTGTCAAGTGGATAAGGGTCATGCACCGATGCCTTTAGATCCGGATGAACCGCAAAAGGTGGCGGAAGCGGTGAAGCTTCTGGGATTGAGTTATGTGGTGTTGACGTCGGTGGCGCGTGATGATTTGACGGATGGGGGTGCAGGTTGGTTTGTGGCGACGATGAATGCAATTCGTGAATATAACCCCCAAACGGAGATTGAAGTCCTGACGGCGGATTTTTGGGGCGGACAGGGGGGCGGTGATCCTTCTGAACTTCAACATCAACGTATTGCTACTGTGGTTGCGGCTCAACCTGCTTGTTATAACCATAATGTGGAAACAGTCCGACGTCTACAAGGAACCGTGAGACGGGGCGCCAAATATGAGCGATCGCTGGATGTGTTGAGAATTGTTAAAAAATTGCAGGGGACTATTCCCACTAAATCTGGATTAATGTTAGGACATGGAGAAACGGAAGCGGAGATTATTGAAACGCTTGAAGATCTCAGGGCTATAAAATGCGATCGCATTACTTTAGGTCAATATATGCGTCCTTCTCTGGATCATTTACCTGTTCAGAAATATTGGACTCCTGCTGAATTTGACCGCTTTGGTGCGATCGCCACAGAAATGGGGTTTTCTCATGTCCGTTCCGGGCCATTAGTCCGCAGTTCTTATCATGCTGGAGAAATAGACTGATCTTGCTTTAGAAAGAGATTGATCCCTATCTGTCTGAAAATGATCTCATCTGTGGTTTAATGTAGTCATCGCATTGGGAATTTAATCTATGACAAAGAGTGAATCTAAAGCACCTTATACTTTTCGCGCTTTCTGGGCAATCCTGCTTTTAGCAATCAACTTTTTGGTTGCGGCTTACTACTTCCATATCATTGAATAGTTTGAGACGCTGTTAATTTTTGATTTAATAAATTTGTGCTGCTCCCTGTGTATGAATTGGGTTAACTCCAAACGGATCAGAGAGTAGCACTTTAACTCTTTTGCCAAAATTATACTTTCAAGATTGGCGATTCGATTCGATTTCGTTAACCCGTTTTTCGAGTTGTTGAAAATCTTGTTTAAGTTCTATTACTAGGGTGGCTAACCGATCAAACATCGGATCACCAGACCTTAAATGCGATCGCGGATCGGTTGGAAGATTTTCGTTGGGTGGAACTTCAATAATATTAACTGAGGGTGAAGATCGAGTTCTTAAACCGCTAATTTCTCCTCTCAATTGACCGATTTGAGTCTCTAGACGACGGATACGAAATTCAAGCTGAGAATTGCTAGAGGCTTGAGCAGGTTTGAAGGTTTGGAAAATAATTATAGCAGATAAAAAGGCAAGAATCAAGCGCAAAATTTTGGGAGAATTCAGAATGTTATTCATAATTTAGAGAAGAAGGTTACAGGGGACAGTTATCAGTGACCCATCTTGCATGAGTGCCTTTTACAGGGGATAGGGGACTGTTGTATCTTTAACATTCAACATTTAAGGATGGAATATTATGACTCAAAAAAATGTGGCTATTTTACTGTTTAATGATGTCGAAGTTCTCGACTTTGCCGGGCCGTTTGAGGTGTTTTCTGTTACCTCAGAAATCAATGAAGATCAACCCTTTCAAGTGTATACAGTTGCAGAAACACCCGGGGAAATTTTAGCCAAAAATGGCTTAAGTGTGAATCCTAAATATACCTTGACTGATTGCCCTTCTCCTCATATTATAATCATCCCGGGTGGAAGTGGCAGTCGAGAAGCGATGAAGCAAGCAGCTATTTTAGATTGGGTAAAAACCTGTTCTCAGAATACGGAATATATTTTATCTGTTTGTACAGGTGCTTTCATTTTAGCAAAAGCAGGTTTACTTGAGGGGTTAGAAGCAACCACCCATCATCAAGCCTTTGAGTTGCTGCGAGAAATTGCACCGAATACGACTGTTGTTGAAAATCAACGATATGTTGATCAAGGAAAAATTATCACCTCTGGGGGAATTTCGGCTGGAATTGATTCGTCGCTTTATGTTGTTGCCAAAATATTAGGTCAAGAAATCGCTTTAAACACGACAAAATACATGGAATATCATTGGACACATCTGCTTTAATGATAGAATCAATCTTTTTGTTTGCGGGGTTAGGATTCTGGAAATTAAGATGGTGCAGTGTATTGATATTTTAATCTTATCAAATGGCCCTGGAGAACTGACAACTTGGGTGCGTCCAGTGGTTGAAACCTTGCGAAAACAGTTAGAACATCAATCCAAACCGGTAAGAATTTCACTGATTCTTTCCCCTTGTCCTCATGCTACCGGAAAAGAAGTCGCGATCGCTAATTCTTATCCAGGAATTGATCGGGTTCAGGGTGCAGAGTATTTTTGGCAATTTTTATTATCTGGAAAAACAGCCGAAAATTGGGACTGGTATCCTCAAGGTGTGGTTGTTTTTTTGGGGGGTGATCAATTTTTTACCGTAATTACAGCTAAACGATTAGGCTATCGCAGCGTTATTTATGCAGAATGGGATGCAAGATGGTGGCGATTTATAGATAGGTTTGGGGTGATGAATGCTAAGGTAATGAAAGGGATTCCCAGTCAATATTCTGCTAAATTTAATATTGTTGGGGATTTGATGGCGGATGTACAGTTAAAGCAAGATCAACACCGGAAATTATATTTTTTAAATGACCCGAAGATAGAATTGATTGGTTTGTTACCCGGTTCAAAACCAGCAAAACTCGCTCAAGGTGTTCCATTAACATTAGCGATCGCGCAATATTTACACAATAAACGACCTGAAACTCGTTTTATTATTCCGGTTGCCCCTACGTTAGATTTATCGACTTTAACGCAATTTGCTAACCCCAAACCGAATCCGATTTTAGAAAAAATTGGCAGTCCTACGGTGATTTTTCAAGCGGGTGATCCGCCCTATTTTCAGTTAGCATCGGGCTTGAAAATTTATTTATATACAGAAAAGCCTGCTTATGGGTTATTGTCTCAATGTTGCTGCTGTTTAACGACAATTGGTGCTAATACCGCAGAATTAGGGTCTTTAGGGGTGCCGATGGTTGTTTTAATTCCCACCCAACAATTAGATGTGATGCGCGCTTGGGATGGGATACCGGGGCTGTTAGCGAATTTACCGTTAGTCGGTTCGGCGTTAGCAATGGCCATTAATTGGATCGTTTTACAACAGGGGAGACGGTTTGCTTGGCCAAATATTTGGGCGCAGGCGGAAATTGTCCCGGAGTTAGTGGGGAGGTTAGAAGCGGAAACGGTTGCAGAGTTTGTCTTAGATTATTTACAACATCCTGAGAAATTAAAACAAATGCGCGATCGCTTGCTAGAAGTTCGAGGGAAACCGGGCGCCGCCGAAAAGTTAGCCCAAATGGTATTAGAAGAAGGGGGTTTGCTGGAGGGGGTGCAGACAAATTTCTGAAAAAGTTGTAAACTTTTATTAAATATAAGATGAAACGTTTAACAACCATGACAACAAAACAAGGATTCGGGAAAACCCAAACTCAAGCCAAACCCTCTAAACGCACCGTTGAACGCAACAAAGCGGCGAAAGAATATGAGAAAATGAAGTCTGACGGGACTCCAGACTATGAAATTTATATCCGGGTTCAAGGACAAAAGAACTGGTATCCGGTGGGTGTTGTAGCCGTTAAAAGTTCCAGTCAAATCAATCAAGCGATTTTTGGAAGTCAGGAAGAATTATTGCAGGGTGCGTTTCGCCTGTTCCCTCGGTTGCGGAAACACCAAAATCAGCTTGAATATGGCTATCGTCTCAAAGAGTTTAAAGATGAACCCATCCAAGTCGCGGTTCCGCGTCAGTCTCGATCTAATGGCTTAAAAACAGCGTTTTCATCTCTGAAAAATCGGGTTTCTTCGCTGTTGAAAAAAGGTTAAATTTTCCCTGGGGTGGGTGGAATATCACCCCCCTTTTTTTTTGACGATTAAAATAGGAACTTTTAGGATGGGACACTTAGAAAGACTGGTATTAATGGCTGAGGATGAACTAACTCAGTATAGCACAGATGGTCGAAAAATTCAACGATTGCGCCGCAAAATAGGGATATCTGTTCCGTTAGAAGAACAACGAAAAGTTAAGGCAGCGTTGTTAGAAGAAATGCCAACAGATTGGATGAGTAAGTTAATTGAAGAACAGCGTCAAACGGTGGCGTTACCCTTTTGGGGAATTGCGGGACTCGGCTTATTATTTGGGATTTCCTTTATGCAACCGTTGGATTTAATTGCAACGTTTGTCGGGGGTTA
Source organism: Limnoraphis sp. (assembly GCA_050485465.1). Lineage (GTDB taxonomy): Bacteria > Cyanobacteriota > Cyanobacteriia > Cyanobacteriales > Microcoleaceae > Capilliphycus. The sequence continues at coordinate 54,813 of JBJHBL010000030.1, read as the reverse complement.
TGCAGCGATTAAAATTCAACAAATTGGCTGGAAATTGCAAGCTAAACGGTTAGTGATTCAAACCTTAGAAGCAATAGAAGAAGATATTCAAAAACCTGCTTCTTCTGAAACCACTTCCGCTTAAAACAAAAGATTGGGTTGGCAAGCGTTAACCCAGTCTACAGTAAATGAGATATTTCTGCCTATTAAATTTTATAAAGACTGAATCCTTTACTGATTTTGATATCAGTGTCAAACTTTAATCCGACTTCTATTTCAGAGGTTATTTTTACTGTCTCTTGAGAAACATCGTTAATTTTAATACTCTCAATTTTTGCTAATTGACAGCATGAAGATTCCTCATTGACCAGAAAAATACTTTCTCCTACTGTCAAACTTATATCTTTAACTTTTGCAACTGCTGATCTTGGCTTCTTAAACCATTCTGTTATTTTTCCAACATTCTTAGCTTGTTTTACCCTCTTTTTTTGCTCAATGACTTGATAAGTCACTAACTCAGCTAAAGCTTTACATAACGCTTCGATAAAATAACCTAAATTGAGAAGTTCATCAGTTCCTAAAATTTCATCAATAGTTCCGTGCGCCGCTTCATTTCGATAGTCAACCAGTTGCTTTAGTTCTTTTTCTGCTGTATTTTGATTGCCTCTAATTTCTTCGACAAAATCTTTAATTTCTCTATGCTTAATTACCCATCTCCAGGTATTTTCTATACCCGCATCTAAAAATAATTTTTCTAGTATATCCTTGCGTAAGTTTTGCTCATGTAATAAAAAGGCTTCCGGGAGAAGTTCATACTTTCCAGTCGCAGTAATTCCAGAGAATAAGCCTTGAATGACTGTTTCTACCGAAAGATGCTGAAATCTATTTTTATTGAGATCCAGTAGTAAACGTCCTATCCCTTCTCTATGGGTATTCTGGATTTTTTCACTTAACTGTGAATAACTCGACACTATCTCAGGTAGAAGTCGCAACCAATCAGTAATTAAATCCTCAACAAATCGTTCATAAATAGCATACAGTCGTGTAACTACAGCACAATGATCATAAATCTGCCATTCAGTTTCGCTAGGAACGGCGTCAATTAAATCTGTTTGTTCTTCCAATATTTTTCTAATTTCATTTTCTTCGACGAAAAGAATACCTCTCAGTATATCATTACTTTTGATGATTGCACGCACAGTAGAAATTTCTTGACTTGCCCTGTTTATCAATTCGTCAAACATTGCAAGCTATTCTCCTATAACTTGCAAAAGCATATTATCAAATAGTTCGATTCTTTGTTGAATTTCCGCTTTTGTTTTTCCCAATCCAGTTAAGAGAGGTGATTCCGGCTTGCTAAAGAGCTTCTTCGTTTCTTCAATAACTATTGATCTCTTTGTGATGATAATTTCTGACTTTTCCAAATGCCGACTAAACCCGACCATCACAGCATCATAATAGGCTTTGTAAGATTTATCTTTCCAAGTTCCTTTTTTGGGATCAAAAGGTTTAAATAAATACTCTCCATAAATCTCATAAGCCAACTGAATCGTCTCTAAAAAAATGTTTTTTAGAATTTCTATATCTTCATCAGTAAAATTCAAGCTTTTTATCATATATAAATCTAAAAAAATCTTAATCCCTCCAGTAAAATGTTCGACATTTCTGAGAGCAAAAAAACGAAGAATCAACTCAGTATCTTCCATTTTTTTATAAAGATTATTGTCTTTAATGTTTTGGTCATCTTCATTCGTCGGGATGTCCCAGGCTTGAGTGAATATCGGATGACGCGATAATTCTAATAGTAACTCCTCAAATTTTCCATAATACAAGCAGTGTCTAACTTCTTGATTACTTAAATCTACACCACCTGTATTTAGACGTTCAAAGGTTTTTTGCTTTAGAAATAAAGCTTCTTCGCGATCAGAAGTTGATTCGGCGATGATCACGATAGATGATATCGAGCGTCTATCAATGCCTGCACGAACTTTTACAGGTAGTTGACTATAGGTATATCCATTAAGTTCTGGCCAGAGTTCTAGTCCCTTTAATGTGAGTTTATCGTCGTAAAAATTTTTAATTGCAGTAATTCTTTGTTGACCATCCATGACTTCATAAGAGTTGTAGTCTATTTCAAAAAGAATGATTGGCGGAATCGGAATATTAATCAAGAATGACTCAATTAATCGCGATTGCTTCTTTTCATCCCAACGATATCTTCTTTGGAAAAAGGGTCGTACATTTATATACCCAGTTTTTTTTAATGCCTCAGCAAAACTTGGGAGCTTTTCACGATTAATTTCGGTCAGTATTCTTTTCTCTCTTGACTCGTATTTATCGTTAATATCACCATCAGCCTTTTTAGTATCCAATTTGGAAACAGACTTATTCCACATTTTTTCTTCAACTGGTGCAAGCGGCATTGTTTCAATCCTCCGTGAGTCTACTTGTATACCAGAATTGTAGCGTTCTTAAGCTTAATCTTAACATCAAAATATACTGATAGTTTAGCTTTGTTGTCTCATCTCTATTATTATAAATAGGGTTAACCAAAAAAACAACATCGGTTTTGATATGCGATCACCAAATCAACTCCACCTCAAAATTACTTTCGCTTGGTCTTTGCCGCTCTTGATTCTATCGTAAATTCGGGAATTTCTTGCAATTCAATATCACTCAAATTATACTGCTCACAAACCAAACTTAAACGGGTTCCAGTCGTTCTAACTGCATTAACAGAATGGGTGAGATTTCCCTGAAAAAAGAGTAAAGTATTAACTTGAGGTTTAACCTGTCCAACTTGTTTTTTATCCGAACGTAAAACTAATTCTCCCCCTTCTAAATTAACCGGAACCTGCACATACAAAACACTAACCACAGCAGGAGGTTCTACCGTTTTACAATAAGATCTTAAAGAGCGATCAATATGCGGATCAACTCGCGAACCTGCTTTTAAAACCAGAGGGTTAAGATAAAACGCATTACAAGAAGGATCTAACGCCTTTTCTAAATAGGGTTTAAAGAAAGGGAAACGCCGTTCAACTTCCGCCTGTTTAGAGCGTTGAAACACCACAGAAAAGCCTTTAGTATCGATAAAATCACGATTAAGATTATTAATAGCCAGATAGGGACAAGCTAGAATTTCTCCCCTTAAGGAGTTGAGATAGGTTGAAGAAAAAACGTCTTTTTTTTGAGAAAAATACTTCATTTTTAGATCAGATGGTTTAAAATTTATGATAGTCAAATTAGGTGACTCTATGACACAGTTAAATTTTAGCAAACTTCAACAGTCTCAACGTTTAATTTCTGCATTATTTTGGCTACTCTCAGCGATATACATTTATATTTTACTCCTTTCCCCGCCTCAACAACTCCTTCCCGGCGAACCTGTTTGGGCGGTTCAACCGGAAACTTTAAAGGAAATTGTCAATGAATCGATTAATTTCTTCTTTATTTTACCCGTTTTAAATGCGGTGGGCATTGAATATCTGCAAGCCCCAATTGTTCATCCTTGGATCGAGAGTTTATTCAACTTTGCAGAAGCTTGGATTTTTATGTTTTTGCCCTTATTACTAATAGATTCTAAAGGTCGAGAATTCCCGAAAATTATTCTATGGAGTTTAGCAATGTTTTTAACCAATACTTTTTTACTCCCTTATATGGCTTGGCGTTTTACTGTTCCTGATGTGCAAACAGAAGACAAACCCACTAAGGGTTTATTGGCTAAAATATTCGGTTTTATCGGTTTAACTGTTGGGACTTTTTCTCTATTTTGGGCTATTTTTCCTCAGCCTGAATTTGGAGATATTGCGGCGAGAAGTGATTTTTTTGTGCAGAATTTTCTGAGTCATCGTGTAACCATTGCTTTTTGTGTTGATGTGATTTTATTTTATATTTTTCAAATCATACTGATGGGAAGTCTTGAACCTGTTGAGAGTCCAAAGCGAGGGTTGAGATTTGTTCCCTTTTGGGGTTTGGCTATCTGGTTGATTTTGTAAAATTTTACGGATGAACCAATTAATTATACACTGTGATTAAGACATCTACATTGAGTGAAAATGCAAATGAATCAAACACTTTCTTTACCCAAAATGGGTTGTGGAACATGGGCATGGGGAAACCGACTGCTGTGGGGTTATGATGAAAGTATGGATAAAGAACTTCAGGAGGTTTTTAACCTGTGTGTTAGCAATGGCGTGACTTTATTTGATACGGGGGATTCTTACGGAACCGGAAAATTAAACGGACGTAGCGAGAGTCTTTTAGGACAATTTTCGAGAGAATATTCGGGTATTAATTCAGAACAAATTTGTATCGCAACTAAACTCGCAGCCTATCCATGGAGATTAACTCGAAATGCAATGGTTTCGGCGGGGAAAGCCTCAGCCCAACGGTTAGGAAGAAAAGTAGATTTAGTGCAGATGCACTGGTCAACAGCGAACTATTTTCCTTGGCAAGAATGGCCATTATTAGACGGTTTAGCGGATCTCTATGAACAAGGGGAAGTCAAAGGAGTCGGTTTATCAAATTATGGTTCAAAACGACTGAAAAAAGTTGCTCAAAAATTTAAAGAACGTGGTGTTCCTATTACCACGTTACAAGTACAATATTCTCTCCTCTCTACTTATCCGATCACCGAATTAGGCTTAAAAGAGGTTTGTGATGAACTCGGAATTAAAATTATTGCTTACAGTCCCCTGGCTTTGGGAATATTAACCGGAAAATATTCAGAAAACGGCCCCTTTCCTAAAGGAATTCGCAGTTTAGTTTTTCGACAAATCTTACCGGGAGTTAAACCGCTTTTATCTTGTTTACAAGAGATCTCAGAATCCCGAAATAAAACCCTTTCACAAGTAGCAATTAATTGGTGTATTTGTAAAGGAACAATCCCAATTCCGGGGGCAAAAAATCCAGAACAAGCCAAACAAAATATTGGGGCGTTGGGTTGGGAGTTAGAGGCGAATGAAATCGAGGAACTCGATAAGGCAACACGGAAAGTTGATAAAAAAATGGTGCAGAATATCTTTCAAACTCAGTAGTATAATCAACTCAATTTTTGCTAAAATAAAATAATACTTCAATACAACTTTGGAGAATATGCGTTTAATTAGTGGTCTTCTCGGAAATGCTTCTGAAATCAAGGCGGATGCAGCCAAACTCGATAAACTGTTTAGTGAAGTTTTAGTTGAAGGAGAAAGCATTGAAAAAGCCTATCAACTGATTCGGGATTTGTTTGTATTCACGAATAAACGGCTGATGATTGTGGATAAACAGGGTGTTACCGGAAAAAAAGTTGAGTTTCTTTCGATTCCCTATTCAAAAATTACCAAATTTTCTAAAGAAAGTGCAGGTCATTTTGATTTAGATGCCGAATTAAAAATTTGGGTGGGAAGTGAGTCAATCCCCATTTCTAAAGAATTTAATCGCGCTGTTAATATCAACGAAGTCTATGCCGTTTTGAGTAAGTATGTTTTGAATTAAAATATCAATCAAAAAACTGTACCTTAAAGCAGTTTCCTATAAACGCGAACAAGCAATAATGGGTAGCTGTTTAAACTACCCATTGAGTTAAGCTTTAGGTATTCTATCGAACAGCGCTTAAATCTTGTAACTCAGCAGCTGAAATATCAGGGGGTAAAATCACTTGATCGATCCCATGAACTACGCCATTTTCGGCTTTAATATCAGGCTGCGTTACGTTAGCACCTTCCACTTGAACCATGTTCTCGATAACATTAATATTCACCCCACTTCCTTCTGCTGTTTCAAAAAACCCTGTACGAATTTCGCTAGAGTCTGCTGCACCTAAAACAACGTGGTATTCTAAAACTCGACGCAATGTTTCTTGGTTTTCAGGTTGTAATAATGCTTCTAAAGTTTCAGGAGGTAAAGCTGCAAACGCTTCATCTGTTGGTGCAAATACAGTATATTGACCTCCATTCTCTAAAGTATCTGTTAAACCTGCGGCTTCAATGGCAATGATGAAGGTATTAAAAGATTCACTTTGAGAAAGTTCACTCAGAAGACTTCTCTCCTCTGCATCACCTCTCTGCATACCTTCCTGGGGTGAAGGCATTGTCTGACCTGCGGGATTGTTTTCTCTCATGTATTCATTCGCAACCGCTCTATTAATATTACCGAAAGCAGAAACAGTTGCTAAACCACCTAAACCAACTAGAGTTGCAAGTAAAGCTTTGGAGAATTGAATATGTAGTCCTTTCATAATTGTTGTTAGTTATTTGTTTGAACATCTCTAATCTAAGTGTTATCAGTGTGCTTTGAGATCTTTCTGATGATAGAGATTCAAAAATTGACCGTTTTGATTTTTTGGATGTTTAGTTAACAAGATCTGCTCAATCTCTATCAAAAGAGCGATCACAAATTGAGAAATTTTTTTTAAAACTTTTAACTGAAAAACCCAAAATTAAACGCAGATTAGAGTTTTTGAATCGCCTGTATTGTAGATTTGATCAGGGTTTGGTAAGATAACTAGAGGTAAAAACCCTGTCAGTGATCTGCTGATGCTTGCTCATTAAAGTGGGTTAAGTCAAAAGTTAGAACAATCGAACATCACTGTCAAATTTTTAACTTTTTACGGTTCAACCGATGAGTAACAGTCCTTCTCCTGACCAAAAATATCCAATCCCAGATCAAACTCGACTCGTGTATTTGAAAAATATCATCAAAAATCCCAATATTATTGTGGGAAATTACACTTACTATGATGATTTTGAAAATCCCGAAAACTTTGAACGCAATGTTCTTTATCACTTTGATTTTGAGGGTGATAAACTAATTATTGGTAAATTTTGTTCGATAGCTTCAGATGTCAAATTTATTATGAATGGCGGAAATCACCGCACGGATTGGTTTACAAATTATCCCTTTCCAATTTTTGGATCAGGTTGGGAAGTGGCGATGCCAGATTCTTGGCCGAATAAAGGTGATACAGTCATTGGTAATGATGTTTGGATAGGCTATGGTGCAACGATTATGCCGGGTATTCAAGTCGGTGATGGTGCTATTATCGCTAGTTTATCTGTTGTGACTCGTAACGTTGAACCCTATACTGTAGTCGGGGGAAATCCTGCTCAAGAAATTCGGAAACGATTTGATCAATTCTTGATTCAAGAGTTGTTAGATATTCGTTGGTGGGATTGGGAAATTGATAAAATTACTCGGAATGTTAAAGCCATTTGTGGTTCAGATCTTAAGGCTTTACGAAATGCTCAATAAGCTTGATTTCTAACAAGTTATATAATCTTGCTCAAGATTCGGGTTGCGTTAAAGCTTCAATTTCTTCAAACTGAAGGCGGTTTACAAGGGCGGTGAGTTGTTCTTGTAAAAAGGTTTCAGTCGGAGGAATTTGTTTAATTAACTGAGTCATTTCAGTGTCATTCGCAAGATAAGCTGCCTGATAAAGTTTCTGTCGCCATTGCATTGACATGACAGCTAAATCTTCTCGCACCAATTTATTTCCATCTCGTTTCGCTAACGGTTGAGTCTTGAACTCCGGTTCCTCATAGCGATAGGATACATTTAAATAGTGCTGAATTTTTGTGAAAATTTCCTGTTCTGTAAAAGGTTTTCGCACGAAATCATTACACCCAAGATCAATGATTTTCTGGTAATCTTCCTCAAATGCAGAGGCCGTTAACGCAATAATAATTGTTTCTTTTCCTTTGGGTGTTGCTTTAATTTTTTCAATCGCTTGATAGCCATTCATTACAGGCATTTGCATATCCATCCAAATCAAATGAGGCGACCAACTTTCCCAAAGTTCCACCGCTTCTTGACCATTAGTTGCGGCTTGCACTTGAAAACCGACTGTTTCTAATAGTTTAACAATTAATTTTCGATTATCGGGGCGATCTTCCGCCACTAAAATCCGATATTCAGGTTGATGATCTGTCAAACCGATTACCCGACGTTGAGGGAGTTTGAGTTGAATATTCTCCACTTCTACCCGTTCAAAAGGGAGATAAAACTGAAATAGACTTCCCTTTCCGATCTGACTTTTAACCGTAATTTCACCCCCCATTAATTCTACAAATTCACGACAAATGGCTAAACCGAGTCCGGTTCCTTGTGTAACTTGTTCTCCTCTTTCTGTCTGAATAAAAGGTTCAAAAATATGATCCAGTTCCTCCGTTGCAATTCCCATACCAGTATCTTTGACCTCAAATAAAAGGTAACAGTCTAAATTGATGTCATCTGGAATCTTTTGAGAACGAATCGTTAAACTCACACAACCTTTGGGTGTAAATTTCAGGGCATTTCCCAGTAAATTCACAAGAATTTGACGCAATTTTTCTTCATCTGCTTTCAAACCTTTTGGAACATCTGCATCAATTGAAAACTCTAGCTTTATCCCTTTATTTGCAGCCGTGAGTGAAAACATTTCTTCTAAACTCTTGAGTACAGCAGACAAATCAAAGGGTTGAATTTTTAGAGAAACTCGACCCGCCTCAACTTTCGATAAAGTCAGAATATCATTAATTAAGTTGAGAAGATGTTTTCCACTGCGATGAATAATATTTAAATATTCGCTCATTTCACCGGAAAATTCAGGCTGTCTCAGCAACAGTTGAGTAAACCCTAAAATCGCATTTAAGGGGGTGCGAAGTTCATGGCTCATATTGGCAAGAAAGCGGCTTTTTGACTCGTTTGCTGCTTCTGCGGCTTCCTTGTCTCGTTGGAGTTTTTGAGCGCGTTGACGTTCGAGTTCAGCTTGTTTGTGTTCGGTAATATCGAGTGCAACACTGGTAATTCCGATAATATTATTTTGAGGATCTCGCAGAGGTTCAACGTTAATATCAAAATAACGCTGTTTTCCATTTTGCTTGTTTAAAAACTCTTGACGATTTCTCATCCCGGTTTCGATTACGGGTTGTTTAATTGCTATTATTTTTTGAGCTTCTTCTTGCGGTAAAATATCCGTTTCGAGTTGACCGATAACTTGTTCTACAGTATAACCAAGAGGGGGGTTATAAATCCAGGTATAACGCAACTCACAATCTTGAATACAGAAGGTAATGGGAGAATTGTGTAATGCTAAACGAAATCGTTCTTCACTATGACGCAGCGCTTCGTTAATCCGTTCGAGTTCCGCCGGACTTCTTAAAGCTAAAACTTGCGGAACAATGGGAATAATTGCGATCGCAGTTCCCACGGAAACAAATGCTGTAATTGCTTTAACAATTCCTGATACCCAATAAATGGGATACCAGAGGGTGACAATTCCCAGAAAGTGGGTTAAACCACAAGCAATAATAAACGCAGCAAACAGCAGGAAAATATGAATATAGGGAAGATCTTTGCGCTTACGAACAAAGTAAAATAGAGTAACTGGAATTGAGAAGTAAGCTAAAAAGATCAAGAAATCAGAAATCAGATGTAAGCTAACCAGTGGGGTTTTCCATAGATAACAGTGACCATGAGGAATGTAAGGACTGGTTATTAAGATATCAGTGAAAATACCCATAGTCAACTGGATAGAAAAGAAGATGTAAGTTAATACGTTGATTTTAGCTTATTTTTTGGATCGAATCTTGAGAACGGGCAGTTAATTGTGGAAGGGGGTTTGTTTGAACCGTTAACCAGTCGCTCATTTCTTGTTTCAGCCATTCCAGTTCCTCTTTTTGTAACTGCTGTCCTAGATGATAGGTTTGGCGTTTTGAGAAGAAGAACATTATGGGTTTGTAAATCGCAATTTCTAAGGTTGGATAAAGTTTGCCATTTCCGGCTTTGGTTTGAGTAATATTAATTTTTTGAATTTCTGAGAGATTAATTACTTTTCGTTTCGGTAAACCGAGAGATTTTCTTTGAATTTCTAAGCTGTTTTGATTGAGTTCTAGAGAGATTTTTTCAAAATAATCCACACCTGAATTGAGGAGTAAAACCAAAAAAATTAACCCCGCAGGTATACCCAAAATTAGCAAAACTAACGGTAAAAATAAGATCGAAGAAATCAAATTTAACCCAATTTTATCAAGGGGAAGCGGTAATAACCACAAAACCCAACTCGCCAACGCCACAACCGCCACAATTTGCACTTTTACAAAAGGACGCAAAGAAAACAGCCATTCTCCCCAATTTAATACTGTTTTTTGCAGGGTTTGTTTCCCGGTACGAATATATTCTATCGCAAACCGAGACGGAATGTCTATTTTTAAAGAATCGGGAGATTTCAATAAACGAATCCCCGTATTTTCAGGAGATGTAATCGGATGATTAATTGAAGCATTTAAGGCGATTAAGGCTTGATTTGGATGGGAATAACGTCCTTTAACAGAGGGATGAATTAACCGTTCTAACCAATCACAAAATTGAGGTTCTATCGCACAAACCACCCGATCTCTAAACTGAATTTGCAGATTATCCTGGGGAAGTTCCGCCGGAGAAATCCCTGTTAAGAGATGAATTAACGTCGCCCCCAACCCATATAAATCTGACGCCGGAACCGCTTCTCCGCCAAACTGTTCAATGGGAGTATACCCATAAGTTCCTACGACTGTAAACGTCGCCCCTGGAGTTCTCGGCTGAATTTGTACACAACCAAAATCAATCAAATGAATATGATTATCCGTTCCCCAAATCAAGTTACTGGGTTTAATATCTCGATGCAAAACTGGAGGATTTAACTGATGTAAATAATTAAAAATTTCTAATACTTCTGCGGCGATCCATTGAATTTGAATCGGTGTAAATTTTTGATGTTTTTCTAACCGTTCTTTCAAAGAAACACCGGGAACATATTCAGTAACCAAACAAAACCAGGGATTCAAACTATTAACCGAAAAATAATCACGATAACGGACTAATCGGGGATGATCAAGCTGTTGTAAAATTTGGGCTTCTCGTTCTAAAAGTTTAAAATCATCCCAATCCATTAAACCACTTAAAGCTAATAATTTTACCACTACTTGATCTTTTAACTTTAAGTCTTCCGCTAACCAAGTTTGACGAACAGAATTTGTGTTCAGGGGGTGTTTGAGTCGATAGCGAGTATTGAGGATAGTCCCAGAGGATAGCATGAGTTGAGCTAAGGTCTAAAAAGATGTTAGCCTTTATTGTAACGATATTAGGTTCGTTGTTGCGATGCGGCGTCCTATATACTTCTTCTGAACTCTATATAATCCGATAATTGAGGAGATTGTACAATGGATAAACTAGACCATTATCGCTCTTGCATTCAAACTTTGCTATAATCTCATAGCGATTTCCCCTCTGAAGAGGTAGAAAGCCAACTCCTTTTTGATCCAGTACGAGATCATTATCAACTCATGCGAGTCGGTTGGAAAGGGCTAAAACGAGTTTATTACATTGTTCTGCATTTTGATATCAAAGAGGATAAAATTTGGCTTCAGCACAACGCCACTGGTATCGATGCCGGAGAAGAATTAGTTTCTCTGGGAGTTCCTAAACAAGATATTGTTCTGGGTTTGCATCCGCCCTACAAACGGCCTTATACTGGATACGGGGTCGCTGAATCTACCCGGTTTATTTGTCATCAAAAGGAGCAGTATCCCAATAAATATAAATCGATTCTTCAGACATTCGGAAAATCTGTCCTCTATCTTCTAAGCCACTTTGTCGATAAACTGCTTCACCCGACTCGTCTTCAAAATTTCCCGGTTCATCTCCAACAGGGCTAAATTCGTATCGAGTACCATTTTGGCGTTCAATTGATATATAACCCTGACGTTGAGAAAAGGTACACAACTCAGAAGCAGAGGCTTTATCTTCTCCTTTGGGGTAAAAATCACAGCGAACTTTGACGGTATCAGCTTTTGCAGAAAAGCCAATATTAATTAAGGTTAAAGATAACGCCAATACACTCCATTTCAATGTTTTTAGTCTCATTGTTTTCTCCGGTCTAAACCCTCTATTTGGAGGTTTATTCAAGCATTTTCTTGGGGGATTGTCAATCACAGCCCAAGGGTCTCGCTTGCTCAATACTTTTTTGAAGTAAACGGTTTGTGTTCGTCGCTTCAAAACAGGTCTAATTCTAAATACCCTTTAAGAATCTGTCAACAAGACATGAACTCGCGATCCCCATTCTAACTGTAAAATAGACTGAGCATTCCCTTGATTTGCGGCAATTTCTACCCAACCATGAGAACCCACTAACGCCACGAAATTCCCCGGTTTAACATCTGTGTACGTCCGTCCACCGGGAATAATTCGGGAAACCCGAGACAGAGATTCAATTTCAGAAGCCGTTTTCTTCGCAACTTTATCTTTATTCGTTTTACCTTTTTTCTTCTTTTTATCCTTATTTTTGTCAGAATTTCCCTTAACTTCTTCTGGGGTTTCTGCTTCTTCTTTAACTCCGCCAATTGCCACAAACCAGGTTTTTCCCTCTATAAAATGACCGGGAATATTCGTAATTAAATTCCCAAAATGATCAATATGCTGAATACAGCCTTCAATCCCTTCCTCGGTAAAACTCGATTCTGATAAAATCACATCGGTGAGCGTTGCTGGATCAACAGGCTGTCCCAATTCTCTGAGGGGAACCCCACTGGCTAAATAAGCCCCGGCTGCGGCAAAAATATCCCGTCCATGAAATGTACTACTAGCCAAAGGAGTCCGCCAATAGTCGGGGTTCGTTAATTCTACGGCGCTAAACTCATCCGGCGTCTGACACTGGGCTAACATCGCCCCCATTGCCCCCCCTAATATCCCATTATCCGGCCCGACAAGGTATCCTGTAGGAAGCTCTACTGCGATCGCCCGACGTTGACTGCCAACACCCGGATCAACCACTGCAATATGAACCGTTTTTGGGGGAAAATAGGGAACCGCATTTAGGAGACAAAATCGAGCCGCCGCAATATTCTGAGGAGGTATATGATGAGTTAAGTCGATCACCCGTAGTTCCGGGTTAATTTGCGCGATGACACCCTTAATTACGCCGACATAAACATCACTCAAGCCAAAGTCTGTAAGCAGGGTGATAATTCCAGATAGAGACATGGGGAAACCGTTTTGAGAGAGGTTGAGTTATGCGATCGCAATGGGAAAATTTTCTGCTAAATTTGGGCGAATGGCACGGTTCGTTTACACAATTTTCCCCGCTTGGGGAAATCGTTAAAGATACGCCCTCTATTTTGCAGTTAGAGGGGTTAAACGACAACAAAACCGTTCGCCTTTGTTTGCGTCGTTTTCCACCGAGTCCTGATGGTATCACAAAACCCCCCGTTGATGAATTAGTCCGGCAATATCAATCTCTGGGGCGAGATATCCGATTTTTTGATAATGGCGCATTTTCTCAAGGGACTATTCAGTTAGCGCCGTTTTCCCAGTCAGGGGCGGAGTTTGGGTTTCTTACCGAAAATCGCCGTTTGCGGTTAGTTGAATTATTTGATCCAGATGGAAACCTAGAACAACTCACATTAATTCGAGAAAAACGCGCCCAGACCGACACCGTTGAACCTCCTCAACTCACCGTTGAAGCGTTACTGGGAACCTGGAAGGGAGAAGCGATTACATTATATCCCGATTTACGTTCTCCTGATCGATTTTCGACTCAAATGCAGTTACAATTAGACAATACAGGAAGATTAAATCAAAGTCTAACTTTTGCCGATCAAACCTTTTCTTCTACTGCAAGAATAGAGGGATCAATTCTATATTTTGATCAAGGTTCAACTACTAAAGTTTATCTCTTACCCGATGGTGCCTCTGCCACCGTTCCTCAACAGGTTAAACTGCGTCAAGCCCTCTTTTTTGAAGCCGGATGGTTAGTTCATCCCCACGAACGCCAGCGTTTAATTCGTCGTTATAATAACAAGGGAGAATGGGAAAGTTTAACGTTAGTCATTGAACACAAAACTAATTAACTGACTGCATTTCCCCATCACTCCACCTCTGCTACAACAACTTGATCGCGTCCTTGTTTTTTAGCTTGATAAAGGGCGCTATCTGCACTTTTTATAACTGTATCTCCTGTTATTCCATGTTGCGGAAAACAAGCCACCCCCAAAGAAGCTGTAATTGTTCCCAGGCTTTGACGTTTGTATTCAATATTAATTTGTTTGATCAGTTGGCGAATTTCTTCAGCCCGTTTATAGGTATGTTCTAAAGAGGCTTCGGGTAAAATCAGAGTCATTTCTTCGCCGCCATACCGACAAGCAATATCAGAACCTCGTAAATTCGCTTTTAACAGTTTTCCGACTTCTGTGAGTACCGCATCTCCGCCATCATGTCCGAAGGTATCATTAAATCGTTTAAAATGATCAATATCAATCATCATCACACCCACACTATGTTGATGACGTTGGGCGCGATGAATTTCTTGAACTAAAGATTCTTCGAGGTAACGACGGTTATATAATCCAGTTAGAGGATCACAAATACTTTGATTTTGCAGTTTTTCTCGCAGTTGTAAATTGGTAATTGCCAGTGAAACTTGTTCAGAAACGGTTTGGGCGAGTTGGCGTTTGTTTTCATCTAAAGAATCAGGATGGTCAGAATAAAGGTAGAATAATCCTAATATTTCTCCTTGTCCCATCATGGGTAAACACAGGCTGACTTTTGGGGGGGAATTGCGATCGCTATGGTTACAGAGTAAGTCTTGATGGTTTTCATCTACCCAATGTTCTCGTCCTCGCCTTAAACACCAACAGTCTCTCGGATGAAAGATTGTTTCTCCGATGGGAAGGTTTCCCCAAGTCACAACGGCTTCAAGGAAATCACGGGAAGCTTTGGTGATAAAAATCCCCCCAGAAGCATGAGGAAATAAAGGTTGAATCAAAGTTTTCAAGGCTTTATAAGCTTCTTCTAAGGTCAGACAAGCTTGTATAAAATCGTTCATCTGACTGAGTAACAACATTTCTTGATTGCGTTGTTGAAGCTGATCAAAGCGAGTTTTTAGCTGTTCATTGGCGTGTTGGAGTTGCAGTTCAGATTGTTTAATATCAGTAATATTCCGAAAAGTCACCGTAAAGCCATCGCCAAGTTTAACAGCAGTATTTTGAAACCAAGCTTCGGTTTTTTCATGTTTGTAGTAAAATTCATGTTTGAATATTTCTCCCGTTTCTACAACGTTTACATAGTGATCAAAGAGTCCTTCTTCTTTATTTCCCGGCATTTCTTCTAATAGTCTTTTTCCGATTAACTCTGTTTCGCGACGATTAACCATTTCATAAGCACTCGCATTACATAAGATCCATTGAAAATCAATAATATTACCCGTTTCATCTCGCAGGGATTTAAACGCCATAATTCCATCTAGGGAACTGTTGAGAACTCCGGATAGCAACATTTGTGAGGTTTGAAGTTCTTCTCTAATTTTAACGTTTTCAGTGATATCGTGGTTAACTGCAATAGCCGCAATAATGTTACCCTGTTCGTTTTTCAGGGGAACAACCGTCATTTCACAAATGCGTTGGGTTTGATCTTTTCTAATGACTTGAATTTCCCCAGACCAACGACCTTTTGTAATCAGATTTTTCAGAATTTTAGAGGCGAGTTTTTTGGAGGTTTTAGGTTGATATAAAATCTCTGCTTTTTTCCCTAATATTTCTGCTTTGCTATAACCAAATATTCGTTGAGCCGCCGGATTCCAATCGAGAATAATCCCCTTAAGATTGGTAATAATTACACCATTATAAATATTTTCAAAGGTGAGTGCTTGTCGTTTCAGAGATTCTTCAATTTGTTTCCGTTCGGTGATATCATAAACTACAGAATAAATCCGTTGACTGTCTGGAACAGCAGTAGCATTCCAGGCTAACCAGCGATAACTTCCATCTTTACAACGGTAGCGATTTTCAAAGGAAAAGACATTTATCCCTTGAGACAGTTTTTCCGCTTCTGCTTGGGTTGGTTCTCGATCTTCGGGATGAACAAATTCTATAAAAGGAGTCGCGAGAAGTTCCGCTTCTGTATACCCTAATGTTTTTTCCCAGGCTTGATTAATCCGAGTAAAATACCCAGAAAAACTAGCGATACAGAGTAAATTTATAGATTGATCAAAAAAATGTTGAAGTTCTTCTTCTATTTGTTTATATTGGGTAACATCCGTTTGAATCGCGAGATAATGTGTTAGTTCTTCAAGATTATTATAGACTGGAGAAATGGTGAGTTGGTTCCAGAATGAACTGCCATCTTTTCGATAATTTCGCAGCGTTGTATAACAACTTTTTCCCGCTTTTATTGCTTCTCTTAAGGCTTTTCTACCCGGTTGATCTCGATCTGAACCCTGGAGAAAACGACAATTTTTCCCGATGACTTCTTCAGCACTGTAACCTGTAATACTTTCAAAACCCGAGTTAACATAGATAATCGGATAATCCGGTTGAGTGGCATCGGTAATCACAACACCATTACAACTCATGGTGATCGACTGTTCAAGAACTTTTAACCATTCTTGAGTTTGTTGATGCTGTGTGATGTCGTGCGCCACCCAGAGAATGCTTTCACTATGAATTCTAGGGCAAAGAGTCGCGGAAAAGAAAAGTGTGTGTTCTTCTATCGACAAGCTATACTCAACCTGGGTGGTTGTTTGAGTTTTCAAAACGTTTTCAAAACAATCAAACCACTGTTCAGTTTTGTCAAATAGCTCAAGCGTTTTATTGATGATTTGAGCTTTTAGAGCAGATTTTTCCTCTGAACCTGTTGGGATAACCGTGATGTTTCTCGCTTCGGGTTCAATAATTAAAATAATCTCGGAGATGGCTTGAAACAAAGCTAAGGTTTCTACTTCACGAGCTTCTAATCTAGAATACCATAATTGTTTGCTGATGATCTCTTCTGTAGAAGTTTGAGAATTTGTGAACTCCTGGGGTGAACGCTGACGGCGTATCTCCGAATCAGGATCGGGATTCATCTCTGTTTTGAAAGAAGTTTTCATGGAGGGTTAAAGAAGATAAAGCAGTTTGAATTAATGAAGAAAATTTTCTCTAACCCGCCTAAAAATATTTCGACAAAATTATTTTTTTTGTTAGTCCATTGGATTGATGTGTGATATCATCTTGAATACAGACAAGTTTTTAGCGGGCTGTTTTTATTTTCTATGTCAATTTTAATCTAAATTCTCAATTCACGTCAAACTGTTTTATTTTGTAAATTCTTTTAAAGAACAGTTACGAGTTAAGGCTTTATTGAGTAGTATTTTATATTCTCGATGGCTAATCAGATAAGCCCCGAACCGATCTAAATGAGGGTTATTCATCTGAGCATCAAACAAAACAAAATTCCGGTTTCTTAAGCGTTCAACCAGTTTTACCATTGCCACTTTAGACCCTTCGGGAATGTGATAAAACATCGACTCTCCAATAAAAGCCCCCCCGATAACAATACCTAAAATTCCCCCCGCCAGTTCATCCCCTCGCCAGGTTTCAAAACTATAAGCATACCCCGCCTGATATAAAGCGTAATAAACTGATTTGAGTTGATCAGAAATCCAAGTGGTTTCTCGGTTCGCACAGCCTTCAACCACCGCCGAAAAATCACGATTAACCGCAACCGTAAAGCGATTTTGATTGAGAACCCGTTGTAGCGATCGCGGATAGCGAAACCGTTCATCAAGGGGAATCAAAGCCCTCTGGCGAGAAGTATACCACCCCAAATCCTCACTGTCATCATCTGCCATGAGGAAGTAACCTTGAGCATAACTCTGAATAATAGCGGCAATATCATATTGCATAATACAATGATTTTGATATAGTGAATCAATCGTCTACTTTCACCAAAAGCTTAAACCCATGGTAGCATTTGATGCCTTTCCTTTTCTAGAAAATACCCTAGAAAGATTGATCAATAAAACCCAAAAAAATTGGGGATACTTGCAAATTAACAAGCGATCAGATTTTTATTTTGTTAACATTTTCGGTAAAACCGAAGATATTCTCAAGTTCAAATCTAATGAATCTACCCACTCCTACCGTTTATTTTGGTACAAACGCCCAGAACCGTCAGTCTTTGTGCAGTCAAAAACCACAAAAACTTACAACCGTCTGACTCGCACCTATGATAAATCAAAAAGTTATCAAGTCTGCTTTAAACAAGAAGCCAACGCGATGGAGTCATCCATTAATCAACGATTTGCTGATCTGGTTAAACAAAAAATCTTGCAATCCTACGAACCCGGTAACGCTCCAGCGATCGCGATTGTACGACAGTAGAGCCATTCTCACCCAGACCCCGATACAAAAGATATAATTTGATCAAATTCAACCTAAACTGAGTCTACCGCTATTCTAGACCCATGTCTGAATCTATTAAACCAATTACCCTGCCCCCTGTTCAAGATCCCCAACAAGAAAAAGAGTGGTTACAAAAAGCCTTACACACTTGGCTCGATCAAGAATTTATTCCTGAAGCGATCAATCAAACCATCGCTCAAAGAGCGGCTCAAATCTTTGTCCGTCAACGGATGGAAGGAGAAAACGATCTAGGGTGTTTAGTGATTGCCATTGTCACAGAAATGCAATCGTTTGACTTTTCTCAAAGCTTTTATGGAGAATTTGCGATCGCCAACGCCGTGAGTGACTTACTCTTAGAGAGCTTAGGATATGAACGCTGCTGTGGCCGTTAATAACTCGATTGGGACTCGAGGAATTGCAAAAACGGGGACAATTCCTCAATCCCCTGTTCTGATCAATCTACCAACTGGACTTAACCACACCCGGTAACAATCCTTTGTGTGCCATTTCCCGCAGTTGGTTGCGGCATAGCCCAAAATCGCGGTAATATCCTCTCGGACGCCCAGTCGCCCAGCAACGATTGCGAACTCTAGTTGGAGAACTATTGCGAGGGAGTTGCTGAATTTTGCGGTGAATCTCCATTTTTTTAGCTTGATTATCCGCTTGTTGAAACTCTTCTATCAGAGCTTCCCGCTTTTCCGCGTACTTTTCAACAATTTTCTTGCGCTTAATATCGCGCATAATCATACTTTTTTTAGCCATTTGAGTGTTATTTCCTCAGTGAATGAACAAGGGTTTTGATTTCTATGAAACCCCAAAACTTCAGCCTGTCAAACTCAGTTTAATTGAGCCGATGGGCATAAATCAGACAATTTACAATCATAGCACGTTGGATTTCGAGCCGTACAGACCGCCCGACCGTGATAGATCAAACGAATTGACCAGTTTTCCCAATCTGGCTGAGGCAATAAAAGCATCAAATCTCTTTCGATGCGAACGGGGTCTGTTTGTTCAGTTAAGCCTAAACGTTGACTCAGACGCTTAACATGAGTATCAACCGTCACCCCCATATTCATCCCAAAGGCATTAGCCAAAACCACATTAGCTGTTTTTCGAGCCACTCCCGGCAATTCTAGCAACTGTTCCATGCGTTGGGGAACTTTGCCGCCAAACTTCTCCTCAATCATGGAACAAGCCCCCTTAATATTTTTCGCCTTATTGCGATAGAAGCCCGTTGAACGCACCAATTCTTCCAATTCCTCTAAATCTGCCGTCGCGAGGGAAAAGGCATCAGGAAAGCGTTTAAACAGGGCGGGCGTGACCTTGTTAACACGCTCATCGGTGCATTGAGCCGATAAAATAGTGGCGACTAAAAGCTGTACCGGAGTTTCATAATTCAGTGTACAGGTGGCATCAGGGTAAAGCCGTTTAAGCCGCACCAATATTTCTAAAGCTCGTTGACGAGTGCTTAATCGCTTGCGAATGGTCATTGCTGTTTCCTCACTGTTGGAAAAGCGATCGCACCCAACCCAAATTCGCTGTATCGCGGACAATCAGGAAAATACCCAAACCCAAGAGTAACATTAACCCCGTTTGCATGACACTTTCTTGAACCCGACTCGGTAAAGGTTTACCGCGAATGGCCTCAATTAACAAAAATGCCAATTGACCCCCATCAAGAGCAGGTAAAGGCAAAATATTAATAAACGCCAAGTTGATGCTAATTAATGCGGCAAATTGGAACAAATCCCCCGCATCTGAACGGGCAATATCAGCCCCAATGGCGACAATTCCCACGGGTCCGGCGAGTTGATTAGCGGTTTGACGGAAATTGCTAATTAATTGAGCAAAACCCGAAACCGTTAAAGTAATAATCCGTTGAAACTCGTTAGCCCCCTCGCTAAAAGCTTCCAGGATATTACTCGCCCGCCGACGCACCACCTCACGGTTATGAGTCAGTTGTACCCCAATTCGCCCTTTACCATCGCTTCCGGGTTCAGGAGTCACTTGCAGAGGGATAACTTCTTCACCTCGTTGAACGGTTAAATCTAAAGGTTGATTGGGATTGGATTGAATTTCTGTGATTAAATCTTGAATAGCCTGTTGAGAGGGTTCTAGTTGTGTCCCGCCAACAGAGAGAATGACATCATTAGCTTCAATTCCCGCCCGGGCTGCGGCAGAACTCACATCTGTTGCCACTTCCGGAACTCTCACCCCTGCACTATAGTTAAATTCAGGAATGCCAACAATTCCCACTTGAGCAACCAAGAGAAAATAGGCAAAAATCAGATTAGCAATCACTCCCGCACTAATCACAATTGCCCGATCTAAAATAGGACGGTTGCTCAATAAATTTGGATCGTCTTTGGGTATGGTACTATCGGGATCTTCATCAGGAAATCCTACAAATCCCCCCAGGGGAATTCCTCGAACCGCATATTCAGTTTGTGGGCCTTGATATTTTAACAAGATCGGGCCGAAACCAATCGAAAAACGGTTCACATGAATATTTTGCAGCCGAGCCGCCATAAAATGACCGAGTTCATGGACGATAATCAAGACTGCAAGAACAGCGATCGGTGCCAAAACGGACATGAATATACTTCGCTAAAACAACAGGTGTATTAATTTTATTCATTGTTACATAATCCAGGGAATAGGTTACGCTCAACAGTAACCACTGACCAGTGAAGACAATTTCTCGATAAAATCGAGAAAACCGAGCAGAATAATGGGAAAAACGACCTGTGGCTAAGTCAACTGAAGTCAAACACACAGACGCTGAACATCCAGAACCCAAGCAACCGCTTTCTCGTACGCCTTTGTATGATGTTGCGGTGGAACTGAATGCACGTATGGTTCCGTTTGCGGGGTGGGAAATGCCTGTACAATATTCGGGGATTAGCAAAGAGCATGAGGCGGTGCGTTCCCAAGCAGGGATGTTTGATATTTCCCACATGGGCAAATTTATTTTAATCGGAGAGGACTTAATTGAAACGCTGCAACCGTTGGTGCCTTCTGATTTGAGTCGCTTACAACCTCAGCAAGCCCAATATACGGTTTTATTGAGTGAACAGGGCGGTATCCTCGATGATATTATTTTTTACTATCAAGGCAAAGATGTTGATACAGGCTATCAACGGGGCGTGATGATTGTCAATGCCGCAACTTGTTCTCGCGATAAAGCCTGGATATCTGCCCAAATAGAAACCACAGATATTACCTTAGAAGATTTATCAAAATATAAAGCTTTAATTGCCATTCAAGGGCCAGAGGCGTTATCTAAGCTTCAGCCGTTGGTGAGTGAAGATTTACAGTCTGTTGCCTATTTTGGACATCTCAACGCCAATATTTTAGGGCATCCTGCTTTTATTGCCCGAACTGGATATACAGGCGAGGATGGTTTTGAAATGATGGTTGATCCCGAAGTTGCGGTACAGTTATGGCGAACTTTGCTAGAAGCGGGAGTCCTGCCCTGTGGTTTGGGGGCCAGAGATACGCTACGCTTAGAAGCGGCAATGGCGTTATATGGTCAAGATCTTGATACTTCTACCACCCCATTAGAAGCCGGGTTGAACTGGTTAATTCATTGGGATAGCAAACAAGATTTTATTGGTCGGTCTGTTTTGGAACGTCAAAAAGCTGAAGGGGTATCGCGAAAATTGGTGGGTTTAGAAATGCAAGGACGTCACATTGCACGTCATGGTTATCCGGTCAAGGTCAAGGGCGAAATTATTGGAGAAATTACCAGTGGAACCCTATCACCAACTCTAGGAAAAGCGATCGCTTTGGCCTATGTTCCAAAAGATTTTGCCCGCATTGGTCAGTCCCTAGACGTGGAAATTCGCGGGAAAACCTATTCAGCCGAAGTGGTCAAGCGTCCCTTTTACCGTTCCCCTTCTCGTCCCCCAAAATAAAAGGGTTCTGGGGAAAGAGTTTGACCTCACAAAATCTCTGAAACCCTTTGTTGATCGGAAAAAAGAGAAATTTTTCTTCAGGGTTATTTTTGTAATCCCAGTAACCACCTTTACATAACCCTAGTCTGTGTAAAGCGAGAAGGTTAAACGTGTAAAAGATTGATTAAACTCTACTCGGAGATATTGTGTTCTGAGATTTTGCTCGTATACTAAGTTATTGAAGTGATAAATTGAGATAGCAAAAAAACTTAGACCCTAAAAAACTAAGTTGCAAAATATCACTGAAGTTCTTCCAATCACTTAGGCTTTTCAGGCTTAAGTGTTTGTTTTATAGCCATTCTTTAGGGGGTTAAACTTTAACAATGAGAACATCTTTTTTTGTTTCTGGCGTATTAGCTGCAGCAACCACCGTCTTTGCTGCAACAACTCCTGCTTTCGCCTTCAGTATCGCCCCAGATGGCAGCGTTGTGGGTGTTAATAGTGGTGATCTTGGCAAGCTCTTTCAAGTCACCTTTGATGGTAATGTGGAGCAAAATGATGTTAATGGACTCTCTGGGAGCGCTCTGTTTAGACTTGATGGTTGGAATGTAGAAACTATTGGGGGCATAGACTACACTATTGCAGAATTCTTTGTGAGTTTAACCAATACTTCCACCGATCCTATCACCTCAAGAATTTCTCGACTCGGCTTCAATACAGACCCCGATATTGTCTATGGTGCCTCTAGTGTCAATGGAACCTTCAATGTAATTGAAAGTGGTGTTTTTCCCAACCAAGTCGGCGCAATTGAAGTTTGTTTAATTCCGGGAACCCAAGGGAACTGTACAGGTGGCCCTGGCGGAGTTGAAACCGGAAATACAGGAGAATTTAACCTGAAATTAGCCTTTGCTGACACATCCTTAGGGAGCTTCAACCTCAACAATTTCCACTTGCGTTATCAGAGTATTGATGGTACTCCTTTCGGCACCAGTGGAACGGGTGATGGTCTTGTGGTTGGAACTCGTACAGATGTTCCTGAACCTTTGACCCTGATTGGAACCGCAATGGCCCTTGGTTTTGGCGGAGCATTCCACAAAGAACAACAAAAACGCAATCAAAAACAGAAAATCAAAGCCTAATTTTTTAGGAAATCGGGAATAGGGGACAGTTATCAGTTTACAGTGACCAGTGACCAGCGCAAACTTGCGGCCCGGCGGTTTCCGCCGAGAGCAAAGTTTGTAAGAGAGTGACCAGCTTTTACAGTTATCAGTTATTAAAGGCAAGAGGCAATAGGCAAGAGGCAATAGGCAAGAGGCAATAGGCAATAGGCAGAAGGCAATAGGCAGAAGGCAAGATTGGTAACTGGTTAACTGTTCACTGTTCACTGTCCCCTGTAACCTGTAACCTGTCTTCACTGTCCCCTGTAACCTGTAACCTGTAACCTGTCTTCATTGTCCCCTGTAACCTGTAACCTGTAACCTGTCTTCACTGTCCCCTGTAACCTGTAACCTGTAACCTGTCTTCATTGTCCCCTGTAACCTGTAACCTGTAACCTGTCTTCACTGTCCCCTGTAACCTGTAACCTGTAACCTGTCTTCACTGTCCCCTGTAACCTGTAACCTGTAACCTGTCTTCACTGGTCACTGGTCACTGTAAACTGTAACCTGTCTTCACTGGTCACTGTAACCTGTAACCTGTAACCTGTCTTCACTGGTCACTGTCCCCTGTAACCTGTAACCTGTCTTCACTGTCCCCTGTAACCTGTAACCTGTCTTCACTGGTCACTGTCCCCTGTAACCTGTCTTCACTGGTCACTGTCCCCTGTAACCTGTAACCTGTCTTCACTGTCCCCTGTAACCTGTAACCTGTAACCTGTCTTCACTGTCCCCTGTAACCTGTAACCTGTCTTCACTGTCCCCTGTAACCTGTAACCTGTAACCTGTCTTCACTGGTCACTGGTCACTGTAAACTGTAAACTGTAAAACCGGGGCGTATAAACCCACATACCGTCTTGGCGTTGAATGGTGCGGGTCTGACTAGAACCAATTAAAATAACGGTTCGCATATCTGCATCTTTTGTTGTTAATTCGACTAACGGTTTAACGGTTACTTTTTGTCCCGGTCTTCCTAAATTTCGAGCGAGTATTATTGGGGTTTGAGGCGATCGCAATTCTAACAAAATTTCTTTCGCTTTTTCCAGTTGCCAAAGACGTTGTTTAGACACAGGATTATAAAAAGCGATCGCAAAATCTGCTTTAGCGGCTAACTCAATTCTCTGAGCAATAACTTCCCAGGGTTTGAGAAGATCAGACAGAGAAATTACACAAAAATCATGTCCTAATGGGGCGCCAACACTGGCGGCGGCGGCTTGCATGGCGGAAATTCCGGGACAAACTCGAATCTCTATTGACTCCCATTCGGGTTGAAAAGATCGCTCTAGCACCTCAAATACGGCTGCCGCCATCGCAAAAATGCCCGGATCGCCCGAAGACACCAAAACAACAGATCGTCCTTTAGCAGCTAAATTTAGGGCAGTAGCTGCCCGATCCAGTTCGACTCGGTTATCAGACTCATGGCGAATGATATCCGGTTTCCGCAACGTTTCAACTAAATCTAAATAGGTTTTATACCCCACCCAGTCGGTAGCGGTTTGTAGCGCTTCTTGTACTTCGGGAGACATCCAAGCGGTTGAACCGGGACCCGTTCCCACAATGGCTAATTTTCCGGGTTTGGGCGAGTTTAAATCTTCATAAATTAAACAGTCTTGACTGGGTGTTATTGTTTGTTTTTGGCTATGATTTTGGATAATTTTAATGGTGAGTTTTCCTGTTTCTGAAATCGGTAATTGACTCTGTTTTAACCAGGGTGCATCACCAATAATTTTAACCGTTTCACCTGCTAATAAGTCAGAAATAAAGGTTTTTGCGTCATCTGGGTTCAGCAATTGATAGCCCGCAGGGGGTGATAATAAAGTAGTTTTAAATCTAATATCGCCTGTCGTTGTAATGGCTGGAGAAACCTGTAAAGCTGCCCCAATTTGACGTGCCAGATCATTAACTCCTTGTAAACCACCTAATAGGGGAACCACTGCACTCCCATCTTCTGCGATCGCTAAAACAGGCGGTTCTTGCCATTTATTTGTTAATAACGGGGCTAAAGTCCGAATTAAAATTCCCGCCGCACAGATGCCAATAATGGGTGTTCCGGTTTGGAATAATTCTCGGAGTGTTTCCCCAAATTTAGTATAGGTAATATCTGCCGACTGGGTACGTTTTTCTAATCCATAGATGACGGCTTCAGGAATTGCCATTTTAATTTGACGCGCAACGGAAATACTGGTTTCTCCTAATATGATAATAGCAGGCGGTTTCATGGGGTTTCTGATGACTGTTTAGCAATTAACTGTTGAACAAATTCTTGATGTTCATCTGAGTTTATTCCCGCTTGTAAAACGGTTAATACTTGCTGCATATTTCCATCCAGCATTGCTGCAACATCTAAGCATAAACCCGGAAATACTTGAGAGTAAATTATACCCTGTTCGTCGGGAATTAACTCGATATAATCCCCATTTTCTAAACTCAACCAATCGATTTTTTTCTCAAAAACTTGCCAGATGATATATTCTTGAATCCCACTGCGTCGATAAGCCCGTTTTTTATCTCCTAAATCAATCGCTGCACTACTAGCAGCAACTTCTATTACTAATTCTGGTGCGCCTTCTAAATATCCATCATCACTTAGGGTTGATTTTCCCCCACTTTCTGGGCTAATTCTTAATACTCCATCGGGTTGAGGTTCGTTGTCAATATCTAAACGCACGGTGGGTTCAATTCCCATTTCAACTTGGGGTGTTGCTGTTTTATAAGTCCACAACCAACCGATTAAATTTCCGTGAGGTTCAGCATGAGATTTAAAGCGTAATGGAGAAGCCATATAGACAATTCCTTCAATGAGTTCGGCTTTTTTAAGCTGAGACATTGCTTGATAACGGCGTTCAAATTCTGGACGAATTAAGCGATCGCCATTTTCTAAGGGGGGTAATTGTAATGGGGAAGAGATTAATGTTTCTTTTGAAGAAGTCATGGAAATAGCCTCAAAATTTGAGTCGATAGAGTTCTTTTTTATTGCTTTATTGCGGTTGAGTTTGACTCGGAATCAAAATTAAAGACCAATAAGGAACTTCTGCGGGGTCGATCTTTTTAATATCAACAATTCGCTGATTCGGTTGAGTTGCTCTTTCAATATACAGCGCTCGTTCTAATAATCCTAATTCATCCAGAACTTGGCGAACTTTAGCAAAATGTCGGCCTAATTTAATGATCACCGCAGCATCAACCACAGCCAAGCGATCGCGTAATATTTCTGCTTCTAATGTTGCAGGCATGATACTCAATACATCATTTCTAAATGTAATGGGCGCGCCTAACATTCCAGCACTTGCCATTGTTGAAGAAATCCCCGGTACCACCTCTGTGGGAAATCGCCCTGATAACCGTTGAAAGAGGTACATAAAGCTACCATACAGCATCGGTTCTCCCTCACAGAGTACAGCTACATCTCGTCCGGCTGTTAAATGTTCAGCAATTTTTTCGGCAGCAATATCATAATAAGGTTGAGAAGATCGTTCCACACTAAACGGTAATGGCATGGGAATTTCTATCTGTTTAGGCTGAATAAAATCGGCGACAATTGCCCGGGCTAAGACTTTGCCATTTTCCATTGTGGGGTAAGCAATTACAGGCACAGAGGTTAATATTCGGTGGGCTTTTAGTGTTAATAATTCGGGATCTCCCGGCCCAATTCCTAACCCATAAAGTCGTCCTAATTCAGTCATAATTCGTTCTCCTTTGCTAACGCATTTACAGCAGCCACAGCGATCGCACTTCCACCCCGTCGCCCTTTAAGGGTGAGAAAAGGTACACCACGACTGTTGGCGGCAAGTTCGGCTTTTGATTCTACAGCACCCACAAAACCCACCGGAAAACCTAAAATTAAGGCGGGTTTAGCGACTCCTTCATCGAGTAATTCAAGTAACCGAAAAAGGGCGGTTGGTGCGTTGCCAATTGCGACGACTGCACCCAATAAATGGGGTTTCCAAAGGTCTAATGCGGCAGCGGATCGGGTATTATTAATCTGTTGGGCAATTTCTGGCACTTGGGGATCATTTAATGTACAAATAATTTCATTATTCACAGGCAAACGACGGCGTGTAATGCCATTAGCAACCATTTGAGAATCACAAAGAATAGGCGCCCCGGTTTCTAAGGCTGTTCGTCCTGCTTGGACGGCATCAATTGAAGCGGCTAAATCTTCCACAATATCTACCATACCACAAGCATGAATTAACCGCACAGCAACATGAGCTAAATCATTGGTTAAAAGGTCTAAATTGGCTTCTTTACGAATAATTGAAAAGGATTTTTTGTAAATATCTTCACCGTTACGAATATAGTTCATCATAGGTTACAGGTTACAGGTTACAGGGGACAGGGGACAGGGGACAGTTATCAGTGACCAGTTTCTCTGCTGCTTCCCCATTTCCTATTCCCAAAATCTAAACGTTTTGTAAATTCTCTGAAGGATTCATTATTATTTTTTCGATGTTGTTGATAGAAGTTTAGGAGGTTTTCAATGAATGATGGCATTTCCGTTGCCGTTACTTCAGCAAGTTGATATTTTAAAGATTGTTGGCTATCCCCAATATAAATTTTATACCCCTCAACGGTTGTACCCTTTTGATCAAACGTAGTTCCTAATAGGGTGATTTCGGCGGGACTGGGTTGGGCGCAAGACTTGATACATCCTGTCAAATGAATGTTAACCGGTTTGGAAAATTTTAAGCGCTGATTGAGATAATTTGTTAAATTAATAGCATGGGATTGGGTTTCGGTATAAGCAGACGCACAACCCGGTTTTCCGGTACACGCAACAATTGCTGCATCAATTTTATTTTCGGTTGGAGATAATTCTAATACAGAAAGATGGTTTAATACAGTCGGAATTTGTTCATCGGGAATATTAGGCAGTAGAATAGTTTGCCAGGGGGTTAACCGTAGGGTTGAATTCCCAAAGGTTTCTGATAATTGGATTAATTCTAAGAGTTGATGAACGCTTAATTCTCCCAGAGGTAAACTCACGCCAGTATATGATAATCCAATTTGTCGCTGAGGATGAATGCCTAAATGTGCGTAAGGTTTTGTTGAAGGTAATTTGGGGGTATTTTTTTCGGGGCGGAGAGGGTAAGAAAGTTTGCAGTTGACTTGTTGAAGATAATACTCTATTCCCCAGTCTTGTAATAAGTGTTTCATGCGGGGTTTTTTCGCAGTCTGGGAATTTTTTTGAACATAATCAAGATAAACCTGGGTTAAAGCGGCGACAACAGATAAACAGTCATCGGGTGCAATTAATATTTGTGTATCATACAACTGTTTATTTCCTCCCAGGGCTAATTTAAAATCGATTTTTTCGGTTTCTTTTCCTTCATCAAGTTTGACCGCAGAAAGCTGAATTTCATTATACCGATGTTCCCAATCAATCTCTGAACGAGTCCCAATCCCAACAGCACCGCCACCATCAATACCGATACTAAATTTAGCAGGAAGTTCAGCCAGTTCAGGATGAGTTTGAATATAATAATCTAATGCTTTAATCATGGAGCGAGTATCAATTAATTCCTGGGAATCTATTCCTGCGGTGGGGCTAGTCATTAGATTTCGCAGGTGATCAAGACTCGGGTTTTGGGCGGCTAATTCTAGATGTTGTAACTGTTGAAAAATCTCTAAACTGGGTGCAGCGTGAACACAACGAAGTTGTAAATTTGCCCGGTTTGTCACTTGAATTTTGAGTTGACCCCATTGTTGCATTAAATGAGCGATCGCTTTTCCCTGTTGAGCATTTAAATATCCACCGGGTGTGCGAATGCGAATTAAAAAGCCATCTTGGGCAGAAGTCCCATAAAATAATCCCGGACAAATATTAGTTTGAGTCAGCCAATTCATACTTTTTTCCTTCTCCGTGCGACGCAGAGAACTAATATTAAAGCTTTCAACGATAAACTTGAAGTTAGCATTCTGACTCGATCAATTTTTGAGGAGAGACTTGAGACTCTATATTCGAGTCGAGTTGTTAACATTTCCTCTCCCATCTACAATTGCATTACAGTTGCGGCACAGTACCGGAATCTCACCGGACTTTCCCAACACCAAGTCTTAAAAGCATATCATATTCTTGGTTAAACGCGAAGGAAAACCGTTCAAAAAGTAACAGAACTTTAGGAGTTCAGAAAGAAGAATGAACGATCAAAATGTTCAAAAAAAATGGTTGTCAATTGTTGGTATTGGAGAGGATGGACTAGACGGGTTAAATGCTGTAGGGCGATCGCTACTCAACCAAGCCGAAGTCATCATTGGGGGTGAACGTCATTTAGCCCTGTTACCCGCCGAAAATGGACGAGAAAGACTCCTTTGGGCTTCTCCCCTTGAAAAAAGCATTCAAGAGATTATTCGCCGTAGAGGGCAAGCTGTTTGTGTTTTAGCCAGTGGCGATCCGATGTGGTATGGAATAGGAGTCACCCTAATACAGCGCATCCCCATCACAGAGATAACGATTGTACCCTCTCCCTCGGCGTTTAGTCTAGCCTCTAGTCGCTTGGGTTGGTCTTTAACAGAAGTTGAAACCCTGAGTTTGTGTGGACGCGATCCAGCTTTATTAAATAGGTTACTCTATCCTGGGGCGAGGTTATTGGTTTTGAGTGCCGATCAAACCACCCCTCTCACTGTTGCTCAACTCTTAACACAAAAGGGCTTTGGAGAGAGTCAAATCACCGTACTAGAACGAATGGGAAGCATCCATGAACGCATCACCGAAAATATTGCTTCTCAATGGACAACAACAGACCTATCTAAGCTTAACACCATTGCCATTCGTTGTATATCCTCTGAAACTTACCCCCTCTCGTCTGCTATTCCTGGACTCCCCGACGCCGCCTATCACCATGATGGACAACTCACAAAACGAGAAGTCCGGGCTGTTACCCTGTCTCGTCTAGTCCCTATACCTGGACAACTATTGTGGGATGTGGGGGCCGGTTGTGGTTCAATTAGTATTGAGTGGATGCGAAGTCATTCTCGGTGTCAGAGTATTGCCATAGAACATCATCCTCAGCGCTTACAATATATTGCAGATAATGCGATCGCTTTAGGAACTCCTGCTCTAAAAATTATCGCCGGAAAAGCCCCAATGGTATTAAAAGATTTACCCACACCGGATGCTATTTTTATCGGAGGGGGAATAACAACCCCAGGGGTACTTGAAACCTGTTGGCAAGCCTTGTGTTTAGGGGGGCGTTTAGTGGCAAATGCAGTCACCGTTGAAAGTGAACAAAAACTGTTAGATTGTCAACAGAAATTAGGCGGGG
Organism: Limnoraphis sp.; assembly: GCA_050485465.1. Classification (GTDB taxonomy): domain Bacteria; phylum Cyanobacteriota; class Cyanobacteriia; order Cyanobacteriales; family Microcoleaceae; genus Capilliphycus. The sequence goes on along the minus strand of JBJHBL010000030.1, from coordinate 24,364 downwards.
AATTAACTCGAATTGCCATACAACGGGCTGAACCGATTGGGACTTTTTTAGGATGGAAAGCGATGTCTCCGGTTACGCAATGGGTAATGATCAAGTCGTCAATTTAACTGAAAACAATTGAAAGCAATGGATTGGCAATTCCAGGAACAAGCACGAGATTATAATCTCTCCTCAGAAGAAATCGAAACAACATTCAAGCAGATCTTAGAAAATAAAGAGATTAAAACAAATTTACTTAAGACTAAAGCGAAATTATATCAGAAATTTTTAGACTATATTTACGATAAAAATCTAGAAGAAATTTCAGTTTCAGAGGAAGAAAAGCAAGATTTGAATATCGGGTTAGGCGAGTTAGCGAAAGTCTTCCTAAACGCCGAAAAAAAATGCTTTCAGTTAACTGATCCAGTGGTGTGTGAATATTTAGGAAAACTGGGTGATCATTCTCTCTTAGATCGGGCGTTGAATTGGGGTATTTTGCAGGAAATACAGACTGATGCGGCATCTCCCGTTTATGGCTTTTACCCGATGACATTTCAGGACTATTTTGCAGCGTTAACAGTGGAAGATTAGGATTATTTTTTACCCCGTTCCCATCCTCTAGAAATTGAGGGGAGAATTCCAGAAAAATATCGGATTTTTGAACTGCAATGGAAACAGGCAATCCTTTTCTGGTTGGGACGAGATGATATTAAAAAAGAGAAAAAAGAGGAATTTATCCAAGCATTAGTTAATTTTAAGAGAGGGTAATCCCCGGGTAATCAAAGCTTTAATTCAATTTATGGAAACCACAGAAGATGAAAATATCCGTCGTTGGACGGCAATTCTTTTAAGTGAAATGGGACAAAAAAATCTAGAGGCAATCGCCGCTTTAGTGAAAATTATAGAAAACACGACTAATGAAAAAACGGCTCAGAGAATTGCCAATATTTTAAATCAAATTGACCCAGGAAATTCAAAAGGAATCGCTCTAGGAATTAACTCGCCTCAACAGCATTTTTGAGCCAGATCAGGGCGCTTTCAACATCTGTAACTTTCTCTCCGGGAGGAATAGGCGGACGTTGTATCATCACCACTGGAATTTTGAACTCACGGGCGGCGATAATTTTGGCATAGGTCGCCTGACCTCCACTATTTTTACTGACAATAGCCTGAATCTGATACTGTTGTAAAAGCGATCGCTCATCTTCTAAGGAAAAAGGGCCGCGTTCAAATAGGAGTTTTCCAGGAGGAAGGGGAGTCTGGGGTTGGGGAGGATCAATCATCCGCATTAAAAACCAGAGATGTTGTAGAGGGGAAAAAGTGGCCAATTCTTGCCGACCAATGGTTAAAAAAATGCGTTGGGCAATACGGGGTAAAAGAGTGACAGCAGCTTCGTGACTTTCCACTTCTAGCCAATCATCTCCGCTTACAGGTTCCCACAGAGGACGAGTTAAAATTAATCGTGGAAGATTGCAGTTATTCGCTGCTGTAGCCGCATGAAACGAAATTTGAGCCGCAAAGGGATGAGTCGCATCAATTAAGACATCAATTTGCTGTTCCCGCAGATAGTGTGTCAGTCCATCAACCCCGCCAAAACCGCCAATTCGGGTAGAGTTAGAAGACAGTACAGGTTGACGGGTTCGACCTGCTAGAGAAGTAATAATTTCGACTCCCGGTATCTTAGCAGCTTGAGCAGCCAGATTAGTAGCATCACCTGTTCCCCCTAAAATCAGTATTCGTTTTTTTGGAGTCATTTCATGCCCCATCGCTCTTTGATGTGATTGATCAGATTGATTGAAACAGCAGTGATGGTATAGACAACCGTTGAGTCTACCGTGAATAAGAGGTCTTCTTCAAGGTTTCTGTAAATCTTAGATAAAATCTCAAGTTTTCAAAATTTTTGTAAGTAGAATCGGACTAAATTAAATTTGCAGCGTCAAATTACGGGTAATCATGAAAAGTCTAGCTTTATACGGTGGTATCGTTTCCGTTATCGGTGCTTTTACTATAACAGCATCTCCAGCAGCAGCGTTTACTTTTGGAGTAGGCGATTTCTTCAGTGGATCGGCGGACTTCCAGCGTATTGGTACTACGGGTAATAATTTAGATTTTCTTGGCGGCAGCACTCCCGGTACTGGAGACTTTATGATGTCCCGGTTTACTCCTACCGGAGCTTTTGCCCCCTTTGCTGGAAGAACTGGTACAATCCTTGATACCAACTTTGTTGATGGGGCTAATGTTTCTGATTTTTTAACGTTTGCAGCGATTGACTCATCCAGTGGATGGTCAATGAGCTTACAAAATATTCAGGTACTTCAATCTTTTGATGATGGCCCTGACTTCCGTGTTGCAGCCGATACAATCTTCTTGAATGACCTGGGCCATGTTGCCGGGGTAGGTCGTTTAAGTGGTGAACTTTTAAGCGGCCCACAAGGTACAGTCTCTATGTCTTATGAAGTCACCTCCGTTCCTGAACCTCTGACTCTTTTAGGAACCGGAATGGCTATCGGTTTTGGGGGTTTGTTTAAACGGGAATTGGATAAGCGGAAAAAGAGTCAAGTTTAGATAGGGTTCGTTGTGAACTTAAGTTTAACTTTGTTGTTAAGAAAAATATTTCAACTCCCCACATGAGATTAAAATAGTTGGGGAGTTTATTCTTCAATTCAGACGGTTGCACTGCCTAGGTTGAATGCTATGAATGCACTTGACTCGCTCTCTTTCAAATCCCTAACAGAATCTCGGTACTGGCTACTGGGAATTGCTGCGGGACTGATGGCTATTCATCTAACACTGGTTCTCCATCGGGGAAGTCCTGATTTACAGGCAATTAGTTTGTTGTTTTGGTTTGTTGTTGCTTCATTGGTTTGGGGAAAACGCGAGCATTTAAACTTAGAGAGTGGTGTTTTCCCCAGTGTATTGGGTTTAATAATTATTGGGGCGGTGTTGCTGAAAAGTGCAACGTTACCCACTTCTAACTTTTTAGGGGTATCGCCTTTTATTTCTGGTGTTGGTTTAACCCTTCTCGCTTCAGGCTTTCGAGGATTTAGACTCTATTGGCAAGAACTGTTGATTTTATTTTTTCTAGGGGTTCCCAAAGTCTTACTCTGGCCGGTGATTGATATTTCCGAATTAACGGCTCGCTTTAGTACATTTATTCTCTGGTACTCTGGATTTGAAGTCTACCGTCGTGGCTTTGAGGTGATTATGCCGGGGGGTGGCGTGAATGTCAATATGGGATGTTCCGGTTTTACAGGGATGTTTTATTTATTGGGGTTTGCGGTGATGTTTTTGATTCTATTTCCCTTAAAGAAACTTCAGAATAAAATTTTAGTTTTAGGGTCTTCTCTAGTGATCGCTTTTGTCGTTAATGGTGTTAGAGTGGCTATCATGGCATTGTTTGCTAATGCTCAAGATGACGAAGGTTTACAATATTGGCACGTTGGAGACGGTTCGTTAATTTTTATGATGATTTCTGTGGGACTCTTTGGGCTACTTTGTTGGTTCTTGCTGCGTCAAGAAGAACCCGAAGTAGAAGACATTTTAGAATCGTAAACCATGATCAAGTTGTGGCAGCCCTTGAGAACGTCCTTACTCATTCTAACCTTTGGGACGGTAGTGTTGGTCTTCGGAAAATCAGTTCTTTCCCCGGCTGAAAAACAGTTAACCGAAACCCCGTTTGTCTTTCCGGCTGAAGTGCCTTTACCGGGATGGCAAGCTTTGGAAAGTCAAGCTGTAGCGGAGAGAATACCCGAAAATTTATATCAGTATGTCACTTCTGATTTACAATTACAGATTAGGATGCAATATGTTGATCATCCTCATACGAATGAAAAGTTTTTTCGGGATTATGATCCACGCTTATTTAGTCCAGTTAGACTCGAAAGCATTCTAAAACAGCAACAGGAAACGGGTTTTTATAGCTTAGGGATCGAAGAAAATCGGGCTTACCTGCGGTCTTGTATTAACCCTCGCGGCCCTAGTGCGATTACTTACGAACAGTTCATCCAAAACCGTTATACTTATGATTTAACACCTGCTCGTTTGTTACCTGTTTTACTCGGTCAAGAACCTCTAAGAGATCACCGTTGTTTATGGACTCATCTTTCGATACCTTTAGATAATTTATCGAGTCAACAAGCCTATTCTATTTTAGAAGAAGCCTGGTTATCTTGGTATCAATGGTGGCATCCCCAGTTTCCCCCAATTTAATTTCACAACCCTTTATTTTTAGTAACTTTACCAATGACTCAATCTAATACTAATCCACTCACCGAAAAAGTAGACGCACTGTGGAAATTTAGCTCTAGTGTGTTGCAAACGATTCCCCCTTTGCGCTGGGTTGGCTACACCTTGTTATTTTTAACATTTATTGATTTGCTGGTTCTGATTATTCCGCCTCAATTAACCAATCCCGTTTGGGAATTTCAAACAACCGGGGCTATCATTGAACGAATTGCTGTTCCTTTACTCGCCTTTGCATTAATCTTTTATGGAGAACAAAATCTCCGTCCTAAATGGGAAAGACCGCTTTTAAAATTTTTATCAATTTTAGCATTACTGTTTGGTATTTTTCTCCTGCTTTTGGTTCCGTTAGGGATTGTTAACACCTTTAGGATTGATAGACAGAGTAACACTCAGATTGATACTCAAGTTGAACAACGGATGACCCAAATTCAACAAGTTCAAACACAGCTTGCACAAGCCAATACAGCAGAACAAATGGAAAACCTGCTGAGTCGTCTGGATACTCAAGGTAGAACACCAGAAATTCAATCTTCACAACAGTTAGCCGAAATTAAAACTCAACTGGCTGATTTTGTTTCTCGGGCTGAAACCACGACCCAAACCCAAGCAGAAGCGACACGCAGAAATCGCCGAATTGTTCTATTCAAGAACTCTTTTAAATGGAATTTAGGGGCTTTAGTTTCTGGAATGTTGTTTATTGCTTTTTGGAAATCTACCGCTTGGACGCGGAAACGAGTATAAGACTTCAAAAAATCTGATTCACAGTCTCAACCATCCCTTCATTCTTTCAAACCATTGATAGAGGGAGGGTTTTTGGTGTTTCGTAACAGCGATCGCTCAACAGGATACAATACAAAGATGCAGAAACAGTAATCTCTATGGTTTAATCCTTTGAGACCGGGTTTTCCAATCATTTAAACCTGTATGATCTGAAGCGGTTCAACGTGATCCCAATCCCAAAAATGTTAGAGACATCAGACTTATGAAAATTGCCATTTTATCACAAGACTCTAACCTCTACTCCACAAGACGACTCAAAGAAGCCGGAGAACACCGAGGTCATGAAATGTATGTGATTGACTATTTACGTTGCTATATGAATATTACCTCTCATAAACCGATGGTGATTTATGGGGGAAAACCCTTAGAAGGGTTTGATGCGGTAATTCCGCGTATTGGGGCTTCACAAACCTTTTACGGAACTGCGGTTGTCCGACAGTTTGAGATGATGGATGTGTTTACTGCCAATGAGTCTCAAGGAATTTCTCGCGCCCGGGATAAATTACGCTGTTTACAACTGTTGGCTAGAGAAGGAATTGGTTTACCTGTATCCGGTTTTGCCCATTCAACCAAAGATATTGATGGTTTAATTAATACCGTTGGCGGCGCGCCTCTGGTGGTTAAGCTTTTGGAAGGCACTCAAGGCATTGGGGTGGTCTTAGCGGAAACCTATCAGGCGGCAAAGTCTGTAATTGAAGCCTTTCGGGGTTTAAATGCCAATATTTTGGTGCAGGAGTTTATTCAAGAGGCTAAGGGGTCAGACTTACGCTGTTTTGTGATTAATGAACGGGTGGTGGCGTCGATGAAGCGACAGGCGGTAGAAGGGGAATTTCGGTCTAACTTGCATCGGGGTGGAACGGCAGAGAAGGTGAAATTAACCCCGGAAGAACGTTCAACAGCAGTCCGGGCCGCGAAAGCCATGGGACTGAAAGTGGCGGGTGTGGATCTATTGCGATCAAATCATGGCCCGGTGGTGATGGAGGTGAATTCTTCGCCCGGGTTAGAAGGGATTGAAAAAGCAACAGGGATAGATGTTCCTGCTAAGATTATTGAATTTTTGGAGAAGAATGCTGCGAAGGGAAACTCCCGCGATCGCATTCAAGGTTAAGCACATTAAGAGTTTGTTATGAGTCAAGAGAAGCCAATCAATGTTATGCTAAGGTCTATCGATTTGATTGTTGACTTAGAGGCTGGGTATCATGGAAACTAATGATCTTGGATTTGTTGCAACGGTATTGTTTGTACTTGTTCCTTCTGTTTTTCTGTTGATTCTGTTCATTCAAACTCGGCGTGAGACTGAAGGTTAATCATCTTAACAATTATTCCTTCATCTACTACGATACGAGTTTAAGTAAGCGCCGTGAAGTTATTAGCTTCGCAGCGCTTCTGCACAATGTAACAAATCTTTATTGACCCGCAGTTCGTGCGAGTAACACGGGACATTCGGCATGAACCCGAACGTAATCCGACTGTGATCCTCCGACTAAACGATCTAAATCAACCAAGCTTTTCGCAACAGTGGGACGGCGATCAGGTGATCCTAAAATGAGTAAGTCAGCCCCAACTTCACTGGCGATCCGACAAATTTCTGGCCCGGGTTTACCGATCGCACTAACACAGCGATAACTCACCCCCATTCTTTTCACGGGTTCGAGGGCGGCGGCAATCACCGGATCGGCTTGGGCATTATCGGAGAAATCTTCACTGGATTTGCCCGTAATATCTTTGTTCACATGAGCTAAAATCAGTTGTCCGCCTGGAATATCCTTCACCAATGACAACGCTAAATCGAGGTATTCCTTAGAAGAGTCTGTTGCATCCAGCGCCACCATAATATGCTTCAGCTTCTTAACGTAAATTCCATCTTTCACCAACAACATGGGTCGGGAGGTTAACTGAAAAACGTATTGACTGACGGAATTTTCCAAAATTGCCCGCAGTCCTTGTAACCCCCGTGATCCAATAATAATCAGGTCGGAATTTTCTTCGTCAGCGACTTGACAGACAATATCTTTGGGATCTCCCTGCTTCAAACGGGGATTGACTTTACTGGGATCAACTTTGATCGATTGTACTGCTTGGGCTAAAATTTTGCCCCCTTGTTCTAGTTTTTCGGACATCGCCTCTGCCGAAGCGACGGAGGGAACAACGTGTAAAACAGTTACAGAAGCCTGCTGAATGGAGGGAATATCCATCAACATATTCAGCATCTCTTCACAGAGTCCCCGTCCGGCAACCGTTACTAGAATTTTGTTGATATTCATCGCTTTTTCCTCTTGTGTCGCTCAAGTGCTTTTTTGAATGTGCTTTGAGTCCCCGTTATCAACTACACTGATAACTGCTAACTTGACAGATGTTAGATCTAATGTCCATGTATTGATTGATAACGAGTCTATACTTCAGCATAGGCCTGTTGATTGACCGTGAATTTGTAGAAATATAGCGTTTTGGAACAATTTGTAACGTGTCCTTTACTTCTGACCCTCAACCCCTTACTTCTTTTATTACCTTTTCCGATGGTTGGTTTATCTACCCGGTGCGGGTGTTTCCCCATCATACGGACTATGCGGGGATTGTTTGGCATGGTACTTATTTAACCTGGATGGAGGAGTTACGGGTTGAAGGTTTACGATGGTTAGGGGTTGAATATAGTGATTTGGTGGCTTTGGGTTGTGATCTGCCTGTGGTTGAGTTGAGAGTACAGTATCATCAATCGGTGAAAATGGGAATGACGATTTTGATTAAAGGTCGCTTTGTTCCCGTCAAAGGAGTACGGATGATTTGGGACTATCAAATCGTTTCTGAAGATCATCAACAACAGTATGTTAGCGGACAAGTAACGTTGGTTCCTCTGAGTCGAGAAACGGGTAAAATTATGCGTCGCCTTCCTCCGGTCTTACAAGAGGCTTTAATCAAAGTTTAAAACAAGGAAAGACCGATTATTGTAAGTAGTCTTGAGTAAGTTCATGGTCTAACAAAATTTCGGTATCGTACTCTATATTATCGAGTAAAATTGAAAAATTTGTGCGGTCATATTCTCCCTCAAAAAAAGTCTCTAAAATTAAATCATCTTCTTCATCGATATACGCTTTGAGAAATGTAAAACTAAAATTCAACTCATTCACATATTCTAAAAGGTCTAAACGCTCAAAATCCGATTCAAAAGAATAAACAATGCTAATTAAAACGCCTCGATCAGAAATCGGGTTTAAAATTAAGTTCGACTTCCGAGAATGACGACAATAGAGCCGATCTTCTATTTCTTCGATTCGATATCCATAAAATTCAAGATGGTTGCGATATTTCGCTAATGGATGAGAAGTCGCTTCATTCAAATCTAAATCACTCATCAGTCTCAACCTTTCACATTGCCCTATACTAAACTCTATTATAATCTGATTGTTAACCCGAGTATCTTCTCAAGAACAAGATTTAAAAATGCTGGTGATCAAGCTCGGAGTTCCTTCAGGGCGGTAGAGTTTGAATAAAAGTAGAGTTAGCGTCAGAATAAACAAAAACTTTTCTCAGTTATGGGGTGGACGAAGATCTCGGAGCAAACTGATCTCAATTGTCCAGAATACTCTCAGACACAAGACTGAAAAGTTATGATCAAACCGTAAACTGAATTCTCTTGAAAAAGCTTGACAGGTTCTCTGTGTAGTATGGCATCTTCAATTCAACCTTTACCTGAAGAAATTATTTATTTAATCGCCGCAGGAGAAGTGATCGACTCTCTAGGGGCTGTTGTACGAGAATTAATTGAAAATGCCCTTGATGCCGGGGCGACTCGGATCACGGTTTCTGTCTGGCCCGAACAATGGCGAGTGCAAGTCGCCGATAATGGTGTTGGCATGGATCTAACGAACCTCAAACAAGCAGCCACAGCCCACAGTACCAGCAAAATTAGTACCCTTGCAGATCTTAACCATATTACCAGTTTAGGATTTCGCGGCGAAGCCCTTCACAGTTTAGCGCAGTTAGCCCAACTGGAAATTCTCAGTCGTCCTGTTGGAGAAATGGGATGGCGAGTGGTCTACAGCCGCCAAGGAGAACCTCTTGAAGTTGAAGCGGTGGCGATCGCACCGGGAACGGTTGTCACGGTTTCTGACTTGTTTGAGAACTGGTTGGGCCGCCGTCAAGCTTTACCTTCTGCCGCTCAACAACTGCGAAGCATTCATCGGATCGTCGGTGCTATTGCCCTGTGTCATCCTCATGTCAACTGGCAAGTGCGTCAGGGTTCAAGCGGTGGGTTGCAAATTAGTGCAGGTGTCGGATCTGACTCGATTTTACCTCAAATTCTGCGGGGTGTACGAGTGGGTGACTTACAAGATCTTCGAGTTGAACTGGCAAACCCTTTTGAAGATACCCAGTCTCTTGCTTTAATTCAAGGGGTACTGGGTCTACCGGATCGCTGTCATCGTCATCGCCCAGACTGGGTGAAAATTGCTCTTAATGGCCGTATGGTGCGATCGCCTGAACTTGAACAAAGTATCTTAGCGGCTTTTAGTCGGACTTTACCTCGCGATCGCTTTCCGGTGTGTTTTCTTCATTTAAAAATGGATGCCTCTTATATCGACTGGAACCGTCATCCGGCTAAAGAAGAAGTTTACTTGCATCATTTGAGTTATTGGCAAGAACAAATTCAAACTTGTATTGATAATACTTTGTGTTTAAACCCGGAAACCGCTTCAGCTAAACTACATCGTGTGGATCAATTGCTCAAAGTCTCTGAAGAAAAGGGTCGTTATCAAATTGAGAGTTCAATTCAGCAGAAAAAAGATGAAAAAATGTCGGAATTTAGTCTGATCGAACTGAAAGCGATTGCCCAAGTTCATCAAACTTATATTATGGCAGAACATCCCAATGGTTTATGGTTAGTTGAACAACATATCGCCCATGAAAGGGTCTTGTATGAGCAACTGTGTCAAGCGTGGAAACAAGTCACTGTAGAACCGCCTATTTTGTTACAACAGCTTTCCATTTCGCAGGTTGAACAATTACAAAATTTGGGTTTGCAAGTTGATCCGTTTGGAGAAGATTTGTGGGCTGTGCGTACCGTCCCAGAAATGTTAGCTTCACGGGAAGACTGTCACGAAGCCTTAATAGAACTGAGTTTAGGAAAAGACCTAGAAGCGGCTCTAGTAGCTACGGCTTGTCGCAGTGCGATCCGCAATGGAACTCCTTTGAGTTTAGCAGAAATGCAAACTTTACTGGAACAATGGGTGAGAACTCGTAACCCTCGCACTTGTCCTCACGGACGACCGATTTTTTTACGGTTAGATGAATCTTCCTTATCGAGATTTTTTCGCCGAAATTGGGTGATTGGAAAAAGTCACGGAATTTGAGACAGTTTGGTAAAATTTAAGCAGAGATTTATTGAGGTTTTTTCTTTGAATTCTGAGCCACAGTCCAATTCAGTTTCTGGTGATTCCGAAAAATCTCCCCCCTCTTCTCCTCCTGTGGATCGTTCGGGAACTTTTTCTGAAAAAACAGGTCGCATTTTAGCTTGGGTTCAGGTGATTCGTTCGATTTCGACCTGGATTTGGACGATAGTGATTTTGTTGGTCATTATTCCTTTAGGAGGGCAATTCTTTCTTCATCAAGCCTTTTCTTTTCCCTCTCTTAAGATAACATCAGAGAGAGCAAAAACGGTTGTGGTTCAGCCGAAGGTCAATTGGCAAGAAGTCGATACAGCCGTTGCTCAAGCGTTAACAAGGACTCACAAAGAAGCTGAAAATTATACATCTCAAAAACTCGATCTTTGGATAGATGACTTAAACGCAAGAGTAGACGATAATTTTATTGATTGGTATTTTGGTTATTTTAATCAAAAACAAATTGAATTCAAAAGTGTTTTGGTACAATTGAGTTCAGGTATAGCTAATTTACTCAATCCTGAATTGCCGAGTCCATCAGAAAAAGTTGCTGAAGTGATGACGCGAGATTTTCAGCAGGAATTTTCTAAGCGAGTTCTCCGTCCTCAAATAGCTCAATTGCAACTTGAACGACTGACTCAACAAACGGTTAAACAGTATTTACAGGATTTGTCGGTCAACCTGAATCAGATTCCTTTATCTTATCAAATTCCCCAAGCCTATTGGAATCGTTATTTGAATGATATTGCCCTGAGCATTTATGATACAGAGGGGAAAGTTTCAACGTTATCTCTGAAAGTTTTAGTGGGAGGAAGTGCTTATTTAGCGATGAAACCTTTAGTTGCGCCTTTGGTATTGAAAGTGGGGAGTAAAATGGCGACGAACTTTGCGGGAAAAGCCGGAGCAAAACTTGCGGTCAAAACGAGTGCAACTTTTACCGGAAAAATGGCAGCCGGGTTATTAGATTGTACCGTTGGAGTCGGTATTTTACTCTGGGATATTTGGGATACTTACCACACCGCTAATCTTGAAAAGCCAATTTTAAAAGAAACGATAGCGGAGTATTTGGAACAGGTTAAAGTTTCGATTTTAGAGAATCCAGAAACCGGAATTATAACGGCGATTGATCAAATTGAAGCTAAAATAATTAATGCTTTAGATTCTGCATAAAAAATATTTTTTCCATTAAAATTAAAATCAATCAAAAAACCGCATAAAACTGTAAAAAGTTAAAATTTCAAACCCATTAAACTATGATGTATTCCAGTGCTAGACAACGATTTAATCAAGAAGTGAATCAACCCGATGATCAGATTGACTTAGCGAAGGCTGCTTTGTATCTTGCTCAAGAACAGTTTCTCGATCTTGATGTTGAGGAGTATCTAAATGCTTTAGATGAAATGGCAGCAGAGGTTCTAGAAAGACTAGAAGAACCCCGGTATCCTTTGCGAGTCATTCAAACCTTAAATCAATATTTATTTGACGATTTAGGTTTTACCGGAAATCAGACTAATTATTATGATCCGGAGAATAGCTTTTTAAATAAAGTCATTGAACGACGCACTGGAATTCCAATTACCCTATCTGTGGTTTATTTGGAAATTGCCAAACGCCTCAACTTTTCAATGGTTGGAATTGGAATGCCAGGACATTTTTTGATCCGACCTAACTTTGAAGGGGTAGGGATTTATGTTGATGTTTTTTTTCAAGGAGAAGTTTTATTTCCAGAAGATTGTGAGGCAAAATTAGCAGAACTCTATGGCAAACAGGTGAAACTAAAGCCTCAATTTCTGAAGCCCGTAACCTCTCGCCAAATCCTCGCCAGAATGTTAACAAATCTCAAAGTTATTTATATGAATGCAGGGGAGACAATGAAGGCAGTGGGGGCGATAGAACGGATTTTATTATTGTTTCCCGAGGCTTCAAACGAACGACGCGATCGCGGAATTCTTTATTACCAACTTGAACGCTGGACAGAAGCCCGTCAAGACTTAGAAAATTATCTCAAAAATCAGCCAAAAGCTCAAGATGCAGTGATTATCCGACAACTATTGGCCCGCATGAATTCGCTGAGATAATCTGTTCAACTTTCAATATTGGGGAACTTTAAGAAAGTTTTAGGAGACAGTTTAACTTGTACGGTATGATCAAGACGACTTTGATAAAGTCAAACAAATTGAGAGGAATATACATGATGAATTTTAATTTTGGGTGTCAGTTTTCTGGAATGAAGCGTCCCTTCAAATTTTTCAATCAACGAGTTTCTAAGTTGATCAGTTTGGGATTAGCTTTGTTATTAGGTCTTGTCGCGAGTTTCGCTGTCTTTACCCAACAAGCTCCGGCTGTTGAAGAATTTCAACTCAGATATGGGCCATCAAATATCCCCTTATCTTTTGAAGAACTACGAACCTTTGCAGAAACAGGCGAACAATCTAATCAATTGCGATCACTATTTTTGCTAGCTGAATTGAGTCCTGAACAAATTGAAAACTTTCAGACTGCACTGAATTATGGAGTCAATGTTCCCCCTAATCTTGTTGACTCGTTTTTGGGGTCTAGCTATGGTCGATTAATGGTGGGATCTTTAAACTTGTTTATTTCTCCCGGTAGCCAGATTAGTAATATTATCGATGGTTTAATCAATGGCTTACAAGCCGCCGCTCGAGATGGTCGTATTACCTTACTAGATGTCATTCTCAGCTATCAAGGAGTAGACGTGATCACGGTAGATGTTGAATACTTGATCGGGCTTTACGATGATTTAGCCAACCTGGGAGAACAAGCAATAGAGTTTCTCCGAGCGCAGCCAGAAGTTCAAAGTGCGCTCTGTCAGTAATTACAGGTTAAAATCTGTAGGATGCGTCAGAGAGTTTATCTAATTCACTGATCAAGATGTTGAAAATCTGACGCATCTTTAGCTGAGTTTTTCTGTTCAGGATCATCTTGATATTCATAGCTTTAGCATCGTTGTGGGGATAGTCGTGGTGGTTAACATTCACTGATTTAGGGGACAACAGTCAAGCTGTCACACTTCCCTTTTCAGATGATGGGGGTTCGGAGACTGGAATAGCGGGTTGAAGGGGTTGAGGGAGTGAAAAGACTTGTGATGATTTGGGAAGTTGTACCTTAAGCACACAGAGACTTTCGAGAGTTTTCTAGAGTGAAATTAAGCAGAAGCTAGATGATTGAACTCTATCGAGGTTGTCCTATGCAAGTTATGACTCCCACTCCCCCAACTCCCGAAAAACTCCTGAATAATCGCTATCGGATCATTGAATCGATTGGTCAAGGGGGTTTTGGGGAAACTTTTCTCGCAGAAGATACTCAAATGCCTTCGAGTCGTCGATGTGTGATTAAACAACTCAAACCCAGTGTGAATCGTCCTGAAATTTATCCGTTAATTCAAGAACAATTTCGGCGAGAAGCAGCCATTTTAGAACAACTGGGAGAACAAAGCGATCGCATTCCTCGATTATACGCTTATTTTGAAGAAGAAGAACAGTTTTATTTAGTTCAAGAATGGATCGAAGGAGAAACGTTAACCACTCGTATTCAACGCTTAGGACGTTTAAGCGAAACAGAAGTTCAAGAGATTTTATTGGGTTTATTACCTGTATTACAGAATATTCACCAACAAGGATTAATTCATCGTGATATTAAACCAGATAATATTATTCTACGTCATCCAACGGGTAAACCTGTTTTAATTGATTTTGGGGCGGTGAAGGAAACTATGGGAACGATGTTAAATTCTCAAGGAAGTCCGACAGCCTCGATTTTAATCGGAACACCGGGTTTTATGGCATCGGAACAGGCGGTGGGTTATCCTTTATATGCGAGTGATTTGTATAGTTTGGGGATGACGGCGATTTATTTGTTGACTGGAAAAACGATTAAAGAGATGAATATTGATCGGGAAACGGGTAAAGTTTTATGGCTAGACAATGTTCCTAAGATTAGTCATCATTTTGCTCAAATTTTAGATAAAGCCATTCAGTTTTATCCGCGAGATCGCTTTTCTAAAGCGGCGGAAATGTTGGTTGCTTTGCAAACGCTTCCCAATCCTATTCCCAAAACTGAACCTTCCTTACCCCCTTCAACGGTTATTTTTCCGAAAACCCCTAAGTCGAAAAAATATCACCGCTCAAATTTTCCAACCTGGCAACCCTTAAAAATGTTTCAACAGTTAAAAGATTGGCAAAAAGCAACATTGTTAGGGATTTTAATGGGGGCAGTTTTAGGCTTGGGTTTTGCAATTCCTCTAAAGATTTTATTTCAACAAAAGTCTTCAGAAGCATCAACGGTTTATCAACAGTCTAATCTACCCATCTCTTTTTATTTTGTTGCTGATTCGGCTTTTAATGATCCTGAAAATGCAGAGAAAAAACGTCAGTCTTTGATTGAATCAGGTTATCCTGATACGGGTTTATTTTGGAGTTCTAATTATTCTAATTGGTCTCAACATCAATCTTATCAAGTTTATGTGAATTGGTTTGAAACCCAGTCAGACTGTGAGGAATGGTTATTAGAATATCAAAAATTTAATCCTAATTCTTACTGTGGGTTTGCAACGAAATAAGTGGGCTGAAGTACAGTTTCACTCAACATCATTGCTATTGATTCAGTTTTCTTAACTCAGCCTACATTTGATTAATCGGGATTAGTTTTAATTGATAACGATAGAGAGAAACCGGTTTATTTTCTGCTTTAAAATAATCGGGATCTTGGGGGGATAAATAAATAGCTGTGATTTGATTTGCGCTGATTTCTATAACGTTTTGGGGTTGTTTTTCGCTCAATTGAGCCTGGTATGCAGTTGTCGTTTCGACTTCGTTGAGATAAATCGATGTTTCACCTTGAAAGACTTGTTGAACGATTTCTGTCGAAAAAAATTGATCAAATCTGGGGGTTTCACTTCCTCGACGGGTGACGGTTGAAATCAGTTGATGATCATTATTAAAAAAGGTAATCTGTTTATTAGGATTTTTGGGATCAACTTTCACCGATAAAACGGCTTTTTGTCCTAAAATGGCTTGAGCAATATTTAACCCATTAAACGCCCGATCTCCGACAATATTCTCTGTTTTTATCGTGTATTTATTCAGAGAATTTAAGCTTTGCGGAAACGGAAAATTAACGTTAATCAGTTTATTTTTAGCAGGATAAAACCTGACGTTAAAAGTAATAGGTTGGTTCAAATATTGACGATTACTTTCAAAACCCGGTGTAACGATTTCTGGGTTCGGTGCCACCATCTCAACTAAGGTACTCGTTACTTCCCATTCTCCCGCCATCCATTTTGGATAAATTAAATCTCCTTCAGCTTCTGGGAGAAAGGGTTTATTCTCCCAGTCAGGAAACTCTGCAACTCGTTCAGAAAGTTGTCCGGCAGTAGCAGAATTTCCAGTGAGAAGTAAGACAAAAAATAGACCGATAATGATTAATATTCTCAAGTTCATCTATTTTTTAGGATAAACTTTCTACAGGAACAGGTTGCCAAACTTCTCCGTATTTTGACTTCAGTTCTTGCCAAGCTTCCACCTGTCCAGGTTCATATTCTCCAGGTTTTCCCCATTGCAAAAAGGCGCTGAGGGCAACATCTTCTTGATCATCAATAAACCGAATCGCGTAGGTCGTAAAGTTGCCGCGTTTGGCTTCTCCAGTTTCAAATTTTACCTGTTTTATTTTATCCATATTCAGGTGAAATTCAAAGCCTTCGGTGTGCATATTAGCATATTTTCCTTTCGGCAGTTCGGCATAGAATAACTTCTCTATTTTACCTCTGGCTTCTAATACAGCAGAACTACTGGTGACAATTAAACGTAAAGTTCCGAGAGTTTCACAAGCTTCTAAAAAGTCCTTGAGGGTTGTCATCATAAAAATTTGAGTTCAATAAATAAATTGTATAGCACTTTGCGCTAGGCAAAAGGCAATAGAAGAAGGCAACAGGCAATAGGCAACAGGCAATAGAAGAAGGCAACAGGCAATAGGCAAGAGGCAATAGGCAATAGGCAATAGGCAATAGAAGAAGGCAACAGGCAGTTATCACTGTTTACTGGTCACTGTTTACTGGTCACTGTTTACTGGTCACTGGTCACTCTCTTACAAACTTTGCTCTCGGCGGAAACCGCCGGGCCGCAAGTTTGCGCTGGTCACTGGTCACTGGTCACTGGTCACTGGTCACTGTAAACTGTCCCCTATCCCCTATTTCTCATGTCGTTCATAGGCGGCAACAATGCGCTGAACTAAGGGATTTCGTACCACATCCGCTTGAGAAAATTCACAAAACGCGATACCTTCAACATTTTGTAATATTTTCAATGCGACACTTAAACCCGAAGATTGATGAGTCGGTAAATCTGTTTGAGTCGTATCTCCTGTAACCACCATGCGAGAGCGAAACCCCAACCGAGTTAACACCATTTTCATCTGGGCGGGCGTAGTATTTTGGGCTTCATCTAAAATCACAAACGCATTATTTAAAGTCCGCCCTCGCATATAGGCTAAAGGGGCAACTTCAATAATACCCCGTTCCATCAAATTTGCAGTTTTTTCAGGATCAATTAATTCATAAAGAGCGTCATAAAGGGGACGCAAATAGGGATTAACTTTTTGTTGTAAATCTCCGGGTAAAAATCCCAAACGTTCCCCCGCTTCTACTGCCGGACGAGTTAAAATTAAGCGTTCATATTGATCGGAAAGTAAAGCTTGAACCGCAATAATTGCCGCCAGATAGGTTTTTCCCGTTCCAGCAGGCCCCGTACAAAAAATCAGATCATGAGTGCGTATTGCCTGAATATATTGGCGCTGACGAAAGGTTTTCGCTCGTACTTCCATCCCTCGGCGAGTCGTCGCCAGGACATCTTGATGAATGGCACTGAGTTCTTCTTGTCGGTTGGTATTTAACGCATGACGCGCCGTCAGGATCTCAACCCCTGTAATGGTTTTACCCGTTTTCCAAAAGTCTTTAAGTAGTTCTACAAGTCTTTGACAGAGTTCGACTTGACTGGCGGTTCCACTAATATAAAGATCTTGACCCCGCAGCACGACTTGAGCGCCTGTTTGTTTGGATAGGGTTTTGAGGTTATCTTCTTGATAGCCGGAAAGCGCCATTGCACTTTCAATACTGGGTAACTCGATGGTTAAGCGCTCTGTCATTCGGGGTGAGTCTCTACAATTGCATCAGCTTCAATTTCTATTAACATCGCCGGATCAATTAAACGTTGAACTTCTACCATTGTTGTCGCGGGTGGAAAATTTGCAAAACATTCGTGATGGGCTTGTCCATATTCAGCCCAACTGCTAATATCGGTAACAAACATTCGGGTTCGTACAACACAGTTGAGATCGGCTTCTAATTGCTGTAATGCCTGTTGAATAATCTCAAAACAGCGTTTCGCTTGAGCATAGGCATCCCCAGGAGCAAAAATACTACCATCCGGGGCGACTGGGGCGGTTCCCGTCACAAAGATTTGGTTTGCAACCCGAATCGCACGACAGTAACCCACCTGTGATTCCCAGGGCGCACCGGAAAAGGTTCGACAAATACCCAATGAACGATTCATAGTTGCTATCGAAAACAGATCAAACTCCCGTTATGGGGTTAACGGGAGGAGTGGTTAACTGTTATCGCTCCGGCTTTCTAGCAAATCGGCTAGTCGTAGAGGGGCGATGACGAGTTCGAGTTGAACGTTTTGGAGCCGGACGACTAGGAGAAACCCGGGGGCGACTACTCCCATTAGAGGGGGTGTCATAGATATCTAGATAAACAGATTCTCCCGCAGCTTCTGCGATCGCAGACAATACCCTGCGAATTGCCTGAATCGTACGTCCTCCGCGACCATAAACACGGCCTTTATCTTCAGCCTCAAAAGCTAGTCGAATCCAGGTTCTCTGTTGGGCTAAGGAGCGTTCACAATCGACTCGTAGGGACTCAGGAGCCTCGAGAAACGGCTCTACTAAAAACCGCACTAACTCAGCATAGTCAGGACTAGCTGACGGGTTCGGGTTCTGACGGATTGAGTTCAGAGGTTGATCCGGACTTGAGTTGTTCAAATACATTGGCTTTTTGCAGGATGTTACGCACAGTTCGAGTGGGTTGCGCCCCTTGTTGAAGACGCCGAACAATCCCCGGGACATCCAATCGAGTTTCGTCTGTTCTGGGGTTGTAGAAACCCAGTTCCTCTAAGGGACGACCTTCACGACGAGATAAACTATTCATCGCAACAATCCGGTAGCTTGCTTCCCGCTTCTTACCGTATCTTTTCAATCGCAATTTGATCATTTTAATTCACAACACTCCTTTATGATTGTAAGCTATTTTTTTAGACTGGGGCATAGAGTTCGGGACTATGAGACAGGTTAGGCGACAGGCAAGAGCCAACTGTCAACTCGGGTCATCTTTGAAGATCACCTCGCTCTAAACCCTTGACATCCTGTGGTTTGTGGGTTGATTTTCTAACCTTTATCGAGTTGCTGTTTTACAGTTGCCCAAACCCTTTTTTCTTCTTGTTGGTTTTCTTCTTCTTTTTACCCCCTGTACCGGGCTGACCTCGCCAACCTGCAGAAGGCATTCCGGGCATTCCTCCCATTCCGGGCATTCCTCCCATTCCAGGCATTCCCATTCCAGGAAAACCGCCTTGACTCATTTGCTTCATCATGCCCCGCATTTTCTGGAAATCCCCCACCAGTCGCATGACGTCTTGTTCTTTGTGACCCGATCCTTTGGCAATGCGCCGACGTCGAGAAGGAGAACTTGCCAACACATCTGGGTTTTTGCGTTCTTCGGTGGTCATAGAATTGATCATCGCTTCTGAACGCTTTAACTGCAATTCTCCCTGTTCAAGTTGTTCTTTGGAGATTTTATTCATCCCCGGAATCAACTTGGCTAAACCCCCCAGAGAACCCATGTTTTTCATTAACCGAGTTTGCTTCAAGAAGTCGGTGAAGTCAAATTTGGCTTCGATGATCTTCTGCTGCATTTTCTCGGCATCTGCCAAGTCAAATTCTTCCTGGGCTTTTTCAACCAGCGTCAAGACATCACCCATGCCTAAAATGCGAGAGGCCATCCGTTCCGGGTAAAACGGTTGCAGGGCTTCAACTTTCTCTCCCACCCCCACAAATTTAATCGGCGCACCGGAAATTCGCCGAATGGATAAGGCTGCACCCCCTCGGCTATCCCCATCCATTTTAGTCAGGATCGCGCCGCTAATCCCAATCTGTTCATTGAACGTCTGGGTCAAGGTAGCGGCTTCTTGGCCTGTCATGGCATCAACAACCAAGAGGGTGTCATGGGGTTTCACCACCTGTTTGATCCGGGCTAATTCCGCCATCATGTCTTGGTCTATTTGCAGACGGCCTGCCGTGTCAATAATCACGGTGTCTATGCCTTCTGCTTTCGCTCGTTCTACGCCTTGACGGGCAATTTCAACGGGGTCAGCATCGCTCCCCAATTCAAAGACAGGGACTTCGATCTGTTGACCGAGGGTTTTCAACTGATCGATCGCCGCAGGTCGATAGACGTCTGTCGCCACCATCATGGCACTGCGGTTTTCCTTGCGAAGATGCAGGGCTAATTTAGCAGTGGCGGTGGTTTTACCTGTTCCTTGTAAACCCGCCATTAAAACAATCGTTGGCGGGGTGTCGGCTTGTGCCAGGGGAACGTTACTTTCTCCCATGACATTTACCAGTTCATCATGCACGATTTTGACGAATTGTTCTCCGGGTCGCACCCCCGATAACACCTCCGCCCCTTGCGCTTTCTCTCCAACTTCGGCGACGAACTCTTTGACAACTTGCAGGTTGACGTCGGCTTCGAGTAAGGCTCGACGAACTTCTTTCAAGGCGTCTTGAATGTTGGACTCGGAGATTTTGTCTTGACCCCGGAGTTTTTTCCAAGCGGAGTCTAAGCGTTCAGCAAGGGCGTCGAACATAGTTTGTGATTGTTTCGTGCAGCAGATTGGCTAAGGCTCACAGAGACACCGTTGGGGTTCGGCAATCTGATCTGTGACTTGACTTCTATTATGATAATCCCTAATTTGATTAGGCTGATCCCCCAGTCGATTTATTTTAGCAGTTTTAGATCACAGGGGACAGGGGACAGTGACCAGTTTACAGTGACCAGCTTTTACAGTTTACAGTGACCAGTGACCAGCGCAAACTTGCGGCCCGGCGGTTTCCGCCGAGAGCAAAGTTTGTAAGAGAGTGACCAGTAAACAGTGACCAGTGACCAGTAAACAGTGATAACTGCCTGTTGCCTTCTTCTATTGCCTATTGCCTATTGCCTATTGCCTATTGCCTCTTGCCTATTGCCTGTTGCCTATTGCCTGTTGCCTATTGCCTATTGCCTGTTGCCTATTGCCTGTTGCCTATTGCCTATTGCCTGTTGCCTTCTTCTATTGCCTATTGCCTGTTGCCTATTGCCTGTTGCCTATTGCCTGTTGCCTTCTTCTATTGCCTCTTGCCTGCGCGTCGTGCTATCAATTGGTCATCTTCCGAAGCTCCAATCATTGCATTATGGCTGTCACCACTGCCAATTTAGAAATCACTTGGGAACTGTTACCCGATGACTTTAAACTTCCCGATGATCCTGTGGATAACATTAATCAATCCTCTCTAGCGGCGGCACTGACGGAGGCTTTGGAACTGGCGGGTCAGATTGGTGAAAGAACGCTAACTCCTACAAATTATGGGATTTGTGCCACTCTCAATCAAAAATTGGTGATTAAAGCACCGGACTGGGCTTTTATTCCTGAAATTCGAGTTCCGCCAGAAGATGTGATTCGTAGTTATACTCCTCAGTTACAAGGGGAATTTCCTGTGATTGTAATGGAATTTCTCTCGGAGACTGAAGGAACAGAATATTCCAGTAAACCTACTTATCCACCCGGAAAATGGTTTTTTTATGAACAGGTTTTAAAAGTCCCAAATTATGCAATTTTTCAACCGAGTACGGGAGTTTTAGAATTCTATGGTCTGGATGAATCTGGACGCTATGAATTGAGAGAACCTGATGAGAATCAACGCTATTTTATCCCTCAATTGCACCTATTTTTAGGGGTTTGGCAGGGAACCCGAGGAAACCGCACAGGATACTGGTTACGATGGTGGAATGAGGCGGGAGAGTTGTTACTCTGGGGTTCAGAATTAGTGGAACGGGAACGGCAAAATGTGGAACGGGAACGACTCAGAGCAGAACGTTTAGTTGCTCAACTCCGAGCGGCTGGTATTGAACCAGAAGCATGAAGTTGTTCAGGCGAATTTGGGTAGAGTAGGGGTGCTTTCTCTCCCACTTCGGCGACGAACTCTTTCCTTGATCTGAATTTACACTAAAGGCTCAGAAAGTGCGATCGCCTATTCCAACTCTTGTTTAAAGACCTAACTGGGTTTGCAACAATTCCACTTCTTGTTTTAAGCCTGGGACATGAATTAACCCGACATATCCAGCAAAACAAGCAATATCTTGATGATCGAAAATATAGACGTTATGAATTCCTAAGAAATTTTTTGTGAATACAAGATATCCACTTTTATCTTTAAAAGAAATTTTACTAATATTTTTGTCGAGGCTTAATGTCTCACTCAGTTTCATTTTATCTTCTGTAAAACCCGGAACTTGTTTTAATTGTTGAATCGCTTGTTGTATGCAAAGCGTTTGATTCAAAAGTTGATCATTGTATTGCTCTAAAATATGCTTGACAATTAAATAAGCAACTTGATCACTTTTCCAGTAGTATGTATGAGCATTCAATGAACCTGCAGCGACTTGTGCATAACTGAGAATATTTGTAATCTCTTGAGGATAAGCAGATTTACGGTTGATCAGTTCAGATAACTGTTCTAGGGTTGCTTCAAATGGGTTCACGTTTTCTTGGAGATATTCTTCTGTTAGAAAGAGACTGAATAAATCTTGACTATCTAAAACAGGATGTATGGGATAAGCAATAATATCAGACACATGAATCAGATTGAGCCAGTTGAGTTTTTGGCTGGAATATTGCTGCGCTAACAAGTTAATCTGCTGCGGTTTAACTTCTAACATAATATTAAATAGAGAAATGGGAGATCCCATTGTTGTAATACTTTTGAGATTAATTTTTCGATTCGTTAGCGGGGGTGAATTTTGATTCAATATTTCTCGTATTTTAAAAGCTGGATCATTGGCTTGAAACTTGTCTGAAAATAAAATATCCCATAAAATAACAGTTCCCAAAGAGTGAGTAATAATGTGTAACTCGGTTTCTAAAGGGTTTTTCTGAATAAAATCAATTAATTGATTAGCGAGAGTCTCTCTAATTTTAGCCCCTCGTTCTGAACCTAAATAAGTAAAAGCATCGCCCACAAATTGAGACAAATATCCTTTTCTAAACTCTTGATGTTTCAGGGGATCTTGTGCGTTATCAATTCGATTCCAGATAATCTCTAGTTCTCGATAAACATTTCCCCAAAAACCGGAGTAAAATAGAGGGATTTTTTCTTGACGTTGACGGAATTCTTTTTCTAGTAAAGATTGTAAGGAACTAGCATATTGAGATGTTCGTTCAGCAACACCATGAATAAAAAATATCAGCATAAACTTGTCAAGATTAAGAATGCTTTTGTTTAATATTCAGATTATACTCTATATTTTCAGGGAGATGGGCGGGTTTAGTGAAAGGATATAGGAGATGTCTAAGTGTTTTTGAAACCTACCCCATACAGGTTCTTAACTTGATTGTAAAAATGCCATCAACCCCACCTAACACCTACTCAATATCTTGAATTAGTTTCATATTATTTCTCAACCATTCATTAACCAAAACTTGAACCTCAATCTTTTTCCTGTCAGCAATTTTAGTCAAAAATTCCTCGACATCGGGTTCGAGATAAATAGGATAATGAAACTTAGCATCAGAATTGTAGAATTTCCCTTTTTCTGCTTTAGAAAAATCATACTCGGATTTCATGGTTTTCTCTCCAGATAAAATTGTATTTCCGTCAAAGTCATTCTAGCTTAGATAAAATTAGATGTTATTGAGTCAGTTTTTGCTACAATAATATTATACAAAATTGCACTTGAGTAACTCAAATGCTAGAAACGGCAACAAAAATATATGGCTTTCAAGATTATCTTGATTTCAAAGATAATAGTGATTTAAAATATGAATTATTCAACGGAGAATTAATTCCAATGCCTCCTGCTAGTGGATTACACGCTCTGATTCTTCTGTTTTTATTTCAAGCATTATCGGCAGAAATTCAACGAATACAATTAGATTGGGTTGTTTTACCTGGAAATGTAGGTGTGAGAACCGGAGTCACAAAATCTCGTATTCCTAATTTAATGGTTATTACCGAAACTCAACGTCAATTTATCAAAACATTATCCTCAGCAATTCTAGAAGAACCGCCTATATTAGCCGTTGAAATTGTTAGCCCTAATAACCCGGATGATGACTATCGTTACAAACGTTCTGAATATGCAGCTTTAGAAATTCCTGAATATTGGATTATTGATCCTCAAGAACTAAAAGTCTCGGTTTTAACGTTAGTTTCTGGATTTTATGATATGAGCGAGTTGAAAGGAGAAAATCGGATTAATTCACCCAGTTTTCCTGAACTCACGTTAACCGTTGAACAAATTTTAAACCCTTAACTGTTTGCTAAAATAACATCATACACAATTACAGATGAGTAACTCCAATGCTAGAAACTGCAACAAAAATCTATAACTTTGAAGATTATCTTGACTTGAAAGATAATAGTGATTTAAAATATGAATTATTCAACGGAGAATTAATTCCGATGCCGCCTGCTAGTGGGTTACACGCTGAAATTTTATGTTTAATCTATGATATCTTAAAAGCAGAAATTCAACGATTACAATTAGATTGGGTTGTACGCCCTGGAAATGTAGGTGTGAGAACCGGAGTCACAAAATCTCGTATTCCTAATTTAATGGTTATTACCGAAACTCAACGTCAATTTATCAAAACATTATCCTCAGC
>JBJHBL010000029.1:0-67125 GCA_050485465.1 Limnoraphis sp. | reverse complement strand
GGGGTGAAGTCGCCCACTGGAGAGCCAATAAACTTTTAGCAAAATTAATTTTAGTATAAATTCCAGTTCGACTGGGGGGTAAGGTTTTTAACGGTTCATAAAGCATCTGCCACAATTGTTCTGCTTTTGACCATTGTTCACTATCAATGAATAAACTAAGTTGATTGAGTTGGGCTTGTATTTGCGTAGATAAAACCGAAGAAGATTCAAAAGATGCTTGATACAAACTTGACGTTTTTTCTAAACTTTCTAAATAAACTTGACGCTTCGTTTGTCTAACCCGTTCTGAGTCTCCATCTTTCAGAGAAAGGCGAAGTTCTCGTTCTGTTATTGATCGCTGTGTATTTCCTAAATTCAAATAAATAATAGCAACTAACTCTAAATTTTGTTGTTTTTGAGCCATTTGTAAACTGCTTTCTAAAAGCACTTGAGACTGTTCGAGTTGACCCACGAGTCGCAGTAAGTTTCCTAAGCTTCTTAATCCCTCTAGTTTCCATTCAGTCTGCGGTTTTTCTAGGATTAGATTTAGGGTGGATTCTGATAAGTTACATCCGTCTTCAAGCACTTGTTCAACTTCAAAAATATTTAATAAGATTTGACAAACTCTTGGGTATAATCCTAAATCTAGCAAAGCTTGAGCTTGGTTGAATTGATTTTGAGTTATTCGGGTTTTATCACCTATATTTTGATGAATTTTTGCGGCTTCTCTCCAAGTCTCTAAAGCATTGTTTATTTGTCCAATTTCCCACTGCAACCGTCCTTTAATATCTAAAGTTTGAGCTAATATTTTTATGTTTTCACGGGATTTTTTTTGAGATTGAAGTAATGTTAAACTCTGGGTAATTAAGGCTTCTGCTTCTGTCAATTTATTCAGTCTTTGATAGGTTAATGCTAAATTACTCAACGCCATTGCTTCATTTATTGAATCACCTCGTTGAGCAAAACTTTTCGCGGCTTCTTGCCAAAGTTGGGCGGCTTTTTCAAACTGTTCGACTTGATAAAACCCTCTAGCTTGTTGGGTTAATTCTAAGCCCTCTTGTTCAGGCTTAATGCTGAGAATTCCCAAAGAATTTCGAGCAAGAACAGGCTGTAGAGCTATTGAAACTATAAATAAACCAATGAGTACAATTTGAAAGTATTTTTTCAACATTTTTTTCATTTTTTCTCTTGAAAAATTGGGTTTATCCTATTTTGGCTGCAATCCTAGATTCTTTAATAAAAAAATTAGAATTCCGAAAATAAAATCATCAGTCAAAAATTTAAACTTTAAGTAAGATTATCAATCTCACAGATGCTCACCAAAGTGCTAAAATTTAGATGGGTTTCCTAAAAAAGAATAACTTCAGAGTATAATTCTGAGGACTCCCACACTCCCTGCACATTTGGGAAGGCGTCAATAATCTAATTCATAATGAGTCCATTTACTGATTTTCCTCAATTGCAAAATCCCAACTTTTCTCGACGAATCGCACTTAAAATTCTCGGAGTCGGAGCGATTTCAGGGATGATTGGTTATTCTCGATTCAAGAAACCACAGCCTACTCTTTTTCAAGAGGATTCTTTAGTCTTACCTCGCACAATCACTCAACCTAAACACGTTGTTGTTGTTGGGGCAGGGTTAGCGGGATTAGCCTGTGCTTATGAACTCAGTCAACGAGGATTTCAAGTCACCCTCTTAGAAAAATCTCCACAACTCGGGGGTAAAATTGCAAGTTGGTTGATTCAAGTGGGAGATGAAACCTTTAGAATGGAACATGGTTTTCATGGCTTTTTCCCGCAATATTATAATCTCAATCGTATCATTGACGAACTTAATATTCAAGATCAATTTTTATCTTTAGAATTTTACTCTGTCGTTTTTAGAGATCACCAATATCAACCGGAAGTTTTTCGCCCCAATCATTCCGCTTTTCCCTGGAATATTGTTGATTTAGCAATTTCCTCTCCCAATCGATTACGCTGGGGAATTAATCTCACTAAACCCGCTCACTGGGAAGTCTTTAAAGAAATTGGCGGGTTTAAAACACCCGATACCTTTCAACATTTAGATTCTATCTCCGTTGCTAATTGGGTTAAAAACGACTTTCCCCAAGGTTTGTATGATTTATATTTTTTACCCTTTGCTAAATCGAGTTTAAATGCACCCGATGAACTCAGTACCGCCGAACTCATGCAGTTTTTTCACTTCTACTTTTTTGGTAATCCTGAAGGCTTGGCATTTAACGGTACTAAACAAGACATGGGAAGTAGTTTAGTTCAACCTATCGCTCAATTAATCGAGGAAAATAACGGTAAAATTGTGACAGAATCCACCGTTAGTAATATTCAAATTAAATCAGGAAAAATTGATTCTATTTCCTATTTCAAAGGTCATTCTTTAACTTCAGTTCCCTTTTGGATCGAACGCAATCAATCGATTAAAAATAACGGAGAATATTTTGGTTCTGGGGACAAAGTTTATGCCATTTCTCAAGGTCAAAATAAAGCTCTATCTTTAACTTGTACTCATCAAGGGTGTACTGTTAAACCCGGAAAAGATGGACGCTTTTACTGTCCTTGTCACGGTGCCGTTTATGATCAAAATGGAACGGTGATTTATGGGCCAGCCAAACGAAACTTAGATCAATTTACCATTGTTGAACGTCAACCCGAACAAGTTAAACTGGTTGCTTCTCATCCTCAAAACCCCAAGAATACCCTAACTACAATTCAAGCTGATTATTATGTCTTTGCCACAGATATTCCCGGCGTAAAACAGCTTTTTTCTTTAACTCAAGGAGAACTCAACTCAACCCTAGAAGAACAAATTCAAACCCTACAAGTAGCTGACCCTTTCGCCGTCGGAAGGTTTTGGTTTGATCGAGATTTTCCCTGGGAACATAGCAACTTTAGCTCCCTATCTGGTTATCAACTCACAGATAGTATTACCCTCTATCATCGGATTCAAAAACAATTTATAGACTGGCATCAAAAAACGGGAGGAAGTGTTGTAGAACTTCATGCTTATTGTTATAAAGAATCCCAATTTCCCACCCAAAAAGACTTATTACAAACCTTTGAACAAGAACTCTATGAAATTGTCCCCGAACTCAAAACCGCTCAGTTAATTCATCGAGAATTAGTCAATCAAAAAAACTTTGCAGGCTATCCACCCGGAAGCTATGCACGACGTCCTCAAACAAACTCCAGTATTCCTAATTTAATGTTTGCAGGAGATTGGGTGAAAATGCCTTTTCCCTGTGGCTTAATGGAACGAGCCGTCAGTAGTGGATTATTAGCCGCCAACGAAATCTTATCTCAAGAAGGTTTGCAACGACGCACATTGCTTTCTGTGAACCCTAAAGGTTTTTTACAAATCTAATTATGAATCAAAGTCTCAAAATTCGCCAGTTAGGAATTAACCCAAATTATTGGTATGTAGTCGCTCGCAGTTGCGAAGTCAAAACCCAACCTTTTGGAGTAAAATTATGGAATCAGTCCATTGTTTTATTTCGGGATAATGACGGAAAAATACAGGCTTTAGAAGATCGTTGTCCCCATCGACACGTTAAACTGAGTCATGGTAAAATGATAAACGGGCATCTTGAATGTGCCTATCATGGCTGGCAATTTAACACTGAGGGAAACTGTGTCAAAATTCCCTATGCCGCAAAACAAAATTTACCCCCTTGTCAAATTCGTCAATATTCAGTACAGGAATTAGACGGTTTTATCTGGCTCTTTCCAGGAGAAAATTCAACCCAAACTCAACCGTTAGGAGTCCCCGAATGGGAGCATTTGAATTATATCGCAACAGTTTCTATCATTCACTGTCAAGCTCATTATTCTTTTTTAATCGAGAACTTGATGGATATGTATCACGGACATTTACATCAAGATTGGCAAGCCTGGACAGATGCCGTTTTACACAAAATTGATCAACAATCTCATCGAGTGGATGCCCACTATCACGCCCAAAGCTATTATAAAATTAATAAAATCTGGTCAATTTCTCAACTGTTTTTTCCCGCTTTACGTCAACTTCATCCTGAACCCTTAGAAGTCAGTTATATCTATCCTCATTGGGTATCCACATTAGGACAAGACTTTAAAATTTACTGTTTATTCTGTCCGCTCAGTTTAACCGAAACCAAAGCCTATCTCATCCATTTTACCTCCTTAAATTCCTTTTGGCGTCTACATAAATTACCCATTCCATTTCGTCGTTTTCTCAAAAACAAACTCTTAGGTTCAGCCCAAAAACTCCTTGATGGTTTAGTTGAACAAGATATTAACATGATCGAAGAAGAACAACAAGCCTATTTAAAAAAACCACAACAAAAGGGGTATGAATTCAACCCCACCTTAGCCAGCGTTCAACGGTTAATACAACATCAAGTTTCCTTAGATTGATGAGTATTTTCTGGCTTTTTTAAACTATGTACCAGCCAATTAAACTTAGCCTCAGCTAAGGCAAAAAAATCTTGTTTACTATCTGCCATTTCCTCTGTATCCTGTTCCATTTCCTCAAGATAATGATCCTCAACCTGATACCCCAAACGCCTCACCGTTCCCCGCATCCGACTGGCTAAACATAAACTAATCCCTTGATAAAATCGAGAAGCAAACCCCACATTTCTATGCAATTGAGCAATTAATTCATAGCGAGGAACCATCAACACTAAACTTTCTTCAATCGCTTTCACCGTTGCTAAAGGAGGACGATTATCAATAAACGAAATTTCACCCACAACCTCTCCTTCATATAACCTCGCGAGTTCTCGTTCTCCATTCGGCGAAATAGACACACTCAACACCCCTTTTAACACAATATAAAGAGCAGCAATCGTTCTCCCTTCATAAATTAACGTTTCTCCCGGGGGAATTACCTGTGTTTTTCCCCGATTAATAATCCAGGATAAATCCTGATCGTCTAATCCTCCTAGAATAAATAAAGCTTTTTTAGGTTGTTCACTCATAATCTTTTCGCCTGGGTAAAAGTCAACTTTTCAATTCATGACACCCTTGAAACTCCCTCATCCAAGAAGCATAAACTCAATAATCATATCGCTTTTATTCTTCTTGCGTCACCGTCTCAACAAACTGAATCAATCCTTCGTGAAACTTATTCGTAGCTTTCATATAACAAGCATGACCCGCTTTTGATAAAATAACCTTTTGAGCATTCGGCATCAATTCAACTA
Source organism: Limnoraphis sp. (assembly GCA_050485465.1). Taxonomy (GTDB): domain Bacteria; phylum Cyanobacteriota; class Cyanobacteriia; order Cyanobacteriales; family Microcoleaceae; genus Capilliphycus. Next base: position 61,942 of record JBJHBL010000029.1, on the reverse strand, counting down.
AAAGATCCGCCTGTTCAACCGGAACAATCCGATCATCACTCCCCCAAATTGCCAAAGTTGGGAGTACAACCCCGCGAAGTTTCTGACTCATTTTAACAATTCCAACAGGTGCGATCGCCACAAACCCTTGAAGCTGTTCAGAATACTGAACCACAAAAGACAGGCTATAAGTTCCACTCATCGACGGAGACACTAAAACAGCCCCTTGCAGTTCTAATTTATCCATCAACTTCGGCAAAAATTCAGCATGATAATCTGAAATCGATTCAGACTTTCCATAACCCGGTAAATCAATCGCCACCACATGAAAATTTTTCTGGGTCAAACGTTTGAGCGTCCCGAGTTCTTTCCAGGTTTTAGAACTAAAACTCGATCCATGCAGTAAAAGCACAGACGGATTTTGCGGATCGCCCCCCTCAAGATAATGAATATTTGAGGTTTGAATCTTGATCACCTTTGATATTATGGCAGATTCCATAAAAGCATTAATATAAATAAACAAAGCACCAGAATTGCTCAGGATTTTATTCAATAATCCTAGCCTATTATATCTTAGAGGCTCTCTGAGGGTTTATATTAAATTAAGAAAGTTGATCAGAATCGTTTCTAAGCTTGTACTATGGCAATCGACGGTTTACCGCAATCTACCAGTTCGAGTCCAGGAGATAGCCCACAAAAGCCTAAAGTTAGTCTGTTCACCATGTTTCGGCTCGGTTTATTTCAGATGGGGTTAGGGATTATGTCCCTGTTGACCCTCGGTGTTGTTAACCGAGTGATGATTGATGAATTAAGAGTTCCTGCTTTAATCGCCGCCGGAGCGATCGCCATGTATCAGTTGGTTTCTCCCGCTCGGATTTGGTTTGGCCAGATGTCCGATTCCAAACCCCTATTTGGACAGCATCGCAGTGGCTATATCTGGTTAGGGGGCATCCTCTTTACAATCCTCTCCTTTTGCGCCTTACAGGTCACATGGCAATTAGGAACCAGCCTACAAGACACAGGCTTAAGTACCATCACCTACGCTTGGGCAGCCCTTCTCGCCTTGGTCTTCGCCCTCTACGGCTTGGCTTTGAGCGCCAGTTCCACCCCCTTCGCCGCCTTACTCTTTGACGTTTCCGATGACGATGACCGCTCTAAACTCGTCAGTATTGTTTGGTCAATGCTGATGATTGGCATTGTCATTGGAGCCATTATTAGCTCAAGAATCCTTGACCGTCCCGAAGTCTGTGGCGCAGATTTGTTGTTAGCAGCCCCCACAGAAACAGGTTCTGTTGTCAATATTCCCCAACTGCAATCTGTCATTAACCCCCTGTTTATTTTAGTTCCCGGAATAGTCTTGGGTTTATGTTTTATCTCAACCGTCGGCATTGAAAAACGATTTTCCCGCTATTCAACTCGTTCAACAGTAACAGAACGAGAAGACCAAATTACCCTGTCTCGAGCCTTAAAAATTTTAACCGCCAGTCGCCAAACGGGTTTATTTTTTAGCTTCCTATTGGTTATGAGTATTAGCCTCTTCATGCAGGATGCCGTACTCGAACCCTATGGCGGCCAAGTCTTTGGAATGTGTATTTCTGAAACCACCCAACTCAACGCCTTTTTTGGCACCGGAACTTTAGTCGGAATTGCTTCAACAGGCTTTTTAATTACTCCCCGTTTAGGCAAGAAAAAAACAGTCAAAGTCGGTTGCATTGGGACTATTGTTTGTTTGAGTTTGTTTATCACCGCAGGCTTTGCCGTCAACCCCGAAATGCTCAAAGGTGGCTTATTACTCTTTGGGATGGCTTCGGGAGTCCTCACTGCGGGCGCTATTGGTTTAATGCTTGATTTAACCGCCGCAGAAACCGCAGGCACCTTTATCGGCGCTTGGGGACTCGCTCAGTCGATGGCGCGAGGAATAGCAACTTTAATGGGAGGGGCAGTATTAGACTTAGGTCGAACCCTTTTTTCGGCTCCTGTACTCGCTTATAGTCTCGTCTTTGCAGTACAATCTGTAGGGATGATGATTGCCATTTCCCTACTCAGTCGCGTTAATATTCGGGAGTTCCAAGAAAACGCCCAAAAAGCGATCGCCGCCGTATTAGAAAGTGAATTAGATTAGATTCGTAGGGTGGGTGAAAGAAACAAAATTTCGATTTCAACAATTGAATTATCGGTTCTCACTCACCCAACCCAACTGAGATCAACAAAATATCGATTTCATTCGCACTATTTTATTCCAGTTCCATTCCCAAACATTCCCTTTTCAACCCTTATCCTGATGACCCTTCCCTTTGGCTGCGCGTCAAAAGAATAGGGGGGTTGACAACCCGGAGGGCGATCGCTTAAAATGAGGTTGTGGGGCTAACCAGAAACTACACATGACTAATACATCAACATCTATTCCACAAGTCAAACTTTCACAGGTCAATCAAACTCAGCAAGCAGCGCGCCTCTATTTACAATTCCTCTGGGTTAATTCCCTGCGATCGCAATAACTCAGCAAGTCGTTCCGCCCGTTGGCGTTCCTGCTGTAACTCCAATTCTGCTTGTTCGACCCGTTGTTCAGCCCGTTCAGCCCGGTCACGTTCAATTCTGGCCCGTTCATCCCCTGTTAAGAGCAAATCACCCTGACTATCCCACCAACGCAGCCAAGGCAGTTCTACGTTGCCATACTGTCCCTGCCAAATCCCTAATTCAACACCCATTTGCGGAATGGGATAATGACCCCGTTCATTAGCCGCCACTAACTCATAGTGATTTTCAATTAAATGATAGACCTCTACACTGGCTTTCTGCACTTCATAAATTGCATAGAAAGCCGGACGGATAATTTGTTCATAGACCCAAAATTTACCGGGTTTTTGACGTTCTCCAGACAGTTGAGATAAAGGAGTGCGATCGCGTTCTTCTGAACCGTCTCCCGACACAAATTCAATGGCAATTAAAGGGGGGATATATTCCTGCCATAATACATAGGAACGCCTGAATTGTCCGTCGAGGCTGGGGGGAACGTTGGGAACATAAAACCAGTCGGGACATTCCGCCCCGCGTTCTGGAGGTTCTGTCAGTCGCCAATAAATACCACAATCTTGACCAATAGCATATTGTCGGTCTGGGTGAAGGTTATTTAGTGTAGCTTGAATGGAATCAGTCAATAAGATACTTTGGGGATGCTCCTGAAAGTTTTTCACAAAAGTACCATCGGAGTCAGGGAGTTGAGTATGATCTGGCAGAGAGGTAATTCCCAGTTCTGAAAAGTTGGCGATGGTCATAGTTAATCGTTTCTCATCGCAGAGTATGAAAAACAGTATAGCATTTGAGAGGTGCGGGAGCGATCGGCTACACTCTTGCTGTATTTCTATTTTTTGCGATCAGAAATATTTATATTGATTCATCAAACTCCCGTCTTTTTCCGCCTTTTTCCGCCTTTTTCCGTCTTGCCAAATTAATATAGCCAGATTACCATGAAGAAGGTCTGTACAACGGATAGCAGTCACCAGCACAATGAGTTAAATTATAATTATCATTGAATAAATAGAGTCTTTATATCTCTTTGTCTTTTACTTTTTAATGTCATTTCTTGTCAAACTTAGACTTCAAATATATCTAATAAAAGAAATGATATTGATTGGTTTTTTTGAATACTACTATCGCAGGACTGACGCATGGAAAATTTAGCTTCAAAAATTCGGTCAGATTTAAACAGTTACCAAGGTCAGGTAGCCGATCAATTACAACATCTCAGAAATCAAGGATTGATCTCGGAAGTCGAATATAGAAAAATTGTTTGTGATGCCGAAATAACAGCTAAAGCAGTTCTTGAAGGGTTATCTTATCAAGAGCAATATACTGAAGAGGCTACAGAAATTTACGTTTACAGTTTGTTTGACAAATACAAGGGAAAAATAGAACGAAAAATAAGAGAAATAGAAGAAAAACAGAAATCCACAGAAATTCGTGTCAACAGAAAATCAATTATTGTTTATTTTGAAGATGAAACAGGTCGATTGATTGCTCCCGGAACAACAGACATAGAAATTGTTGAACAATTTTTAGAAGATGTTTTAACTATTTCTGTTAAATCGGCAATAATTGTCGTAGGTAACATTAATCGAATTTTAAAACTAAATGTTCCAGCGCAAGATTCTAATTTATTTTTTAGTTTTAAAACAAGAAGATTCAATAGCAAAAATATACAAAAAGAAAAACAAATTATCGAATCGACTTATCAAGATTTTGGTCGGTATATTAGCAAAATAGTAGACAGTGATTATTCAGAAGATGAAAAACAACAAGACCAATCTGATTTAATCAATAAAATGAAAAAGAAAGTAATAGAAAAAAGACGGTCAGGGAATTTTTCTTTGATAAATTAAACTATGATCTCTTGGAGACTGCTGAACAATGGTAAATTTTTGCCTCGCTTTCATTTTAATTGTCATCTTAGTTTACCCTGCTCAAAAAACGATCATTTGGGTGGCACGTTCTCTCAATAAAAATCTTCCAGAAAATACACCATTTATACCAAATTTGCCCGTCAAAACTGCCACATCTCAATTTAAGCTAAAACAGGGTCATGCCAACCCTGAAGAAACTCGACTGGCAGTCAGAGGAGCGATTGCAGTTTCAGGTTTTATTGCTGCCATTATCACCGGATTTTCTTTATGGATGCCTATCTTGATATGGGTGGTAATGATTTCAGTTTTTGTCGGCTTTGTTGACACAAATAAAAATTAGGATAGGAGGAAAAACTAATGAGTGATCAGATTTTTGTTGCGGGAAAAAGAGTCCCAGTATACTACGAAAATGATCGTGGAGACATGATCATTCCCAAGTCAGTTGAAAGGGAAATTGTTTTAAATTTTGTGGGTCGAGCTTTGGCAACTCCAGTTACAGCACTCATTGTTATAACTGGAGGTGCGTTGCGTGACATTCGTATGACTTATGAAGAAGTTGTAGGAGATATAGATGTTGAAGTTTCCCGAATTAAAGCTGAAACCGAAGTAAGAAAAGTGAGTAATGTATATCAGGTTTTTGGCAGTGAAATTGACAAAATATCTAACAGTAGTTATCCTGAAGAAATCAAAATTATGTATAAATGTGAACTCCTAAAAAAGATGCAAAGAAGGTTGGATAGTATATAATTTACTCACAAAATATACTGTATACTCCAATTTTTGATAAAATCACCTATCTTTCCAAAAAATAACAGGAGAAGTCATGATGGAAATGTTTGATTCAAAGCGTAATCTGAGTTTATCTATCAACAATAGCCAAATCAAAAAAAACAGTAATGCTTTGGCAAAAATTGCAGGTGATATCGTTCAAATAGAAAAGTCATTGGAGGTTTTTTATAGCAACGAAGTCAACAAAAGTATTATTATTAGAACTGAATTTGAAATTTGGGATGACTACGATCAGAAAAATGGTTAATCCCATGACATTGTAGTGATTTAAAGTGAAACCATATAGCAATTCAGAATTGGGAATAACTTACCCTCAATTTTTGACAACTATGTCATTGATTTTTTGGGTTTGTATTTTCGTGGTCGGTGTTGATATATGGAAAGATCTTGTGATCGATAAAAAACAGCAATTATCTCAAAAGCAAACAGTTGCTCAAAACTCTGATCCCAAGCAAACAATTGTTCGGTATTATCAGTTAGCCACCAGCAATAGAAAAGAAGCTATTCAGTTACTCAGTGATCCTTGGCGACGAGAAGCTGCAAAAAGGGTTAATGATAATTGGTGGGATTCTATCAGAAGAGTTGAAGTCTATGCTTTTCAGACGTTTGCTAAAAATAATAGCAAAGCAAAAATTAAAGTTTGGTTGAAATATCACATGAAAAATGGTCAGACTCCCTGTGAAAGTTTGACATTTAATTTGATTTTTGATGGCCGACAAAATAAATGGCTGATGGATAGTGTAGAACCCAATAGCGTTATACAACAACCATCTTGCGATGCCAGATAATAAAATCCAAAATCCTGAAACTTTCTTTAATTCACTCTATCCAATTCTGAACTTCGGGTAAGGGTAAATCTAAAGATTCGGCAATCTGTTCCGGTGTTAAACCCAATTGATTGAGTTTATCCACAGCCTTAAATTTAGTCTCTCGCAATACCTGTTCAACTCTGTCATCTTCATATCTAGTATTTTTACCATTAGATTCCGGATCAACTTTATCCGGATTTTCTAAATTAACTGTTTCAGAATTACTACAAAGATTAATAGTATCAACGCGAACATTATTTCCAATAAAAGAAGACTGATAATTAAAAAATCCTAAACGATCAACTGTACCAACTAAATTCGACCTATTCACCTCTTCCTCAAATACCTCTGACAACAACTGCCACAGTTCGTATCCCTTATCTTTTGCATGACCTGTACTACATCCGTACTGCTTCGCGATCGCCGCATATTTTTGACCATTTAGCACTCCCTTTAAAATCGCCAATTGCAGAGTATCCAAATGTTTCCCTGTTTCCCAAAACACAAACTCATCAATCGAGTTAACCACCCTTTGCCAGTCCATATTTTCTCATTCCCATTCTAAAACATTCCCTTTTCAATCATTATCCCTGATGACCCTTCCCTTTGGCTGCGCGTCAAAACGATAGGGGGGTTGACAAGCCGGAGAGCGATCGCTTAAAATGAGGTTGTGGGGGCAACCTGAAACTACACATGACTAATACATCAACACCCATTCCACAAGTCAAACTTTCACAGGTCAACCCTTCCCCACTCCCTTAAATCGTCACAGGAGAATCAACATAAATATTCGGTTCTTGCATCGAAAAACTAATATTATACTGTTGTAACTTCTTAGAAATACTCTGGTTTGTTGACTCTAACAAACTCTTTCTCAACGCGATCGCATTTTCACTCGAACCCAGAATAAAAAACGTCACCCGAGCGCGAGTATTCAGCGTTTCAGCGTGTTGAATTAACGCAATATTCGTACTCCCCGGATCAATCCCAAAAACCGAATCCGTACATTGCTTAATCGCTTGTTGAACCAATGCCTTTTCCCGTTCCTCTAACTGACGAGTAAAATCTAAATATAACAACACCATCACCTTCTTACCTCTCGTAATATTCTCAATTTCCATCTTCATCAAATTAGAATTGGGAATAATCACCAAGGTCCCTTTCGCCGTCAAACGAATTTTAGTAGACCGCAAACCAATCGACTCAACCCGTCCATAAGTACCATTTTCTAAGCGAATATATTCCCCTCGAATAAACGGACGATCTAAACGAATCACCAGAGTTCCTAACAATTGTTCAAAAGTGCTTTGCGCCCCAAAACCAATCGCCGCACCCCCAATAGATGCACCCGCCAACAACGCCGTCAGAGGGAAATTTTGGCTTTGAGCATAAGCCGTAACCGCCACAAACCCGATAATCACATTCGCAATCGTTTCAAAAATCAAAAACGTTTCATCAATTTCTAAACCATATTTCTGCACAATCGGAATACCATAAATTAACAGCGTTTGATGAAAGATCCGGGAAATTAACCAAGCCGTACTCGCAATTACTCCCAAGTCAATAAAAGGTTTTGTAAACCGATATAATGCCGGATTTTCATTCAACCAAACCATCGAAAGAGAAATCAGTATAAACGTTCCCGCTATTTTCACCGAATCTTCTAAAGGGATAATAAATTCATCCAAAATCTTCCTCGCTTTAGCAGGTAAAAATTTCTCAGCCAAAAATCTCAGAATTCCCGGAACATATCGACCCACCAAACAAGAAATCAGAACAAATAAAACAAAAATTACTGGATTGGGAAGACCCGTTTCTCTTAAACCGATAAAAATTTGAGAATTGGGATCAAGGGGGTTAGAGAAATTCATAAATTAAACCGTAATCGGTGAATTAACATAAATATTTTGTTCTTCCATGTCAAAAGCAATACCATATTGCTGAAGAATGAGATTAAGATCTTGACTCGCAATCTGTAGAAGTTGACGCCGCAACTCTAAATTTTCTTGACCCGAACCTAAAATAAAGAAAGTAACTTGCGCTTGCGTTTTATCTTCTCCCGTCACCTCTTTTAAATCTTTAAACGTCACATCCGTTCCACGCGGATCAATACCATAGGTATTTTCAGTTCCTTCAAGAATCACCTGACGAATCAGAGCCTTTTCTTCCGGACTAATTGTACGATGAAACAGCAATCCTAGAATAGAAATCACCTTCCGAGCACCTGTATAATTTTCGATATTCGTTTGAGTTAAAGAACTATTTGGAACAATCATTAACGTTCCTTTTCCTGATATCCTAATTTTAGTCGATCGCAACCCAATCGACTCAACTCGCCCAAAAGTTCCATCCGGTAAACCAATATAATCATCAACCACAAACGGCCGATCTAAATATAATACAATCCCGCCCAAAATTTGACTGAGAATACTTTGAGCCGCAAACGCCACCGCCAGTCCACCAACCCCTAAACTCGCTAATAAGCCAAAAATATTAATTTTGTGGGTTTGAGCAAAAGCAATAACAGCAATAATAATAATTACCCCATTAGCCAGAAACTTGCCAACGAGCAAGAATTCACTATTGACACTGCGTCCTTTTTTTCGAGCCGCTGTATTAACAATATAAATATCAAAAAATTGTTTAAAAACTTGAGAGGCTAACCAACTTCCTGTAATGGCTAAACTCAAGCTCAAAATTAATTCCAGCGTTGAGAGTAAAGGCGAAAGCGGGATTGATAATAAAACAAACTCAGCAACAGCCAATCCGAGAACGAGAAAAATAATCAATTTATAAGGACTAAAAATTTGCTGATAAAGTTCTGATTTTTCTGGAGAAAAAAACCGACGGAACATCGGATCTACAATCAGAGTTTTCAGCGAAATAAATCCAATCAAAGCCAGTATTCCAATAGCGATTAGAATTCCAAGATTAACGCTAGGGTTCAGAGAACCCCCCAAATCGTTTAACGGTACATCAACCATACTCTATAGAACATTAGCAACAACATCTCACAGAGACACCCAAAAAAAGCCCTGATTCACTCTTGATCTTACCGTCCGGAGAAGACCCTCACTTTTAGAGATGAGATGAAGCTGCACAACTTTGATTTTGAACTTCAACCTTAAAGTTGCTCAAGAGTGACTCCACCACAGCTAGCGACAAAATAGCAGCCTGCCCAAAGGACAAGTTTTCTATAGATTTTAGCAAGTTTTGGTTCCAATTCTCGCTACAGAGTCTTAAATACTGTGGCTTTTGGATTAGCGATCAGGTTGCTTAACAGCTTGTGAGGAGGATGCTGTATACCGCTCTGCGGGTACTACTATATTAGTTTTGGGGCTTGTTTGACATTTGTACCATGAAATTACTAAAATCAGCCTAGCAACCTTCAATGGTCGATATTATTGTATTTATGAACTATCTTGTTGCCGTTTTGAGCGATCGCATCTCTGCCGAAGCCGCTTATGTCGCTCTCGAAAAAGAAGGTCTTCCCAACAATAAAGTCACGATCTTGGGTAAAGGCTACAAAAGTGCCGATGAATATGGACTCATTGATCCCCAGGAACAAGCTTTAAAACAAGTTAAATTCATGGCTTCTTGGTTGATTCCGTTTGGTTTTTTAGCGGGTTATTCTTTTAGTTTAATCACGGGATTAAATACCTTTGCCTGGGCAGGAGAAATTGGTGATCATATTATTGGTGGAATTTTAGGGGCGATTTCTGGAGGATTAGGCAGTTTAGTCGCAGGCGGGGGTGTTGGTTTGATTATTGGAGGCGGTGATGCTTTACCCTATCGCAACCGTTTAAATGCAGGAAAATATCTCATTGTGGTCGAAGGTACAGAAAGTTCAACCCGGAGAGCCACTAGCATTTTACGTCAGTTTGAACCTGAAAACATTCAGGGTTATGAAGCACCAACATCATAAAATTAACCTTCTTTCCCAAAACCATTTATCTTTTTGATGTTATCATAGAATCAGGAAATAATAGGTTAAAAAACTCAAAATAAAAAATCAAACCTTAACGAATGCTACCCAGAGAAGAACTCTTAAAAACTGTTGAAAATCGAGATTGTATTGCACGGGTGATTGATCAAGCTGAACAAGCGATTAAAACCTGGGAAATCACCTATACAGACTTTCTTTCTCCCCCCGAACTTGCAGAGGCTCAACGCATTTTTAGCCGTTTAACAGAGGTACAATTAGTTACCGGAGGCGGTTATCCCCAAGCGGAACGTCAACGCATTGCGATCGCTCGTTCTGAAATTCCTTTAGATGAGTCTAGCGTTGCTGTAGAAGCCATTGATATTTCGGGTAATTTTCTCTTTGATACGGCGACTCATCGAGACTTTTTAGGTTCGATGCTAGGAACGGGAATTGTTAGAGAAAAAACCGGGGATATCATTGTATTAGGAGAACGAGGCGCTCAGGCGGTTGTGGTTCCTGAATTAGTTGAATTTCTAGAAATGAATTTAACTCAAGTTCGTTCCGTTCCCGTTAAAACTCAACGTATCGAATTAACAGAATTAAAGATACGTCCTCCTAAGAAAAAAGAATTAACAACAGTAGAAGCGTCGATGCGGTTAGATGCAGTGGCTTCTGCGGGGTTTGGAATGTCTCGCAGCAAAATGGTGAGTTTAATTGATGGCGGTGATGTGCGAGTCAATTGGAAAGATATTAGCCAAGCCAGTTATCAAGTGAAATCTGGAGATTTAATCGCTATTCGCGGAAAAGGACGTTTAGAAGTGGGTGAAGTTGCAGTAACGAAAAAAGAACGGTATCGAGTTCAGTTAACAAGATATTTGTAATCAAGTTAGGGAAATTTACCCCCAAGACACAAAGGTGATTTTAGGGTTGTTGTAAGTCTGATTCCATTTGTCGGAGTTTGTCTAGGGGGGATTGATATTCCTGGGGTTCATCGGGAGAGAATTCAAAATCTACTTGAATCTCTGTTTTTACATAATCCCATCCCTGATTATGATTATATGATTTTTCAATATATTCATCTGGAAAGAAAGTGACTTTTGTTCTAATTCTCAAATTTCCTTTCTTCCAACCTGGAGAACCAATTTTTAGAAGTTGACATTCAATATTATCACTGCATGAAACCCAGTAACTCTCAGCAATTGGAATTCTAAACTTTCGATCAACACTATATGTTCCATTGAGTTTTTCAAGAGTTAAGTAGTATCTAGTGTTTGAATGTCTCATTTCTTCAGAATAATAAACTTTCTGTTCCTTAATAGCGTAAACAACCAACTCCTTAAACCTTCCAACTGTGTATGTATCTTGTCCAAACAACAAAACATCCTGATCACAGGTGAGAAGTTGAAACCCATCATTAAAGTTACTCTCCATAACTAATTATTCCTCGATATTTTAATCGTCAACAATGGGTGATGTCTTCCCCTTGATACTGGAAACTTTAGCTTAAAAAGCATTATACCTAATTTTGAGGGATATAGATTTATTTTATTAAATTGACTCCCGTCTATATACTGTTTAAAATACAATAAGTTCTTGATTAGATGATAAATTTAACAGTTAAACGCATCCGACTTAGCCTCAACAAAAAGTAGGTTTTACACCTTCTAGTTAACAGGTGATAAAATCAAACTCCCATTAAAATTACTCGAATCATCCAAAGAACTAAACCGCCAATGTTGTTTGTATTCATTCAAAAAATTTTGACCTAATATTCCATCAACCTCCAATAAATCTAAAACCGAAGGCGAAGATAAAATCACCACTTCCAGATTATTTTGCTGATAGTGTTGCAGTTTAACCTGTTGAACTCTAGAATATTCAGCCATCTCTATCCCACAAAATCCGATCACTTGAATCGGTTGACGAGCAGCTTGATCCAGTTGTAAAGTATTCGCTAGAGAAGGAGAAATAAAAATCGTATCAGCCCCCGTATCTAGCATAAATATAAACGGCCCTTGACCATTAATTTCTAATTCTGCTAACATCACCCCTAAGCGACTTTCTAGAGGAATAGCCTGTTGAACTTCAGTTGTAGGAAGTTCAGACGGAGGAAGGAGTTGGAGTTGTTGCGTTTGGGGGTTTAAGATCAGATCAAACTGTCGTAAAACATCCATTCCTAAGATTCCCGCAAGTTCATCAGGAATTTGAGTATTTTTGAACTCTAAACCTCTTAAATCTTCAACCCGTACCTGATCGACTGTAATTGTCGGAAGTTGATAAACCATTGCGCTCATATCAGGACAATCATCGCCTGCGACAGCAGAGGTTAACTGTTCACTGGGAATGCTTTCTCCTTCTAACCCCAATTGTTCAACCAGTGGCGTTGAGATCATGGTTGTCGAAGCACCTGTATCGACGAGAAACTCACCCGATGCGTTTCCCAGAGTCAGTTCAACGGTGAAAACTTGACTTCCTTCTAACAACTTCAAAGGAATTGTAGCTTGTCCTTGAGTACGAGGTGGGGGGAAATTTAAGTCTTTGAGTTGAACAATCGCGTTTAATTGCTGTACAACAGAAGAGTGAGCCATCAGGCGACTAAAGCACGAAAAAGGATCGGGGAGCAAGTCGCTCCCTCTTCTTTGAAAATTCTGATGCTCAAGTTTAGAGTTGAGGTGGGTGCGATCGCCAAATTCCCCAGTGTGCAGGGCAAAACCCGATGGGGAATGATCAGGTTTTGCTGTTAGAGAATGTTCGAGTGACCGAGAATTACAAATTAGGGGTTGACTAGAAACATTCAAGAGTAATATGATAGGGGAGACGCTCATCAGGAGCCAAAAACGCTGAAAATTTCGTCTCATATCAGTCGTCTCCAACCATAAACTTCTACCTCAGTTCAAACTCAGTTGAAAGATTCTCTAATCTCGTAAAAACTTTAAAAGTTCTCGATTAACAGTTTGGGGAACTTCTTGTTGTATCCAGTGACCGCAATCAGCGACTAATTCGAGTTTAAATGGTGCAGCGATGAATCGGTCTAAACCCTCTAAGAGTTTATGACTGAAAAACGCATCTTCCTTTCCCCAGAGGACTAAAGTCGGGGATTCAACCTGTTGAGGCGATCGCATAGAACTAGAAAGCCAGTTAGGTGGCCATAAAAGTTGTCGATAGTATTTCATCGCCGACGTAATCACACCCGGTTTTTCTAAAGCAGCTTGATAGATCTGAGTTTCTTCTGCGCTGAAAGCCCCTTTCCGAATAGCTTGACCCCGAAGTAAGTCAATCACAAAGTTATTCAAATTTTGTTGGATTAACCATTCAGGTAGGTTAGGAACTTGAAACGCCAAAACAAACCAACTTCGTCGCACTTGATCCAGATTACTCATCAACTCTTGTACAAACCGATGAGGGGGAGGGGCGTTTAAAATTGCTAGACGGTTGACATACTGGGGAAACTTCTGTGCCATATGCCATGCAATTGTACCCCCCCAGTCATGTCCAACAATATGCGCCTTGGCGTAACCCAATCGTTGAATCAAACCCTGAATATCAGCACTGAGTGTATCCAAATCATAACCCGTCTCCGGCTTATCCGAGTCATTATAGCCGCGCAAATCCGGAACAACGACCTTATAGTGACGAGCAAGTGCAGGAATCTGATAGCGCCAAGAGTACCAAAATTCGGGGAAACCGTGTAGGAGAATAACCAGTTCACCTTCGCCTTGAGTAACCGAATGTAAACGAATGTTATTCGTCTCTACAAACAAGTGTTTCCAGTCCGACTCCAATGTTATTGCCATATACAGCCTTCTTGAGATACTTAACACTGCCAGAACATCAGCCTGGTTAGTTAAGTCAGGCAGGGAGATCTAGGGCAGTGTCACTTGTTCCAGATTAACATTTGGAGAGGTCTAAACACCACTAACCAGATTGTCTTGACTGTTAACTCAGGGGCAGCAAAGCTGCGGACTGGCAATTAAGCCAGCTTCGATAAGGTAACAGAGGGTTCGACGTTATACTTGACCAAATTAGCGAGTTCTTGAAGCTGGTTAATCGCCTCAGCCCCTTCTAATTTCATCAATTCGCGATCATCTCGCATTTCAGTCCAAGTAATACCGTAGTCCGATACGAGAAAACGAATGAGATGATTTTCTCCCAGGCTGACCATGAAAGAGGCACTATTCATTTGACCCCCACAGGTATAGCAAGATGCTAAATAGCCTTGACGCTCTAACACAGTCGCCAGAGCTTGGAGACTCATCACGAGATCCTGTACAAATTTACGGTGTTGTTCTGCTAGTCTGAGAAACATATCTGCCCTCCTGTCACCACACCTAAGATTGTCTTCAAAAAATGTAACATAATCTTAAGATTTTGGTGTCTCAATGTTGGCACAGTATAACCTTAATTTGCTAAAAAGATCATCACCATTTTGAACTCTTTTTCCGGAGAGGCGAGAACAATTAAACCCCTAGAACCCCACCAACAAAATCCCCAAAAACTTGATAGTTAAGACTTGTAGGAAACTGATAACACAAATTTTACAACCTGTATCACCCCTTTCTCAGGCTCGATTAAAATAACTAATAATATAAAAATTACTTATAGCATTCTTCTTCTGAGATCAAATCATCCTCAAAAGATTTTTATATCAAGCAAACTCTTTGCTTTTAATTAACTTATGTTTTGTTAAGGGAAAACTGAGGTTAATTTGAGATTAAGTTTTGTTAAAACTCTTGAAACAGGGAACAGGAGGACAGTGACCAGTAAACAGTGACCAGTAAACAGTGAACACTTTAAACTGCCTTTTGCAAGAGTGCATGAGTGCCTTCAGCATAGCTGCCCTCTTGCCTGTCCCCTGTAACCTGTAACCTATAACCTGATAACTGTCTTAATCCACTTCCCACCATCCAAAAGCAGGGCCAACAAATCGGATCGTTAGCCAAAAGACCACCAAAAATCCAATACCAACCCAAGCCCCTCGAGTTGTCCACTGCATAAACTGTTCACTTTGATTTTTCGTGAGGGGGAGCCAGGGTAAAACTCGTTCTTCTTTACCATACTGATCTCCCATAGCTTCTTTGCGGCGCTTGGCATCTCCCATAATTCTTGTGTGTGAGAATCTCACAATTGATAGCTGCTACTGTTTTATTATCCCTCAAAGCGTATTATTGTTATCATCTGAAAATAAACGTTGCCAACAGAGGGTAAATTCTTCCGGTAGATGCCATCGGACTAACTGACTCGCCGGGGCACCCATCATCCCGGATAATCCGATCGCGGTTTGGGGGGCAACAGTTGCTAAAGCGATCGCCTCAGACGGAGAACAAATTCCCCACTTCACCAAATTCTGTACCCCCACAAATAAAGGATGAGTCGTTCCGGCTAGAGTACCATCCAATAAACGAGCCGTTCCCCCCTGTACCTGAATTTGTCGAAGATCCCAGGGATAAATACCATCCGTTAACCCCAAGGGAGCCAAAGCATCACTCACCAGAAAAATACCCCCAAGAGTTCCCGGTGTTTCTTGTCTTCCTCGGGCGGCTTGTAGCAATACTTGCAGCATTGTAGGACAAACGTGTTGTCCATCGGCTATAAAACCACAGTGAACGTTCGGATCACTCAAAGCAGCCCCTAAAAGTCCAGGTTGGCGATGATGTAAACTGGGCATAGCATTAAAAGCATGAGTCACCATAGTCGCCCCTTGAGAAAAGGCTAAATGAGCTTGCTCTACTGTGGCTTGAGAATGACCTAAACTAACGGTAATCCCTAAGTTGCGGAGATAGGGAATAACTTCCCCTGTAGAGTCTAATTCTGGGGCGAGGGTAATCACTTTAACAACAGAACTATAGTCCCCTAATACTTTTTGAACGTGATCAAGCCTTAGAGGAAGTAAACAGTCTTGGGGATGGGCACCGCGTTTTTCCGGGTTGAGAAATGGCCCTTCAAGATGTATCCCGAGAATTTGGGCGGTATTGGGTTCAGAAGTTTGCATAAACTCAGCAAAAGTGGCCAGCGATCGCTGAATTTTTTCTACGGTTGTTGTGACAATCGTCGGGAGAAAGCCATCTATGCCTTGATTCCACAAATATTCAGCAATTTCTAACAGTTGGGACTGATGTTGAGGAGTAACATCGGGAAACGCCAAACCCAAAGCCCCATTAATTTGGAGATCAACCCCTCCCAGAGAAACCCAGTCTCCCTGTAAGTCCAACACTGGAACATCCACAACCCCCTGTAAAACTTCCCTGTTCCCCGCCTCTTGCTGATTAATCTGAATAATCTGACCTTGACGAATTAAAATTTGCTGTAGATTGTTGTCTCCCGGTAAACGGGCATTGATAATATCCAGTGATGCGGCAGTCTGTGTCGCTGTATATGTCATTGTTAGTTACAACTTTAGCTTTGAATTCTATCTTGAACCTGGACAATCAAGAAAATCCCCAAGTGGGGATTATTATGGGCAGCGATTCTGATTTACCCACAATGGCAGCAGCAATTACCGTCTGCGAAGAATTTGGGGTGGCTCACGAAGTCGCGATTATTTCTGCTCATCGGACACCCGAACGAATGGTAGACTATGCTCAAAACGCCCACCTACGAGGAGTCAAAGTAATTATTGCCGGGGCGGGTGGGGCGGCTCATCTACCCGGAATGGTCGCCTCTCTAACTCCATTACCTGTGATTGGAGTACCTGTGTCAAGTCGTCATTTGCAAGGGGTTGATTCTCTTTATTCTATTGTGCAAATGCCCAGAGGAATTCCGGTGGCAACGGTGGCGATTGGCAATGCTCAGAATGCGGGTTTGTTGGCGGTGCAGATTTTAGCCTCTCATCAACCCCAATTGTTACAGCAAGTTCTTGAGTATCGTCAAACGCTCAAACAGTCGGTTCTCCAAAAGCAAGAACGCTTAGAAAACCTGGGCTATTGTCAGTATTTACAAGAACAACATTCAGGAACAAGTTAACACCTCTGGCTAAATTTCTGTATTATGCAATACAAACTTTCTGACATTGTACCGCTTTAATCAAGCCTGAGATTGTCTAGACAGCGATACAGAAAAGATGTAATCTGCCATACAGAAAATCACTCAAATCTGTTCGCAAGATTATAAGCTCTGAATACAGAGCAAATATCCCGGTTGTAACTCCCAGGCGCTAAAAGTGGCGCGAATCGTCTCGAAAAGGGCTCAGGTTCGGATGACATTGTAAAGTTGCTATTGACACGATCTGAATCTGAGAGGCTAAAATTCCTTCTCTGTTAAATTTTCTTGAAAATTCGTCCGAAGTCTGGGTGGCAATCAAAGGAGTTTCATGTTTTGTTTAACGTGTTTCAGACACGAATCGTGATGTGTAGTTGTGATGTTAAAAGCAATGTTTCCGAAAAAAAAGTCAACACTCAGAAGTCAGCGACGCCCTTCTTTTAGGGGAACTTCTTTGTCGAGTCGGGTTTCGGCTCGGTTCGCTCAATTTTCTAGACCTAGATGGTTATCTCTAAGCTGGATTGCCTGTATTCCGATAGCCGCTCTTATTGTAGGACTGTGGAGTTTAGCAGCTTTTGCTCAAACGGATGAAACACCACTAACACCTGAATATGTTCAAGGAGTTCTCAATACCATCTGGGTTCTGATTGCAGCTATTCTGGTTATTTTTATGAATGCAGGCTTCGCAATGCTGGAAACAGGCTTCTGTCGCCACAAAAATGCCGTGAATATTTTGGCAAAAAACCTGATTGTATTTGCCGTTGCGACGCTAATCTTTTGGGCCTTTGGATTTTCGATCATGTTTGGGGGCGAACATCCTTTCATCGGGGGAGGGGGTTATTTCCTGTCTGGCCCACCTGGAGTGTATAACCTGGCTCCCTTTCCTGAAGGTTTGCCCGTTCCTGTATTTTTCCTGTTCCAAGCCGCTTTTGCGGGAACGGCTGCCACAATTGTATCGGGTGCGGTGGCAGAACGGATTGAATTTATCGCCTTTTTACTGTTTAGTATCTTGCTGGTGGCGATTTCCTATCCAATTACAGGCCATTGGGTCTGGGGTGAAGGCGGTTGGCTGGCAGAAGCAGGTTTTTCAGACTTTGCAGGTTCAACGGTGGTTCACTCCGTTGGCGGTTGGGCGGCTTTGATGGGTGCGGCTTTACTCGGGCCACGCATGGGGAAATATGCAGAAGATGGTACTCCCCGGGCGATTCCGGGTCACAATATGAGTATTGCAACATTGGGATGTTTAATTCTGTGGATTGGCTGGTTTGGGTTTAACCCCGGTTCAGAATTAGCAGCTAATGAAGCGGTGGCTTTTATTGCCGTAACTACGAACTTGGCAGCAGCAGCCGGGGGTGTGGCAGCAACGATTACCTCTTGGAAAAAAGACGGTAAACCTGACTTATCGATGATTATTAACGGGATTCTAGCAGGTTTAGTGGGAATTACCGCCGGATGTAACGGGGTGGACTACTGGGGCGCTGTTTTTATTGGTGCGATCTCTGGGGTCTTAGTGGTGTTTTTCGTGGGCTTCTTTGATAAACTCAAAATTGATGATCCCGTCGGTGCCACTTCGGTTCACTTGGGTTGTGGGATTTGGGGAACCTTAGCCGTTGGTTTGTTTAATACGGAATCTGGTTTATTCTACGGTGGTGGATTTAGTCAACTCGGCTCTCAAATTTTGGGTATTCTCTCTATTGGGGGATTTACCGTTGTTTTGAGTACCATTTTCTGGTTAGCCTTGAAAACCGTTGTCGGAATTCGAGTTCATCCTGAACAAGAGTACGAAGGTCTAGATATCGCTGAACACGGTATGGAAGCTTACAATGGATTTCTCAAGGAAGCTGGCCCTGCGAGTATCGGTGGAAGTGAAACCGGAATTTCTAGTAGTATTTCGAGCGGTTATTAGCGTTTGATTTCCAGAACGATTTCGTCCTTCATCCCTCTTGGTTTTTGGGGAAAGGACGATTTTTTGATTGAGTCCCCTGCTCTCTATTCCCTGAGAGTTAGATTTTTCCCAAATATCTAACTTAAAATAATATGAACAAGTTTTAAGCAGGACTGGACGAAATGCGTTTGATTTTAATGACGGGTAAAGGTGGCGTGGGAAAGACTTCGGTAGCCGCAGCAACGGGTTTGCGTTGTGCAGAATTGGGTTATAAAACCCTGGTTCTTAGCACTGACCCGGCCCATTCTCTGGCAGATAGCTTTGATATGGAATTGGGTCACGAACCTCGCCTGGTGCAACCCAAGCTGTGGGGGGCTGAACTAGATGCGTTAATGGAACTTGAAGGCAACTGGGGCGCTGTTAAACGTTATATTACTCAAGTCCTGCAAGCGCGAGGTTTAGATGGTATTCAAGCTGAAGAATTAGCCATTTTACCCGGGATGGATGAGATTTTTGGGCTAGTTCGCATGAAGCGTCATTATGACGAGGGCGAATATGATGTGTTAATTATTGACTCCGCCCCGACTGGAACAGCATTGCGTTTGTTAAGTTTACCGGAAGTGGGCGGCTGGTATATGAGAAAATTTTACAAACCGTTTCAAGGGATGTCAGCTGCTTTACGGCCAATTGTTGAACCCATTTTCCGGCCGATTGCAGGATTTTCTTTACCCGATAAAGAAGTGATGGACGCGCCCTATGAATTTTATGAACAAATTGAGGCGTTAGAAAAGGTATTAACCGATAATAAACAAACCTCTGTACGGTTAGTCACCAATCCTGAAAAAATGGTGATTAAAGAATCTCTGCGCGCTCATGCTTATTTGAGTTTGTATAATGTCGCAACCGATTTAGTCGTTGCTAATCGGATTATTCCCCCTGAAGTGACGGATCCGTTCTTCCAACGTTGGAAAGAAAATCAACAACAATATCGCCAAGAAATTCACGATAATTTTAAACCCTTACCTGTGAAAGAAGTTCCACTTTACACGGAAGAAATGTGTGGATTAGCAGCGTTAAATAGACTCAAAGATACTTTGTATAAAGATGAAGACCCCTCTCAAGTTTACTATGCAGAAAGCACAGTTAGAGTGATTCAAGACAAAGATTCTTACAGTTTAGAACTCTATTTACCAGGCATTCCAAAAGAACAAATTCAACTGAATAAAAGCGGAGATGAACTCAATATCCGCATTGGCAATCATCGCCGTAATTTAGTCTTACCTCAAGCCTTAGCTGCGTTGCAACCCTCGGGAGCAAAAATGGAGGAAGATTATCTCAAAATTCGCTTTGGAGAAGCCGCAAAAGTGTAAATGAGGGGACAGGGGACAGGGGACAGGCGACAGTTTACAGTGACCAGTTTACAGTGACCAGTGAACTAAGGGTTGAAACTGTGAAACCCATTGTTGTTGGCTAACCACTAATATCGGATAGGAACGTTGACCATAATCTCGTCCGGGTTGGAGGGGAAAAAGAGGTTCAGGGGTTAACGGTGTCCAAACAGCCCCAGCTGCCTTCAAAATCGGCCAGAGAGGGGCAATATCCCAAACTTTTGGTGTGGCTTCTACCCCGGCAATAGCAGCCCCGGAAGCCACCATTAAAAAGTTATAACCCGCCATACCCATCAGGCGAATTTTACAGGGAATATTGGGGATAATAGCGGTACTGCGGGTGCAAACATTAAAAAAATGATGAGCATTGGGAACCTCTAAACTGGAGTGAATCGGTTTTTGATCACAGAAGGCTCCACTAGGCCCGGTTAGCCCGGTATTTTCGAGCCAGAAGCCATGAAAAGACTGATTTAAGGGCGGGAGATGAACATAGCCAAATACAGGGGTTCCTCGGTAAAGTAGACCCATTAAAATCCCCCAAATGGGAAGCCCGCGAGTGAAGTTGGTTGTCCCATCAATGGGATCAATAATCCAACACCAGTCTGTCGCGGGGAAACAATGTTCACCTTCTTCAGATAACAAACCATGTTCGGGAAAAGTCTGAGTGATCCGTTGACGAATTTCTTGATCAGCCCACTGATCAGATTGAGTCACCAAACTACCATCAGACTTTTCTGAAGCTTGTACAGAACCCCAGTCAAGAATTAACTGCTGTCCGACTTCCTGGGTGGTGGTTTGGGCAAAATTGAGGAGAGTCTGCCAAAAGTTTGTCATAGAATGAGGATCATTGAGGATAAGACTAAGATATCGTCCAGGAAATAGAGCCTGGGAAACACGACTTGCGGTGGGGATGTCCTAGTTTACAATGAAAGTGCAAAGATTCAAGACTTAAAATCTCAAACGTTATGTTACTCAAATCCACAACCCGCCATATTCATATTTACACTGCCGAAATCCAAGATGACGAACTGGTTGACAATGAGCAAATGTTAACGATAGATGTTGATCCGGATAATGAGTTGAACTGGAATGAGGCAGCCTTGAAAAAGGTGTATCAAAAATTTGATCAATTGGTTGAGGCGGCAAATGGAGAAGATTTGACTGAGTACAATCTTCGTCGTATCGGTTCGGATCTGGAACATTTTGTACGATCGCTCTTACAATCTGGCGAGATTAGCTACAATCTCAACAGTCGAGTTCTCAACTACAGCATGGGATTACCTCAAGTTGCCCCTATCATAAGTTGAGTGATCCATTCCGCCTCAAGTTGAGCAGCCCTATCTCAATCAAATGTCTTGTCCCTGTCTTGGTTATAGGGCTGCCTGTTTAAAGTTTTTCCCCATTGCATTGACGCAATAGGTTAAAAAGGAATTGAGGCTGCAAAACTTTTCAAGATCAGCAGGGATAATTTTATCGACGATAACCTGTGATCAACCAACAAAGAGATAACAATCTCACCGGATCAACTCTAACATTGAGCGGCAACAGAGGCGTGCGACACCTCTATGCAAAATCATATGCCAAAACACTATTTGTGGGCGGTAGGTGAAGGGATTGATGCTTTACCTGCGGGGACGCTCATCGCTGATCGCTACTTATTGAAACACAACTCGATTGTGATCGATACTCGACCGGAACTGCTTCCTGACATTCCTGAAGGCATTCCTGATGAAGTAGCACCTTATCTAAGACTCTTTCCTTATCGACTGCATCTTCCCCTGGTATACGGGTTTATCCCCCCAAACCGAAATGAACTCGGAACGGCGATTTGGCTCTTAGAACAGGGGCCATTGGATCGGACGCGGGAAATTCTCCTGCCGAGTTTGGTGGATTTGTGGCCGGGAACATCGGCTTTGCGACAGCTTAACTGGTTATGGCAAATTGCTCAACTGTGGCATCCCTTCAAGCATCAAGAGGTCGCCTCAAGTTTGCTCAACCCGCAATTGCTCAGAATTGAAGGGCCGTTGGTCCGATTGGCACAGTTACAGTTTGACTGGAAAACGCCGACTCTGGCTCAACTCGGACAAGTTTGGCAACTATGGCTTGAGGATGCGAACCCGAAAATTCAATCATTTCTTGGCCAGCTAACCCATCAAATGATCACCAAGGAAATCCGCAAGCCGGAACACCTGATTTATCAACTCGATCAAGCAATGACCATTTGTGGGCGATCGCTCTCTCGTCGGGTGGAAATTGTCACCGCAACAGATACCGGGCCGACTCGCTCTCACAACGAAGATGCTTGTTATCCTGACCGAGATACTCTTGTTCAAGTTCCGGCGAATACTCCTGCCTTGACGATTGTGTGTGATGGAATTGGGGGTCAAGAAGGCGGAGAAGTGGCTTCAAACCTGGCGATTGAGGTTCTACGGGATCAATTAAACAATATTCGTTCTCATCCGGCGAATTGGGATGCGGCTTCTTTGATCACTCAGCTTAAACGGGCGACTAATCTGGCGAATGATGTCATCTGTCAACGCAATGATAGCGAACATCGTCAGGGACGGGAACGGATGGGGACAACGCTGGTGATGGCTCTGACTCGGGAGCATGAGGTTTATATTACCCATATCGGCGATAGTCGCGCCTACTGGATTACTCGCACTGGATGTTATCAGGTGACGCTGGATGATGATGTGGCTTCTCGTGAAGTCCGTCTGGGTTATGCACTCTATCGAGATGCCATTCAACCGCGATCTTCGGGTGCTTTGATTCAAGCTTTGGGGATTACTTCCTCGGCGATGCTTTACCCGACGGTGCAACGTTTCCCCATTGATGAAGATTGTCTCTTTTTACTCTGTTCTGATGGCTTAAGTGATAAAGATCGAATTGAGAATTCTTGGGAAAATGAAATTTTGCCGATTCTTAATGCCGAAACTGATTTGGTGACGGTGAAAAATCGGTTAATGGAAATAGCTAATACTCTCAATGGTCACGATAATGTAACGATTTCCCTTCTGCACGTTCGTGTCTCAACTAAATCAGGTATTTACTCGCTCCCAGAAATTAAAGTTTCGCCGATTATTCCCAATTCTATAGAGGATGCTGACGAAGATTTAGAGATTACTTCAGGGGAAGATTCTGAATTGCAGAATACAGTCTTTGTAGATTTACCGTCCTCGAAGTTTTCTAAAATTTGGCCCTTGTCTTTGGGGATTGCTTTTTTATTGGGTTTAGCTGGAGTTTTAATTTATCTTTCGGGAATTTTTAATCAAGAAGAACCGAATCAATCTACACTTCCAATTCCGACTCAGACTTCTGCTCCGTCTCGCTTACAAGAGCCAGAAACGCTCTCATCTCCGACTCCAACACTGAGTTTAAAGTCTCTGATTAAGCTGGGTGACAATACAGCGATTAACGATGAAATATCACCCGCTTCAGTTCAGTTGTTAAAAGAATTTGGTAAACCTTGGATTAAAGGTCGTGTTCCTCAAGGAAGCATTTTTCAGGTAATCGAAAAACAATCAACTCCTCAAGCGGGATCTTGGCTAGAGTTAAGAGTTTGTAGTTTGCCAAATGTTCAAGGTACAACGCTAAAAAATCTTCAAACTGATCAGGCGTTGATGGAATCTGTTCCTGAAGTCGATGCTTTGAATTCGCCCACGATCACCAATGAATTTGATGAAAATGAAGTTCAAGATTGGTCAGTTGAACCTTTAGAAAGTTTAGAACAAGAGCGCGAATCTGTTCCCTTATTACAAGTTGGAGATACTGGATGGATACGATCTAATGATGTTTTTGACTTAATGGTTAATACTCCGGTGGTTCTACCCGAAGAAAAAGGAATTTGTCAAGATGTCCCTTGAACTTTTGGAGTTGAATGAGGATTAACTATTTTTTTCGGAAAAAAAGGCAGTGAATCTGCTACGATAAATCTCAAAATCAGAGCAATGTGGGGAGATAATGATGAACAAATATCGCATCTGGGCTATGGCTGTTTCGATCGCGGCGATCGCATTAGGGGTTTTTCCGAACCTCGCCAAAGCTGATGGTTTTCCGGGGGGTCATATTCCTCGTCAACCTCCCCATAAACCCTCTTGTGACAGCAGTGATCACTGTCAACCTCACAGACCCCAAAAACCCGGATCTTTATATAACCAGATTTATTCTAAACATAGACCCTATTGTGGATATTTGCGTAGATATCGTCATCGTTCCCGTCATTGGAGTGAAGATTATCCACGAGTTTCGACCCTGGAAGATTCCTCGTCTAAACACCTTGCATTTGAGTGGGAACCTGAACCGATCAAAGAGGATTTAATGGCTTCGACGGAGAGTTATGGTTATCTAAGTTCATCTGAAGTGGGTTCAGATCGTCCCTATTCTCAACGGACTACAATGGGGGGAGAAAATGCTTTAGTCTTATTTATTGTGATCGGCTTGTGGTTTGGTTTGCCTTCTTTATTTTCTCCTAAAGATTCTAAAAAATAACTGTGTATTTCTGAAAGATTGTCTGATTTGATTACAAAAAAAGCTGGAATTTTAACCGCTTTGATTGCTTATGTTTAAATGTCCAGTTTGTCAGCAGGAGTATCTGCAATCTGTTCCAGAATTTTGTGAGGTTTGTCATTGGCATCTGCAATCGGACTCATCCAACTCAACAGCAATTGATCTAGAATCGGTGAGATTAGAATGGGCAAAACAAAAGTGGCAACAGTTAAAAATTCTGAAACAACAGCTTGAAACGATGCGTTCAACAGGAGAAAATCAGCCTCCGCATTCACTCAATTTGGCTGATTTATCGATGCGGTTAGATAGAATTGAAGCCCAATTTCAACAAGCGACTGTTGAACGCACAAATTTATCTCATCAACTTGAATGGGTGTTATATTATTTAGAGTTACTTGATTTTGAACGGGTTTCTCAGACCCTCTCTCGCCTCGAGACTTGGCTAGAACCCACGGTTGAAGAAACACCGTTTCAGTCAGAAGTCGGGATGGACTATCAACCTCTGAGTGAGTTACTCGCGGTCGGAGACTGGAAAAGTTCTGATCAGTATACTTGGGAAATTTTGCTATATTTAGGGAAACGACAATCAGAAGGTTGGCTGAGAATAGAAGATATTGAAAATTTTCCCTGTGTTGATTTAAAAACAATAGATTATCTCTGGAATTATTATAGCAATGGTTTATTTGGTTTAGGGGTTCAGCAGCAAATTTTAGACCGTACCGGGGATTATCCAACGTTTTGTGATGTGGTGGGATGGCGAGAAGGAGAAAATTGGAAATATTATAATCAACTTATTTTTAATGACCATGCACCCGCCGGGCATCTTCCAGTGGTTGTTTGGCGACAACGGGCTTGTTATGGGATGGGTTCAGCAACCGCCGCCGAAAATTTGTCTTTATTTCTCAGTCGATTAGTTGATTGTCAGAATTGTTGACCAATAGAGATCATTTAGGATCTGGTTTTTTGAGATCTCATTGTGATCGGCTATAACCTATCTAAGAATCCTTTTTAAAGACCTTTGATCTAATAACTTGAGTTATGACTGTACAACTCCCGAATTCTCCTCAAGTTCGTCAAGCAATAGCCGAAATTAACGCTTTTGAACAGTCGAAGGTTCCCGGAGTTTGGCGAGGACTTGATAAAAACCAAGTGATCAGCCAGTTGCGATCGCGTCTTAGTAATCCTCTCATAGTGAATCAAGGAAGTCAACCCTTTTGTGGGCCAGCAGTGATTATTTTTGAACTGATTCGTCGTCATCCTTTGTACTATATACAAATCTGTCGTAGCCTCTTTCAAATTGGCGGATTTCATAGCCAGAGTGGGACTTGGATTTCAGCTTCTGAACGCTTAATCAATGCTGAGGGAAATTATCAAATGCCTGAAGCGGATTGGATGATCTTATCAACCTTAAGAGAGTCAAAAAACAGAGTAATTCCAGTTCAACCCAATGCACCCGATGTTATTCGTAATATTGGAGGAATGACAAAACCTTGGGAAATTATCGCCTGGGGAAAAGAGATTTTAGGCTATCAAAAACTCCAATATAACCATACTTATTTATGGGGAAACTTACAAGCGATGTTAAACATTTCTGATGTGTTAGAATCTGGTGGTGTTGCTTTAGCTTTAATTAATGATGGAGGATTATTAATCAATCAACCGCCTCGAATTCCTTATCCCAGTCATTGGGTATCAATTTTAGGCAATATCTCAATCACATCTAACCGCTCGATTCAGTTTGATGTTTTTACTTGGGGTAAAAATATGAAAATTCAGGTTAATGAACTGACGTTTAAAACCCATTTTTGGGGAGTGGTGATTGGAGAGAATGCTATAATTTAACGGATTATATTAAAGGGGAACCAAGACACAAAGATTCACTCTCGATCTTTTCGGTGTCTTGGCTAGAAGAAGTCAGCGCCTGGTTATACATTTAATGGGTGATCCACTGATCAATAGTGAAGGTCAGTCAGTTTTGGGTTTAACCGACCTAAACTTTCGGTGGATTTTGTTGATTTTGAGTATTTTTTTTAGGGGTTGTTAACCCTGCGAGTGACCAGGTGAGATTCAAAATGATAGCTTTAGCCATTGCATCAAATTGCTGGGCATCCGCATTCAAGTTATCTTCAGTTTTAGGGGTGGGTTGGTTTTTATCTTGTTTTTCCATGATCTTCGATCCTTGTTTTAAACTCTGTTTTGATCTGTATTGACTATGATCAACTTAAATCCTTGACTTTGCCGTGATAAACAGAGTTAGGAGGGGTGATTGACATCACTTGAAATACACTACCATTCATTGTGCTTTTATTCCGGAAAAAATGATAAATTTTCAAGATATTTTGGGTTCGGTTTTCCGCCGAAACTCCGATTTTATCTCTGGATTTGGGTGTCAAACAGCGCCGCTAAGATGAGTATTTTCTCATCTCACTTAAACCCGAGATCAAGATGAGTGTTTTCTCATTTTTATTAACTTAAATCCAGCTTCTTAACCACATTCTGATTTCCCAACTTTCGGGAGAAAGAGGAAGACCCAGAAAAAGGGGCATCCAAAAAACAAAACCTAAGAGAATCAAAAAAAGTGCTGTTACTCCGATGAACCGTAAATGTAGCCGATGACTCTGTAAACAATAATCAATCCACCAAGCGAGTATCAATGCAGCAAAGACAAAGGCACTCATATAATGATAGAGAAAGACGCAGCGTTTGACTGTCATCCAAGGCAGCCAATTTGCCAGCCAGTTTACGATTAAATAGAGTAATAACCATAACTCAAGAGGTGACGGAAAACGGGTATATGCTTGTTGTTTACTGGGGGATAAACTGGGTGCTTCTCTTTTGATTTGAACCTCAATTATAATCCGTTTGAATAGCACCCAAAGGGTTAAAATAAGGGCTACAACTGAAAACCACCAGAGGGGAGGATTTCCCATTGCATGAACATCATAAATAACGGGTGTTGTATGGGGGGGAGGAACAGACGGATTTAAATCCGTGGGGTTTTCAATTTTCTCAAAGAAATAAGCCAGAGGTCGTAGCATTAATGGCCAAGTATACCAAGCGGCACAATAAGGATGAATATCTGGACTACTTCCCAGGCTTTTGTGATAAGTCAAAATCGTAGTGTGCAGTTCCCAAAATCCAGGTTTAGGGTTAAGTTGTAGGTGTGGAATCCAAGCGATCAAGTAAAATAAAGCAGGGATAATGACTAAACTAACAGCTAATTGTAACCCAGATAACTGGGTTAAGTTTTCTAAGGGAGATTGGCAACGAACAACAGCGAGATTTTCACAAACGGCGCCTCGTTTAATTATCCAAGCGGCGATTAATAATATAAAAATTCCCAGTAAGAACCCTAAGCCATTCCATTTAACAGCTACAGTTGCACCGAAGCAGATTCCAGAAGCGATTAACATTTTCCATCGCTTGACGCCTTCAACTTTTAGTGAGACAATGAATAGGAGTTGAGCCAATAAGCCAAAGATAACCAGATAAATATTATTTAGGGCGTAGCGAGATTCAACGATAAATAAACCATCAGTAGCTATGAATAGGGTTGCTAATAAGGTATAACTCCGCCGAGAAGTCAGTTGATAAACAATCGCTCCAGCAACAATAGGAATGAAAGCACCTGTTAGGGCGTTTATCCAGCGATAACTCCAGGTTGAAAGGGTTGAACCTGTTAGATTATTAACGGTTTCTTGACCCCAGGGAAAATGAGAACCGAGCCAAATTCCCAAAGCGATAATATATTGACTTAAAGGCGGATGTACGTTAAAAAAAGGAGTTTGAGTCAGGTAGTTATTGGCAAACTGCGCGTAATAAACTTCATCAAAAACTAAAGTATTAAATCGACCTAATCCCCAAAATCTCAAAAAGAGTGAGATGATAAAAATCGCAATCATTCCCACTCTAAACCAGAACGGTGAGGATTTAAAATGTTGTCTATTCTCAATCATAAATCTTGAGAGGAGTTGTTTACAACAATAATGACCCCACCTTGACTTATACCGTTTTCTGACGAATACTATCCGGAACACTTACAGAAGAAAGTTTACCAATTGCCCGTAAATTTTGAGAGCGAATTAACTCCATAAAATCTAAACTGCTGCGCCCTTCAATTTCGGCAACTCGTTCAATGGCTTGTAATAAAGTATGAGCCGCTTCTGTTTCAGAATAACCGCGCCGTTGAGCGACTCGAATTGCCATTTCATCTGCTTCTAATTCGACTTGAGAACTATGGTTTGATTTCCAAATTTGAGTCAATCCAATTGCCACTAAACTCCCGGCTAATATCACGCCGATAGCATCCTGCTGAGAAACTTTAACGGCTGTTCCAACCAAACCCGCTAAAGCAATACCCTGATTAACATCAACTTTGAGCCAGCGAATATTACAAACCCAACTAACGGTTCTCAAAAAGAGTAAATCTCGTTGAGAACGAGATAAGTTTTGCCAGAGTTCAAAGTTAATAAAAATTTTTCGTTCCGGCTTCCAGGGTAAAGGGAATTGGCAGTCAATCACTCTTTTTTGTTGAGATTTGATGGACAACTTAGTGACCATACGGCTAGAAGCGGGCATCAAGTCTAGCAAGTGATAAATTTCAGTATCTTGACTCATCGGTGATCTCAACTTTTAGGATGAATTTTTGAGGAAACGGGGAAAATCGGTTAATATTAACTAAGGAGCAGAGGGTTCAATGGGTCTGAGAGTATCAGATAAAGCGACAATTGCAGCATCAACTTCTGATGCTTTTTCCTCGGTTGCAGAGACTAACAATAGAAAAATATTATTGCTACTCTGACGGACTAAAACTGACCCTTGCATCGGTTGATTATTAGCACCTATTTTGAGGGTTCCCGTCCAAGGTAGAAGGACTGAACCCGTTCCTAAATCTTGATAAGAACCCGGTTGAAATCCTTCCCCTCGTTCAAAGGTTTCAATCGCAATCTGTGCTAAATTTACATTGGGAATTAGTCGGTTACTTTCTCGGATTCTGACAACAACCGTATATGCTAAATTGCCTGCGGGCGACTCAATTAAGGGAAAATTCCCCACAAAACCCACATTGTACCCTTCTAAAATACCAATTTGAAATCGACCTTGGGGATCTTTATAGTTACTCTCACTCAAAGGTAAAGGTTCTACGTCTGGAAGCGTGGGAGTCGGTTCAGGGGGAGGCGAGGGTTGCGGGGTTGGAGGAGGGGCAGGAGAGGGGGAGGGTTGCGGTGTTGGAGAGGCGGGTTGGGCTTGAGTCGGTAAACCTATTTTGAGAACTGAAGAAGGAGATTTTACAGTTGTCAAAGGTTGACCGATTAAAATTAAAATAACAGCCGTGATGGCTGCGAATGCTATCCACCTGAATCGGTTTTTTCTCATGGCTAAATTCCTCAGTATAGATGTCAATTATTTCCCAAATACCATCGGATTACCAAAGTCAAATACACCTGCAATACAACCTGTCATTAATGTTGCTAATGTTCCCGCCCATAATGCTTTGAAACCTAAAGAGGAGACTTCTGAACTGCGGGAAGGAATCAAAGACGATAAACCCCCGACAAAAATACCATAGGAAGCAAAATGAGTAAAACCACACAAAACATAACTCACAATCAGCATAGCGCGGTTGCTAATCTCTCCTGCTGAATTGAGTTGCGCTAAGGCTTGATAAGGGGGAATATTGGTTTCGAGTAAACGTCTACCAATTAAGACTGAAGCTTGCCAAAGTTCTTGCCAATCGAGGGAAATTCCGGTGAGAAACGTTAAAGGCAAAAATAAAGCCCCCAGAATATTTTGTAGCGTAATGACCTGAAAAACATTGCCGAGCGGTTGCAGAAGAATGAATTCACTATTAGAAAGATTAGCTAAGGATGAAAACAGTAAGTTAATTAAAGCAACCATGCCTAAAATTGCAATTAACGCTGCTGCAATTCCTACCGCCATTTTGACCCCATCTAATGCACCCCCAATTAAACTATCCATTGGGTTGGGACGTTTTTCTAAAGCTTCTTCTGGCTCTTGAGGAACACCCCCGAGGGTTTTGGGTTCACCTGTTTCAGGAACTAACAGTTTTGACAACACAAAACAGGCGGGAATGGTCATAATAGATGCGGAAACTAAATGCCCCGTAATTGTGGGAAAAGTTGGGCGTAAAAATCCCGCATAGAGAGCGAGTACAGAAGAAGCTATTGACCCAAAACAACTCGATAAAATAGCACATAACTCGCTGCGTGTCATATCGAGTAAGTAGGGTTTAATCGCAATGGCTGATTCAATTCCGACAAAAATATTCGCGGCACCCGCTAAAGATTCAGCACCACTAATTCCCATCGTTTTTTGGAAAATTTTAGCAAAAGCTTGAACAATGGGTTGAATGATATTTAACCGATATAATAAGCTGACTAAACCTGCAAAGAAAATCACTTGCGGTAACGCCCGAAACGCCAAAATATAGGTAAAGCCGGGGTTAATACTATCCGGGCCAATGCGATCGCCCGGAACCGCTACGTAGGGCGTACCCACAGCCCGAGCAATCCATCGACCAGCCGGGCCAGGCCCCGCCGCAAAGTTGGGATCACTTACCAGAACAGAACTTGGGCCACCAAACAAAAACCTCGCTCCCGCCTCAGACGCATCTAAAATCGCGTTCAGTAGGCTACTGAGTCCTTCTACCAGTTGGGGGCCAAAGACGAAGACCACTAACCCAATGATTAATTGCAAGCCAATTCCCCAGATAATCACGTTCCAGGAAATGACTCGTCTATTTTCAGAGCCAAACCATGCGATCAAACATAGGGCTGGTATACCTAACAGAGATATCAAGTTCAACAGGGGGTTCATACCGTACAACCTCGTCCGCTAGGGGCATATTGCCTTATAAATTGTCTATTGACAAGCATCTTAGCTATAAATGCACCCATTAAGCAAAAGATAGGTAAGACTTGAGCCTTCTTGCTGTTTTAGGTAAATTTACTTCTCCACAGTTGAACAAGAATCGTTATAATAGGGAACAGGTTCTGCTGCGGCGTTGGTGACTGCCTTTATGTTTTTTTGATCTGTAAATCTCAATATACGGGAACCAGAGAAACTTTGAGTGGCAGTATACCAGACTTAGTATCTGGAAACTTCAAGCTCAACAAAGGTACCCACCTAAAAGGCATATTGAGGTCAAAAACTGGGGTAAGACGGCGCTGTGGTAAACCTACATCTAAACGATACAGAGGTGTTCTATTGTTTCCTAAAGGTGAACACCCAGATGTGGGTAAGATTTTTTGAGCATTTTCAAGTTTGGGAGGATTTAAGTCGGTCTAATGTTAAGATTGGCTTAAATTTTTTTGATTAATGTTTTTGCCTACAACGGGTTGATTTCAGAGGATCAACGTCTAGAAATTCTACTCATTTTAAAAAGTTTGGCAGGACGGAAACCGACACCGCCACGGCAGTTGCTCCACGCAGGCGTGACCCCAAGACCCTCTGGGTACTGCTACGCAGAAGCAAGCTACGCTACTTTGGCGGGACAGAAACTGACACCGCCAAAAAGACTCACCGCACTGCCTCAACTTTTCGCTTTTACTAATGTCAAACACCGTGTCGGCGTAGTGCTATAGCACAGAAATAACTAGGAGTCCAAAGAGTTGGTAATTTAAGCAGGTAATGTGCATTGATTCGATATTCATCAGAGTTACGTTTCATTAACCGTATCTCAAAATAGTTTATTAGTGTTATTTTATCTACAGGAGGTGATGAGATTGTACGGATGTCAACAACACTTAATCAATTCCAGTTCAGATCTTTTGGCAATACTTGAGTACATCTGCTTAGAATCAAATAAACTAACAAACTGCGGGATTTATTTGTGTCGTCAAATGTTTTTCAAGGCTAATCACTTTTTGTCAAAATATTACCTTGATAAAATGCTGAAAAGTAATCCGCATTTTCAAGCTTTACGGTCAGCTTGCGCTCAACAGACTTTACATAGTGTAGTTGAGTCTTTTAACTCTTACAAGAAGCTGATTAGACTGTTTAATCGAGGAGAATTAACAAATAAACCCAAGCTTCCTAAGTACAGGAAAAAAGGGGGTTTAGCAGTTGTAAGCTATCCAAAGCGATGGGTGAAGTTAACTGATGGTCAGTTAAAGTTTTCTCTAGGTAAGCAAGTAAAAGCTTGGTTTGGAATCGATAGCTTTACCTTACCAATGCCGAGTCACTTGAATTTTGAGGAGATTAAAGAATTTAGATTTGTACCTCGTAACAACAGCTTTTATTTGGAGTTTGTTTATGAACAGCCTCAAGCAAAGCAAGTCGAACAATCTGGTCATGTACTTGGCATTGATCCCGGGTTGAATAACTGGTTAACTTGCGTTAGCACAACAGGTAAATCTTTTATCATTGATGGCAAAAAAGTTAAATCTCAAAATCAATGGTATAACAAACGTGTTGCTAAATTAAAGACCGGAAAAGAACAAGGATATTGGGATGAAAAACTAGCAGATATAACAGAAAAGCGTAACCGCCAAATGCGCGATAATATCAATAAAGCTGCAAGGTTTGTTGTTAATTGGTGTTTAAAAAATAAAGTTTAAACTGTTGTATTTGGTTGGAATCAACTCAATAAAGACAGCATTAATCTTGGCAAGAAAAATAACCAGTCTTTCGTGCAGATTCCCACCGCAAAGTTAAAATCCCGTATTGCTCAACTCTGTGAGCAGCACGGGATAGATTTTATCGAGACCGAAGAATCTTATACCTCAAAAGCTAGTTTTTTAGATGGTGATTCGCTACCTACATTTGGTGAGAAACCCAGAGGGTGGACTTCATCAGGAAAACGAGTTCAAAGAGGTTTGTTCAGAGATTCTAGAGGTCAATTAATTAATGCGGACTGTAATGGTGGTGCTAATATAATCCGCAAATTCAATGTATCAACACAGCTTTTAGCCAAGGTTGTTAGGGGAGTTTTGAGTCTCCCGCATCGATATTTTCTAGATGGTCTTTCTAGATCATATCGTCAGCAATACTGTGAAGCGGATTTGAATCCGTGCAACAATTCCGCTTAGAATCCAGGTTTTTTCAAGCCTGGAGAACTCAAAGACATAGAACTAGCTTGACGAGAAGCCATTTTTTCAAAATAAGCTTGAGTTTGTTGTAGCATTTGCTCGCGGCTATCTTTACCCTCTTGCGTCAATGCGGGAACCAAGTTACGAGCTTGCAGCGTCATATGGAGTTGAAGGTCAGCCACGTATTCGCTGACATCGTGACGCAGTGAACAAGACGGATATTCTGTCATCTGTGAATTCAAAGTGTTCTCCTGGTGGTAAGTCAACTGCAATCGGTTAACACCTCTAGACAGTATCATGCAGAACTGGCTTTTTCGTTAATTGCTTAACGATCTGTAATTGTGAGACCCACAGTTGTTGATACTCTGTTACATTTCACAAAGCAACATAAACCACCGAGGAAAGGAAAATCACTCCAGATGTAACAAATGTTAGCAGCCGAGCCAATTTTGGGTATGCTGTTAACAATTTGAGACAAGATCATGTGTATTCTCCTAAATATGCAATCGTCAACTCAGAACAACGGTTAGGATTCTCTTTTCTCCTCTGTTGGACATGGGCGGGATTGTATAAATTTTAACGAAGAGTTCACAGTATTGATATTGAAACCATCCACCTGTTCACGAACACAACTTTTATGACTAATCTTATTGGTACTGCTAACCCAGACTTACTGCAAGGAACCCTTGAGGCTGACCTCATTCAAGGACTCGAAGGAGATGATACCCTTTTTGGTTTGGCGGGGAATGATACCCTGCAAGGGAACTCCGAGGATGATTCGATTTTGGGGGGTCAAGGGGATGACCTCTTACAAGGCGGCGACGGCAATGATACCTTGTTTGGGGGCCGAGGGAATGACACCCTACAAGGCAACTTAGGCGATGACCTGCTATTCGGGAACGAAGATGATGACTTGTTAGAAGGTGGCCCCGGAAATAATACCCTCTATGGCGGTCAAGGGAATGATACCCTTTTGAGTTCCGAAGGCAATGATTTGATGTTTGGCGATCGCGGAAATGATATTCTGTACACAGGTTTAGGATTAAACACCCTAACAGGTGGTGCGGGATCCGACTTATTTGTGATTGGTCGGGAACGCAATGGCGGTCTAACAGATATGATCACTGATTTCCGCCCCGGATTTGATTTAATTGCTTTAACAGACGATTTAAATTTTGAGGATTTAGAATTCATTCAAACGGGAAATAATACCACAATTATTGACCGTGAAACCCGTGAAGAACTGGTCATTTTAGAAGCCACTCAACGCAATACTCTGATTCGGGCTAACTTTACTAAATCTATCGAAACCATCACCTCTGTTTTAGAGTTTACGAGAGAATCAATTGATATTGAAGAAAATCAAAATACAGCGTTTCTAGAAATCGGAATTCAACGAACAGGTTCACCCCTGAACACCGTTGCCGCCCAACTGTTATTAGCAGAGGGAAGTTCTACATCAAGTAATCTAGACTTTTCTAGCGAAGGAATAGAAGTTATTTTTGAACCCTTTGAAAACTTCAAACGAGTCTTCATCCCCATTATAGATGACGATCAATTTCAAGGCGATCAATCCATTCGTTTACAGTTAACCAATCCTTTAGGAGGCGCAAGTATTGGCGGACAACGTGAATTTTTGATTAATATTAAAGATGATGAACGCCCGCCCTCACCTCCACCTGAACCTCCCTCTGCGACCCCAGACGAATCGATTACCGTGATTCCGCCCCCACCCATTAGCCCTTCAAGCATTTCAGTTTCGGTTTCACCTTCAGAAGTTTTAGAAGATCAAGGAGAAGGATTAGTTTACACCTTTACCCGTTCTCCCGCATCTTTATTAAGAGGAATTGTCGTTGACTTTTCTTTTGGTGGAATCGCTCAATTCGGAACAGATTTTACCGTCTCAGATGCTTTTCAGATTTCTGAAACTGGAGGACAGGTACTATTTCCTCCGAATGTATCAACCGCTCAAATTACAGTAATTCCTGTTGCAAATGATATCTTTGAACCCGATAAAACCGTCGAATTAACGGTTAATGATGCAGGATTTTTGTATATTGCCGATCCAGTCAATGCCTCAGCCGTGGGTACAATTCTTAATGATGACGATCCCCCCGATCCACCTGTTTACGATTTTACCCGATCTAACTTTATTGGCGTAGAAGGAGATCCCGATAATCCTCAACAAGTTGAAATCATTGTTAGACGTTCAGCCGATCTCAATTTACAATCACAAGTCGATGTAATTTTAACCGATGATACCGCAATTGAAGGAATTGATTATAACGCTCCGCCTCAACCCACTCCCTTAATTTTTCTACCTGGAGAAAGTGAAAGATCGGTTTTTGTTGATCTGATTCCCAACCTCGAAGAACAACTCTCCAGAAGCCTTAATTTGAGTTTTGATAACTTCCAAATCATTACAGAAGCAGGAACTCCGATTCTTGGCGGACAAGCTGGTGTTAATAACCCCGTTGCAACCCTCACCATTAACGATGATGATGGCCCGATTACCTATGATTTCATTAACCCCTTATTTACAGTACCCGAAGGGAATATTTTAAACACCGTTGATGATGTGGTAGAAGTGGTTCGCAGTGGACGCATCTCCAACCCTTCTACTGTCACCGTCAACTTGCAGGGTATTAATAATGCTAGACCGGGTGTTGACTTTGCCCCGGGGCCGATTACGGTTGATTTTGAGGCGAATCAAAGCATTGCAACGGTTCCGATTACCATTATCGGAAATGTCATTCCTGAACCCAACAAAACGGTAAGGTTATCTTTAGCAACTCTCCCCGGAGAACAGGTCGGAACAGACAACCCCATCGCTGATTTAATTATCATTGATGATGATGATATTCCCACTTATGATTTTGCAGACCAGCGTTACACCGTGAGTGAAGATGACGGGATAACAGAAATTGTCACGGTTCTTCGGAGTGGAAACTCTAGCTTAGCCTCCTCCGTTGATGTTGTATTAACCGAGGCACCCTCAAACGGTGCAACACCCGGAGAAGACATTATACCCGAACGAATTACCCTCAACTTTGCCCCGGGTCAAATTGCTCAAACCGTTCCTCTAGAAATCATTGACGATACTCTAGAAGAAGAAGCCGAAGCGGTGATTTTGAGTTTTGAAAACTTTGCACCGGATGGACAAGTGGGGAACACCTTCCCGACAGCAACCCTGGTCATTTTAGATAATGATTCTCCTCCGATTTATAATTTTACTCAAGCCAATTTCAGTACGCCGGAAGGGGATACACTCAATACCACCAATGTGGTTGAAGTTCTTCGGTCTGGGGAAACTCGAAATCCTTCTCGGGTTGATGTGGTATTAACCGGGAGAACCGCCACCCCAGGAAGTGATTTTGTAGATGGTCCGATTACGATTAATTTTGCATCCGGTGAAACCCTGCAAACGGTACCGATTCAAATTATTGGTGATGAACGGGTTGAACCCGATGAAACGATCGAATTGAGTTTAGCCAATTTCATTGTAATTAATAACAATCAAGAAATTGTCGGTGGACGTGCGGGAACCTTGCAACCGACTTCGATTTTAACGATTGAAAATGATGATATTGCAACGGTTTCTATTAACGCCATTCAACCCAATGCAATTGAACCAGATTCTAACCAAGAACAACCCGCTCAAAATGGTATCTATCGAATACAGCGAACCCCTGATCCCGTCGGTGATTTAACCGTTGATTTGACCCTTACTGCCAATAGACTGTTAGTGAATGGGCCGGATTATCAGTTAGAAATTAATGGGGAACCTATTGCTGTTCAAGTTGATCCTGAAACCAATACCGGGACTGCAACTGTCGTGATTCCGGATGGACAGGCGAGTATAGATATTACCTTAATTCCCTTAGAAGATGATCTGGCGGAAGCCGATGAATCTCTAACGTTAACCATTGCAGAAATAGATGATTCTGAATATGAAATTGATTCAGAAGATCAAGCCACAGTCACGATTTTAGCCAATGGAACAGGCGTGACTCGGTTAACCGATAGTATTGCAACGGATGAACAATCCTATTTTGATTTGGTTGAAGGTTCGTTGCGACAAGCATTAATTAATGCAGAAGCTTTTTCTGGGGCGAATACGATTACGTTTTCTCCACAACCTGCGGGAAATAATACCCTAAATTTGGTTGCACCTTTACCCAATATTAACGATAATCTCACGATTAATGGTTTGGGTGCAAATCGCTTAACCGTTCAACGGAGTGATGAGGACGGGACTCCTGATTTCCGCATTTTTACCATTAATGGGGGAAATGTCACCCTGTCTAATTTAACCCTTGCCAATGGAATTGCACCCGGAACCCGTTTAGATGGTGGGGGTAATGTTCAAAGTGGAAGTCGAGGCGGCGCCATTAATATTGCCTCAAACAATAGCACCGTCAATATTATTAATAGCATTGTAACAGGTAGCCAAGCCAATAACGGGGGAGGAATTGCGAACTCGGGTCAATTAAATATCATCAACAGCACGATTAGTAATAATCAGGGTGTCAATGGTGGGGGAATTGTGGTAATTGATGGTTCGGTTAATGTTACCAATAGCACGATTGCTAACAATACTGCGGATTTAGGAGGAGGAATTTTTAACTCAATTGCCGGGTTAACTTTAACAAATAGTACCGTTGCCAATAATATCGCTGAAAGCCGAGGCGGAGGTTTGAATAATATTGGGGGAAATGTTAGCCTGAAAAATACTCTTGTTGCAGCCAATACTGCTGAGAATAATCCTGATATTTCCGCATCCGTCGATTTTCCAGTTAATAGTGGCGGAAATAATTTAATTGGAGATGCAGCCGGGGCTAATGGGTTTATTGATGGAGTCAATGGTGATCTTGTGGGTGTTTCCCCGGATGATTTGTTAATTGGTACATTAGCCAATAATGGCGGATTTACTCCCACGATCGCATTATTAGCCGGAAGTCCCGCTATTGATGCGGGAAATGACAATTTTGCGGGAGGGTTTACCAATCCTGGAGATTTCGATCAACGGGGACCTGGATTTGATCGAATTGTTAACGATTTAATTGATATCGGCGCGTTTGAATTCCAAAACGTTTAATTCATGTATTAGGGGTAAAACGCTAACCGTCAGGGCGGGTTTGTCCAGGTCAATATAGATGAGTTCACAACCCGCCCCTACATCAATTTTCACACTTTAATCTGATCACTGTAAAAACTGGTCACTGATCACTGTAAAAACGGTTAACTACTTAACGCCGCCCCCGGCTGCTGCTTTCGCTGCTGCTGCTTCATCAGGATGAATATTCAAGCGTGTGAGGTTAATCCGTCCTTTGCTGTCTATTTCACGGACTTTAACAATCACCTCATCCCCAATAGCGACTTCATCTTCGACACGGGGAACCCGATAATCCGCCAACTGGGAAATATGAATCATCCCTTCTTTACCCGGAAGCACTTCCACAAACGCCCCAATCGGAATAATTCGGGTAATTCGTCCCACATAGACATCCCCTTCATTCAGTTTGCGGGTCATGCCTTGGATAATCTGACAAGCCCGGGCGGCTTTATCGCTATCAGTGGACGCAATAGTCACCGTTCCATCATCATCAATGTCAATTTTGACGCCTGTTTCTTCGGTAATCCCTTTGATGGTTTTACCTCCTGGCCCAATCACTAACCCAATTAAATCAGGATCGATCTTCATGGTTAACAAACGAGGCGCGAAGGGAGACAAATCAGAGCGGGGTTTTTGAATCGCCTCTAACATACTTTCTAAAATATGCAGACGGGCGGGTTTGGCTTGATGAATAGCTTCAGCAATGGTTTTAATCGATAGACCTGTGATCTTCATATCCATTTGCAGGGCAGTAATTCCACTATCGGTTCCTGCCACTTTAAAGTCCATATCCCCTAAGAAGTCTTCAATCCCTTGAATATCGGTGAGAATGCGGACTTCTTCGCCTTCTTTAATTAACCCCATCGCCGCCCCACTCACCGGTTTGGTAATCGGTACCCCTGCATCCATCAAAGACAGGGTAGAACCACAAACCGAACCCATGGAGGTTGAACCATTGGAAGATAGAACTTCTGAAACCACCCGAATCACGTAGGGGAACTGATCTTTAACGGGTAAAACAGGTAATAACGCTCGTTCCGCTAAGGCCCCATGTCCGATTTCTCGTCTTCCCGGCGATCGCATCGGTCGAGTTTCTCCTACAGAATAGGGGGGGAAGTTGTAATGGTGCATATAGCGCTTTTCGTCTTGGGGGTGCAAGTCATCCAAGTCTTGGGCATCCCCCGGGGTTCCTAAAGTTGCAATGGAGAGAACTTGGGTTAACCCTCGGTTAAACAACCCGCTACCATGAACCCGTTTCGGTAAGAATCCTACCCGACAGGATACCGGACGCACTTGATCGAGATTTCGACCATCCACCCGCACTCCGTCTTCAATGATTTGTTGTCGCATCAATTCCCGGGTAATATCCTTGAAAATGCGGCTAACGGCTTTAGGATCTTCGGTGGTGAGAACTTTTAACGGATCATCTTCTGGTTTTTCGGCGATCGCTTCTTCGACTTGGGTATGTTTAATTTCATCGAGGGCGGTATCCCGTTCACTTTTGGTAAAATGATACTGTTTGAGAACGTTTTTAATCGGTTCGGCACTGCGATCGCGAATTAACTCCAATAAAGTGTTATCCTCTTGGGGCGGTTCTCCCGGGCCGATCACAATATTCAGTTCTTGGGCAATTTCCTTTTGGGCATTGATCAAGTCACAAACCGCCTCATAGCCAAAGTCAATCGCTTCAATAATATCCTGTTCTGGCAGTTGATTGGCTCCGGCTTCCACCATCACCACCCCTTCTGGGGAACCTGCAACCACCAGATCCAAATCTCCATTTCTGACTTCTCGGTAAGTGGGATTAATGATAAAATCATCCCCAAGTAGCCCAACTCGCACGGCTGCCATCGGCCCGTAAAAGGGGATTTGAGCCAAGACCACTGCCACTGAAGCCCCCGTCACCGCCAACACATCTGGGGGGACTTGTTCATCCATTGAGAGGGTTGTGGCGACGATTTGAATATCATCCCGAATCCAACCCGGAATCAGGGGACGGAGGGGACGATCAATCAAGCGACTGGTGAGGGTAACGCGATCTGGTGGACGTCCTTCTCGACGCAGGAACCCTCCCGGAATTCTCCCTCCGGCGTAGAGTCGTTCTTCGTAGTCTACTAACAACGGTAGAAAATCAATTCCGGGTCTTCCTTCAGCACGAGTTGCAGTGACTAAAACTGATGTATCTCCCGACTCAATTAATACCGCTCCACCCGCTTGAGGCGCTAGTAATCCAATTTTCAGTCGAATATCCCGTCCATCAAAGGATATTGACTTATCAATTTCTTCCATGTATGCTATCGTCCTTCTCTTTCCATTATCTTTTGCGTTCTCCAACAGGAAAAGTGGGTTCTCTCTGAGACTTAGTTTTCCTGTCTTGTCCTGGTCTAAACCCTCAAGGCTATAAGCTTTACAGCGCAGCATAGAGGATAGAGTTAATGGGGAGGAGGGTGTTATGTCTCCGTCCTCATTCTAGAAAAAACAGCCCACTGATCCCTGAGATCAGTATAATACCGAGTTAAGAGGCTTGGCACCCATTTCAATGTTAGTCAGAGATTCAGTGAACTGATATTTTGAGCAATGGAGTTGCCTGCACCTGCTAGATTAGCGTCATCTGCTGCACTCTATTGCTATCAATTCTCCCATTGAAAACAATTATGAAATTCTTGGGTTTTAGATCATGCTTAACTCTTCCTTTTTGGTGCGATCGTCATTCGGTCAGTTCACTCAGAGATCCTGAGCTAGTTTGTTGAATCTAGTTGCACATTATACTAGATCAGTGACTCGTTGGTTAGTCTGTCCCCACAGTTGGATACTGACAATACAAGTATATCCAATGTTCTGTCGCTCAAGTTTAATGGATCATCAAGGGATGAACAAAGGGATTTCGGGAGCATATAAACCCACAGGAAAGATCGATTGAAGTTAGAAGTCTAAGGATTATTTTTAAATGGCAATTTTACATGGAAGTTGGCTGTCATCACCCGAAAGTTATCTGTTTATTTGGGGAGAAAGCTGGCGGCGGATCACCTCCCCAGAATTTAATCACGAGGATGGAATTTTATCCTATCCTTTTGCTTTAACAGCGACTCAACTGAATGAGTGGTTAAATGAGCAGCAACTTTCAGCCTCAGCCCCAAAAATCATAACCCAAGTGATTGCCCTGCCCACTGAAATTTCCCCAAAATTTGCCTTAAATCCCCTACAGTCAACGCCTCAAACTTCTGTTAAACCCTCTCAGGCTTCCCGTTGTCTTTATCCCTGGAAAATAGAAGGAATTTGTCTAAAAAGCACAGAAACCTTTCAATTTTTACAATCCCTTCCCCTGGGAAGTATAACCCGTGAAAATTCATTTCTGGGAACGGATTTACAGTTTTGGGTTCATGTTTCTCGGTGGAGTTTAGATTTACTCGCCCGCAGTAAATTTTTACCGAATCTCACTTTTGACTCAACCCATAATCGCTATATTTCTCAATGGCAACCTTTACTGGATAGTGCAATTGATCAAGCTCGACTCCTGCGTTTTTCTAAACAAATTCCTTCGGCTTGTCGGATGTATAATAATCTCGGAAAAACTGAGGATAATTCTGAAACTCTTGCCTTGAATTTACCCGAAAATTCTCAAGCGTTAATCTTTGACTTTTTAACCGCCATCCTCGACACTCAAATTCGCCAAGTTGCTGATGAAGGAGAGAAAAAAGCTTTAACAAACCTCGTTAAAATTTCCCCAGTTGTCCAGAATTGGTTACAAGGTTTAGCCGCAGACTCCCCCAATTTTGAAACGGAAACAGTAGATGCCGAAAATTTAGCCCAAACTCTGAAAAATTGGACAGCACCCCTGCAACAAACCCTCGCAGAACATAATTTGTTTAGAACAGGTTTTCGGTTATCTCCCCCTAAAAATAAAGAGAAAAACTGGCGACTCGACTATTGTTTACAAGCCATTGACGAACCCGAATTTTTAGTGAATGCAGAAACCATTTGGACTCATCCTGTTGAGGCTTTTGTTCATCATGGACGCCGGATTAAATATCCTCAAGAAACCCTTCTCAGAGGGTTAGGTTTAGCCTCAAAACTTTATCCTCTTATTGAACCGAGTTTACAAGAAGCAAAACCCCAGTCTTGTTTATTAACGCCTCTCCAAGCCTATGACTTTATTAAAAGTATGGCTTGGCGGTTTACTGATAGCGGTTTAGGCGTGATTTTACCCCCCAGTTTAGCCAGTCAAAATGGATGGGCGAACCGTTTAGGACTGAGTATTCAAGCAGCGACAAATTCCAAACAAAAGGGAAGTTTAGGGTTAAATGGTTTGCTGAATTTTAAATGGGAATTATCCATTGGGGGTCAAACCTTATCTCAAGCCGAATTTAACCGTTTAGTCGCTCAAGAAAGTCCCTTAGTTGAAATTAATGGTGAATGGGTGGAACTCCGTCCAACGGATATTAAAGCCGCTCAAACTTTCTTTTCGAGTCGCAAAGATAAACTGTCTCTCACCCTCGAAGATGCGTTACGGTTATCAACGGGGGACTCGCAAATGATTGAAAAGTTACCTGTTGTTAATTTTGAAGCGGGGGGAAAATTAGAAGAACTTTTGAATACGTTAAATAATAATCGTTCGTTAACTGAGATTAAAACCCCCAGCAATTTTCAAGGAGAATTACGCCCCTACCAAGCTAGGGGAGTCAGTTGGTTAGCCTTTTTAGAAGAATGGGGTTTAGGCGCTTGTTTAGCGGATGATATGGGGTTAGGAA
Source organism: Limnoraphis sp. (assembly GCA_050485465.1). Taxonomy (GTDB): domain Bacteria; phylum Cyanobacteriota; class Cyanobacteriia; order Cyanobacteriales; family Microcoleaceae; genus Capilliphycus. Next base: position 18,369 of record JBJHBL010000029.1, on the reverse strand, counting down.
AAACGATACAACTCATTGCATTTTTGTTGTATTTACAGGAAAATAAAAATTTAAATACTCCCGTTTTATTGGTTTGTCCAACTTCGGTTTTAGGAAACTGGGAACGAGAAGTAAAACGGTTTAGTCCGACGTTAAAAGTCACGGTTCATCATGGGGATAAACGCAAAAAAGGCAAAACGTTTACCTCTTTTGTACAAAAACAGGATTTAGTCATTACCAGCTATCCTTTAACCTTTAGAGATGAAAAAGAATTCAAAAGTTTAACCTGGAAAGGGTTAGTTTTAGATGAGGCGCAAAATATTAAAAATCCAGAAGCCAGACAATCAAAAACCGTGAAAACATTAGACGCCGACTTTAAAATCGCCCTAACAGGAACCCCTGTTGAAAATCGCCTGTCGGAATTATGGTCAATTTTGGATTTTCTCAACCCCGGTTATTTAGGACAACGACAATTTTTTCAGCGCAGGTTTGCTATTCCCATTGAAAAATATGGCGATACAGACTCCTTAAAAATCTTGCGTTCCCTCGTTCAACCCTTTATTTTACGTCGTCTTAAAACCGACAAAGAGATTATCCAAGATTTACCGGAAAAACAGGAAAATACAGTTTTTTGTTCCCTGTCTACTGAACAAGCCACCCTCTATCAAAAAATCGTGGATCAGTCCTTAGAAGACATCGACAGCGCCACCGGAATTCAACGACGGGGGATGATTTTAGCATTGTTAGTGAAATTAAAGCAAGTGTGCAATCATCCCATTTTACTGACCGAAAAAGCAACAAAAACTACAAAGAAAAAAGCAGCGACTCCAAACTTAAGCAGCAATTCCGGCAAATTACAACGCCTCAAAGAAATGCTCGAAGAATTGATTTATGAAGGAGATCGTGCTATAATCTTTACACAGTTTGCTGAGTGGGGAAAACTCCTACAACCCTATTTAGAACAACAGTTAAACCGAGAGGTTCTCTATTTCTACGGAGGAACTCGTAAAGCCCAACGAGAAGAAATGATTGATCGGTTTCAACAGGATCCTCAAGGGCCACCGATTTTTCTCCTCTCTCTCAAAGCAGGGGGAGTGGGCTTAAATTTAACACGCGCCAATCATGTTTTTCACTTTGATCGCTGGTGGAACCCCGCCGTCGAAAATCAAGCCACAGATCGGGTTTTTAGAATTGGTCAAACGCGAAATGTTCAAGTTCATAAATTTGTTTGTAGAGGCACTTTAGAAGAAAAAATCCATGATTTAATTGAAAGTAAAAAAGCCTTAGCCGAACAAGTCGTAGGAGCGGGAGAAGACTGGTTAACTGAACTCGATACCGATGGTTTAAGAAACTTACTGATTCTAGATCGAAATTCGGTGATTGATGAAGAAGAATAATCTAAGATATGGAAAATGTTGGGTCTCGCTCACTCGACGCCAACCTACAAAACCCATTTTCGGTAGGTTGGGTTGAGGCTACGAAACCCAACATCAGCAGATATGGAAAATGTTGGGTCTCGCTCACTCGACGCCAACCTACAAAACTTGAAAAACGACGGGTTTATAACAATTATGACAAACGCTGAGATTTCAACCGAACAAGAATGGTGGTCCCAACAATGGTTAGACTTACTCGATAAATATCGCTTTAAAAAACGTCTAGAACGTGCTAGAAATTACGCCAGACAGGGAAATGTACTGAGCATTGATTTTCTCGACCAAAACGTTCAAGCCAAAGTTCAAGGCACCCAAGCTGAACCCTATGAAGTGTCTTTATGGCTCGATCAATTTAGTAATGAAGAATGGGATTTTGTAATTGAAACCCTCTCTCAACAGGCTATTTTTTCTGCTAAACTGTTAGCTGGGGAAATGCCCCAAAATATAGAAGAAGTCTTTGCGGCTAATGGTTTAAGATTATTTCCCTTTAGCCTTGATGATGTTCACGCTCATTGTACCTGTCCAGACAAAGCCAACCCCTGTAAACATATCGCTGCGGTTTATTATCTCTTAGGCGATCGCTTTAGTGAAGATCCCTTTGTATTATTTAAACTCAGAGGACGAACTCAAGAGCAAATTATCGCTACTTTACGTCAGTTACGCAGTGAAACCTCGGGAGAAATAGAAGCAAAACCCCAAGACGTATTTGAAGCAGAAACCATTCACCCCGATCCTCCTCAAGTCGAAGAATTTTGGAGCTATAATGAACAATTAGACCCATCTTTAGTCGTTATCGCTCCGCCTTCTAGTTCGGAAAATGTGTTAAATGTTTTAGGAACCCTTCCCCTAGAGTCTGCTGGAAATCAAGGCGCTAACCGTTCAATTTCTGCCAGTGAAGCGGTAATGAAATATTTAGATACAATTTACAAAAACGTCAGTCAACGGGCGATTTTAACAGCACTTAGTCGTGATGAATAGAATCTGTTAATGCTTCGGAAGAACACCCACTCATTTTCTTGAGCTTGTCTAAAAGTTCATCGGGATGATGAATTAAAGCATCAGGAGAATGTTGAGACAAAATATCCGCAGAGTTGAACCCCCAACTCACCGCAATACTTTGAACTTTAGCTTTTTTTGCCGCCTCTATATCCCGGGTTTCATCCCCAATATAAATCGCGTGTTTTGGATGTAAACTGTCTTGTTTGAGAACCGTTTTAATATATCTCGACTTGCCAAACAAAGTAGACGCAGAATCAATTCGATTAAATAAATGTAAAATTTGATAATTATTCAAAACAACGATCACATTTTCTCTCGTATTTGAGGTAATAATATAGAGAGAGTAACCTCGATGCTTTAATGCTTCTAGCGTTTCTTTGATCTGAGGAAAAAGATGAATAGATTGAATATCTTTTTGAAGTTCTTGGCGGATGCGTCGCAATAAAAAGGGAATTTTAAAAATAGAAATTCTAGAACGTTTTATAATTTCCCAGGTACTTAAATCTTTAAGTGCAGCCAGTTCTTCAGGGCTGGCGGGTGAATATCCAAACTCCACAGACAGACGGTTCGTAATTTGAGCAATTGTCTCTAACGTATCTGCGAGAGTGCCATCAAAATCAAAAATCAGAGCTTTTTTCATGGGGAAGCCGGAAATAGGGTTAGGCGAGTCATCTTTTTATCATATTTATCTTGAATGTTCAATCAACTGTTGATTGAGAATAATTCGCGATCGCTGTTTCCCATCCTCTGAGAGCGATCGCTTTTTTGATTATTTCGCTACTACTACAAAATTAACCAACTTACCTGGAACCACAATCACCTTTTTAACCTCCTGATTTTCCAAATAACGTTGGGCAACTTCCGAGGTTGTTGCTAACTGTTCTAAGGTTGCTTTATCCGCCTTTGCCGGGGCTTGAATGGTGCCGCGAGTTTTGCCATTAATTTGGATCACCAACGTAATTTCATCTACGACTAAAGCTTCAGCATCAACAACAGGCCAAACTTGAGTATGAATTGAATCTTTGTAACCCAAACTCTGCCACAATTCCTCAGCCAAATGAGGAGAAAACGGTGCCAATAATTTTAACAACGTTTCAATTCCCTCTCGATAAACGGGAGAATTTTTACAGCTTGCATCACTAAGGGCATTACTCAACTTCATCAATTCAGACACCGCAGTATTAAACTGATATTCTCCGTCTAAATCCTCCGTGATCTCCTTAATCGCAATATGAATAGCCCGCCTTAAATCCTTTTCTTCCTTATTCAAATCTCCCGCTTTTTTAGAAGACTTGACAGGCGTATTTTCGGCAAATTCACTCACCAACCGCCACACCCGATTTAAAAAGCGAAACTGCCCTTCAACATCAGCATCATCCCACTCTAAATCCTTCTCGGGCGGCGCTTTAAACAGAATAAACATTCGCGCCGTATCCGCCCCATATTTTCCCATCACCTCCAACGGATCAACGCCATTATATTTAGACTTCGACATCTTCTCATAGAAGACCTCTAATTTCTCGCCCGTTTCGGGATCTTTGGGATCAGCAGCATTCACATTTGCTGAGGGAATATATTTCCCCGTCACCGGGTTTTTATAGGTCAATCCTTGAACCATTCCTTGCGTTAACAAACGACTAAACGGTTCATCACAGGTTAATAATTTGCGATCGCGAAGCGTGCCGTAAGGCGTATCGCGCATCACTTTGGTAAAAAACCGCGAATACAATAAATGTAAAATCGCGTGTTCAATTCCGCCCACATATTGATCAACAGGCATCCAATCATTACCAATCTTCGGATCAAAAACCTGTTGATCATTCTTCGCATCAGGATACCGCATAAAATACCACGACGAATCCATAAACGTGTCCATCGTGTCTGTTTCCCGTTTGGCTGGAGTCCCGCAAGTCGGACAGGGAACATTTACCCAATCTTCCAACTTCGCCAACGGCGACGCCCCCCGCCCCGAAAATTCCACATTTTCCGGTAATTTCACAGGCAAATCTTCATCGGGTACCGGCACCGCCCCACAATTGGGACAGTGAATAATCGGGATCGGTGCCCCCCAGTAGCGTTGTCGGGAAATCAACCAATCTCGCAGGCGATATTGAACCCGTCCTTCCCCCAAACCTTCATCTTCGGCATATTCAATAATGGCGAGTTTGCAGCCTTCCGAGGTTTCCCCATTACAGGGGCCAGAATTGACCATCACACCCGGTTCGATGTAGGCTTCTGTCAACTCCTCATCGGCGTTATCGGCATCATCGGGAACAATAACGGTTGTTATCGGCAAATTGTACTGTTTGGCAAAGGCAAAATCTCGCGTATCATGAGCAGGAACCCCCATCACCGCCCCTGTACCATATTCATACAAGACATAATCAGCGATCCAGATGGGAATTTCTTCGTTACTAAAGGGGTTAATTGCCGTTCCGCCTGTAGGGACTCCCCGTTTAGGTTTGTCTTCGGCGGTTCGATCCATCTCGCTTTGTTGGGAAACCTCTTTGATAAACGCCTCAACAGCTTGTTTTTGGTCTGGGGTTGTCACCGTTTCGACTAAGGGATGTTCGGGGGCTAATACGACATATGAAACCCCATAGACGGTATCTGGACGGGTGGTAAAGACGGGGATTTTATCTTCGGTTCCTTTGACTAGAAATTCTAAATAGGCCCCCGTAGATTTGCCGATCCAGTTAGCTTGCATGAGTTTCACCCGTTCGGGCCAACCGGGGAGTTTGTCTAAATCATTCAACAATTCCTCCGCATAGGCGGTAATTTTTAGGAACCATTGACGCAACAGTTTTCGTTCAACTTTTGCCCCTGACCGCCAGGAACGACCCTCGCTGTCTACCTGTTCGTTTGCCAACACCGTTTGATCGATGGGATCCCAGTTAACGGCGGCTTCTTTTTGGTAAGCCAGTCCTGCTTTGTAAAATTGCAAAAAGATCCACTGTGTCCAGCGATAATAGTCCGGTGAACAGGTGGTTACTTCTTTTTCCCAATCAAAAGAAATACCCAAACGTTCTAGTTGTTGCTTCATCTGGGCGATATTTTGATACGTCCACTTCGCCGGATGAATTCCTCGTTCAATGGCTGCGTTTTCTGCCGGAAGTCCGAAAGCATCCCACCCCATAGGGTTGAGGACACGATAGCCTTGCATCCGTTTGAGTCGGGCGATCACGTCGGTGATGGTATAGACGCGAACATGACCCATGTGTAAGTTTCCTGAAGGATAGGGAAACATTGCCAGGGCGTAGAATTTGGGTTTTTTAGGGTCTGTTGAGGTTTTGTGTAAGCCCAGTTCAGCCCAAGTTTGTTGCCATTTTTCTTCGATGGATGCAGGATTATATCGAGACTCCACTGCTCTAACTCCGTGCGGGATGGTTATTGTCTTTCTTTGCTCATTGTTGCATATTAGCTGATTCCCTATCGGAATTGCACGTGACTGAGATTTTGAGATGCTAATACAAATACTACATTTTGATCTCTCTAAATAATCATCCGAAAGATAGATACCTTTGCTCAAATCAAGCGGCTCTCTTAAAAGTCAGTCAGTTAACGATACGCTCAATTAACTGCGATCGCCTGTATGTCCTCAATTTAGCTTCGGTGATAGCTAGAGCTAATTACAGGCTATAAACCTATAAGTTTTTTTGAAGTCTAGAAGTTTATTGCTGTCTGGGTTGCTTTTTATGCCTACAGAGATGGGTATAGATTGTCCAAGCAACGACTACAAAATTGAACGCTGTGGAAAATCTACCCTGCTACGACTGGTTGCGGGATTAGCAGGACTTACGCAAGACTCATAGCGATCGCCGGACATTTAAGTTGTTGAATGAGATAGTCACAAAGCAATCCATATTTAAGTTTGTAGACAGTTTGACCTGTAGAATAGGCAATATCTTTGAGTCGAACCCAAACTATAATGGCACAATTAATATGATTTCTTTGAATTCTTCCCTTACGACATTGACAAGCTTCAATACCTGTTAAATGCTTCTTCGATTTGCTGGAGTAGTACCCCTTGTTTTGCTTTTTTAAATACCGTTTGACTTTCTGAATCTACACTTGAACCTAGCATTTCACCAATGGATTCATAGGGATTTACAATCAAACAGTGAACTAATCGTAAAATCCAGAAATGTTCGTGAGCTAAGGTGAGTGCGTGGTCAAATACCTGATCGGCTAAGGGCGTTTGATTAAAGGCGACCAGCATTTTTTGAACGCTCATGGTTTACCTACTTTTGTATTTAAACGGGTGACAAAATCTGCGATCAACAATTGTTGGGGGTTATTGATGATAAGAAACAATATTCAACTCTTTGGGCAGCCCTAAAACGGGGCAGGGCGTTTGATTTGTTAATTGCTTAACCAATGAATGTCTAGAATTTTTACACCCTAAGAACATCACCTCAGCATTCATTTCTTGGGCTGTTTGACTCAGTTCAGTTGCCATGTTACCAATTCGCAAATGAGCATCTAGAGAACCCCGCCATTCACTCGCTAAACAGCGTGCTTGCCAAAGAATATGATCGGCTTTTTCTAGGGCTGCGGGTTGAACTTGATCAATGACATAAACCACATGAACTAAAATAGGATTCGGCTTAACTAAACGGGTTTGATGGGCGATCCAAAGTGCTATATCCAGCGCCCCTTGACTATGATCTGAACCGTTATAACCGACAACAAAATTGAGAGTGGCACTCGGGGATTCTATTGGACGTTGAGAGGTTTTGGCTGGAGATAACAGCACCATTCGCTGTGTTAGATCATCGCAACCGAGTACGCTTTCTAAACGCATCAACATGGGTTTCAGCACGAATTTGTCTCCTTATCGCTCTCGGTGAGTTTATGAGTATTAAGGAGATCCAATATTAAAATTGGGTTCTCCTTCCAATGCCGACGAAGTTAGCTGACGGGCTAAGGCTGGAAGGTGCCTCTCTCTGTATTCCGCGAGATTCGCCCCGATTTTTGGTTCCTCCGCTTCTGACAACGTTTCTCTGCTCCCGTAAAGGTTGAGAAATTTTGCTCGAATTAGGCTGGCTTACGATTACTTACGACTATCATAGCATCGAATAAAAGCAACCTACTCTGTCTGAAGATAGAATTAAGAGTTGAGCGGATATCACTTAAGTTATCCTAAAACCCAGATTCAGTCTATAATCTCACTGAAATTTTAGATTCCGGTACATTAAATGTAAGATTCTTTACCCTGTTATAGTTTCTGGTCAGTATAGTGGATTGAATGCCTGGGGAAAAACTACTGCTGTTCCTGAACCCGAAACCATCGCTGCACTCGGCTCAATTTGAACTAAAGTATCGTCTGCGTTTTTAGATCTCATTATCCGACAATTTTTTTCGGGAGAACAAAGCTTAAAATAGCCGAGGTCTTAAGGAAAAATTGCGATAACGTCGATAATCTTTTAAAATACGATCATGATCAAAACAGAGATTCGTTGGAATGCGCCAGGGTTTAAAAACCTCTAAATTAATCGCATCATCAGCCGCTTGAGGTTCTCCCTGAGCAGTGGCTAAAAAAACGACGGATAAAGTATGTTGACGCGGATCACGATTGGGGTCAGAATAAACATAAAATTGTTCAATTAATTCGACTTCTAATCCGGTTTCTTCTTGTGCTTCGCGTTTAGCGGCGGTTTCAACCGATTCTCCATAATCCACAAAACCGCCCGGAATCGCCCAACCATAGGGCGGGTTACGACGTTCAATTAAAATAATGGGTCGTTCGGGTTGATCAATTAATTCAATAATAATATCAACAGTGGGTGTCGGATTACGATAGGTCATGAGAATTGAGATGAAATTAAACGAGAAAAAAGCATGAAAAACTTAATTTTGATTCTCCTCAAGAGGTTGAGCATTAGAAGGATATCTCTGTTGAGATTTAGGTTTCAGAACCGTTGGAATGAGTTCTAAAATGTTGTTGATCACCTGTTCGGGTGTATCCTCTTGAGTGATGGTAATTTTGACATCAGCTTCGGCATAAAAAGGCTGTCGCTGTTTGATCATTTCTTGCAACCGATCCAAAGGATTATCGTGTTGGAGTAAAGGTCTTGTGGTGTCTCCCTGTAACCGTTGATAAAGGTCTTCTGGGGAAACCTCCAACCAAACGATTAAACCATGACGCAGATAACTCCAGTTAACCTGTCGTAGAATCATACCGCCTCCAGTCGCAACAATCAAGCGTTGATAAGCGCATAATTCTGAGAGAACCTGAGATTCTAACGTTCTAAAGGCTTCTTCACCTTGTTGTGCAAAAATTTGGTTAATCGACTGACCCGCAACTTGTGTAATCACCTCATCTGTATCAATAAAGCGATAACCCAACTCTTTGGCTAACAGTTTACCCACCGTTGTTTTCCCTGCACCCATCATACCGATGAGATAGAGATTAATACCTCTCAATAAATCATTCACGAGATTTGTCTTTAAAAAATTGATAAACTCTAGAATTTAGGGTTGACTGCCGGGAATATTGAGGTTTGACGTGATTGGTGTAGAATATTTTGAGCTTGTTCGTTGAAGGTTTTAAACCCAGTTTGTAAGCTTCATTCCACAGGGCTAATGTCCAATTCCTTTCCCCCTTTAGAATATCCCGCGTATCGTCGCCCTTAAGGTTTTTTGACCGTTGTTAAGTTTGAGTTTTGTTTGAAAGGCTCGTTGCATAGTTCTGGGTCATTCTTGATTTGAGTTTGATATTTTCTCAATCCATACAATCGACTAGAAAAACCATGCAGTATTGCTAGAATGTCTTCGACCATTTCTTCTTGGGGGGAAAATTCTTTTTCATTGAGAACAATCAACTCACAGTTGTTCTGTTCACACAACCAGTTAAACAAATCAAAGCCAAATCTAGCAAGTCTATCTTGATGAGCAATAACGACTCGATTCACTTCACCTTTTATTATTTGAGTTAAGAGTTCTAGCAATTTTTTTCGCTTAAAGTTCAACCCTCCACCAATTTCTTTTATGGTTTTTGCTTCTGGATACAAAGCTTGCAATGCAGCAACTTGACGGTTTAAGTCAGAGATTTGAGCAGGGCTTGATACTCGACAATACAGCACCGTTTGTTTCGTCGATGAGAAGCTTTGAGTATAGGATTCAACGTCATATCTACGCTGACCTGATGGGGTTTTTATCGCTTGGATAATACCTTTATTTTCCCATCTGGCTAAAGTTCTGACGTTAACCCCCAGATACTCCGCAGCTTCTCTTGGTTTCAAATACTTTGTCACCTCGAACACGCTTTACAACAGACTTATAGTATCGTGTTGTACCGTAAATTGTCAACTGAGTTACTCCGCTTCTTCGTCGTCTTGAATTTCAGTTTTGGCAGGGGGAGGGGTAATCACTCGATAATCAGCATCATAAACCGACTCAGACTTTCCAACGCCTGTATCTCCCCCTTCACGATAGCCATAGGAATAGACTGAACCTGACCAAGATTCTCGTTTTGGTTTTTGTTCAACTTCGTACTGATCTCGGGGAGAATCGTCAGGGGGAGAAGCATTTGAAGATCTCACTTCAGACCCTTGAGAAACAACAGGTTCATTAAACTCCGAAGATTGATTCCCTTCATTTACTGCGGGTTCAGAGGGTGTAGAATAAATCGGTTCTTCCTCATCTAATCCCCAATCTTCATCATCCCAAGACTGAGGAATCGGCCGAATTTCTGTTTCCCAATCATCATTAGTTGAAGCGGTTGAACGAGAGGGTTGAGGCGAAGCATAAGCAGTCGAAGTCGTTGGGGAATGGGGTGTCTGTCCGACAGAAGAATAAGACGGTGAGGGAGACGGAGTTACTTCAGGCGCAAAACCTGTCGGTTGTACAGGGGGTTTGGGTGAACGGGGAGGGGAAGAACTTTGAGAAACTGCGACTGACTCAGAATCCGACAACAGAAACAAACTCCAGATAAAAAGTGATAATATTACCCCAACTGCGATCGCCAAAACAATCCAAAACGAGAGCGGAAACGCAGGGGACTGAGTTCCCAAAAAAACCAGGGACACAGATGGAGTGAGATTCTGCCAGACCAGTAAAGCCAGTCCTGCGACAGCAATCACAAAGATAACCAAATTCGCTACAGGCATTGATATGCTCCGTTCATTGCTAGGGTTTGGCAGCAGTGGTGAGCAGCATTCAGTCCTCTTTCCACCGTTTGAGCGGTACACAGTCGATGTCTAATTGATCGAGAGTACGCGCTACTACAAAGTCTACTAAATCTTCTAGGGTTTGCGGGTGATGATACCAAGCCGGAATGGCTGGAACGATGCGAACTCCGGCTTCTGCGAGTGTCGTTAAATTTCGTAAGTGAATTAAACTCAAGGGCGTTTCTCGCGGCACCACAATTAATTTCCGCCCTTCTTTGAGTTGAACATCGGCGGCTCGTTCTAACAAATCCGAGCTTAACCCATTTGCCAGTTTACTGACTGTACTCATACTACAGGGAATCACAACCATTCCCACCGTTCGGAAAGACCCACTGGCAATATTTGCACCCACATCTTGCCAAGGATGACAGCGTAACTTTCCCCCTGTGGGAACTCCCGCCTGTTCTCGCCAAAATTCAGCTTGTTGGTCTGGGTCGGGTGGCATCCGAACCGTTTGTTCACTTTGCCAAACCATATAAGCAGATTTTGAGGAGACTAACTCTATCGAATAGTCCGCTTCTAGTAGATATTTAAGCGTTCGGACAGCATAAATCAGTCCAGATGCGCCTGATACGCCAATAATTAGAGGTTTTTGATCGCTCATACTTGGATGGGGTCGCCAGGATAGACACTCTGAGGGAAGTCCCTAGCGACCTGTTACTCTCCTTAATAGTTGTTTTGGAGGTCGTCGTTGTCATCAACGGCTTCACTACCTCCGCCGACTGCGACTAAGTCGATTTGTTGGCGATAGTAGTCTACGCTTTTCACCTGCACTTCCACGTTATCACCCAAACGGTATTGATTACGGTTTTTGCGGCCGACTAAGGTTTGTTGACGGGAACGATATTCATACCAATCATCTTTGAGGGAAGACACATGAACTAATCCTTCTACTCTTAATAGAGAACCGCCAGGGGATTCGACTTCGATTTCTACAAAGAACCCATAAGACTGCACCCCAGTAATTAATCCCACAAAGATTTGACCTGTGCGGGCCTTCATAAATCCGGTTTTCTTCAAGCCTTCTAAGTCTTCTTCGGCGTCAACGGCTACGCTTTCTCGTTCACTTAAATGCACCACTAATTGAGCAAACTGAGAGTCTAATTCGGCTTGTAAATCTGGCGGCAGCACGTTCCAGGCTATTTTACCGTGACAGGAAGAATGACCCAAATTCACCCGATCTTTGGAGCGGGTTGAACGTCGATCTCGTCCTTCTTCAAAAATTGCTTTGAGAACACGGGAGATCAAAATATCGGTATACCGAGATAAAGGTGCGGTGCAGTGAGTATAATAATCTAGAGCCAAGCCAAAATGAGGTTTAGCCGTTGTGCTATAAGCAGAGGGTTTGAGGCTATCTTCGAGCAAGTAAGTTAAGACTCGTTCCGCTTTTGATCCGGCTAAGTCTGCCACAAAAGACTGGAAATCTGAAGGTCGAACTTCTTCTTCGTTTTCTAGAAACAATTCACTGCCTAAATGGGTGGCAAGTTTTACCAACTCACTAATATCGGCCGGATCGGGGGCAGGTTGCACTCGATAAATTGCCGGGAGACTTAAGGCTTGTAGGTGACTGGCAACGACTTGATTCGCCAGTACAATTAATTCTGAGACCATCGCCTGAGCAACGGAAACAGAAGCCACCACAATCGGGCCGAGTTCTCCTTCATCATCAAAGTGGCAGTGGGTATCGAGGAGGTTGAGTTCAAATCCTCCCCGGGCAGAACGCATTTGTCGGACGGCTCGACTGACTTCTAAGAGATTTTCTAAAATACAAACCACTTCGTCGGATGAACTGACTTCCTCGCCGTCAAGTATGGCTTGAGCGGTTTTGTAGTCAATTTGATGATCGACTTTGATCACACTGGGCTGAATTTCAAATTCGATTAATCTTCCGGTGGGATTGAGGGTAATTGATATTGAAAGGGTGAGACGTTCTTGTTCCGCTAGCAGGGCAAGGCGATCGCAACTGAGTTCTTTGGGTAAAATCGGGATGTACTTATCGGCTAAATAGATGGCAGTCCCTCGTTTACGCGCTTCTCGATCTAGGCCTGTATCTGGGGCGACGTAGTGGCCGACATCGGCAATATGAATCCCTAAATGCCAATCCCCCGAGTCACTTTGTTCGAGGGTGAAAGCCCGATCAATGCAATATTGGGCGGATTGTTTTTCTTCTTCATCTAAAACTGAAAATTCGGGGTTCCCTAAATCCGGTTCAAAACTGATGGTTAGTTTTTGGCGAAAATCTGCCCGATTTTTGTAATCGGATTTTTTGATTTGAGTCGGTAAAGATTCGGCTTCTTGTTGAGCGTATGGGGAAAAAGCCCGAGGTAAATCATGTTTACAACAAACGATATCTAAATCATCGGCTTCTTCTGCATCTGAGCCTAAAATCTGGACAATGTGACCCACTGGTCGATGGACTCCCAGGGGATAACGAACGACTTCGACATGAACGAGATGATCAATTGCATTAGCGAGTTCGGGGGACTCGTCTACGACATCTAATTCAAACAGCAGCCGATCATCGAGGGGTACGGCTCGAAATCCTTTGGGAGCCTGTTTCACCCGTGCGAGTACCGAAGGATTGGCTCGTTCAAGAATGAGATACACTTCACCCTCTGGAGAACGGCGGCGACTACCTTCTTTGATGATCTTAACCAGGACGCGATCGCCATTCCAAGCGTTACTGAGATGGCTTTCGCGAATATAGACATCTTCGGAGCCTTCTGCATCTTGAATGGCAAAGCAGAACCCTTTACTAGAACAGCGTAGCTTGGCTTCAACCACGCTTTCTTGTTCAACCCGGCGATAGCGCCCTTTGTCTTTTTCCAAAATGCCTATTCGCTCTAACGCATCTAGGGCGATTTGAAATTTCCGTAAACTGTCCTCGTCTGGAGCCAGTTTTTTCTCTAAAGCTTTTGGGGCGACAAGTTTATCTTCTGAAAAATTAGCCAACAGTGTAGCGATTGAAAATTCCATGTAGCGGTCGTTCCTTGCGATAGGCGTGCGATCAATTGACTTGTCTTGACACTTCCTCTGTCTATTTAGGTCAGGCGATCAATTGAACTGAAATCCCAGAGAACAGCCGCGATTTGAGGATAGCTCGGAGATCATTTTGGAGATTACACAAACCGAGTTGGGGATGCCCGTGAATTTCCCTAACTATTCTCCTGAAAAGACAGTGATACAATTGAGTGCAACTGTTCCTCTCTTGCTGAGAAGAAGCCCAACAGATTGAGGATTACCTACCCCCAAATTAGCTTCCCTGGGCTACAACGTAATTTCGTCTGGATCAAGTCTACCTGAAAGTAGATTGATTCATCTAGACGGTAGCATTGGGAATTGTGGCAGTGGCGTATACGCTGCGTCAATGACAAATACTTCAGTCAGTATACCCCAGATTAGGATATTATTATTATGTTTGCTCAATTTCGATCTCGCTACCCAACAGGAAGTTTAATCTCTGAGTTATTGGCGATTGATCATGGTAAGTATGTGGTGCGGGTGAAGGTAGAAGTTGACCGGATCATTCTCTCTACAGGTTTGGCGGCAGCCGATACCGTTGAACAAGCAGAAGACCAAGCCCGCAGGCGATCGCTTCAGGTTTTAGGGATTGACACTTCTTCGACGGCTTTACCACCTTTTTCGCCCACTCCTTCTGTTTCTCCGACTCAAAACTCTCCTCAGTTTGAACTCAACCCTGCTCCCGAACCTGCCCAGCTTTCTGCTTCAGCGGTTGAGTCGGAAGCTGATGATTTTCCCCCGTTTCCCGAGTTAGAAGATGCGCCGAGTTCTTCGAGTCGTTCATCGGAAGATTGGCTCTCTGCTACTTATATTAACCCCAGTTCGCCTTCTAAATCGATGTCTACTGATTCGGGTTCAACCTCTTCAAACAAGGGACGAAGTGCTTCTTTACCTCCCCTCCCCGATCTGTCTTCTTCTAGCAGTAATGATGCTTCTTCTTACACCGAAGACATTCCCCAAACTTCTCTATCCTCTAAGAAGAAAAAGTCAAAAGCACCTGTTGAGTCTACGGATTTTTCCCCGGAAATTGCAAAAACTGATCTCGAACTCAAACGTTTAGGCTGGACTAGAGATCAAGGGGTAGACCATTTACAAAAAACTTACGGAAAGCGATCGCGTCATCAACTGACTGAAGATGAGTTGCTTGATTTTCTCCACTATCTCGAATGTCTTCCGACTCCCACACCCCAGGGAGACAGTTAAAACAGTTTACAGTTTACAGTGACCAGTGACCAGTGAAGACAGTTTACAGTTTACAGTTGTCCTAACTCCTAACCCCTATTTCCTCTTGCCACATGAGTTCTGATCACTGTTTACTGTTCCCTGTCAAGCCAGAGATTAAAATCTCTGTCTGAAAACTAAAGTCCGAAGCGCATAGGACTACATTCAACTGTAAACGATAAACTGATAACTGATCACTGTTTACTGGTCACTGTTTACTGGTCACTGGTCACTGTAAAAGCTGGTCACTGGTCACTGTGATTATCCGCCGTTATTAGAAGCAACGTTAGCGGCTAGGGCTTTGCGATCATAGACTTGATCGATTAAACCATAGTCCACAGCTTCTTTAGCGGACATAAAGAAATCCCGTTCGGTATCTTCTTCAATACGGGATAGGGGTTGACCTGTATGATCCGCTAGACTTTGGTTGAGGCGTTTTTTCAAGTAAAGAATTTCTTTGGCTTGAATTTCAATATCGGTGGCTTGTCCCTGGGCGCCGCCTAACGGTTGGTGAATCATTATCCGAGAATGGGGTAAACTCATCCGTTTTCCTTTTGCACCCGCACTCAGCAAAAATGCTCCCATACTGGCAGCCAAGCCAATACAGATCGTGCTAACATCGGGGCGAATATGGTTCATCGTGTCGTAAATTCCCAATCCCGCAGATACTGAACCCCCTGGAGAGTTGATATACAGGTATATATCCTTTTCTGGATCTTCTGCATCGAGGAACAGCATTTGAGCGACAATCAGATTCGCTAAATCGGCGGTTACGGGTTGTCCGAGAAATATAATGCGATCGCGTAAAAGTCTGGAATAGATATCAAAGGCGCGTTCACCGCGACCCGATTGTTCAATAACGGTTGGAATCATACTAACCACCAATCAAGTTCACTGTTTTTGATTGTAGCGACTGTTGTGGGGTTAGAATCACGCAATAGGGAAATTACTACCTGTGAAGGGAAAGGCGATCAAGATGTGCGGTTTAAGGAATACAGAACTACACCGTCGCCGAAACCGATATGAGATAATTGTATAAGATAATTGTCAGTGCGATCGCTCTTTGCCTGAGTGCAGTTAAAAGTTTGCTGTTTCTATCCATAAATACTCTCATGTCAGAAGATACCGTTCGGATTGTCACCTACGAAGCCGTTATTTCTCCGTCTAAATTAGATAACTCTTATGGGAGAAGAAGTTTGGATGTTGTTATTCCCGCAGGCGTTCCCACCTTTCCCTCTCAGCAATTATCTCTGGATGCTTCCAAATCAACCGATGAAGTCATCGCAGGGTTTAAAGTTCAGGAAGTTCCGAAAGAAGCACTAAAAGCCGGAATAAATCAATTGATGGATGTGGTAGAACAGTTAATGACCCAAATGGATCGGCGAACAGACAGTTCAGAGATCAAATTAGATGAAGTTGAACTCTCAGTGGTTGTCAACGGTCAGGGTCAATTTAGTTTGTGGGGAACGGGTGTAACTGCGGGAAGTACGGGAGCAATTAAACTCAAGTTTAAGCGGGAAAATTTGAAGTGAAATGGCAAAAAATTACGCGATCGCAATTGGGATTAATCACTATAATTGTATTCGTTCTCTGGAATATGCGGCGAACGATGCTCAAAATGTGCGAGATTTTTTGCTCAATGAAGCCAGATTTGATGCGGTTTTTTACTACTCCGATCATTCTCCAGAAATTAATGGGGCTTCAACCCGTCCAACTCGCTCAAACTTAGAACGATTGTTAAAAGTTACATTTGAAACACCGTTCATGGGAGATGGAGATAACTTCTGGTTTTTCTTCAGTGGTCATGGAACACGGGAAAATGAAATTGATTATCTCATCCCCTGCGATGCTTTTCCAGAAGATCTTGAAAGAAGTGGAATTTCTGTTAACTATATCATTCAAAGATTGAAACGATGTGAAGCCGATAATATTGTTTTGATTCTGGATGCTTGCCGAGAACAGGGAAATGATAGCAGCAAAAGCATTCAAGGTATGGGAAAGCAAACCGAAGAAAACGCCCGTCAAAATGGGGTAATTAGCATTCGTTCTTGTAGCGAACATGAATATTCCTGGGAACTCGAAGAACTCCAACAGGGGGCGTTTACCCATGCGTTATTAGAAGGATTGGGAAGCAAAGGCAGAAAAGCAACCGTTGAACGATTGAACGAATATCTCAAGTCTACTGTTCCTCAATTAGTGCAGCACAAGGGACGGCAAACACCTAGTGTTATGGCTGACCCGATTGAAAAGTCTCATCTAATTTTAATGCCAAAATATGCAACAACAGTTGATATTTCAACCCTAAAAAATGATGCTTACAAAGCTCAGATGAACAGGGACTTTCAACAAGCAGAACGGCTTTGGATTCGAGTTTTAGAGACGGGTGTGGATATGGATGCAGTCTTAGCCTTACAAAAAATTGCGATTGAAAAAGCCGGACAACCGGAGATTCCAATTCCACCTCCAAATCCTCCAATACCTAATCAGTCTGAACCCAAAACAGTAGATTCGATTAAATCGGAACCCGAAATTGAACCGGAACCCAAAATTGAACTCAAATCAGAAGTTGGTGTTGACTACTCCAAGTTAAAGGAGTTACTCGGTCAAAAGAAGTGGAAAGAAGCAGATAAAGAAACCCATAAAATAATGCTGAAAGTAGCAAATCAAGAAATACGAGGCTACTTAGATGATGGTGACATTAAAAAGTTTCCTAGTGCTGATCTGCGAACGATTGACCAACTTTGGGTTAAATACAGCAATGGGAAATTTGGGTTCAGCGTACAAAGGGAAATTTACCTTAATTGTGGCGCACAACTTGATGAAAAATACCCAGGAGATAAAATATGGTATAAGTTCAGTGAGCAAATAGGATGGAGGAAGAACGGAAAATTTATAAATTACGACGAGATAACTTTTGATGCTTCAACTCCGAAGGGATGTCTTCCATGTATGGAGTGGTTTCAATTAACTAACCCAATTTTGGGAATAGTGGATGTATGTGCTAGATCACTATACAGATTAACTTTAGGTCAAGCAGATTTTACTGCGAAAGTTGCGCTGTTTAGGTTTCTGTGGGGGCGAAATGAATTCATTCAACGCTAAACTTGATGTTAACTACTTCAAGCGAAGTAAATTACTCAGTACAAGAATATCTCTCGACAAGAATAGCATACAACTTCTAGGATAAAATTGCTAGTTTTATATTGTTTTTTCTACTTTATTTTTACAGCCATGAATCCAACCAACCTCCCCATATTCACATTGATAAAGATAATCTCTCAGCTAAATTCTGGTTATCGACTGTTATTGATTAGCCCAGCTTATCAAACTGATAAGTAAATACTAGGTTATAACCCCTTTACAAATCGTTACAAAGTGTTTAATATAGTAGACATACATAAGAACCTTGAAAACCACATAGCAATCATACCTAAAATGACAACTACCTTACAGCAACGCGAAAGCGCCAACGTATGGGAACAGTTCTGCAACTGGGTAACATCCACCAACAACCGCCTGTACATCGGCTGGTTCGGCGTGTT
>JBJHBL010000028.1:0-67886 GCA_050485465.1 Limnoraphis sp. | reverse complement strand
TATCCTACTACTAAGCTACTCCTGTTGGGTTTCACTATGTTCTAACTAACCTACTACTAAGCTACTACTGTTGGGTTTCACTATGTTCTAACTAACCTACTACTAAGCTACTACTGTTGGGTTTCACTATGTTCTAACTAACCTACTACTAAGCTACTACTGTTGGGTTTCACTGCGTTCAACCCAACCTACTACTGCATCCGTCGTTTAATAGCATTGAAATAACAGTCTTTCATTTCGCTTACTCCCATTTCCACTAACGTTAACTCATTTCCCGCTAATATTTTTAACGGCGCGGAACTCCCTTCAACTTTGCCTAAATTGTGCCAAAGTTCTCCTGTTTCGCCTAACTTTTCTTGCAGATAACTTTCCCAGTTCGTTTGGTTTTGAGGACTCACAGAAACCCATATTCTCGCCCCACCTTCCGCAAATAAAATCCTATCCCAACGCCTTTGTAAAAGCGAATCTATTCCTAAATGAATCGTTGCCCCTTTCTCACTATTCATACAACATTCTGCCAACGCAACCGCTAACCCGCCCTCAGCAGAATCATGGGCAGAATTCACCCAACCTTGACGAATTCCCTCCCGACAAACCGCTTGTACTTTCCGTTCTAAATCATAATCCACTTCTGGCGGTTTTCCCGCAATAATACCATGAATTTGGGCTAAATATTCCGAAGCGCCTAAACTGATACGGCTGTCTTTAGTTTCGGTTTCTTCTGCTTGAAATTGACCCAATCCTAACAGATAAATAATATCCCCTTCATTCTGCCAAGCTAACCCACAAGTTTGAGAAATATCCTCAACTAACCCTACCATTCCAATCACAGGAGTTGGATAAATCCCTTGCGGTTTTCCCTCAGAATCTAACGTTTCATTATACAGCGAAACATTCCCCCCCGTCACAGGTGTTGAAAACTCCTTGCAAGCCTCTGCAATACCCCGACAAGCTTCTGCTAATTGCCAATATCCCACAGGTTTTTCGGGACTACCAAAATTCAAATTATCTGTTACTGCAATAGGTTCAGCCCCCACACAACTGAGGTTTCTTGCTGCTTCTGCAACCACCGCTTTGGCCCCTTCGTAGGGGTTCAAATAAACAGAACGAGAATTACAATCAACCGTTGCGGCAACGCCCCGTTTATACTCTACTTTTGTCTTATTTTCAAGGGTTTTATTTTCAAAATAATTCACCGGACGTAAACGGACAATTGCTGCATCTCCGCCCCCGGGTAAAATTATTGTATTATTTTGAACTTGATGATCATATTGTTGATACACCCACTGTTTAGAGGCAATACTCGGCGTATCTAACAACGTGAGTAAAATTTCATTCCAAGTTGTAAACGTATTATTAATATGAATTCCTGAAACCGTACAAGGTTGTAATAAATCCTCCGTCCATTCCCACGCTTTACGGACATATTCGGGCGGTTCTGCTAACAGTTCTCGATCATAAATTGGCGTATTATCGGCTAAAGCTGTTGCCGGAATTTCTGCGGCAATTTCCCCTTTAAATAATATTCTAACAATCGGTTCTTCAATCACTGTTCCTGCTACAACCGCTTGCAGTCCCCATCGATGAAAAATATCAATTAACTCCTGTTCCCGCCCTTTTTCCCCGACAAATAACATTCGTTCCTGAGACTCAGATAATAGATATTCATAAGGCACCATTCCCGTTTCTCGAACCGGAATTTTATCTAAGTCTAATTCAATTCCTACACCGCCTTTTGCTGCCATTTCCGCAGTCGAACAGGTAATCCCCGCCGCCCCCATATCCTGGGCAGCCACCACCGCCCCGGTTTTAAACGCTTCTAAACAAGCCTCAACCAAAGATTTCTCTAAAAACGGGTCGCCCACCTGTACCGCCGGACGGTCTTCTATCGACTCCTCGCTAAGTTCCGCACTGGCAAAACTGGCACCGCCCATGCCATCCCGTCCGGTAGTTGAACCGACATACAGCACGGGATTCCCGAAGCCAGAAGCCCCCGATTTGACAATTTCCGACGTTTCCATCAAACCAATCGCCATCGCGTTTACCAGGGGATTTCCGGCGTAGGCGGGGTCAAAATAGACTTCACCGCCAACGGTAGGGACGCCGAAACAGTTGCCATAATGGGCAATGCCTGAAACCACACCGCTAAACAGGGTTCGGGTTCGGGCGTCATCAAGGGAACCAAACCGCAGCGAGTTTAACACAGCGATGGGACGCGCCCCCATTGTAAAAATATCTCGCAAAATTCCCCCGACTCCGGTTGCAGCGCCTTGAAAGGGTTCAACGGCGGAGGGGTGGTTATGGGACTCAATTTTAAACGCAAGTTGTAGGCCGTCTCCGAAGTCTACCACACCCGCATTTTCTCCAGGCCCGACTAAGATGCGATCGCCTGTGGTGGGGAATTGTTTTAATAGGGGACGGGAGTTTTTATAGCAGCAGTGTTCACTCCACATTACCCCAAACATTCCCAATTCCGCCTTGTTGGGGTGGCGTCCGAGACGGTTGACGATTTCTTCGTATTCGCCGGGTTTAATGCCTTCGTTGGCGATTTCTTCGGGGCTAAAGGGGTAGGGGGTGGAGGTAGACATTTCAGGGCGATCGCATCACAGCAGAATTATTTTACCCGGATTTGGGGATGAGTGTAGAAGATTCACTGAATTTACGATCAGGGTGAAACTCAAACTTCAGACAGAGATAATAACGTTCCTCTCTCAAAATTTCCCTCAAATGTGACTGTTCCTACTAAACCCTGACGAGATTGAAAGATAGCTTTTCCCGATGAATTGGGTTGAGAATTGACAACATTTAACAGGGTTCCTGGCTTTAATTGGGCTTTTTGTTCGGTTGTGAATCCCCCTAACCAGATTGTGGCTTTGTTTCCTTGAATTTCCGTAATCACCGCATTGGCGACTGGACTCGGGTTTTCGATAAAATAGATAGGTTGATTTTCGTATCCGCTATTTATTTTAACATCAACCAGGGGATTTTGAGCGAAGTTTCGCGGAATCATTTCGTTGGTATGGGCAATAATATTTTTCGGTGTTCCCGCATTTTGCCAGAGATATTGAGTTAATAAATAACTAAAAATTCCTACATAAAAATCAAGAATTTTTACATCCTTCGCGATTTGGTTGGGTTGGGCGGAAGCGAGAACGACACCTTTTGCAACGCTTGTTTGATATCTTTGTACAAACTCTTCGGGCGACAGATTTAGACGAGAAAGCCATGTTTCTTGATAGGCTTTTTCTAGGGGGGAAATTTTGATTGTTTCTCCTCCCTCTCTCGAACGCCCTTTAAAGTCTCTGGTTTTTAATCCCGAAAAACAGCTATCGAGAATTGCGGTAAAATTTTCGGTTTTTATTGCAGACATCAACAAAAATAAAGTGTGTCCCATAATATCATTAACCTCACCGCCAATATTTGGATAACCCGCAGGAAGGGAACTATCAACCGGAACAAAAGTTCCATTTAAACCCACACCATCAACAATCGGACTTTTACTAAGAATTGGATGGGGATCTAAAACACGAGAACCATGTCCAGAATAATGAAAAACGACGACATCACCGGGTTTTGCTTGTTTAATTAAATGTTCTTCAAACGCTTCTAAAATACCTTTACGGGTGGCTTGTTGATCGGTTAAAATTAAAATATCTTGGGGATTAAACCCGAAACGGTGAATGAGTAAAAGTTGCTGCATAATCACATCATTAACACAGCCCTTTAACGGATCTTTTTGATATTGATTAATCCCCACTAATAAAGCCAGTTTCCGAGGGGTACTCTGGGCTAATACTTTACCGTAACGGTCGAATTTGGGGAATAGATGAAAAGAATTCAGTCCCAGGGTTGCCAGGGTTGAACCCGCAAATTTAATGAAACGCCGACGAGAAAGGATTGACATTGTTGATATTTTTTTTAAAAATAAGGTTAAAAGTTTAGAGATTATTTTAGCACAATATTCGCCCAAATCACTCAAAATCCTGTAGGTTGGGTTGAGTGAATTAACTTGGTGAGAAAACCGATAAGTTTGTCGTGCGGAATGTGGGTTTAACGTTGGGTTTCGTTTCTCAAACTAACTGAGTGAGGTCGAGAATTCCATTCTCCCTGAAACACAAACGCCGCCCAAAAGAAAGGTGGATTGTAGTTATCAGATTGAAGCATTGCTAACTGAACGTCTCGCATGGCTATTGCCGGATGTGGGTAGTAGTGCATAGTAATGATCTAGGTTCGTAAACTAGCATTATAGTGATCAACAAAATACCAAATTGCAGCAATTCAAAAAAAATGTCACCCAAATAAGTTACTGTTGATTGAAAAGTATTTAGAGCTATACTTGTTTCAAACTCATTAATTGATTATGGAGACATAAAAATTGTGTCTAAAAACAAATTATTTACCACTCCCAAAAATTTGGCGATCGCTACATTTACTTTGGCTCTTGTAATGGGTTCAATCGTTGCTTTAGTGCCTAAATTTAATCAGGGTTCGGAGTATACCCCCTCCTCGATCCCAGAGAAACCTCCATACAGATCAGCACAGCATTTTCCTGTAGAAGAACTTACTTCAGTTTCTTCTACATCTTTGGATATTGTAGATCAAATAGTAAACGACCTTGAATGGGGAAATATTGCATTTAACACACCTCAGAAAGTTAGACTTGAAGAACCTACAATAATCGAGTTAGTTTTGTCAACAACCCAATCTATTGAGGAACTGCAATCCTCCCTAGAATATCAAGAAAAATTTGAGTCGGCAGAAATAAGAATATCAAATAGAATGGAAGCAAATCTTTCAGGAACAGGTTTTAAGATTGAGGCATTGATACCACAAGAACAAGCTATTTCTAGAAGCCAAACAACTCGATGGAAATGGGAAATTACTCCAACTCAAGATGGTTCGCAAAATTTGTCCCTTACATTATCAGCAATTATTAATGTATCAGGTCGGGATGTACCATTGGTTATACAAACATTTAATAAGAAAATAGAAGTGGAGGTTTCTGTCGGGCAGCACGTCTTAACATTTGTTGCAGGTAATTGGCAGTGGTTATGGGCAAGTATTCTTGTACCTACTGCACCTTTTCTTTGGAAGTGGTATCGAAAGAAACAAGGTAGTAATTTACCTGCGTAACTCTGACAGTTACCTGTAGGTTGGAAAATTTGCGAGGGATTTTAAGTGCTACTTTGATAACCGGATTTGTTATAACCCACATTCCGCACGACAAAATGTAGTACATTGTCAGTCCGGATCGAAATCGGTAAAAATACGAGCGTAGAAGTCCGTCAAAAAAAGTAGGCGTTCACTGTCAAAATGAAATGGTGAAAACAAACAGTCGGTCAAATGGGAAGAGTCTTAGAGCAACTGTATGAAACGGGATTGAATCAAATCTTCGTTTCAATTATTCTGGAAGTTGTGAAGAAATATTAAATTGAAGTAGGAACAGTTCACTTAGATTCCAGTTCCTTTCAAGTGCAAGGGGAATATCAAACAAAGGATAGGAAATGAGGATTTCGTTTTCTCAAAGACCCTATGTTTTTGACCGACAGTGTTTTTCTCAAGTCTCCCAAAGGGATTGAAGCTTTAGGATTAATTATGGGTTTATGTTTGCTCGTTTATACCCTCGGTCAACGTCAATTGAGACAAACCTTAAAACAGCTTCAAAAAACAGTTCCTAACCAATTGGGTCGTCCAACTCAGTCCCCGACTTTACGTTGGATTTTCCAATGTTTTCAGTCGATTCATGTTTGAGTTGTTGGCTTTACCGTGCAGATTTCTAATTGAACAGATGAACGTTGATCTTTATTAAAGTTTTTTCCATCAGCTTGCCAACGCTATTATTTACTCTCCTGATATTTATTTGTCCATAATTTATAAAAATCCTTGATTTCTTACCTTGATTTAGGGGGTAAGAAGACTTGAAATGGAACGTTTAACCTTAAATATGAACAATTTTGAGATTTGAAAACTAAATTTGTTCTTCCTCCTCATTTTTCAGGTTTTCCCAGCCACTTGTTCACAATTATCCTTGAATTTTTCTGTCGTGATTGCCTTGATCTCCAATGCCTGATTGCTGGGCTGACAATGTATTACATTTTGTCGTGCGGAATGTGGGTTAAAACTTGATGAAAAAGTCTGTCTGATTGATTCACCAGGATTTGATGATGTGCGTGCGGAAAATAGTGATGTAACTCGGAAGTTCCTCAAACATATTGATGTAGGAGTTTTTGTCGTCACAGGTTCATCAGATGCTTCTCAGAAAAAAAATCTGGATGATTTGAGAAAACATTGTGATTCAATTTTTGTGGTTCTTAACAAGATTGATGAGTGGGATGACCTCGATCCAACAGTTCTTTATGAGGTAATAAGTCACAGGCTAAAACACTTTTGAATGATTTGGCATTGACCGATATAAATAATTTGCAGAGTTTGACAGGAATAGTTACCAAATTTCTTTCTTGATTTTTGCATAAGTAAGATTAAAATAGTAGGTGCGTCAGATGATTACTGTTTCTGAACCTAACGCGCTATCGTAAAAGATGTAATACTGTCGTAAGGACTGGAACAGGTGAATACTGCTATTG
Source organism: Limnoraphis sp. (assembly GCA_050485465.1). Lineage (GTDB taxonomy): Bacteria > Cyanobacteriota > Cyanobacteriia > Cyanobacteriales > Microcoleaceae > Capilliphycus. The sequence goes on along the minus strand of JBJHBL010000028.1, from coordinate 61,302 downwards.
AAACCCAATTGCTTGATTGCATCAAAACCCATCGCGATCGCGTAGACTATCTGGAAATTCGCCTCCAACAAAGCGAAACCACATCTATTTCCTTTCGGGGTTCTCGCTTAGACGCCGTGAACCGTAGCTTTTCCCTGGCGGGAGGTATTCGCGCTTGTCACAAAGGGGGTTGGAGTTTTGTCACGTTTAACGGCTTATCTGAACTTGACGATCGCATTAGCGAAGCCATTTCTCAAGCCTATTTAGTCGGAAATGAAACCACTCAACTGGCTGAAATTGAAGCCATTCAGGATAAAGTATCGGTTGAATTAGGCTGCGATCCGCGCGGAATTTCTCTGCTAGAAAAACGTCAACTTATCGAAAATTATAACAAACTGCTGTTAGATTTTGACTCTCGCATTCAAACCACAGCCGTGAGTTATAGCGATCGCTTTAGTATCACCTATTTTGTTAACTCCCAAGGCAGTTGTATCACCCAAGAACGTCTGGATGTTAACGGTCGGTTTGGGGCGATCGCAACCAATAATGGAACTGTTAGACAAGGCTTTGAATCAATTAATTCTCGCTCGGATTATAATGTTTTAATTGGGATTGAAGATCAGGTTCAAAGTGCAGCAGAACGAGCAATTCGTCAGTTAGAAGCCCAACCGGTGAAAGGGGGTCAATATACAGTGGTTCTCGATCCGTATTTAGCGGGAGTGTTTATTCACGAAGCCTTTGGTCATCTATCTGAAGCCGATTTTGTTTATGAAAATCCGCGAATGCAGGAGTTATTACAACTGGGTAAACCGATGGCTATTGAACAGCTTAATGTGATTGATGATGCCACAATTCCTGATTTACCGGGTTCTATTTTATATGATGATGAAGGGGTTCCGGCTCAACGGAAATATTTAATTCAAAATGGAATTTTAACTCAACGGTTGCATAATCGGGAAACCGCAGGTAAACTGAAAGAATCTGCTACCGGAAATGCTCGGGCATTGAATGCGACTTATCCGCCGATTGTTAGAATGACCAATACTGCAATAGAAGCTGGCGATCGCTCCTTTGATGAGATGATTTCTGATATCGATGAAGGAGTTTATGCGGTGCGAATGTTGGGGGGTCAAACTAATGGGGAAATGTTTACCTTTGCAGCCGCAGAAGGGTATATGATTCGTCAGGGTCAAATAGCGGAACCTGTGAGTGATGTGACTTTAACAGGAAATGTCTTTCAAACCTTGAAGGATATTGAAGCGATCGGTAATGATTTAAGCTATTCTAATGGCGGTTGTGGAAAAAGTGGTCAAATGCCTCTCCCGGTAAGTGTAGGGGGGCCACACGTTCGGATGAAAGAGGTTGTGGTTGGCGGTCGATAATCGGATTAAAAACCATTAAAGCGGGTTTTCAGCCAACCCGCCCACTCTTAATCAAAGGAGTTGTTCTTTCTCTGCTTCTAGAAGTCGGATTAGGTTCAGATCGCCTTTGGCTCTGGCAACTTCGAGACGGTGTTCTAAACGTTTCTGAATATTGGCACGATGGGTTTGAGCCAATGGGTTGTTTCTGGAATTTTTGTTCATCATGGACAGTTTTAATTTTTGTCTTGTGCTGATTCATTACTTTCAGTATAGCCTTTCTCGATTGAGGAAGGGAAGTTGCTGAGGAAAACTTCAAACTTTGTAACTTAGACTACAGCAAATTAATTAGGCAAGAGCGAAAAGGCAATAGGCAATAGGCAAGGGGGGAGCAGGGGAAGCAGAGGGAGTGGGGGAAGCAGGGGAGAAACTTTTAACTGATAACTGTAAACTGAAAAAGCCCCCAGGGCTTAGGGGGCAGGTTAAGGAAGCAACAAACGACTAGACTTAAAGGTTAGAAGGAATAGGAGCTTCTAAACCCAGGCGTTTCATAAAAGCCTTGAGATCGAAATGTTCAGCCATGAGTTGGGAGATACACTCAACCTTACTGGGTTCGTGGACACGAACTTGACCGAAAGTGCGATCAATAATTTCAACCGTTGTCAGGGTATCGAGATCAACCGATAATACTGGGACTTCTAGATCTTCTGCGCGAGTTAAAACCATTGGATCCGGGGTGATTTGTCCCGTTAAAATCAAACAATGGGTTGATTTTTCGAGGGCTGCAAGCTGAATATCGGTGCGATCGCCGCCAGTGACAACAGCCATATTCCGAGCGCGATCAAAATATTTCATCGCTGCACTAACATTCATCGCTCCCACCGTCAGACTTTCAACCATCACATCTAAATGATCGCCACCGCAAAGCACTTGAGCGTTAAGTTGTTTTACGAGTTCTTCAACCGCCACACTGCGTAACAAATCATTTCTCGGTAAAATCCCGAGTAGAGGAATCCCTTGGCGCTGTAAAAATGGCTGAATTAAATTCGTCATCATCTCTTGACGTTCGGCGGGGATATCAGCCACCAAAACACCCAGGAGGTGATCGCCTAATTGGGCTTGGGCAATGAGAAGATTATCAATTGCAGCAAAAGAATCTAAGCGTTCAACTAACATCACAGGGGCATTCAGTTCTTGAGCCATCTGTGCTAGAGACAAATCAAATAAACGACCTTGGTGTAATGTTCCTGGCCCTTCTAACAAAATCAAATCACCCTCTAATCCTTGAACATAGGAAGCGAGAGGCTGACGAGAAGAAGTCGAATGTTCTCCTTGTAGTTTGGCGTTTATGGTAGGGTCTGTGAACATCACCATAGGTGAACCGATCTGGGAAGCAGACAGTCCTAACGTCGTAGCGATGAATTGAACATCAGCATCGAAAGGTTCTGCGGCATTCCCGATTTCTGTTCCGAGGGGTTTACCATAAGCCACTTGAAGATTTTGCGATCGCAACTGACGGGCTAACCCGAGTACAGTTGCTGATTTACCACTAAAAGGCTGTGTTGACCCGATTAATAGGTACTTGGCGGACTTAGCCACGTAACCAACTCCTCTATGCGTTCAATGTATTTAATAGCAATGCCCAAATTGAGCATTACCGCTCTCAAAAACTAAAATAATCAGTAAAATCTAGAAATTTCTGATTATCTGTTCTGTTTGGTGTTTTAACGTGGGAGTGTTGTCACTCTCCAGTCGGCGCGGGTGCGTTCCGGCAAGTAACTCCCCCAATCGCATAATCCGTGAACAGTTATCAGTGTTTACAGTTTACAGTGAACAGTGACCAGTTACCAGTTTTTTTAGGAATTAGCAATTGAGGTCAATAGGTCAATAGAGGACTCACGCACTGCCCCATAACACCGATTCACGATCGACCCGTGACGGGAGATCGAGGAGGAAGCGGGAATTAATCGAGGTAGTGGAGTAAGCGCTTGTAAAATTCTTGAGAGAAATCGATAATGCGATTACGGGCAAAATTCTGAAGCACTTCAATTAAATAGCGAACAAATTCATAATTAGACATTGTGACTTCATAGCTGAGATCAGCATTGCCATCAAACTGAACCCGACAGCGAGTTAAATCTGCCGGAAGCGAAGAAACATTCCAGGTGGCGACAAAGGGAATATCCTCACCGTTATCAATTTTACGAGCGCCTTCCAAACTTTTTTCTTTATAGAGGCTAATGGAGAGAGGCAAGTATTTGCGTGTTTTCTCCTCATAATAGGGTTGATAGACAATCACTTCTCGCTTGTCGGCGGGTTTGAGTTGACTAATAACTGTAGCGGTATGTTGTGACATTCTCAGAATTTCCTGCAAAGACTGATCATTTCCAATTTAGCTGAGATTGGACCCAGATGGGAGATAGAGAGAGCGGGAGTTGGGGAGAGGAGAAAAAATGAATTTTTGAAGTCTAAAACCCGAATTGATCAAAGCCAGCAACACAGGAAGACAACTATGTTAGATACTAGAGTCTGAACCTCTCGAGATCTTCTGAAGTTAGACTCTTATTTTAAGATGATCACTGAGAAGCTCGGAAGGATGTCATCAGCAGTCAAAAGATCTCTCTCAAGAACGGATTAAAGGTCTCCCTGAGTAGACGAGGCGATGATCAATCCTTCACCCACATTAACACCCATAGTATCAGTTAAATTAGATGAGCTATGCCCAAGCAGTCTTGGCCTGGAAAACAATTAAGTAAAAAAATCAACGTAGATATGAGACGATTGACATCAACACGGAAAAATTCATCTAATCAAAACCAATCTTACAGTGATCCGCCAAACTATCAATCTGAGTGCAGTACCGAAGATACGGATCTTCCCGTTGAGTCTTACTCAAGTTCTCATTCCGTTGAACCGATGCCGATTTCACCCGTAATGTATCAGGGACGGCGGCGAAAGGCTGCGGTTGTTTTGAGTGTGATTTGGGGGGGAACCATCACTCTACATCTGGTTTCTTGGGGAGTGTGGTTTATTCTAGGCTTAACAGGGTTACTTTCAATTCATGCGTTGCGTGTTCTGTTGAAGACGTCCCGAGGTTTATCCGATGAACCGTTAACATCAGAACGAAAGGATTGGCCGTTTGTTTCTTTGCTTGTGGCGGCGAAAAACGAAGAATCAGTCATTTGTAATTTAGTTGAGAATTTATGTAATCTAGATTATCCGTCTGATGCCTACGAAGTATGGGTGATCGATGATCACAGTACCGATAATACACCCTTAGTATTAGATCAGCTTGCTGAAAAGTATCAACAACTGAAAGTTTTGCATCGTCGCAATGGTTCTGGTGGCAAATCCGGTGCGCTGAATCAAGTTTTACCCTTAACTCAAGGTGAAATGTTAGGGGTATTTGATGCAGATGCTCAAGTTTCGTCGGATTTGTTGCAGAAAGTGGTGCCTATATTTGATCAAAATCATATTGGTGCGGTACAAGTCCGAAAAGCCATCTCTAATGCTGACCTGAATTTTTGGACTCAAAGCCAAGCCGCAGAAATGGCGCTGGATGCCTTTTTTCAACAGCAACGGATCGCTTTGGGAGGGATCGGAGAATTGCGGGGAAATGGTCAGTTTGTCCGACGCAGTGCAATTGAAAGCTGTGGGGGTTGGAACGAAGAAACGATCACTGATGATCTCGATTTAACGATTCGACTCCATCTGAACAACTGGGATATTGAGTTTTTAGCCTTACCGCCTGTGTATGAAGAAGGGGTAACAGGAGTGAAGGGGTTATGGCATCAACGTAACCGTTGGGCTGAGGGCGGATATCAACGCTATCTCGACTATTGGAAACCGTTGTTGCGTAATCGCCTCGGGACGCGCAAAACCTTTGATTTATTCGGGTTTTTAGTGATTCAATATCTCGTTCCCAGTGCAGCTGTCCCTGATTTTTTGATGGCGCTGCTGCTGCGTCGTCTACCGATAACTACTCCCTTATCGTTGATGGCCTTAACGTTGTCGTTACTGGGGATGTTTATTGGCCTGCGTCGGACTCAAAACCCGCAAAAGATGGGTTCTCAATCGTTAATGACAGGGTTAATGATGGCGCTGGAAACCTTACGCGGCACTTTGTATATGTTGCATTGGTTTGTGGTGATTGGAAGTACAACGACTCGGATTTCTATTCGCCCGAAGCGTCTAAAGTGGGTGAAAACGGTTCATCAAGGAATGTCAGCAACTCCTCAAAAATGACAATGTTTAAATAAGAGTTCAAGGGGGAAATCAATCACAATGGATTTGCTAGAGTATCAAGCCAAAGCTTTATTTCGGGAAATGAAGATTCCCGTTTTACCCTCACAACGTATTGATCAGGCTCAAGATCTCAAGGGGTTGAGAATTCCTTATCCGGTTGTCCTCAAATCTCAAGTCCGTTCAGGGGGACGGGGTAAAGCGGGGGGAATTCGCTTTGTTGAAAATACTATTGATGCTGTGGCGGCGGCGAATGCGATTTTTAATCTGCCGATCCGCGATGAATATCCTCAAGTTCTCTTGGCTGAGGGCAAATATGATGCGGATCAAGAGTTTTATCTGGCGGTGACTCTTGATCCGGTGAGTCGTCGTCCGATTTTGTTGGGATCGAGTCAAGGGGGTGTGGAAGTTGAAGAAGCGATCTCAGCGGTTCAAAAGGTGGTTGTTGATCAGGGGTTTTCGTCGTTCTATGCTCGTCATTTGAGCGTCCAAATGGGATTACATCAGGACTTGATCTTGGCAGTGAGTACCATTATTGAAAAAATGTACCATCTGTTTGTGGAGAAGGATTTAGATCTGATCGAAATTAATCCGCTCGGTATTAGCGCGACGGGTGAAGTGATGGCTCTCGATGGTAAGGTGATTTTGAATGATAATGCTCTCGGACGCCATCAGGATCTGGGGGCTTTAATTCATTCTCAGGATGTTATTGAGGCTCAAACGGTTTCACACCCCAATCATCTTCCGGTTGTTCCCCCTCCTTGTCCGCTAGATCGGGGTTTGGGACTCCAACTTCAACCCGTTGAAATTAATGGTAATATTGGTCTTCTGTGTAATGGTGCAGATCTAACTTTGGCTACTGTGGATCTGATAGTTCAAGGGAAGGGGAAACCTGCTCATTTCCTCGATTTGCAGGCTGAAGATTACACGGAACTGACGGAACATTGGCGCGATCGCTTCTATGAGGGGTTAGAACTGGTGAGTCAGTCGAAAAGGGTGAAAGTGGTTCTGATTAATCTTCTCAGTCATTTTGTCACATCGGAGAAAATGGCTTCTGATATTATTTATGCTTTGAAAAAGAAGGCTCAGAGTGGTTCTGTCCCTCAGTTGGTTTTGCGGTTAGCAATTTATCCTTCTTCTGAACTTCAAGAGCAATTGGCTCAATTTCCGCTAGAAATCACAGACAATTTGGATGAAGCGGTCAAGTTAGCGGTTTCTTTGGCCAAGTAATCCTTGAGGCTTGGTTGTCTGCTCCCCAGGTGTTGCCGATGTCTCTTAGCCAAATGGAGAAAGACTAAAATAGATCAATCTCGCATCTTATGCAGTTCGATCTACTGTCCATTTTTAGCAGATTGCGTTAATGGTTACAGTCGGTTTGGTGTTCCTGTATCAGTGTAGGGTGTAGAAGTTAAACATACAGCTATGAATTTGACGCCAGACAGTAAAGTTTTAATTCAGGGGAATGCCACTTCTCAGCCTTTGATCCATGCGGTTCTTAATATGAAGGCTTATGGCACGAATATTGTGGGTTGTGTGAGTCCGAGTCTCGGTGGAGATCACCTAGAGGATATCCCGATTTTTGATTTGGTTGAACAAGCCCAGGTGAAGCTAGGTCCGATAGATACGAGTATTATTTGGGTGAACCCTTATCAGGTTTTGGATGCGGCTTTAGAGGCGATGGAAGCGGGTGTCCGTCAACTGGTGATTTTGACTCAAGGCGTGCCGCCTCTAGATATGGTACGTTTAATTCGCAAAGCCGAAATTGCAGAAACGATTGTTATTGGCCCTAATTGTGCGGGGATTATTATTCCGAATCAATTGTTGTTGGGGTTTCATCCGGGTGAGTTTTATACGCCGGGTTCTGTTGGGTTAATTGGTCGCGGTAGTCAACTGACTTATGAAACGGCTTTTCAATTGACTAGCGCGAAGTTAGGACAGTCTATGGCTGTGAGTATTGGGAGTGATTTAATTATTGGTTCTTCTTTTATTCAATGGTTGCAAGTTTTGGATGAAGATGATCAAACCGATGTGATTGTTTTGGTGGGACAAGTTAATGGACATGGTGAGGAAGAAGCGGCTTCCTACATTGCGGAAACGATTGATAAGCCTGTGGTTGCTTATATTGCTGGACTGTATGCGCCGGAGACTCAACTGATCGGTCATTCTTGTACGTTAACTACGTCTAAATTGATTACTCAAACGATGTGTCCGCCGACGATAGCAACTAAAAAAGAAGCGTTTAAAAAAGCTAAGATTCCTTTAGCAAATCGTCCTTCTCAAATTCCGAGTTTAGTTAAAAAGGTTCTGAAACAATAACGATGTCTAAAAAGTCTGATCGTTCCTCACAATCGTTGAATTCGAGTTCTTCGGCTTATCTTTCGGATCAGTGGCATTCTATTACGAATGCGGTGGCTTACCGTTTTAATCGAGAATATCAAAATGAGGCTTTTGATCTGCCGGAAGAAGTGGAAATGTTGCCGATTTTTCGCGATCGCATTGCCGGAACGTTACAAATGAAGATGACTTCTCCGTTTTGGGAATTGGTGAAAATTCAGAAAAATCAACATTGTTTGGATCTCGGCTGTGGGGTGAGTTTTTTGATTTATCCTTGGCGAGATTGGAATGCGTTTTTTTATGGTCAAGATATTAGTCAAGTGGCTTTAGAAGCGTTAAATGCACGGGGGCCTCAATTAAATTCTAAACTGTTTAAGGGGGTTAAGTTGGGGGCGGCTCATTCGTTAGATTATGAGGGGGATCAGTTTGATTTAGCGATCGCAACGGGGTTTAGTTGTTATTATCCCCGACAATATTGGGCGGAGGTTCTGACTCAAGTGAAACGAGTCCTGAAACCTACTGGAGAGTTTGTGTTTGATGTGTTAAACCCGGAAACACCTTTAGCTGAAGATTGGGCGATCTTAGAAACGTATTTAGGTAGTGAAGTGTTTTTAGAAAGTCTTACAGATTGGGAAAAAATGATTCAATCTACTGGCGCAAAGATTGTTAAAAAGAAAGCTGGAGAGTTATTTCAGTTGTACAAAGTTCGCTTTTAAATTGTTATCAAATCAGGCAAGAGGCAAAAGGTAATATTTTCTCGTTTATTTATCACAAAAAAAGGATTAATACAGTAGAGGGATCTGAAAAATAATCCAACCTAAACCTAAAGCTATCCACGTTAAAGTGACTAATCTTAATAAAATTTTTCGATCATTCCAGCCCATTTTCTTGAAGGTTTTATGAGTCCAGCCGTGAATCAAAATCAAGGCAATTCCAAAAAACAAAAATAAAATCATAACCACAGACCATAACCGTGAATTTTGATAAGGAATATAACCCCCTAAAAATAGCGGCCAGGTTTTTTGCAAAACTAGCGTTAATATAACGATTAACACCCAAGCATTTGCCAGTAAAATAGCTTCAGTTCCCGATGCAGATAAATGTAAGCTAACCGCTAATGTTCCCAACCTAACAACAGGAGAAGCTGAAAACGCGGTTAATAGCCATCCGACAACAGTATAACTGAAGAATAAGGCGAGGCTATAAAACCAGATTTTTTTCTCAATTTTAAATAAGGATTTCACGAAAATAAATTCAAAAACATCAAGATTGATTCGGCTCAAAGTTAAGCTCAGTTTAAAACCCGGTTAATTTTTAATCTGAATTCAGTCACAAAGATTAAAAAAATTAAAGGGTATAAGATTTTATCAAAACATTTGATAAAGTGGCAATATCTTTCTAAGAATCGTAAGTTTTAAATCGAGGTGTTAGCAATGATCACTGTAAAATCAGCTTGGAAACGAACTTTAACCGCTTCTGTTGCCGTTGCCCTTTCCTTTGGTACAATGGGTGAGGCGATCGCTGTTTCTCTCAAAGGCGCAGGCGCATCTTTTCCCGCTCCGCTCTACAAACGTTACTTTGAAGAATTCAAAAAAAGTACCGGAATTACTGTTACTTATGATGCCACAGGAAGCGGCGATGGAATTGCCCAATTTATCGCTAATACTGTTGATTTTGCTGGAACAGATGCCCCTCCAGTCCAAGCTCAAATTGATCAAATGTCTAGGGGAGTTGTACAAGTTCCCACCGCAGGAGGTGCTGTCGCCGTAGTCTTTAACATACCCGGAGTTTCTGAGTTAAAACTCCCCCGTTCTGCGGTGGCTGAAATTTTCATGGGCAGAATCACCCAATGGAATGACCCTAAAATCGCGAGAGCTAATCCTGGGGTGAATTTGCCAAATTTACCGATTAAGCCTGTTGTACGCGAAGATGGTAGCGGTACAACCTATATTTTTACCCGTCATCTTAGTTCGACCAGTCCCCAATTTCAAAGAAATGTTGATGTTTCTCCGCTCCCCCAATGGCCCGGAAATCCCCTGAAAAGCCCTCAAAATGCGGGAGTGGCTAACACTGTTCAACAAACTCAAGGGTCAATTGGTTATGTTCAAGATACCTTTGCACGTCAAAATAATCTTAGAACGGCTAAAATTGAAAATTTAGCGGGTCAGTTTGTTGCACCCACTTTTGAGGAAACCACAAAGGCTTTAGAAACTGTGCGGTTTTATAGTGATTTTCGAGCCGCTAACTTACAAGACCCTGATCAAGGATATCCGATTGTGGGAATAACCTGGATTTTAGTGAAGCAAAATTATGATAGTGCAGACCAAGCGAATACGGTGAAAAAAATGGTAAACTGGATGATGAGTGAGGGACAAAACTTAAATCCGACCTTAGAATATACTCGTATTCCTCAAGCTGTAACCACCAGTGTAATGAATATAGTACAAGAACAAATAGCAGCTAATTAATCAGTAAATTAATCTCTCCATCTAAGGCTTTCTTCAACTGCAACTTCCTGATTTCGACGATAAAGAGCCGCTCGATTTTGAGCCGTTGCATGGCGGGAAAAATCAGCCGAGACAGCCTCCATTAAATTAGCTGCTTCTTTCCATTTTTCGGCAATTTCTAACCACTCTTGACGGGTTTGTGCGACTTCTCCTGCGGTTACGGCTTCTTGAGCGAGTCGAACCGCTTGAGCAAAAATTTCAGTGTCTGAAGGTTGGTTTTCAGGAAGTGGTGTAGGAGTTGCTGTCGCAGTCTGTGGGGTTTCGACAGGGGTAGAGGTTTGACTATTTAGCCATTGATAGACTGAAAAACCTAAAATTAAGGCAACTAAACTCACAACCATTCCTCCGACTAAACCTCGGTTAAAGGGTTGTTTTTCGTGAAGATAATCAGTAGAATTTTGTCTCGAAAATTGCCAAGTTTGAGTATAGGCTTGACTATCTTGAATCAGTTCTATAAATTCTTGGAAAAAAGACGGTTTTTTTAAAATAATTTCTTCAGACCAAAGCAATTGATGATTAGAGTTGCGGTTAATCTCTTCAAACCATAGAAGTTGTTGCTGTTGCTGAAAAATACGGCTATTAATTCGGACTCGACGAATAAAACGGGGGGAAAGAGAGTCTAAAATATCTCGGACTCTCGTTATAATAAAAGAGGGTTCTAGTTGTTCAGGTCGTGGTGCTTCACACAACAATTGCAGCACGCCATCTGTAAAAATTCCTCGGGTTTGTACTCCTCTTTCGCCTAATTGTTGCTTGAGAATTTTAAGAATCACAACAATATTGCCGGATTGAGCTTGTTTAATCAGATCATCTGCTACATTAGACATTTTCGTTGGTAATAACTCACAAACGAGGGGTGAACAAGTTGATGTCCGATAGAGGTTGGGGTTAGCAATTGGTGGAAACGTCCGCACTATATTATCATAGTATACCGAAGTTTATCCTCAACTCCACTTCACAACTCTATAAAATTATGAAGATTTTATTGGTAGAAGACGAACCCGATTTAGGAGAAGCAATTAAACGAACCTTGACTCAAAACAGCTATATTGTAGATTGGGTACTCAATGGTGAACAAGCTTGGGATTATCTCGACAGTCAATGGACAGATTACACGTTAACGATTTTTGATTGGCTACTTCCCGGACTTTCTGGACTGCAACTTTGTCAGAAATTACGACAGCAAGGCAGTTCTATTCCGATTTTAATGCTCACGGCAAAAGATACAGAAGCCGATAAGATTTTAGGACTCGATGCGGGAGCCGATGATTATCTGGTAAAACCCTTTGGAATGGGTGAGTTACTCGCAAGACTTAGAGCGTTATTAAGGCGATCGCCTCAACTTCAATCTGAACAACTCCAACTCGGAAATCTTACTCTTGATTATCGCCTATTTACCTTATCTTGTCAACAACTGAACGGAGAATCTCAAACCATTACTTTAACTCATAAAGAGTTTCAATTGCTCGATCATTTTATGCGACATCCCCAACAAATTATTACCCGAGATCGGCTTCTCAATCAACTTTGGGAAGTGGGAGCAGAACCCGAAAGTAATGTTGTTGCGGCTCAAATTCGTTTACTGCGTCGTAAACTGACAGAAATTAATTGTGATGATTTGATTGAAACGATTTATGGACTAGGTTATCGTTTTTCACCTTCAAAACTATGAAACAAAATCAACTCTTTCAACAAACCCGTTGGCGACTTGCAAGTTGGTATGCAGGGGTAATGGGAGTGATTTTAAGTTTATTAGGGTTAGGCGTTTATGAAGCCATTGATCATGCTCATCAAATGACAATTGATCGAGAAATTGAATCGGTGGCTGGGACTTTACATGATAGCCTAGAAACTGTTCTCAAAACTCCTGAAGAATTAGAACCCGATGTTTGGCGAATTTTACCGGAACTTTGTGTGATCGAATTCAATGTTTATTGTCAAACCTATACTCAATTAAGCTCTGGGGATGTCAGGCATTTTCATTCTTCCCCGGGTCATCAATATAATATTTTCAGTCGAAACTATTACTATATTCGCTTATTTGATCGTTCTGGAAAATTAAGAGCTAGATCAGGTTATCAGTCTCCTCAATTCTCCTCAAAATTCAAGAATGAACGCTGGCAAACCTTAGAAGATGATCAAGGGAATCGTTATTTATTTTATTCGACTCCATTACACACTCGTAATGATGAAATTTGGGGAACATTACAACTAGGAAGATCCCTACAAGAATTTGATGAATATTTAGCTAATGTTCGTTTAATTTTAGCACTAGGATTACCTTTGGCTATGATAGGTGTTGCAGTTGCCAGTTGGAAGTTAGCCGGAATTGCGATGCAGCCTATCTACCTCTCTTACCAACAAATTCAACAATTTACCGCCGATGCTGCCCATGAATTACGCACCCCTTTAGCCGCTATTCGAGCCACGGTCGAATCAACTTTAAATCTACATCCTTTGAGTGACCCTCAAGCCAGAGAAACCCTCGAAGTGATTGAACGACAAAATCACCGTCTTTCTCAACTGGTTCAGGATTTATTGTTGTTATCTCGGATGGAACAAAAAACTTTATCTACTTCTAAAACCCTCTGTTGTCTCAATGATTTAATCAGTGATACCGAAGAAGAACTCGCCGCCTTGGCTTTAGCTTATAACGTGACACTAAAAACTAAAAATCTGACCCAAAAATCAGTCTATGTTCAAGGCAATGAAGCTCAACTATATCGCGTTATTTTTAATTTAGTAACCAATGGAATACAATATACTCTACCCGGTGGAAAAGTTATGATTATTTTAGATAGTTATTTACATCAGGCTATTATTCAAGTTCAAGATACTGGAATTGGGATTTCTCCAGAAGATCAACCCAAAATTTTTGATCGATTTTATCGGATTAATAGCGATCGCTCTCGAAGTACCGGAGGATCGGGGTTAGGACTTGCCATTGTGAGAGCCATTATTCAAGCGCATCAGGGAACAATAGAAATACAAAGCGAAAAAGGAAAAGGAAGTATTTTTACTGTTAAATTCCCTGCAAAAATTTAACGCAAAAAAGACTAAGTTAAACCCGGTTAGAGCAAGCTATTTTATATTTTATGCCTGCTCTAACTCCACTAAGTATGGGGTATTATTTCAGAACTTTAATCTGGGCCATAAGGATCTTCACAACCCATGTAAATCACTTGAAAATCTTGTCCAGTTTCACTCGCTTGTCGTTCTAAACGTTGAATCACTAGAGTTTGAAAATGACGAGCTTGAGCGCGTGTTGTTCCACCTGTACCATCAATAATCCAAGGATTATTACCAACTTGATATTTAAAGGAACAAACAATATCATTGTTAGACACTCGAACAGCCTGTGCAGGGATATTTAAGTTAAATCCAATCACAGCCAACGCAACAAAACCTACAAAGTTTTTGATCAATTTTGTGTTCTCCTCAAAAATCAGATCTTCAATTCAACCTAGGATTAAAACTCTAACAACAAAATTTAAAATCAGGATGAAATTCAAAAATAATTTTAAAATTTTCAGTCTTTAATTTCTTGTAAAAAGCGGATTTTCAAAAAAAAAAATTAATTTTAACATTTGAATCTGAAATGACAATGAAATCAAACTAACTAAACTATTAGATTATCCTCATTTCATCCTCATTTCATTTTTGTGTGCCATACTAAATAGCAGAAACTAATTTAATACAGACTTTTCCCCTTCTAAACTAACGGATATGACCATCCAGCCCCTTTTTCCGGTTTCTTTATTGAAGTATTCTGGAGTGTTTCTTAGCTTTGTTTTATTGATAAGTCCGACTTCTGTTTTGCCTCATCCTGGACATGGTGATGAATTTCAGAGTGAGTCGGAAGCCACAATACCTAGTGGAATTACTGTTGATGCTAAAACTTTAGAACGTTTAGGAATTCGCATCGAACCCGTGAAACGAGACTTAATGAATATTGGGATAAAAACCACAGGAAAAATTGAAACTTTACCCCGAAAAACCGTTGAAATCACCTCACCTTTAGCAGGAAAAGTAATTGAACTATTAGTTGAACCGGGAGATACTGTTTCTCAAGGAGAAGTCGTTGCAGTTATTTCTAGTCCTGAATTAATTTCATTACGAGTTGAGTCTTTAAAAAATCAAGCCGAAGCTGAATCCCAGTTCAAACAAGCCGAAGCCAATTTAGAACTCGCTCAACAAAATTATCAACGTCAACTCAATATTGCAGAAGCCGAAATTGAACAAGCTAATAATCAATTAAAAGCCGCACAACTCCGCTACGAACGAGATAAAGCAATTGTTGAGAGAGGGGCGGTAGTTGGTGTTAAACGAGAAAATTATCAACGCCAATTAGAAATTGCTCAAGCCGAAATCGAACAAGCAGAAACCACTTTAGCTGTTGCCCTAGAAAACTATCAACGCGATGAAGAATTAACGAATTCAGGTGCTTTACCCCGACGGAATTATTTAGAGTCCAAAGAACGATTAGCCAACGCTAAAACTGCTCTCGCTCGCGCTCAAAGTCGGCGAGATGTTTTGAGTGCAGATACTGATGTTAAACAAGCCGAAATCGACTTACCTGTGAGGGATTTACGAGAGTCAGAAACGTTACTCGCCCAAGCTCAAGCTCAACAAATTAGAGCCAATCAAAAACGGGATGTTTTAGAAGCAGAAGCAGCATTAAAACGCGCCGAAGCTGAACTCGAAGCCGCAAAATCTAATCTAAATTTAAGCAAAACTATTTATGAAACCCGACTACAACAGTTAGGAACTTTGGGTAATTCTGAAGGAAAAGTTGTGATTACGGCTCCAATTTCTGGGGTGGTGAGTGAGCGCAAAATTACCTTAGGTCAATCCGTTGATGATGCGGGTTTACCCTTAATGAAAATTCAAGATAATAGTCAGGTTTGGGCAACTGCAAACCTCTATGAAAAAGATATTGCTCAAATTCAGTTAGGACAGAACATTCGGTTAAAAGTAGCCAGTTTACCCAATCGAGTTTTTGAAGGGCGTGTTGCTCAAATTTCGCCGTTTGTGGAGGGAGAAACCAGGGTTATTTCAGTCCGAGCAGAACTAGAAAATCAAGACAATTTACTCAAACCCGGAATGTTTGCTGAGTTAGAATTAATGACGGAAAAAACAGCCAACCCTGTTATCTCTATTCCTGAAAATGCGATTGTTGAAGCGAATCATCAAAACTTAGTTTATGTCCAAAATGGTCAAGACTTTACACCCGTAGAAGTAACCATCGGACAACAATTTGCCGCTCAAGTTGAGATTACCCAGGGTTTATTTGAAGGGGATCAAATTGTGACAGAAGGTGCAATTCAACTCTATGCTCAATCCTTGCGAGGCGGCAATAAAACGGCAGAACACCATGAGGATGAAAGCCATAGCAACTCCTCCGTTAACCCCCAAATTATGGGAATTAATCTACCTCAAACCGTACCCGGATGGTTCATTTTCCCTGCTTTTGGAGTGATTGCCTCAACAGCCTTTTGGTTGGGGCGTCGGAGTCAAAATATAACAAAAAAACAAACCGAAGTTTCAGATCAAGTGCTTGATGCTTTGGTTGAAATCGACTAATTGATAAGAACTTTATTTGTATATTTTTAAAGAATGTTAGATCGAATTTTAAAAGGGTCTATCGCTCAACGTTGGTTAGTGGTTATTGGTGCAATTATTGTCACCGTTTGGGGAATTAATACCGTCTCTAATATGCCATTAGATGTATTTCCAAACTTTGCACCCCCGCAAGTCGAAATCCAAACCGAAGCACCCGGATTAGCACCAGAAGAAGTCGAATCTTTAGTCACATTACCGATAGAAAGTGCGGTGAATGGTATTCCCGGTTTAGAAACGGTTCGTTCAGCTTCTGGGGTGGGAATTTCGGTGGTTAAAGTAACGTTTGATTGGGGAACAGATATTTATCTTGCTCGACAATTGATTACTGAACGTTTACAACAAGCCACAGAAAAGTTACCCGATAATGTAGAAACCCCTCAAATTTCGCCGATTTCTTCACCTATTGGTACAATTATTCAATATGCTTTTACCGTTGAATCTGGTGGAAATACAACCTTAATGGATGTACGACAGTTAGTAGATCGAGATATTACTAACCGTTTATTAGCTGTTCCCGGTGTGACTCAAATTATTGCCTATGGGGGAGATGTTCGTCAATATCAAGTGTTAGTTGATCCAGCAAAAATACAAGCTTTTAATGTCTCCTTAGAAGACGTGACAACGGCGACTCGGTTAGCCAATACCAATGCACCGGGAGGGTTTTTAATTAGTCCGGATAAAGAGTTATTAATTCGGGGAATTGGACGCATCGAATCCTTAGAAGATTTAGAACAATCTGTAGTAACTGCTCGTCAAGGAACACCTGTATTATTGCGCGATGTTGCTGAGGTAAAAATCGGTGCAGCTTTACCCCGAGGAGATGGCAGTTTAAACGGAAAAAGAGCCGTTGTTGTCATGGTCAATAAACAGCCTTTAGCAGACACTCCCACTGTTACAAAAGCTGTAGAAACGGCGATGACAGAAGTTCAAGCTAGTTTACCCTCTGATGTCAGAGTTAGCGTTACGTTTCGCCAGTCTGACTTTATTGATGCGTCAATTAAAAATGTAAGAAATTCCCTGCGAGATGGGATTATTATTGTCTCGATTATTTTGTTTTTATTTTTAATGAATTGGCGAACAGCTGTAATTACCCTGAGTGCTATTCCCTTGTCTTTATTAATCGGATTAATGATTATGAATTTATTCGGTCAGGGGATTAATACCATGACATTAGGAGGGTTAGCTGTTGCGATTGGTTCGGTAGTCGATGACTCGATTGTTGATATGGAAAACTGTTATCGAGGGTTGCGAAAAAATCAACAGTTAGGGAATCCTAAACATCCTTTTCAAGTGGTTTATGAAACTTCTGTTGAAGTGCGGGTGAGTGTTCTATTTTCAACCGTAATTATTGCCGTTGTTTTCGCACCTATTTTTACTTTAACTGGTGTAGAAGGTCGAATTTTTGCCCCGATGGGAGTCGCTTATTTAATTTCTATTTTCGCTTCAACTTTTGTGGCTTTAACCCTGTCTCCAGCGTTGTGTGCTTTCTTGTTGGCATCCCAACAACTCCCTGAAGATGATACTTGGATTTCTCGCTTTTCTCAACAGCTTTATCAACCCTTATTAAAATTTTCGATAGCCTTTCCTAAAGTTATTTTGTTTACCGCAATAGCCGCTTTTATGGCATCCTTAGCCATATTTCCCGCTCTCGGACGAGTGTTTTTACCGGAGTTTCAAGAACGTTCTTTAGTGAATGCAATGGTACTCTATCCTGGAGTCTCTTTAGAAATGACAAATCGAGCAGGTTTAGCCATTCAAGAAGCACTGATGGATGACCCTCATTTTGAGTTTATTCAACTGCGTTCAGGACGAGCGCCAGGAGATGCAGACGCAGGAGCCGTTACGTTAGGACATTTAGATGTAGAATTGAGTGATTTAGGACTGAAAAACCGGGAAAAAAGCCTCGAAATCCTGCGAGAAGAATTTGCTAAATTACCGGGAGTTGCACCCAGTTTAGGTGGATTTATTTCTCACCGCATGGATGAGGTTTTATCGGGGATTAGAAGTGCCATTGCCGTTAAAATATATGGTTCGGATTTGCAAGTTTTACGCAATCTTGGAACTCAAGTTAGAGATATTATTAGTGAAGTTCCCGGAATTGTTGATTTACAGCTAGAACCTCAAGTTCCCATTCGACAAGTTCAAATTAAATTTGATCGCTCTGCTGCGGCGCGCTATGGTTTAACCATCGGAAATTTATCAGAACTTATCGAAACAGCACTCAATGGACGTGTGGTTTCACAGGTGTTAGAAGATCAACAACTTTTTGATTTAGTTGTCTGGTTACAACCCGAATCTCGCAATAATTTAGACACCATTCGGAATTTATGGGTAGATACTCCAACAGGGTCTAAAATTCCTCTAGGACAAGTGGCAAAGATTGACTATGGAACAGGCCCAAATACGATTAATCGAGAAAATGTTTCTCGTCTGATTGTCATTTCAGCTAATGTTTCTGGGCGAGATTTAGGCAGTGTTGTTGATGAAATAAAAGAAAAAGTTTATCAAAATGTTCATCCACCGACAGGATATTTTATTCAATATGGCGGTCAATTTGAATCGGAAGAACGAGCGAGTCAAAACTTACTACTTTTTGGGAGTTTAGCTTTAGTTGTGATTGCCGTTTTGATGTATTTTGCTGTTCAATCTGTTTCAGCAATGGTGATGATTATGCTCAATTTACCTCTAGCAATAACAGGCGGTATTTTTTCTGTAGCTTTGGGAGGGGGTATTCTGTCTGTGGCGTCGATGGTTGGATTTATTACATTATTTGGGGTGGCGACTCGCAATGGTTTATTACTCGTTGATAACTATAATCAAAAAATTGCCGCAGGAATGCCTATTAAACAGGTCATTTTCGACGGTTCAACGGAACGTTTAGTCGCGATTTTAATGACGGCTTTTACCTCAGCTTTGGGAATGGTTCCGCTTGCCTTTGGAACAGGAACCGGGAAAGAAATATTACAACCTTTAGCCATTGTTGTATTAGGGGGATTATTCAGTTCAACGGCACTCACTCTCTTAGTTCTTCCCGCCTTATATTCTCAATTTGGACGATATTTTGTTCCTAAACTCATACCCCAGGATGCTAGTCTGAAAAAGCCTTCTTCAACCCAAGAAATTTCTATTTTTGTGAAGTAATTTTTTTATAAAACCTCTCAAAAAAATGGATTTTTTATCCAAAAATCTGATAAAATAAACAGAGTAAACTTGATACTATCACCAATTATTTTGAGGCATCAATCTGATGAAAAAATCCTTCTCTATCATCGCAATTAGCACTCTAGCATTACTCTTTGTTGGCTGTAACAATTCAACGCCTTTGGCTGAAAATACCACCCCAAAAGCACCAGAGACAATGGAATCTATAACCCTAGAAGCCACACCAACAGAAACTCATGCTCACGATCATTCAGCACCCACAAAAGGGGGTCAAGTTGTCGAAACAGGTGCTTATCATTTAGAGTTTGTTGCATTACCGGAACCGGGTGGAACTCACCTCGATTTTTACTTACAAAGTGGGGATAGCCATGAAACAATTCCCGGAGCAACAGTCATGGCTCAAATTCAGTTCCCCAACGGTGAACAAGAAGTCTTAGACTTAGAATATGATGAAGCGGGAGAACATTATGCAGCCTTTCTTCCCGGAGAACAACCCGGAGAATATAGAGTAACCGTTCTCAGCGATATTCAGGGAGAAAAAGTCAATGGAAGGTTCAACTTCCAGCGCTAAACTGTTAAAATTTTATACCCGAGGGGTGGGTTAATTTAGCTTATTTTCGGAAGAAACTCAATCTATAACAACTCGTCCCTACAAAGGATAAAAACTCAAAAATCCTCACCTCTTTTCGTCCCCTCCTGTCAATTTCATTCTGATTTCACAAACCCCTGTTACTCTAAAAGGTATTTATCCTCGAAGTTTAGTCAGAGTCTCTAATCCTATGAATCGTTTTCTAATTGCCACTGCCATTCCATCCCTGTTTGGATTATTACAAGGGTGTTCCTTCAACTTTCCCTCAAGAGAGGCTTCAACTCAAACAGAACAGCATCAGACTCAAGCTGCCACTTTAACTCAACATTCAGGTTCTACAGATCATCATCACCATCATCAACATCATAATCATCAACACGATCACCATCAACATTCAGAAAGTGTTACCGATGTTCGACTAACAAAACCGCAAGAAATAGCTGTTAATCAACCTCAAACCTTTATCTTTGAAGTCGTTGATCAAAATGGTGAAAGAG
This sequence comes from Limnoraphis sp., assembly GCA_050485465.1. Lineage (GTDB taxonomy): Bacteria > Cyanobacteriota > Cyanobacteriia > Cyanobacteriales > Microcoleaceae > Capilliphycus. Next base: position 41,012 of record JBJHBL010000028.1, on the reverse strand, counting down.
TCACTGATTTTGAAGTATTTCAAGAAGAACTGATGCACTTAATTATTGTCAGCAATGACTTAGAAGTCTTTGATCATCTTCATCCTGAATATGACGGTGAAGGTCTATTTAAAGTTGACATTGCATTTCCTCAAGCGGGAGACTATACTTTAGTCAGTGACTATATGCCAAAAGGAAGTCCTGAACAAGTTTCTCTTTCAACTGTTAGAGTTCCGGGAACCCGTTTATCTTCATCAGTTGAAATTGATCAAATTCTAACTCAAACCGTAGAAAACACCGAAGTTAGCCTAAATTCTTCCCAACCCAATATCAAAGCGGGTGAGAATATTACTTTGAAATTTAACCTCAAAGATGCTCAAACCAATCAACCAATTAATGATTTAGAACCCTACTTAGGCGAAAGAGGTCATTTAGTAATTTTTAGACAGTCTGAACCGTTAACCAAAGCAGACTATATTCATGCTCATGCACTCGAAAATACTCCAGGTGATCAAGTGCATTTTATGACCCAATTTCCTCAACCGGGAAACTACAAAGTCTGGGGACAGTTCAAACGCAATGGTCAAATTATTACCGCTAGTTTTTGGTTAGAAGTCTCCTAAAAAAAAGCAAAGTTCGCCAGTCCTCATCTTAACTCGTAAACCAGAAGTAAGAGATTTCTCTTTCATCCCTGGCGAACTTCTCAAAACGTGAGATAAACCAAAGCTTATTGCTCACCCTTAACAAACGCTCCCAATTCCTTAGTCATATTAGCAACTAAGTTAGGATGATTATCAGTTTGTTTGTCTTCAACTTCCGCTTCGATATTCTTAACGACATCTTCCGGTAAATCTAACAACTTGACGAGTTTTTGATACGCAACCGCTTCATCCTCATTAATATTCGGTTCATCCGGAGTACGAGCGCTAGATGCTATCACTTCATAGCCTAACCTTAACACTAATTCCCGTTCTTCTTGGGTTTTCAGTTTAGGAACTAATTCTTCTAACGGAATATTTTGCATCAAATATTCTGTCAATTCTTGTTGGAGTTTTTCCTGTTCGCTTCCCACTGCAAATAAACGGCTAAATTCATCTAGCATCAGTGCGACTTCTTCTTGCGCCAGGTGTCCATCAGACCAAGCCATCGAAGTCACAACCCGTAACAAATTCATCTGACTTGGAGTAATTGGGGGTGGGGGGGGTGCTTGCATTGACATAGCGATAATGGTATGACTTTTAAAGAGCAATAATCTCCACAAAAGCAATATTGAACTCAACTGCTCTGCTTCGATACATCACATCTTCTCATAACTTATGGTAAGGGCAACCTAACCATCCTGAAAAGTTTCTTTGATTTTGGGGAGAGGGATCTTTAACAGAGGTGATTTTGTAGCTACTGGGGCGGGGTTCAGCCAACGTTACCCGACAATTGAGAAGCTGATCTTGATGAAAAATTGTTAACTCAACTTGCTCCCCAGGGTTATAATCTTTAAGGCGATCGCTTAACAGTTGAGCATTGACCCGAAAGCCATTCAGGGCCAATAACTCATCATCGGGATCAATTCCCGCAAGTTGTGCGGGACTTCCCGCCTCAACAAATTTAATCACTTCTCGTCCACTATCAGAAACCACCTGCATCCCCAGATAGGGAGTGCTATCGGGTTTCTCGGCTTTCAGTCGCAAGCCAAAAGGTTCTAAAAATTGATTATAGGGTAACTCCTCCGTCCCATAAATATATTGCTGATAAAAGTCCGTTAAATCAGTTTCCGCCACCGACTCAATCACCTGTTTAAGCTGTTGAGGAGTATAACCGATTTCTAAGCGTCCAAACTCCTCCCACATTCGTCGCATCACATCATCTAAAGAGCGACGGTTGCGTGTTCGTTCTCGGATTAATAAATCTAACAAAAAGGAAACAACCTCTCCTTTAAGATAATAGGAAATCTGACAATTATCACTATTAGAATCTCGGCGATAGAGTTTAATCCAAGCATCCCAACTGGACTCGCTCACGGGTTGAACTTGGCGTCCCGGTGTCAGTTGTAAGCGAGTAATATCTTTTGATAATGCGTTGAAAAAACTTTTGCCATCAAAAATTCCCGCTCGCCAGGGAATCACCATATCATAATAACTGGTTGTTCCTTCACAAAACCACAAAGACTCGGTATAATTTTCTTGGCCATAATCAAACACTTCCAAGGCTTTTGGACGAATGCGCTTGACATTCCACAGGTGAAAAAATTCGTGTGCGACTAACTGCATAAAGCGGTTATATTTGTCCTTGTCGCGTAAGCCAAAGCGAGGATAATTTAAAGAACAGGAGTCTTTATGTTCTAAACCGCCATAGCCTTGACTGGATAAATGGAGTAAAAATAAATAGCGTTCGTAGGGTAAACCGCCAAATAATTCTGCTTCTTCTGCAATAATCTTTTTAAAATCAGCAATTAAGCGATCGCTCTCTCCGTTTCCCTCTCCCCATATTGCCAGTTGATGAGGTTTATCACAGGCTTCAAACTCATAAATTTTATGAGTGCCAATTTCAAAGGGACTATCGACTAAAGTATCAAAATCAGGCGCTTTAAATGTATTGACTTGATCGGGAACTTCGGGTAAAGTCGTCGTGACTTTCCAAGTTTCTGGCGGTACAATTGTGACCCAAACCGGATGATTTTCCCAACCCGGAATATAGAAAAAAAGAGCCGCACCATTAAAATAACCATGAGTCGAATCTAAATGATTCGTCCGCACCGATAATTCATTAGCAAAAATACAATATTCAATCCCTAATTCTTGAACCGAATTAATATCAACCCGCCAATGATTTTTACTGGCTTTTTGCCAAAGACAAGGTTCTCCTGATTGATTATAAGCCTTAAAACCTTGCAAATTCCGGGCATATTCCCGCACCAAATAAGAACCCGGTGTCCAGACAGGCATTTTCAAATCCAGAAATCCTGATTGAACTAAATCCCTCAACTCCTGATCAACCCGGATACTCAATTTCACTTCAAACAAATGAGATTGAGGTTGAGACATTGCCACCCAATATTGTAGAGTTGGTCTTTGTTCAGAATGGAGCCGGGGACGAGATTGAGTTGCTTCAGTCATTTAACGTTTAATACAGGATGGACAAAGGAAAAACGAGGGGTCAAATAATGTTAAAATAAACCTACTATTGACTCGCGAGATGGTTTAAATGTTTGAGGTTAATTAAGTGCATCGTCTGATTTTCTTCATCAATTTCTATCCAGCCTTTGCTGTTTAATTTTTCCATGATTTTACAAGTTTCTTGCAAACTAATATCCGTTACATCGGCTAAATCTTGATAAGGAATATTAAAAATATCCGCCCGTTTTTCCATCAGTTGACCATAATTTTCAGCGAGTTCAACTAAAGTATTCGCCAATTTAACCGCCGGAGGACGATGGCGAATTTGATAGCGTTGATTAGTTTGACGGAGACGACGCACCATCAACTGCAACATCCGATGATGTAACTGGGGATCTTTAAACAACGTTTGAATAAATCGTTGAGCCGAAACACTAATTAATCGGACAGGGGAGAGAGCAATCACATCGTTAGAGCGAGGAGACTCATCCAAAATAGCCATTTCCCCAAAAAAATCACCCCGACCTAAAATGGCTAATGTCACCACACTGTCTCCTGACAAGCGTCGGACTTTCACCCATCCAGAGACAATAAAATAAACCGCATTTCCCCAGGCATCCTCCATCACGACTGCACGATTTTCCGGATAGTCGTGTTTAACCGCAACGGACAGGAGCCATTCTAAGGTCTCTGGATTGGCCCCTTTAAATAAGGGAAAAAGCTCACTGAAAGCTTCAGTCTGCATGGAACTCGCTACAGTTGGAGATTGATCTAACTTGACACAGGTTCGGCGTTAACCGCAAGGGGTCTGAGGGTCTATTCTCAAGCATCGTACTTTAAAAACATTCTGGACTCAACCCGGCACGCCCATTAAGTTCAAAGACTTTAAAAGCCTTCATCAACTTAAGTTGGCTTGTGAGACAAGGATACCAAAAGTCAGAACGTTTTTCACTGATCTACAAAGGAGAGCCAGCAATAAGCTATTCAATTATATCAGTCTTTTTAGTGATTCAGTAAATTAGGGGACAGTGACCCTTCGGGTTCAGCAGTCGCTCATGGGGGAAACCCCCTCTCTTGGGCAGCAACTGGCGTAAAGCCTACGGCATAGCTGCGCTTACCGCGAAGCGTCTCCGTTCGCGCAGCGTCTCCGTTCGCGCAGCGTCTCCGTTCGCGCAGCGTCTCCGAAGGAGATAGGAGATAGGAGATAGGAGATACCCGAAGGGTCTTGGTGGTTTCCATCAAGGAGCGCAAACTTGCGGCCTGGCGGTTTCCGTCGGGAGCAAAGTTTGTAAGAGAGGAAGTTTGCAAGAGAGCAAAGTTTGTAATCTTAGTGACCAGTTTATCGTTTACAGTTGAATGTAGTCTTATGCGCTTCGGACTTGAGTTTTCAGACAAAGATTTTAATCTCTGGCTTGACAATGACCAGTTATCAGTAACCAGGGGGCAGGTTACTGGTTAAAGTGAATAGAAAACAGTGATAACTGGTAACTGTAAACTGTAAATTGCCTTCTTCCATTAAGAGGGTCTAGACTTCCTAGCCGATATTAACCTTTACCCTTATACTATTAACTAACTTGTATTCTGGGCTTCATATTCCACCAATCAGTTTGTAAAGTCTGTGGTCACTATTGAGTTTTCGAGATCAGGGCAAATTCCATCCAGGTCTTCAAACTCAAATCAACAGTTGGTAGACGTGAACACATCTTTTGGTCTGGCAGTAGTGCAAAAATTGACCCCGGACTCCAATTGAACAAAAGACCTCTAGACCGCTTAAACTAAGGAAGATTCCCGAACCTTTTGACATCCTCTCGTCTCTAAAAGCGAGGGATTCCTAAACCTAACGATGTCCTGTTTCTGCTTCACCCACATCTGCGTACACCACTAACTTAACATTAGCTATGTCCCCGTCCTACGTTATGTCCACAGACTTTCGACCCATCACAGACCCCCATTCCGCCAGCTCTGCGGTAGGTGGTCTGACAAGACTTTGTACTGGTTACTTAGAGTTTTTACCCAATCAAGCTTTCCGGATTAGAATCCCCTAACTCTAGTTTTCCAAGTGCTAATACTACAAAGCTTAATTTTCGCGTTTGGTATTTATTCATTGTACAACCATATAGAGACGGCGTTTCCTCTGTTTGCTAAAAGCGATCTGCTCCACGCCGAAAACTAGATAAGCTAGAGAGAGCAGCATATTCTTCGGAAAGCCGCTGTCGCTTGAATTAAGCATAATTTTAAAAGTTTAGGTCTTTTTGGTAAAAGTCTATGAAATCTGCATCTCCAGGCAATCCCAAAGAGCAAACAGTCCTCACCGTTGAGGTCACTGTTGAAGGGGAAAATCCCAACTATTCGACAAAGCATCAAGACGTGAGAACTTCTACACCCTCCGAAGGTTTCCCCTCAGATCCGGCAAGCAACGGAAATCATGGAAGTGCCATTGTTCACTCTAACAAAAGTGGTAGCTTTTCCTCCTTTTTAGCTCCTCTGACCAAAGAGACCTTTGTCGGAGTCGTTAAAGACGTTGAAGAAAAACTCAAAACCGTTAATCAAACCCTTTCTATCCTCGATAACCTCCTCGACGCCCAGGGTTTTGAAGCCATTCTCAACGAAATGCTCTGTTCGATCACCCTGAAAACTGGAGAACTCCTCAGTGCAGATCGAACAACCATTTGGTTACTCGATGACGACAAACAAGAACTCTGGTCTATCGTTGCCAAAGGACAAGACGGAAAACCCTTAGAACTGCGAATTCCGAGTTCTGCCGGAATTGCCGGAGAAGCCGCCAGTACCAAACAAATCGTTAATATTCCTTACGATTTCTACGACGATCCCCGATCAACCGCCGCCAAAGAATTCGACCGCAAAAACGGCTATCGTACCTATAGCATGGTGGCAATGCCCCTGCTCAATGAAGAAGAAGAACTCGTCGCCGTTGTTCAACTCCTCAACAAACTCAAACTAGACAGCGATCCCGAAGCCCCCCTCGAAGATAAAATTGATGCGAGAGGCTTTACCCAAGAAGACGAGCAACTGTTTACCGAATTTGCCCCTTCCATTCGCCTGATTCTTCAATCCTCCAAATCCTTCTACGCCGCCACTCAAAAACAACGAGCCGCCAGCGCGTTAATGAATGCGGTCAACTCTTTAAGTAAGTGTAGCCTCGATCTCGAAGAAACCCTCAAAAGCGTCATGGGTCAGGCGAAAGAACTCATGAACGCTGACCGTAGTACCCTCTGGCTCCTCGATGTAGAAAAAGGTGAACTCTGGACAAAAATTCCCATTGAGGGAAAACTCACCGAAATTCGCATTCCCGCCACCGCCGGATTTGCCGGAATGGTTGCACAAAGCGGAGAACCCCTGCTGATTCCCTTTGACGTCTACGATGATCCCCGTTCCGTTAAATCCAAAGAAACCGACCAAAAAACCGGATACCGTACCTGTAGCCTCATGTGTACCCCCGTATTCAATTCAGACGATGAATTGATCGGCGTTACCCAGCTAATCAACAAGAAAAAACAAGGCGAATATCCCCTTTATAACCCCGAAAATTGGCCGGAAGCTCCCGAACAGTGGAAAGGGAGTTTTAATCGCAATGATCTAGAATTTATGCGCGCCTTTAATATTCAAGCCGGAATTGCTCTGCAAAACGCCAAACTGTTTGAAACCGTTCGTCAGCAAGAACAAATGCAGCGCGATATTCTTCGCAGTTTGAGCAACGGCGTGATTTCAACCGATAAAAATGGCAAAATTATTGCCACCAATGAATGCGCCCAAGAATTACTAGGTTTAAGCGCAGCCGATTTCACCCAGGGTCGCTATGTCCCGGATCTAATTCACCTCAAAGAAGGCGACTTTACCCGATGGTTTGAAACCGCTTTACACCCCAAAGAAGCCAAAGACAGACAACAATATTATCCCGATCAAACCCTATTATCGGGTGCCACAGAAGCGCCTCAAAGCATCAACCTCTCGATTAATTCTATGGCAGATGTCAGTGACCCCAACAAAGTCAGTGGGGTTCTGGTGGTCATGGAAGACATTAGTGGCGAAAAAGAAGTCAAAAACCTGATTTATCGCTACATGACTCCAGAAGTCGCTGAACAATTACTCGCCAGTGGAGATATTGGGTTAGGCGGTAAACGCAAACAAGTCACGGTTCTATTTAGCGATATTAGAAGCTACACCACCCTCACCGAAAAGCTACAAGCCGAAGAAGTCGTCACCATGCTCAATGAATATTTTGAGGAAATGGTAGACACGGTACTCAACTACAAAGGTACCCTGGATAAATACATCGGCGATGCCTTAATGGCTGTGTTTGGTTCCCCCGCCCCCCTCGAAGATCATCCCTGGATGGCTATGCAGGCCGCCGTCGAAATGCGCTACCGTCTCGCAAAATTTAACGAACAGCGCGTCGCCAACGGGTTAATGCCCATTAGTATTGGCATGGGGTTACACTCCGATGAAGTCGTTAGTGGGAATATTGGCTCAAGTAAACGCATGGAATTAACCTCCATCGGTGATGGGGTCAATTTAGCCTCTCGTTTAGAAGGCACTAGTAAACAATATGGTACTGATATTATTATTAGTGAAAATTCCTATCATCCCTACGCCGATCGCTTAATTGTTCGGGAACTGGACTACATCACCGTAAAAGGCAAAAGTCAACCCGTCAAAATTTATGAACTCATCGGAATTCGGGAAGGAAAACTTGCTCGTCCCATCTCCGAAGATCAGCAAAAAATTATCGACCACTACCACAAAGGACGAGAATATTATCTCAAACCTGCCCGAGAAAAACTCAGTGAACAAGATATTGTTGAGTTATTAGGGCAGTTAGAAGAATTAAGCGAAACCCAAATTAAAAAGTTAGCCTATGATGAGAAAGCCCTGTTGGCTGAAATGCTTTTCGAGTCATCCCTTTCAACACTCAATACAATTTTGGGTGAAAATACAGTCACCCGCCTAGAACTCACCTTATTTAAGCAAATGCCCCTCGAAGAAGCCAGCGTGAAGGTGATCGAAAAAGTTCAAGCCATGACCCCTCGTGATACCCGAAAATTATTAACCGCTCGACTCAAACAATTTAGCGTCGATTGGAAAATACAACAAATGTTAGAAGATGAAGCCCAAGAAATGTCACTTCCTCAGTTGAGAAAACTGATAGATTTGGCGAAAAAAGCCTTTGCAGCTAAAGCTAAAGAAGCCTTTAGAAATGCTAAACGAGAATTTCTAGACGTGTTGAAGATTGATCCGAAAAATAAAGCGGCTAAACTTTATGTGGATCGTTGTATTCTCTACGAAACAACTACACCTCCCAACGAAAGCTGGGATGGCGTCTGGAAACTCACAGAAAAGTAGCAAACAAAACACAGCCAACCCCCATTCAACCCAGATGTCAACCTTGTCGATCTTCAAAACAATGTTAATTTTCGATTCAATTTTGATCTCTTTGAGCGTGTAACTGAATAAAATTGGTATAGAATTAGTAAACTCCAGAAGATTTTCGCATTTATAATTCCGGCGAAGAACTTCAGAAATTAAGATATTCCTGGCCTGAAATATGACTAAACTGAGTTCCCATTTGTCCGATGTTGAATGGTTGGAGAAAGTTCACAATCTTTTGATTGAAATTGCTCGAGCTTCACTCGCTGATTTACCTCGACTTCCTGAACGAGTCTCCACAGAAGCACTTCCCCTAGCACAAAACGCACAGATTCTTCAACAAAACGCCGATAAATTAGCAAAAAACCCCCATTGGCAGCAACAAGATCAATGGCTCGAAGATGTGAGGAAACTTTTACTAGAACTGTCTCGCATTGCTTTATCTGAATATCCCAAACCCCCGGAAAACATCGCTCAACGGGCGCTAATGCTGGCAGAAATTGCCCAAGACTTGCAAGAAAAGTTATCCGAATCTCAAGACGAAGACGACGAACCCCCCTCCGATGACTCCTTCAACATGAACGAACGTTCGGTTTCTTCAGAACAGTTACTTGAGCAATTAAAAAGCCGTTTGCAAGCCGAACAAGCCAGCAGCAGCAACCCTCAATTACCCCAATGGCAACAAGCCTTAACATTAGTAGAAGTTCTGCAAGAAATCTATCGCCAAATCGATCAGTCTTCAGGTTAAAAACCGAATGCTAAAATTTAATCTAAAACCATCAACGTTTCATCAAAATCGCCTCAAACCTTTGAGAGATCATTAAGTTTGAATAAATGTCTCAAACTCTCACCCTTTCTACACTCAGTTGCCCAAAAAGCAACTTCCCAAAAGGGAATAACCGCTATCAACAGCCAAAGCCCAGGAAAAGTCTGATGCAGTACCCGACGCCAATCAAGCATTTTGTGCTATGATTAATAGGTACTCGTTAACAGAAGATACGTTCCAAAGCTTACGACATTTTGTATGGAATCAGATAGTCAACCTCCGAGTGCCTCTGGTCATTCAAGCAATTGGTTTGCAAACTTTGTGGGAACAGTGATCGCATTGATAACCCTAACGCTACCACTACTGGTTATTACCCACTATTCTCCCCGTTCCGGTACAACTTGGCAATCCCCTCCGAATCCTCTGCCAGGTTTAACCCAAAATCAACCGGATTAGCTGATAGAGACTCAATTATTCATTTCAAGCTTGGCTCGAAGGCGCCATCGCTCTTAGAATGCTAAAGGGGAGATGGTTAATCTCAGCTTGTTGCCCGCTCAACACACTGAGCCAACTCCTCCGAAAAAAATAGCTTGGAGAACGATCCGTGGACTTATCAAAGATTCAACCCCAGCCTGAACCCGGACTGGTTAACGTATTAATCGAAATTCCCGCCGGAAGCAAAAATAAATATGAGTATGACAAAGACTTGCAAGCTTTCGCCCTAGATCGAGTCCTCTACTCCTCTGTACAGTATCCCTATGATTATGGGTTTATTCCCAATACCCTCGCCGATGACGGAGATCCCCTCGATGGCATGGTTCTCATCGATCAGCCCACTTTCCCCGGATGTGTGATCGCCGCTCGACCCATTGGTATGTTAGAAATGATAGATGGAGGCGATCGCGACGAAAAAATTCTCTGCGTCCCCGATAAAGACCCTCGCTACAAACAGGTTAAATCCCTCAATGATATCGCTCCTCATCGCCTAGAAGAGATCGCAGAATTTTTCAGATCTTATAAAAACTTAGAAAAAAAAGTCACAGAAATTCTAGGCTGGAAAGATGTTGATCAAGTCACTCCCCTCGTAGAACAGTGCATCAAAGCCGGAAGCACCAAAAGCTGAGACTCGGTTTGACAAAATATCTATCGGTGATCACTTAAGGTAAAACCATGTACCGAACGCTCCTCTTGGCAAAAATACATAACTGCACTATCACTGCGGCGAACCTAGAATATATCGGTAGCATTAGTATCGATCAAAACCTACTCGAAGCCGCAGGTCTTCTTGTCCATGAACAAGTTCAAGTGGTTAATCTTGCCAATGGGGAGCGCTTGATCACCTATGTAATTCCTGCACCCCCCGACTCAGGAGCCGTAGAACTCAACGGCGCTGCCGCTCGCTTGGGGATGACAGGCGATCGCATCATTGTTATGGCTTACGGACAGTTGACCCCCGAAGAAATCACAACCCATTGTCCAAAAGTCGTTTTTGTAGACGAAAAAAACCGAATTCTTGAAGTTCGAGGCTAGAATAAAACAGGTTAAAAATGATAGAGTCTTCAACAACAGTCGAAAACAGTGGTGCAACTGTCCCATCAAGAATCCATTACGGCTCCAAAGTTTGTATTATAATGTAAAATGGTCGCAGACCCGCCAAACTCAATGGCTAACGGCACTCCAAAGATCGGGAACACAGTTGTCATTCAGATGGGGTCAATGATTCAATGAACAGAGCTAATCGCCAACCTATAATGATTGACAAGAAGCTCCAGGGAGCGCCGCAAATCGGTCAGCCTAATCAAGTTACCACAGGCGTCGCAACATCTCTAGAGAGAACGTCAGACCCAACTCGACTTTAAGTTGAGGCGAGTCCCGTTCCAGAAACCCACTCTGTACCGCAAGTCAGTCAGTCGGTAAGTTCCTCAAACGTTTAAGGTGAAATCCCACAACGATGTCGTCAGTTTCTGATCCACCTGCTCAGAGTCAACCGCCTTCCGAACAGGCACAGGATACCAACCCCGCCAGCGAATTTTACGTGCAGTTTTGGGGGGTAAGAGGAACGGTTCCCACTCCAGGGCATCAAACCGTTCGCTATGGGGGTAACACGTCCTGTGTGGAAATGCGCTTAGGAAAAAAACTGCTCATTTTCGACGGGGGTACAGGTCTACGAGTCCTGGGTATGGATTTACTCAAAGAAATGCCCCTCGAAGCCTATATGTTTTTTTCTCATACCCACTGGGATCACATCCAGGGTTTTCCCTTCTTCGTACCCGCCTTTATCCCCATCAACCGCTTTCACATTTACGGTGCTATTGCCCCAGACGGTAGCACTATCAAGCAAAGACTTGCTGATCAGATGGTTCATCCGAACTTTCCGGTTCCCATGCACGTCATGCAATCGGATATGAAATTTTACGATATCGTTCCAGGGGATATTGTATCACTCGATGAAATTAAGATTGAGACAGCCCCATTGAATCATCCCAACGTCGCGCTCGGTTATCGTGTTACCTGGCAAGGGCATACTGTCGTTTACTGTAGTGACACCGAACATTTTCCCGACCGACTTGATGATAACGTCTTACACCTGGCTAGAGATGCGGATCTTTTCATCTATGATGCCACCTACACCAATGAGGAATACTACCACGCTAAATTTCCGAAAATTGGCTGGGGACATTCAACCTGGCAAGTTGGGGTAGAAATTGCCAAAAAAGCTAACGTCAAAAAAATCGTCATGTATCAGCATGATCCTTCTCACAGTGATGACTTTCTAGATCAAGTCGAAGCTGATGTTCAAGCAGTGTTTCCAGAGGGAGTGGTGGCAAGAGAAGGAATGATCCTGAAAATTACCTAATACCAGATCACAGTCAATGTCTGATTCTAGACTCGTTCCGAGACTCAAAACTCATTTTTGGCGAGTATTAATCCTCGCGATCGCCATTTCTTCGGTCTTAGGGCATTGGAGTGCGGTTCATTCAACTTCAGTCTTACCCGAGAGTCGAGAACGGTTAACCATCCAGACTTTAGAGATCGCCTCCATTGATCGGGTTCCGCCTCAATTTGAACTCGGACAACAACTCTACATCGAAAACTGCTCGACTTGTCACATCGCTATCCCTCCTCAAGTTTTACCCTCCCAAACCTGGCGACAACTGATCCAAGATAGCGATCACTATGGGCGACAAATTGAACCCTTAGTTGATCCTCCCCGTCTCCTGGTTTGGAACTATCTACAAACCTTCTCTCGCCCCATTAACCTCCAAGACGAACAACTCCCTTTTCGACTGGATCGCTCTCGCTTTTTTAGGGCCATTCACCCGAGAGTTGAATTTAATCAACCCATCTCCGTCAATAATTGCGCGATTTGTCATCCGGCAGCCACAGACTATAACTTCCGAAAATTAACCCCAGAGTGGATAGATTCTCCCTAGCCGTTAAAGCTTGAAGCGGTTTTTAACGCCTTAAAAATCCCAGAACTCCTCATAAATTGTAGTCAATTGTAAAGGTTCCCCAATTTAAAGATCCAGCTTTGAGGCATCAATTGCTACAATAAGCAATAAGTTCTCGTCGGTGTAAAGGTCCTGTTGTTGCCATGCTGAAAGCTCTGCTGGGCGATCCAAACGCTCGCAAACTCAAGAAATATCAACCGATCGTAACGGATATAAATGTTTTAGAAGAAGAAATTCACGCACTCTCCGATCAGGAATTGACAGCAAAAACTGGAGAGTTTAGAGAAATTCTAGCAAAAGCAAAATCGCGTGACGAGCGGGAGCAAATCTTAGACGAAATTCTTCCTCAAGCCTTCGCAGTCGTGCGAGAAGCTGGATTGCGGGTTTTGGGGATGCGCCACTTCGACGTGCAACTTTTAGGAGGAATGATCCTTCATAAAGGTGAAATTGCCGAGATGAAAACCGGGGAGGGAAAAACTCTTGTTGCAACTCTACCTGCCTATCTCAACGCATTATCGGGTCATGGCGTTCATGTAATTACCGTTAATGATTATCTCGCTCGACGAGATGCAGAATGGATGGGTCAAGTTCATCGCTTTCTGGGGTTGAGCGTCGGATTGATTCAGCAGGGCATGAGTCCAGAGGAACGTCAGCGAAATTATGGCTGCGATATTACCTACGCAACCAACAGCGAGGTTGGCTTTGATTATCTCCGGGATAATATGGCAACCTCAATGGATGACGTGGTTCAACGTCCTTTTAATTTCTGCATCATTGACGAAGTAGACTCGGTTCTGATTGATGAAGCCCGTACACCTTTGATTATATCGGGTCAGGTTGAACGTCCAAGCCAAAAGTATATTCGCGCCGCTCAAGTGGCTAGAATTCTCCAACCGGAAGAACACTACGAGGTGGATGAAAAAGCCCGGAACGTTCTTTTAGGTGATGAAGGCTTTGCTAAAGCTGAAGAATTGCTGGGAATTAAGGATTTATACGATCCCAATGACCCCTGGGCGCATTTCGTATTTAACGCCGTTAAAGCCAAAGAACTGTTTATCAAGGATGTTAACTACATTGTCCGTGATGATGAAGTGGTGATCGTTGATGAATTTACCGGACGGGTGATGCCGGGACGGCGTTGGAGTGATGGTCTACATCAAGCGATAGAAGCAAAAGAAGGGGTCGATATTCAGCCGGAAACTCAAACTCTGGCGACTATTACTTATCAGAACTTCTTCCTGCTTTATCCAAAATTATCCGGCATGACCGGAACGGCGAAAACAGAAGAAGTCGAATTTGAGAAGATTTATAATCTGCAAGTTACGATTGTACCCACAAACCGGGTGACAGGTCGGGTGGATTTATCCGATGTGGTCTATAAAACAGAGGCGGGAAAATGGAAGGCGATCGCTGACGAATGTGCCACAATGCACCAAGTTGGTCGTCCGGTTCTCGTCGGAACTACCAGTGTGGAAAAATCAGAGTTACTCTCTCGGTTGCTGGCTGAACTCCGTATTCCCTATAATCTGCTCAATGCTAAACCGGAAAACGTTGAACGGGAATCAGAAATTATCGCTCAAGCTGGACGGAAAGGGGCTGTTACTATTTCCACCAACATGGCGGGCCGAGGAACGGATATTATCTTAGGGGGTAATGCGGACTTTATGGCTCGGCTGAAAATGCGAGAATATTTTATGCCTCGTATTGTGAAGCCTGAAGATGAACGAACACTAGCCATGAAGCGGGTCTTCTCAGACAGCAGTGGCGGAGGTCAAGGGTTTGGAGGTGATCTTAAAAAAGGGAAATCTTGGAAAGTCGCCCCGCAAATTTTCCCGACTCAACTCTCGAGAGAGACGGAGCAACAATTAAAAAATGCAGTGGAATTTGCTGTGTCTCAATATGGAGAACGGAGTTTACCAGAATTACTCGCTGAAGACAAACTGGCGATCGCTTCAGAAAAAGCACCGACAAATGATCCGGTCATTCAGCGTTTGCGGCAAACCTATAAGGCAATTGTCACAGAATACGAAAACTTTACCGACCGGGAACACGATGAAGTCGTTGAACTGGGCGGGTTACACGTAATCGGGACAGAACGTCACGAGTCGCGACGGATTGATAACCAACTGCGGGGACGGGCTGGACGACAGGGAGACCCGGGTTCAACTCGCTTTTTCCTCAGTTTACAGGATAACTTGCTGCGGATTTTTGGGGGCGATCGCGTTGCGGGTTTGATGGAAGCTTTTCACGTTGAGGAGGATATGCCTATTGAGTCGAGGCTGTTAACGCGATCACTGGAAAATGCTCAGAAAAAGGTCGAAACCTATTACTATGACATCCGTAAGCAGGTGTTTGAGTATGATGAGGTGATGAATAATCAGCGTCGGGCGATTTATGCCGAACGACGTCGAGTTCTAGAAGGTCAGGATTTAAAAGAACAGGTGATTAAATACGGCGAACAGACGATGAATGATATCGTTGATGCCTATATTAACCCTGATCTCCCTTCGGAAGAGTGGGATATCGATAATGTGGTGAGTAAGGTTAAAGAGTTTGTTTATTTGCTCTCAGACTTAAATTCAGACCAACTGGTTGATCTTAACGTTGAGGAGATTAAGACCTTCTTACACGAACAGTTACGCAACGCTTACGACATTAAAGAAGCCCAAGTCAATAAAATTAAATCGGGTTTGATGCGAGAAGCTGAACGATTCTTTATTTTGCAGCAAATAGATACTCTCTGGCGGGAACACCTCCAGCAGATGGATGCTTTACGAGAATCGGTCGGATTACGCGGCTACGGACAAAAAGACCCCTTGATTGAGTACAAGCGCGAAGGCTATGAACAGTTCCTCGATATGATGACGGACATTCGACGGAATGTGATTTATTCGATGTTCCAGTTCCAGCCTCAACCTGCCGCAACCGTTTAGATTTATTTAACAGACTAAACACTTGACAAGCTGAAATTATCGTGTATATTGGTATCAGTGTGAGGAGTGAGGTCTGTAGAAGAAGTGCTTGGGGTCGAAACACGGCCAGACTCCCAGGCACTTTTTCCATTTTTAGGAGGAACAGCAACGTTAATCCTAGACAGAGTTTGGTAGTTAGAAACTCAATAAGAAATCCGGTGATTTATCCTTTGGGTTTGCGTTTAGTAGACTTTTTCGGTGGGGTTTGTTGGCTAACCACAGCTAACTTCTTTCGTGAGTTCTCCTGGTGTGGTCTGAAATGGGGAAACCCCAAATCAATGATAGTGGCTCATCATTTGAGAAAGTGATCGATTGAAAAAACTAGATTTGATTTAAAAGTTCAGTGGGAGAATAAATCGGCAGGTTACTACCGACGAAATCTTTCCGATCGCGGGTGACAATGCCATTAAGTTTATTTTGAATCGCGCAGGCGAGTTGAATACTGTCTTCAAAATCTGTCAGTCCAACCCTAAGAGCGGTTTCGACGGTATGGCGATCAACGGCACAAAATCGGAGGCCGATCAGGAGCCGATTGATGGCAGCTAAAGCGACTTCACGACCTTCTGTTTTACGGATGATGTAGAAAATATTGGTGATGCTGGTGGCGGCAATATAACCTTCTAAATTGCCGCATTCAATTTGTTCAAAAAGAGCGATCGCACTCTCGACAAAGGGTTCCCGTTCTAGGATTAGGTCTAGGACGACGTTGGTATCAATAAGAATTTTCAAGGGTTCGGCTTACTGGTATTTTTGGGTCAGATAATCGGTATATTCTGCTTGCAGTTCATCATCACTGGGGGCAGGTTCGGGACGTTTGGCGATGCCTCGGAGTCCAGTCAGAGTGCCAGAGAGAATAGGCTGAATGGAGGAGAGTTGTTTTTGCTGAATAAATTCGGCGAAGTCGAGGACTTCTTGGATTTGGTTTTCTGGAAGGGTTTGAATCAGTTGATAGAGTTTTTCGGCGGCTGTCATAGTTTTTAGGAAGTGAGTTGGTTTGATTGGGTTTGATTTGTATTATGGCCGATCGCGTTATGACTTGGTTTTCCGTTTGGCAGACTTTTGGGCTGGGGTGGGTTGGCTGGTTATTTTGGTATATAAATCAAACAACTTTTCTAGGCGTTCAGTGTCGTTTTTGAAGCGCCGACCGATGTAAATTCGTTCGATAATTTCATCATTGCGATCGTGGGCTTCCCGGACTAGAGGAAATTCGCTATCCATCCGTTTTGGGTCATACATATCCGCGATCGTAGCGGGGAAATAATGCTCCCGCGCTAATAGGATTTCTTCCGCGCAACGGGTCAAGTCGAGTTTGTTTTGTTCCGTTAGAGTGGGGACGGGGAAGGTATTCCAGCCGAGGGTGTTGGAGTAGCGAAAATCGGTTTTCAGCTTGCCGCAGACGGTGGCGATCCAGACTAGATGCAGCCGTGAGGCAATTAGCGCCATGTTCCAGAGGGGTGCATCGTAGAGAGCAAAGGCACTATCATTCACAATAAATAAACGGTGGAGAATACCTACTGGCAGAAATGGACGGTTTTCAGAAGAATGCCTAGGTACGATGAAGCTCCAAATCCTAGCTTCTTCAATATCACGAAATTGATGAGCGCGTTCTGCAAGCTTTCTTGCACTTGCATCACGGCTTGCGAGTCGGTTAGTTCGGTTTTTCTGTATTCTATCCGCAATAAATGGAATAGACTCTGCTGCCCCAAGATCTATATCTCTGATCCAAAGGCAGTGACGAGATGATCCATTGATATAGTCGTGACTACCTGCAACGGGTCGCAGGTATCGGAAAACTGATTTAGCCTCTTCTCCGGGTACTTGATCTGGTAGGACAAAAAGATAGCCACCATCAACAGGTTTGTTACCGTAAGTCATCTTTTCAACAGTGGAAATCGGTTCCCGTTTTGAGTCAACAAATATATTAGACCCAGTAACCAAATAAGCATTAATATTTTCAGATTCTTTAACTACTGTCTGACCATTCTCCTCAACGGAGAACAAGCACCGCGCTTGGTTAGCATGGTTAGAAATCCCCACAATAACCACAGTCACCCCAGCATTATGGCTGGCTAGATTCGCCCATTTAAAAGATGTATGTGCGAAAGCAATCTCATGTCCTGTTTCAAAAATTAGCGGCCATAAAATCGGCACTTGCTGCCCTTGACAAATCGAGTTAGTCGATACAAAAGCCGCCGCCGAATTGGTTTGAGTTCCATAATCTGCCGCCTTCATAAACCAACCGGACACATAATCCAGCGACTTCCAAGTTTTAGAACGACCCTCAAAAACCAGTTTTAAATCGTCCTTCTGTTCCGTTGTTTGCCAAGTCGAACCCAAATAAGGCGGATTCCCACAAATATAAGTTTCTCCCCCCTCATTCTCAAAATCAATTTCCGCCTCGTCCCGCATTTCCCCCCACAAATCCAAATCCTCGCGCAGCACCTTCACCGCTGTTCCCGTGGGTGGACATAAACTCAACCAATCCAACCGCAAAGCATTCCCACAGGTAATCCAACTATCATTTTTAAGGGGCAGAAACTCCAATAACGCCAACTGCGGCCCCCGATACAACACATCACACTGAAACTCCGCAATAATCAACGCCAACCGCGCCACCTCTGCGGCAAAATGGCGAATTTCTATCCCCCGAAAATTGGTCAAAGGAATCTCAGAACGGCGCTCCGGTTCCCCCCGCCGCCGGTTAATTTCCGCCTCAATTTTCCGCATCTCCTTATAAGCAATCACCAGAAAATTTCCCGACCCACAAGCGGGGTCAAACACCCGAATTTTCGCCATCCGTTGCCGCAAATTCAACAACTTGCGGCTATTATCTCCCGCCGCTTCTAGCTGCTCCCGTAAATCATCCAAAAATAACGGATTCAACACCTTAAGGATATTCGGCACACTGGTATAGTGCATCCCCAAAGCGCCGCGTTCCTCCTCATCCGCTACCGCTTGAATCATCGACCCGAAAATATCGGGATTAATCTTTTTCCAGTCCAGATTCCCCACATGAAGCAAATAAGAACGGGCAATTTTGTTAAAACGCGGCACCGCCACACTGCCAGAAAATAGCCCCCCATTCACATAAGGAAACACATTCGCCCAACTGCGAATTTCCAACCCTTCTCGCTCATCCAAAGGCGTTGCCATCGCCCGAAATACCTCCGATAGCACCTCATGGGTATTGGAACCATCAGCCGCACTCATCTGGGCAATGGTTTGAGTAAATAACCCCTCCGTGTGGAAAATGTTGGTATCTTCGGCAAAAAAGCAGAAAATCAGCCGCGCCATGAAATGATTGAAATCTTCCTGACGCTGGGCTTTATCCCAGTCTGGATTGAGCTTGAGTAACTCCACATACAGCCGATTTAGGCGACCTGTTGCTTTGATATCAAAGGCATTCTCCCTGATTTGTCGCACCGTGGTAATCCCCGCCAAAGCCAGGAAAAAGCCAAAATGGTCGGAAAAATTCCGGTAATCGCAGGCGACTGTTTCCCCATCCGCCAGATTTTCCGCCTCAAAACTTTTGCCATCCGTTGCCAGGATAAATTTAGCTTTGTAACGAGTCGTAGCGGGACTCTCGCGCAATGCTGTCAGGGTGGCAGTAACGTCCCCTTCTGGGCAAACTTTCAAATGGATATTGTGGCGCTGAAGTACCCCACCGGGTAAGTCCGATTGATTAGTGCTGTTGCGATCGCTTTTCAGGCGCTTGATGGTGGTTGCCTTATTGCCAAAGGCTTCCAGGAAGGCAAAGGGGAATGCTTCGGGGTCAAAAGGTGCTTCGGCGAGTTGGGAAACGGCTTCCTCGATTTCAACGGCATTCATGGTCACAAATCCAAAAGACTGGGGTTCTTTCTCAACTTTAGTTAATCACTAGACCTCTCCTCCCGTAAAGCGGCAATTTCCTCTAAACTTAATCCGGTAGCCTGGGCGATCGCCTCATCATTCAGTTGCCCCAGTAAGTTTCGAGCCACATCAAGTTTTCCTTGTTCGATTCCTTGTTCGATTCCTTGTTCTCGTCCCAAGGCGATCGCACCCTGTTGGTCATAGATAAACATTTCCCGCCGATCTAACTCTTCTAATTCTTCTAGGGTTAATCCAGCTTGATTAGCAATTTCAAAGGCTTGATTGAGTTCGGGGATATCATCCATATTTTCGGGAATCGAAGTGAGCGATCGGGCAAATTTCATAAAATAAATCCATTTGTCGGTCAGGGTTTCCAGTTCGTTCAGTTCTTTGGTAAACTTCGGCAATTCAACGAATACTAACTCCATCTCATTATCTGGGTAGTGCCAGCCCTCAGACTTCTCGCAATAGACAAAGCGGGAAATCAATTGATTTTTTCCGGGGAACATTTCAAAGTCAGTTAAGGTTAAAGCAATTACGGGTTTTAAATATCGATATCCTTGTCCCCGTTGCAGTTGAAACGCATAGGTTTTCGCCGCATTAAATACAACCCGCTTTCCAAACGATTGCACATTCAACACCTGCATTTCAATAATGACCAATGTGCCATCATTCAACCGTGCTTTAACATCGAGATAGGTATCTTTTAAGCCTTCGAGTTGAGGGGGCAAACTAGGATCGATAATTTCTAAGTCTTGAATTGTTGAATTGCCATCATAGACCAAAGCATTGAGAAAACTGATTAAAATGTTTTTGCTTTGTGCCGAACCAAAGATTTTTTTAAAAGCGTAGTCGGTTTTGGGGTTAATAAATCTCATCGCCAGCCTACCCATGTTTTTTTTGAATTAATTTTAGCATGGTTTAGGTGTTCTGGAGTTTCCCCTGTGTCTAGTTTCTTGGGGTTTCTATTACCCTTCGCCTCTAGGCTGATGAAATGGGTTAACAAAATCTAGCCAAACTTGCTGTTTCCCGATCATATCGGAATTGCTCAATCGTTCCATCTTGGATTTTATCAATCACGGTTTCAATCACCTCTAATGGCACTAGAAACCACTCTCTAGGCTTGACTGGGATGTTAAAACGATCCGTCAATTCTAAATCTAATTTAGCACTCGCAAAAAACTTATGAAAAATGGCTTCCAGTTTTTTACGGTTGATATTTTCTAGTTTAAAAGTCGCTACAATTTCCACATCGGCTAACAGATAAGTGGGGTCATTCTTAGCGTTGGCAATGCGCTTTTTAACATCCCCACCCGTCACGCCAATTTTATGAATAATCGACCGATTTTTAGCAATAAAAGGATGGTCAGATAGGCTCCGCAATACATAAATATAACCCGTGATTAAATCATCATCATCTGATTTAACTTCTGGTTCAGGCTGACCGGAAAATAAAGGCCCTAAATCTAGCTTAGTGATGCGACGGCTGGTTTTATCCTTGTTTAAGGCTCGCTGAAGCGATCGCAGGAGTAAATCGCTCTCAGTGCCATGATCATAAATGACCCGCAACCGACAATCAGAACGACCATAGTCACTGACAAACATTTCTCCCATTTGGGCGACTAAGACTTTCTGACCATTCGGATTGTAGCCACTTTCTCCGTAGTCAAAGCCGGGGGTGGGTTGATTGTCCGGGCGCTTGGGTTTGAACTCGAAGCGGGGCGCGAGGACTTGTTCCATCAGCAGACTGGCGGCGATCGCTTTAATCGTATCATTAATCGCCTCTGTCACTGCCATCTCGCTGACATCGGGTTCCGCAATTAAATTAGTAAACCGAGCGCTGGTTTTACCCGGTGCATCGCGGGTGGCACGCCCAATAATTTGGACAATTTCTGTCAAACTGGAACGGTAGCCGACGGTTAAAGCGTGTTCACACCAAATCCAATCAAAGCCTTCTTTTGCCATCCCCAGAGCGATGATAATATCCACATGATGACGGTTATTTTTTTGCTTGGGGTCTTTCAAGGTGCCTGCCACTTTATCCCGCTTGTTGGGGTCATCATCTACCAGATCGGCAATTTTCAGAATCTTACCCTCGGCGGTTTTGACCTGTTGAAATCCTGTGTTTGGATCAGTGCCTTGCCATTCCCCCAGCGCCTCAATAATATGTTCTACTTCCCGGATTTTGTCCTTGGTACTCTCGCGGGAATTAACGTTAGGAATATGCAGGATAGTTTTCTCGTTGGGGTTGAGTACCTGCATGATTTCATCGGTGTAGTTACCGGAGTAAAAATAATAGCCGATATCGAGTTGTTTTAGGTGTTCATAGCCGTTGAGTTGTTCATAATAGGTGTAGGTGACGGTGTGAAATTTGGCTTCGTCTTCGGGATGCAGTACCGCTTCCGCATCGCCCCGAAAATAAGAACCTGTCATGGCGACGATGTGGGTTTTGTCGCGAGTCATCAGTTGGCGGATCTGATCCCCCAGCTTGTTGTCGGGGTTAGCGGAAACGTGGTGAAATTCATCAACGGCTATCAGGCGATTATCTAACATTTCTACGCCAAATTTATCCACCGCAAACCGGAAGGTGGCATGAGTACAAACGAGGACTTTAGCATCGCTGTCGATAAATGTTTTTAGGGCTTCTACTTTACCGCCATCGGTGCCGGGTGCGTTGCAGAGGTTCCACCGGGGTTCCACGCGCCAATCAGCCCAAAAGCCAAACTGACTCAGGGGTTCATCATGGAAACTGGCACCAATCGCCTTTTCGGGGACAACGACGATCGCTTGTTTGAGGTTTTGGTTTTCTAGCTTATCCAGGGCGATAAACATCAGCGCCCGACTTTTCCCAGAGGCGGGGGGAGATTTAATCAGCAGATATTGTTCCCCCCGTTTCTGGTAGGCGATCTCTTGCATGGGGCGCATCCCCAGGGCGTTGGTGCGCTTCGAGGTGCCATCCTGGGCGTAGGTGACGGAAACGGAGGGAATGGCGATCAGTTTGCTCATGGGGTAGCTGATTATTGATGCGGATACTATATTAACTCTGGATTGACATGGCTGCGATCGCCAGGGATATTTTACTCAGAAAAACCGGTTCATCGGCTCATTCTCTGATTTCTGTCTTGACAAAACCAAACTGTACAGTCTATTCTATGAGAAGATAATTTAATAAGTTTCATTTCAATCAACCTCTTTGTAAAAAACCGTACAGTCTAGTTAAATCGCCAATCAATTTATGGACGTTATTTCTCTGTCTATCCTTCTGGGACTGATTGTAGTCTCCGATCAAATTCTTAACAGTCAATTCAAAATGTCCCATAGACTGTTAAACTGGCTCGATGAACGAACAGAACGTTTGAAGCGTGAAAATTCCTCCAAATCAGAATCTCAGCGTTCAACTGAATAATTTTTTACAACCCAAAAATCAAAAGTTGAGAAAGGTTTTGACCTAAAAAACGCCGACTCCACCCGCAAAACTGGCATCAACTGCAAAACCTACAGAGTGAAGACAACTGCATAGGAGATGAGTTGGCGGACATAAGTATAGATGAGTCCAACAGGTAGTTGAGGAAAAAATCCTATGGTTATGCACCAGCGCCAGTCCAAGATGTTTCACAACCCCACCCCGAACAAACACAACTTAGCTTCATCGCTAGCG
Organism: Limnoraphis sp.; assembly: GCA_050485465.1. Taxonomy (GTDB): domain Bacteria; phylum Cyanobacteriota; class Cyanobacteriia; order Cyanobacteriales; family Microcoleaceae; genus Capilliphycus. The sequence goes on along the minus strand of JBJHBL010000028.1, from coordinate 17,841 downwards.
ATCGCCGCAGGTGTTGCGATCAGCTTGGGATTAATCAATATTACCCCGCCGCAAACCAACCGCTTTCAGTTTGAACAACAAATTGGGGAGCATAAACTCTCCGGCATCTTTGAAGGCACAGACACAAATGGTAACGGAGTGTTAGAACTGTCCGAGTTAGACTCCTTTGAAGCCAGTTGGGGCGACTATACCTGGACAAAAGAAGATTTAGAAGCCTTTAGCTGGGGAAACAAAGGCATGAGTCAGAACCCCAGCCAAATTTACGGAATTAACGGCTTAAACTTCTTCGCCCGCAACCGCCAAAACCCAACAACCCATGCTTTACAAGTGTGGAACCGAGAAGTCAGAACCCCTGAAGGTCAATCCAAAAATCAAGGGGTTTACGGAATCGAGTATGCTACAAACACATCCGATAATACCTTATTTTCTCAAGAGCAACTTCCTATCGTTGTTCATCAGGTTCAATCTCAGGCGGATGGCTATGTGCTGATGATGTTACTCTTAATTGGAAGCGCAGGTGTATTGATCCTAAATCCCTGTTTTTTAGATTTCAACACCCCTAACGGTGAACCCTGTTCCTCTGGAAAAATTTAAACAGCAGTTCACCATTAGGATAATTCTAAAGAACCCCTTTGGAACTGGGAATAGTACCCGCCCGACGGGGATCAATTTCCACCGCCATTCTCAGCGATCGCGCTAAAGCCTTAAACGTCGCTTCAATAATATGATGAGAGTTGATCCCATCTAACTGACGAATATGCAGCGTCATTAAACTATTATTGGCGAAAGCGACAAAAAATTCTCGCACCAGTTGGGTGTCATAAGTCCCCACCCGTTGAGTGGGAAGATTTAAGCCATAGCTGAGATGAGGACGCCCAGAAAAATCTAACGCCACCTGAATTAAAGCTTCATCGAGAGGGGCGACAAAATGACCAAAGCGATTAATTCCTTTGCGATCGCCCAAAGCTTGAGTGAAAGCTTGTCCGAGAGTAATACCGACATCCTCATTGGTATGATGATCATCGATTTCAACATCTCCAGTGGCAGCAACATCCAAATCAATTAAGCCATGAGAGGCGATTTGGTGCAGCATATGATCAAGAAAAGGAATTCCAGTATGGGCTTGACAGGTGCCAGTCCCATCTAAATTGACGGTGACAGTAACATCAGTTTCCTTCGTTGTCCGTTTAACAGTTGCCGTCCGGGGACTGGGGATCAAATCAGAGGTGTTGTGAGGAGAAACAGTTGGGCGATCGCTAATTTGCATAATGTTATCAATACGAAATTATTCAATTGCAGGGTCAGGCGATTTGACTGCATCAATACCCAACCCTTAACCTATTGTGCTACATTCCCATAATGCAGTAACCGGAATCCACATATAAAATTTGTCCAGTAATGCCACTGGCCAGATCACTACAGAGGAAGGCTGCCGTATTTCCGACTTCCTGCTGAGTCACCGTGCGACGCAGAGGGGCGATTTCCTCAACATGATGAATCATATCTAAAATACCACCCACCGCAGAGGAGGCGAGAGTGCGAATTGGGCCTGCGGAAATCCCATTCACCCGAATCCCCAAAGGCCCCATTTCCCCGGCTAAATAGCGAACATTCATTTCGAGGGCAGCTTTAGCAATTCCCATCACATTATAGTTGGGGATCACCCGCACCCCGCCGAGATAAGTCAGCGTCACAATACTACCACCTTCCGTCATTAGGGGTTTAGCACCTGCGGCCAGTTGAACCAGAGAGTAAGCGCTAATATCCAACGCCCGAGTAAAACCTTGACGAGAGACGTTACTAAAATCACCCGATAAGTCATCTTTGTCAGCAAAAGCTAAACAATGAATTAGAATGTCAAGTTTTCCCCACTTTTCCCCAATGGTTTTGAAGACCGCCTCAACTTGACTGTCATCTTGAACATTACAGGGGAGAAATAGACTGGGGTTGAGGGGTTCGACCAGTTCACCCACTTTTTTTTCAAATCGACCTTTATCATCAGGAAGGTAGGTAATGCCTAAATTAGCGCCTGCTGTGTGCAGTTGTTGGGCAATACCCCAAGCAATCGAGCGATTGTTGGCAATTCCAGTGACCAGTGCGTTTTTTCCGTCCAGGTTTAACATCGTCGTTTATTGTAGAAGCGATCAATCTTGTGCTTTGGGCTGAATTCCAATCCTCTATCTTGACACTCCCCGCAATAAATTACGGGGATTCTTGGTTCACCGATCAAACTTTCTAGTACAGGAAGCGCTCCTACACTAAAAGCGGTTCAATCTCCCCAAGCTTTAAAGATCCCGTCTGCCCGACCGTACTGAGAGCCTTTTTCAGAATGTTTTTAGCGGCATTAACATCTCTGTCTTCTGTATATTTACAGTGAGGACAGATATGAGTCCTTGTTGACAGAGATTTAACGACTTTTTTGCCACAGTTAGAGCAGTTTTGAGATGTATTATGGGGAGCAACCGGAATCGTTAGCTTCCCATATTTTATAGCAAAATATTCTAACCAATGACGAAAAGTTGACCAGCCAACATCTGAAATTGATTTAGCTAAATGTCGATTTTTGACCAGGCCTAAAACATTCAAATTTTCATAGGCGACCACATCGTTAGAGTGGATTACGCAGTATGCAACTCGCTTACAATACTCTTTACGTTGTCTACTTACTTTTAAATGTTTACGAGCGTATCGGCATCTAGCTTTGTGATAGTTTTTTGACTGGGGCTTGGCTCCTTGAATGTACTTCTTGGACTTCTGGCGATTGGCGCGGTTTAGCTGTTTTTCGGATTTTCGATAGAATTGAGGATTTTCTATGACATTTCCTGAACTGTCAGCCAAGAAATATTTAATTCCAACATCCAAACCTATCGCTTTCCCCGTTGGTTCAGTTTCAATTCGCACATCCACTGAAATGCCAAACTGCACATAGTACCCGTCTGCTCTCCTAATTAATCTCACCCGCTTAATATCTTTGAGTTGATAAAAATTCAGGTCGTAGGTTCCTTTTAGCTTCAGTCTACCAATGTTATTTTTATCAGTGAAAGTAATCGCTTTTCGGTTCTCTGATAGCTTCCATCCGGAAGATTTGTATTCAACAGAACGGGCATTTTTCTTGAATTTAGGAAATCCTTTCTTTCCGGGTACTTTCTTTCTACAGTTCTGGTAAAATCGACTAATCGCACTCCATGTACATTCAGCCGCAGACTGTCTCGCTTGAGAGTTGAGTTGCTCTGCAAAAGGGTATTGTTCAGCTAGTGTCTTGCAATATTTATTGAGGTCATACTTACCCAATTTTTGGTTGTCCATCCAATATCTTAAACAAGAATTGCGGATGAACTTATAGGAGCGTATTGCTTCGTCAATTGCTTGATACTGGCTATTTTTCCCTTTGGCCTTGAACTCGAAGACTATCAATGCTTGACTTACTGCCTCATAATCTATGCTGATCATCATAGTATAAGAGTGATCACAATATCTACTGCCATTGAAAAATAGCACTCTTACTTATATCCCCCGGATGAATCGCGGGGGTTTTACGCATCGCCCCCATAAAATGAATTTTGACATCCTTTGGCTGGGAAGTTGTCTAGAAGTTGAGAAGATTATTATCAATCAAGGCGATTATGCAGCAGATATGCTAGCGTATGAGGCGATAGGGAACATTTGGACTCACAAAGAACAGTGACTCTTACAGAGTCGGTTTTTGAGCCAAGCTGCTCGTAACCCAAAGTTCTCTGTTAAGCTTATCCTATAAAGGAAAACCAAGATACGGGTTGACTGAGAGATCAAATTCACTCACACTAAAGTTAAGTAGTAGAACACAGTAGGGCATTGGTTAGCGCAAGGGATCGGGACGTGACGTATGATAGACCGTTGGCAGCGATGTTCCGCCAGATTGGAGGCGGGGCATATCCTCCCGTTGTAGAAACCTTTGAACGGGGTAAAACCATCTTTTTCCCAGGAGACCCAGCAGAGCGTGTTTACGTTCTCATCAAGGGAGCGGTTAAACTGTCCAGAGTCTATGAAGCTGGAGAGGAAATTACCGTTGCCTTATTACGAGAAAATAGCGTCTTTGGTGTTCTCTCCTTGATTACGGGTCACAAGTCGGATCGGTTTTATCACGCCGTCGCTTTTACCCCCGTAGAATTACTTTCAGTTCCGATAGAACAGGTCGAGAAAGCCCTGAAAAGCAATCCTGAACTGTCAATGGTGATGCTGCGAGGACTGTCATCTCGGATTTTACAAACAGAGATGATGATTGAAACGTTGGCTCACCGAGATATGGGATCAAGACTTGTGAGCTTTTTATTAATTCTGTGTCGGGATTTTGGTGTTCCAGGTCAGGAGGGGATTCGTATTGATCTGAAGCTGTCTCATCAGGCGATCGCCGAAGCGATTGGTTCAACCCGAGTCACGGTAACTCGTTTGCTTGGGGACCTTAGACAAAAGAACATGATCTCAATTCACAAGAAAAAAATAACGGTTCATAATCCTGTGACCCTGAGCCAGCAATTTACTTAAATCGGGGAGCAGAATGAAACAGGGAAATCAATTCGGTAGATCAGTAGTGCCTTGAATGTATTCAGGGGCAGATTGACACGGGCAACTTGAGTTGCCATAAAATGGTAAATGAATGACGAGTAAAGCTGTACCAACGACGTGTTGAAGTTTTCCTCGTACGGAGAAACCCCGGCAATCCGAAAGTGCGATTAGCGATCGCAACTTCGATATGCAGTAATGGCAGGGAACTGAGCGTATCGAACTGGCTGTGTGTGGTCGGCTGAGAAAGCATTCAAGTTCAAAAAACGATCCGACTTGTTCGGTGTGTTAGAGGCGATTTGACTGAGCCTATGAGTCTGATTTTTTTGAGCATCAGAAGTTCTGAAATACCCAGAAGGGATTCCCCACGAATTTATTCGGGAGAGTAGTCAAGGATAACTGATCACGGATCATTAACATGACCGCAGGCATCATCCTCGTAATTTCAATTTTGGTCTTGGGGGGCGTGATCGCGACAGTGAGCGATCGCTTGGGGACAAAGGTGGGTAAAGCTCGTCTGAGTCTGTTCAAGCTACGCCCTCGGACTACTGCTGTTATTGTCACGATGGTCACAGGTACGGTACTTTCAGGTTTGACACTCACCATTTTATTTGCGGCTAGTAAACCTCTACGTCGAGGGGTATTTAGATTTGATGAAATTCAAGAACGACTGAACCAATCTCGAAAAGATCTCACACAAACATCCGATGAAAAAGAAAGAGTCGAAGCAGAATTAGAACAAGCCAGGGCTTCTCTCAATGAAGCTTGGACTCAACTAAATAAAATCAATTTCTCTCTAGATCAAGCCAATACTCAAGCAACAGAAACCGAAACTCGACTCCAACAAACTCAAAACCAACTTCAACAAACTCAAAGCCAACTCAATGAACTTCAAAGTCAGTTGAGTAATATTGATGAAGCCAAAAGACAAACTGAATTAGAACTGAACCAGACTGAAAATCAACTCCAAGAAGTTGTTGATCAAAAGCAATTACTCGAGTCAGAAATACAAGGACTGCAAGCCGAACGTCAAACCCTAATTAAACAACGAGAACAAGTTCAAGCTCAAATTCAAGAACGCGATCGCGCTCTGGCTCAACAAGAGCAACGCATTGCTGAACAAGATCAAGTCATCGGACAACAAGATCAAGTGATCGAAGAACGAGATCAAGTCATTGCTCAACGTGAAAAACTCCTCAAAGAATTGGAAGTTGAACAAGCCAAACTTGAAGAACAACAAGCTTTTCTGAAAGAACAGTTTAAGCTTGTAGAACGAGATTTTCAACTCCTCCGGGAAGGGAGTGTTGTGTTGAGACGCGGTGAAATTCTCGCGAGTGGATTAATTCGGGTCAAAGATCCAAAACAATCGACTGAAATTGTTCATAGTTTATTACAAGAAGCCAATCGCAACGCGATGAATTCTGTACAACTGGGAAATTCAAGTATCGAGAAAGAACAAGTCATTCAAATTACAAAAGCCGAAATTGAAGAACTGATTGATGGAATTAATGATGGTCGTGATTATGTTGTGCAAATTATTTCGGCTGCGAATTATTTAGCTGGAGAAAGTCGGGTGGCGGTATTTACAAAAGCCGAACCCAATAGATTACTGTTCACATCAGGAGAAGTGATCGCCGGAACCTCTATTCAACCTTCAACACTGAGTGATAGTCAGCTTCAGCAACAACTCGAACAGTTATTAGATGCGTCTCGGTTTCGTGCGCGTTTTGTTGGAATATTAGATGTTGATGGGTTAATTCAAATTGGTGATGCAAGAGTTGAAACCTTAGTAAACTTCTTTGAACAGTTACAAAAACACGATCAACCCGTCGAATTACAAGCTGTAGCGGCGGAAGATACTTATACAATTGGGCCATTAAGAATCGATTTACTCGCTCGTCATAATGGACAGATTATTTTAAGTACCCGCTCTCAAGACCAAAAAACAACTACTCAAGAAAATATCCAATTTCAATCTCCATCTCAAACCCAGAGAAGCCAACCCGATAACAATCAGAGAGAGGGTAATTTTAGGATAGATAGAACTCGTTCATTTTTTAATAATAGAGAATAGTTTAATTCGGCTTTAATGACAGGAAAAAAGCAATGATACAGGAATGTATTCTCGGTTTTGACCCCGGTAAAGATAAATGTGGGATTGCAGTGATGGAAACGAATCACCAATTAAAATACCATCAAGTTATTACATCCACAGAAGTAACCCAAACCTTAAAATCTTTATGTCAACAATATCTCATTAACTTATGTGTGATGGGAAATCAAACTACATCAAAAATCTGGAAACAAAAACTTTCAGAAGCCTTACCGAAAACGGTCAAAATTATTCAAATTAACGAACGTTATAGCACCTTAGAAGCACGCGATCGCTATTGGGAAATGTATCCCCCTCAAGGATTAACTCGTTTAATTCCTCAAGGAATGCGAACCCCTCCCCGCCCCATTGATGATATTGTAGCCATAATTTTAATTGAACGTTACTTATCCCAATAAATCTTGTGGTACATTTTTGTATTTTACCCTAAAATTTGGCTCGAATAGTAAATGAATAATCCCCTCCGGGTTCAAGTTTATAATCGCAGTTTTCGAGAAAACGACCTAATGGTTCGTGAATTAAAGCACGACCTTGAGAGGGTTGAATAATTAGGGTTTTATTGCGTCTAAATCGCCACTGAAATCGCCATTCAAAGCCGCCTGCACTGACTTCTCCTTCTAAAATACCCTGTTGCCAGGATTGACGAGTCACCTGGACATAAGCAGTTGTTTCTGGTAAACCTTTAGAACTCACTCTATGTTATTCGTCAATACTGCGACTATTGTAGAGGCTCATTGCTTTTTCAACGCCTTGCTTAAGACTTAATTCCACTGCCTCTATCACCAGTTTAAGGACTTTATCCATAATCTGAGTTTCAGATGGGGAAAATTTTCCTAAAACATGAGAGATGGTTTCTCCCGTTTGACTGGCTGCGGGGTCTTTAGGTTTTCCAATTCCAATTCTTAAACGGGGAAAGTTTTGGGTTCCTAGATGAGAAATAGTTGATTTCATCCCGTTATGACCCCCCGCAGAACCCGACAGTCGCAACCGTAACCGCCCAACGGGTAAATCCATATCATCATACATGACTAATACTGACTCAGGAGGTAGTTTATACCAATTCACAACGGCTTGAATGGCTTGTCCTGAACGGTTCATGTAGGTGAGGGGTTTTAGGAGTCTAATTTTATCGCTTCGTCTCCAGTTTCCTTCCCCAAATTGTCCTTGAAATTTGCGGTTTTCAGATAGAGAGATTTGCCAAGTTGTTGATAAACTATCAACCGCAGCAAAACCGATATTATGTCGGGTGCGGTCATATTTTGACTCAGGATTTCCTAAACCGACAATGAGTTGAGGAATAATTAAGCTTGGGGGTGAAGAAGCCTCCGTCATGGTTGATGAATTAAAAGTTGTTGTATAATTTCTGATTAAAATAGGGAGAATGTTGAACTATTCTCCCTCAATTTCTGACGATTTTTGTTCTCAATATTCATCTCAACACGAAATTTTTAAGCATCAACGGTTTCATCACTAGAAGCCGTAGTAATCGCTTTCTCTGGTTGAGATTTAGTCGTTTTTGTGGCTTCTTCTAATTGTTTAGCTTCTCGTTTGAACTCGTTTTCAAATTCTTGGGAAGCTTCTTTAAATCCCCGAATCGCTTTGCCCAGACTGCTGCCAATTTCGGGTAATTTTTTCGGGCCAAAAATTAACAAAGCAAGAACGAGGATGACAGCCATTTCCGGTAAACCGATGCCAAAAATATTCATTATTTTATTCTCCTAGCTGTTTCCTAAAAATTTTTTTGGGGGGGTTAGGCATAGGTGAGGGAATATTAACCGTGAAATTTGAGGGAGTTTTCCCAGAATACAGTAACTCGGCTACCCGGCCCGCTGTTCCTACGCCTAACAAACTCTTAGCGAGTTAAGTTAGCCCAGTCTACATCCACATTCTCTAGCAGCAGTGAGGAGTTGTAAATCTGTAAAATGATTAACAGAAAAACAAAAAACAACACCATGAAAACCGCCATCAGGGGAGTTGTACCCCAACCGGGGGCGACTTTACCGTATTCAGAGTTTAAAGGACGTAAGATATCTCCTAACCAAGTGCGTTGTGCCATAAGTGACCTGCTTATTGAAATCGACAACAAATTTTAATGTTTCGTAATATTATATAAGGATGAGTGTCAAATTAGATTAACCTTATGGAACCTGCAATAGCTCTTAACATTTCGATCGCAACTCTAGTCGTTGTCATTACCGCCTACGCAGTTTACACGGCTTTTGGCCCTCCTTCTAAGGAATTGAGCGATCCGTTTGAAGATCACGAAGACTAGACCGTTGTTAATCAGTTTAGCAACTTGAACGTCGGTTGGGGCATGATCACAGGTAGGCTGACTTCAAACCCGGATTACCTCACACTTGCCCCTAAAATTCCCCTATTCCCTAAAAACCAAGATTTGCTAAAATCTAATGCGGGGAACAGTTTGTTATGTAAACGATTATCGATTAATCATGGGGAATAGTTTTGGGCATTTATTTCGGATCACCACTTTTGGTGAGTCTCACGGAGGCGGAGTCGGTGTGGTGATTGATGGATGTCCACCCAGATTGAAGATTGACGCATCCGAAATTCAAGCCGAATTAGATCGCCGACGTCCTGGACAAAGCAAAATTACCACACCGCGCAAAGAAACCGACACCTGCGAGATTCTCAGTGGTGTATTTGAGGGTCAAACCCTGGGAACTCCCATCACGATCTTAGTGCGAAATAAAGATACTCGCCCTCAAGATTATCATCAAATGGAAACCGCCTATCGTCCTTCTCATGCGGATGCTACCTATGATGCTAAATATGGGATTCGCAACTGGCAAGGGGGGGGTCGATCTTCAGCCCGTGAAACCATTGGACGAGTCGCCGCAGGTGCGATCGCCAAAAAGATTTTACAACAAGTTGCGGGTGTGGAAATCATCGGTTTTGTTAAACGGATTAAGGACTTAGAAGGAATCATTAATCTTGATACCGTTACACTCGAACAAGTCGAAAGTAATATTGTTCGCTGTCCTGATGCCGAATGCGCCCAAAAAATGATAGAACTGATTGAACAAGTGCGCGATCAGGGCGACTCTATTGGGGGTGTGGTCGAGTGTGTGGCGAGAAATTTGCCAAAAGGACTAGGTTCTCCTGTATTTGATAAACTAGAAGCAGATCTCGCTAAAGGGGTGATGTCCTTACCCGCCAGTAAGGGATTTGAAATCGGTTCTGGTTTTGCAGGTACCCTTTTAACAGGAAGTGAACATAACGACGAATATTATACAGACGAACAGGGAACAATTCGCACCGTCAGTAACCGATCTGGTGGCATTCAAGGGGGCATCTCAAACGGAGAAAATATTATCTTACGGGTGGCTTTTAAGCCAACGGCGACGATTCGCAAACAGCAGCGCACCGTTACCCGTGAGGGAGAAGAAACATTACTAGCAGCAAAGGGAAGACATGATCCCTGCGTTTTGCCAAGAGCAGTCCCGATGGTTGAAGCAATGGTTGCACTTGTATTATGTGATCATCTGTTACGTCATCAGGGTCAATGTGGAACCTTAAAGCCTGAAGATTAACAACATGGAAACCAGCCCATCACTTGCTATGGTCACTTCTCTCGATAGCCCGCAACCTAACTACTCCTCTTTTAATCCGGATGATTTCGTGGTTCAATTTTGGGGAGTGCGTGGGAGTATCCCAACTCCCGGAAAAAGTACCATTCGCTATGGAGGAAATACCTCTTGTTTAGAAATGCGAGTGGCCGGAAAACGATTAATTTTTGATGGCGGTACGGGTTTAAGATTATTGGGTGATGCCATGATCGAGGAGATGCCTGTAGAAGCTTATATGTTTTTTACCCATTACCACTGGGATCATATTCAGGGCTTTCCTCTATTTACCCCAGCTTTTCTTCCGGGGAACTGTTTTCATATTTATGGCGCTATTCCCCCAGAAGGGGAATCGATGAAACAGCATTTTATCGAACGTATTTTACATCCTAATGCTCCGGTTCCTCTGAAAGGATTACGCGCAGATTTGAGATTTTATGAACTTAAAGCCGGAAATTCGATGATGCTTGATGATATTAAAATCGAAACCGGACAACTGAACCATCCGAATACAGCGATGGGATATCGGATTACCTGGAATGGACGCAGTGTGGTTTATTGTTCGGATACAGAACATTTACCCGATGGTATTGATGAAAATGTTTTGAACCTCTCGAAAGATGCGGATGTTCTGATTTACGATGCCATGTACACTGATGAAGAATATCATAGCCCGAAATCTCCGAAAATCGGTTGGGGACATTCAACCTGGCAAGAAGCAGTAAAAATGGCGAAAGCTGCCAATGTGAAACGAGTGGTGATTTTTCACCATGATCCAACTCACACGGATGACTTTTTGGATCAGATTGAACAGGAAGTCCAAGCGGTTTTTCCGAAGGCTATTATGGCGCGAGAAGGGTTGGTTTTACCCATCGGCGTTTAATCATTTTAGCCTGTTGCTAAAAATAGAGGGGTTGAAAGATTCCCATATTAATTGCTACTGGATTTTGTCAGAGAAGATTAGTTTCCTATTCGCAGTTTGATGATAATGCCTTTAAAAAGCAGAACTTGGGAATTCCCTCATGGTAAAAAGCTGTATGATAGGGAAATAAACGCAGTCGGTTAAAAGTTTTAACGATCATTCAAAAGGATTCTAGGATTTAGAAATGTCCTAACCGAATTTTGTACTGCTATAGAATTTAACGTTATCGTAGAGGACGTTTTGCTTGATTTAAAGCCGCCTCATAGATTCTTTGATTATTTTGAACCGACTTTGTTAAATCCACAACAGGATGAGGATAATCTACTCCTAATTGAATATTAAACCGTTTTTGTTCAACTGGAAGTAACATCCAGGGTTCGTGAACTTTTGATGCAGGTAAATCTGCTAATTCAGGTAGCCAATGTTTGACATAATCTCCATTTTTGTCATAATCTTTTGATTGTTTAGGAATATTAAAATAGCGAAATCCTCGCGCATCATTTCCCACCCCAGCAGTATAGTTCCAATTTCCCCAATTACTACAAACATCATAATCAATTAACAACGACTCGAACCATTCCGCACCCATTTTCCAGTTAATTCCTAAATTTTTCGTCAGAAAACTTGCCACATTTTGTCGTCCTCGGTTCGACATAAAACCTGTCGCCGCCAGTTCCCGCATATTGGCATCTACGAGGGGAAAACCCGTCATTCCTGTACGCCAACATTCAAACCTATCCCAGTCTTTTTTCCACGCAATATGAACCCCTTGTAAACCTGAAAGACGGAAAATTTTATTCCCATGTTTGAGACAAATCAACCGAAAATAATCCCGCCAGAGTAACTCAAAGACCAACCAATAAGTCGAGTCGTTTTTAACCCGTTTTTCTTCATAATCTTGCACCTGATTATAAATAAATCTGGGTGATAAACACCCCATTGCTAACCAGGGAGAAATTTTAGAAGAATAATTCGCTCCTAACATTCCATTCCGGGTTTCTTTGTACTCTTTCAAACAATCTTTTTCCCAAATATAATCTTTTAACCGGGTAATTCCGGCTGTTTCTCCCCCTTTAAATTTTAAAACTGCTCGTTCATCAAATTGAGGGTTTTCTAAACTTATATCTTGCAGAGTTGGCAGTTCTCCAATCTCAACCTTTGGCAAACTCGGTAAACGTTTAGGTGTAGGAAATGAAGCATAAATTGTGCCATTTTTTTCAACTTGTTTCCGAAATTGAGTAAAAACTTCGGGTATTCTATTCACCGCAAAGGGTAAATCATCTAAATCATAAAGTGTCGCCCCCCAATAGGATTTTAACGCTACTCCTAAAGGTTTTAACGCGGTTTCTAATGCAGTTTCAACCGTTAATTCTTCTGAAGTTGCTTCTCGATAATAGTAAACTGCATCAATTTTGAATTGTTTGACCAGTTCAGGAATTACGGTTTCTGGAAAATCAGAACGGATAATTAAATTACTCCCTAATTTTTGCAGCGAGTGACGTAAATCTGTTACACTTTCGAGTAAAAATTGAGCGCGAAACTTTCCGGTTTTGGGGAAACCAAAAGATGTTTGAGCAAATTGTCGAGGATCAAAGCAGTAAACCGGGAAAATCTCTGCTTGGGCTTTTATGGCTAAATGTAGGGGTTCATGATCATGGACTCGTAAATCGTTACGATACCAGATTAGCACTCGTTTATCACTCATTTTTTGTTCATCTCTCTTAACTTTGTTACAAATATTAACAAATTTTTCAGATTTTTTGATTGTTTTCTTAAAATTCAACCTGTGCTTATTGTTTTTCATCTTACATTTTAAGATTTTAACCCTGAAAAATATTGAGTCAAAAACAGACTAGAAGACATCTTGGTTGATCAAGAACTCCTATTTGTTCCTGCTGCAAAGCGCGACGATAGAGATATTAACGAGGCAAACATCTTGAAAAAAGCTCTAAGTACCCCAGGACTTGCGGCATCTGTAAAGCTTGGGGAGTTTGGGCCTCTTTTAGGATTGGAGCGCTTCCTGTACTAAAAAGAGCAATCTGTGAACGAACAATCCCGGTCATTGAAGGTCGTTTAGGTTGAGTCAGAGTGATTAAAACAAGAGTTTGATCTTTTTGCCCTAAACTAGATGCAGAACTCGTTTGAGGAGAGCTACCATTGATTGAGGAGAACGTCTCAATTCTGCCAACACTGTCGCGTAAGGAATTACGGGAGTTGGTGCGATCGCAATTGCAAGTTTTATTAGAACGGGGAGACTTGCAAGCGGCTAAAACGATTTTAGTTCCCGTTCAACCGGCCGATATTGCCGAGGCGATTGAAGGTTTACCGGAAACCATGCAGGTGATCGCCTTTCGTTTGTTATCAAAAGAAGAAGCGATCGACGTTTACGAACAGCTTGACTCTAGCGTTCAGCAGTCTCTTTGTGAAGAATTCAAACGTCAGGAAGTGATCGATATCGTGGATAAAATGTCCCCCGATGATCGCGCCCGACTGTTTGATGAACTCCCGGCATCGGTGGTGCGTCGGTTAGTCTCGCAACTTAGCCCCACTGAACGCCAAACCACAGCGTTGTTACTGGGATATGAAGCCGGAACCGCCGGACGGATTATGACCCCAGAATACATCGCTTTAAAAGAGCATTATACCGTTGCTCAAAGTTTAGAGCGGATTCGCAGTTTAGCCAATGTCACCGAAACGATTTATTCACTCTATGTGACTGATTCGGATCGAAAACTAACGGGTATTCTCTCCTTGCGAGATTTAGTGATTGCCCAATTCAATCAAAGCATTGGTGAAATTCTCAATCGTGATTTTGTCTGTGTTCAAACGGATACCGATCAAGAAGAAGTCGCCCGCATTATTCAGCGCTATGACTTTCTAGCGATTCCCGTTGTTGATAGTGAACAGCGACTGGTGGGAATTATCACGGTTGATGATGTTCTTGATATTTTGGAACAGGAAACGACTGAAGATATTTATGCTTTAGGAGGGATTCAATCTGAGGGTGATAACTATTTTCAGGTGAATTTGTTTACGGTTGCTCGTCGCCGAGTCGTTTGGTTATTTGTATTACTGCTAACGAATAGTTTAACCGGTAGCATTATTACCGCCCAAGAAGATGTTTTGCAAGAAGTTGTTGCTTTAGCTGCTTTTATTCCCTTGTTAATCGGGACGGGGGGAAATGTTGGGGCGCAATCTTCAACCGTCGTCATTCGGGGGATGAGTACCGATGAAATCTGGAAAATCGGTCCCCTGCGCGTGATTGTGCGTGAAGCTGGGGCTGGGGCAATGCTGGGAATGTCTCTCGGTTTACTGTCTATTGTTTGGGCTTACCTCTTTATTGTCAGTGGAAATTTAGAAGTTTCTGTGACCGTGGGTATCAGTTTATTTGTTATTGCAATTCTGGCTTCTGTTACGGGTTCTGCTTTGCCTTTCCTGTTTCGTTCGTTTAAGCTTGATCCCGCCTTAATGTCAGCACCTTTTATTACAACAGTTGTGGATGTTCTCGGCGTGTTGATTTATTTTAACGTGGCACGAATGATTCTACAAATTTAGGAGTTGCTATCAGAAAAAAGTGCTGATTTTAGCAGATGAATACTGAAAAAACTGCAAGCGCACCAGGAGAAAAACCGATGATTTTTAGAGGAGGAACCCTAGATTTTGAAACCCTAGATTTTAGTTGCTCAGTAGGGACGTAAAATGTTACGTCTCTACCATTTGTTATGAATTACCTATCGAATTAATCCCACCTTGACTTAGAAACTGAAATAGAATTATGAAAAGCATAGACTACAGTCGTTTATCTTACCAATCTACTACTTCCCGTCAAGAAATTCGGGAGCTAATACAAACTCAACTTCGGAACTTAATTGAACAGGATAATTTAGTCGCAGTTAAAAGTTTTTTATCCCCTATACAACCGGCTGATATTGCAGAAGCGATTGAGGGTTTGCCGGAAAATATGCAAGTTGTTGTTTTTCGGTTATTGGGAACAGAAAAAGCACTGGAAGTTTACGAACAATTTGACCCCCAGATTCAAAAAACGTTATGTGAACAGTTTCGCAATCAGGAAATTAGAGAGATTGTTAATAAAATGTCTCCCGATGACCGCGCCCAACTGTTTGATGAGTTGCCCCCTCAAGTGTTGCAACGTCTCAACTCGGAAATGAATCCCGAAGAACGGGAAGCAACTGCCCTTTTATTAGGCTATCAACCGGATACCGCCGGGCGAATTATGACTCCAGAATATATCAGTCTGGAGGAAAATTATACAGTGGGTGAAAGTTTTGAACAAATT
Source organism: Limnoraphis sp. (assembly GCA_050485465.1). Lineage (GTDB taxonomy): Bacteria > Cyanobacteriota > Cyanobacteriia > Cyanobacteriales > Microcoleaceae > Capilliphycus. The sequence goes on along the minus strand of JBJHBL010000028.1, from coordinate 2,386 downwards.
CGATCTTTAGCGCATATTTCTGAAACCATTTATTATTTATATGTGATTAATTCACAACAGCGTTTAGTCGGAATTTTATCTTTACGAGAGTTGGTCACGGCTTCCCTCGAACAAACCCTAAGTGATATTATGAACCGTGATGCGGTTTGTGTTCAAACCACGACTGATCAAGAAGAAGTGGTTCGCGTGATTCAACGTTATGATTTAATTGCCGTGCCTGTCGTTGATCGCGAAGGGCGACTGGTGGGAATTATTACCGTTGATGATGCGTTGGATATTGTACAGGAAGAAAGCACTGAAGATATTTATAAATTAAGTGGGGTACAGTCGGAAGGGGATAATTATTTTAAAGTTAATTTATTGACGGTGACTAAAAAACGGGTGTTCTGGTTATTTATCTTACTTTTAACGAATACGTTTACCAGTCGCATTATTACGTCTCAAGAAGATGTTTTAGAACAAGTCGTCGGTTTAGCTGCATTTATTCCCCTACTGAATGACACGGGGGGTAATGTCGGCGCTCAGTCTTCGACTGTTGTTATTCGGGGGTTTAGCACCGATGAAATGCGAGGAATGACCAATTTACAAGTAATTTTTCGTGAAGCTTTAGCTGGAATTTTACTCGGTTTAATGTTGGGGATTGTGGCGATTGTTTGGGCTTATATTCTACAACAAAATTTTCAAATTGCTTTAGTGGTGGGGATTAGTTTATTTTTAATTACAATTATTTCTTCGATTGTGGGTTCAGGTTTACCGTTTCTCTTTCGAGTGTTAAAATTAGACCCGGCTTTAATGTCAGCACCTTTTATTACAACGGCGGCTGATATTTTGGGTGTACTCATTTATTTTGCTCTCGCGGTTTGGCTGTTAGACATCTAGTATTCAGCTTCTGACGGCGTTTTCACCCAGATTGACCCTTTCTAGGTGTGATCTGGGGTGATGGGTTGCGATCGCATTTTCGCGATTGTCTCATCCCCTCAAAACCTCTGAAACTCATGCCCAGCTTTGGTTTTAGAATTACCTCTTGAAAATTCCTCCGTATTTTCACGGAGATGTGAGATCAAATATCTTTAAAAAATCAGTATAATCAACAATTTTCAAAAGCGGGTAGTTCTGGATATTATGGTGTTGGTAGATGTGAAGCTCGTTTTCTCTCCCCGGCCACCAAAGTCGGGGTTTTGTTTTGGATTGTCGTTGTACATTAACACATTATTTGTCAGTGTTAACCGTTTAATACCAATGATGGTATAACTTAAGTATCTGATCTCGGCTGAAAAGGGTCAACCCTTGTGCGATCGCAAGTGCCTGTCGTCAGACCTATCGCCTCAACAATTCGTTATGGTTTAAGGGTCACGATCAAGTGTTATATCATTAAGCTATTAATATCATCAGATTTAACGATGAGTCAGCCGATCACAATTCCTCAAGCCTCTGAAGAACTGATAGATTTTATCGCATCGGGATCAACACCCCAGCAAATTGTCTCTTTTCAAGCTTCCGAACAGGTTAAAGAAAGGGTCACAGATTTAGCGGTGCGACCCTGCGGATTCTCAATCCGCCAAGGAATGCGCACCAAGAGATCGAACGAGAGAAAACGACAGGCTTATCAACAGAAGAAAAATCCGAATTCAATCAGTTTTTGCAATTGGAACATTTGATGAGATTAATCAAAGCTAGAGCATACCAATATATTTAAAATCAGTAACAAAGTTTGAAATTCACGTCCTTTGTCAATCGATCCTTTATTATTTTCAATGATGAACACAATTGAAATTATTCAAGAATCAGAACCGAATCAGCCAATAACTTATCGAGCGATTTGTGGAGAAAAACAAGCTCTCGGTCGTTCTCCAGGTCAAGCCTTGGATGAGTTAGAACAACAACTCTCAGCACTCGAAACAAATACGCTAATCATCGTTCAGAGATTTTTACCGGATCGCTTTTTTCCTCAGCCACAGCACCAGAAATTACAACAATTGATGAATAAGTTTCACGAAGGTCAACACAGTCAACAACATTTATCTAATGAAGAACAGAACGAATTAGAAGCCCTAGCAGAAGCCGAGTTAGCAGCCGCCAACAAACGAGCAAAGAAGCTCTTAGAGACAATTAAACATCAGCAATCCTCATCTCAAGAGAATATTTAGTTTTAATCAACTTTAAACTTGATGAACCCGAATTATCTATTAGTTGCTGCCAGGGCTAGGCATCAGTGTGAATATTGTTGTGCGCCAGAGGTTATTTTTAATCTGGCTTTTGAAGTCGAGCATATTATCCCCCTTGCCAAAGCAGGGCTGTTTCAAAGTCGGGTGAAAAATAGTAAATAAATAGCGATCGCTACCTGATAAAATCAAGAGCAATCGCTAATTTTTACAAAAATAAAGAT